>JBPYDR010000057.1:0-2744 GCA_051986235.1 Pseudolabrys sp.
GCCATGTCCGCAATTTGGTCGCTTATTTGCACTCGGTAGATTTAAAAGCCTGCTGGTGCGCGTTGCCCGACGCCTATTGTGGGGTAGCGGCCGTTAGCTAACCCGGAAAATGCACCGCCTGGGTGCGAATATCGCCTAAGGTGCTGATATTTCGTGCGATTAAGATCGCGATTCAAATTAACGCCGTTTTTCGCAGAGCCTCACCGGCCATGATTGGTTACATGCTTTAGGTGGGTGCCCATGACCTGTCCCCGGCACGGCCGTTTCAATTGTGAACGAACGTCACGCAAAAGCGAGTGTTGATATGCCCGCTCGGAGCGACAGCTTGGTATTTTCCGGATCCCAGACGTGTGGCATCCTTTCATCTTGAACAAGCGCAGAGAGTTCGTGTTGGGGGCAGTAAGTGAAGGATTCTGCGCCTCTCGAATTGGACTGGTTGCTGAAGTGCAATCTTGAGGAACTCATCGATTCAGTCCGTCCGATGTCTGCCAAGAATTGCGAGCAAATCGTCAGGGCCATTCTCGATCGCATTGGCGGACCAACTTTCGAGCAGTTATTGGCGCGGATTGTAGAAACGATGATTCCGAGGGACGGGCGTAGTCCGCCGACCAACTCAGACGAATATTACTTCGCAATCCGTGATTTGTTTCCGCAAGTTCCGCCGGAAAACGATGTTCTGGGCAGACTCTTATGTTTTGCTATGCGGATGTGCCAGTTGCGGATCGAAAAGAACGCCAATCTCACCGCGCATTGAACAAAACATTTTCCCGTCATTCCCGACAGCAGAACGTGTTGAAACGCATTACAATAAACCCACCTCTAAATAATTTGCTGCAATGATCCAAATGTATCTCAAGCTTTCGCTGCAGCGTAGGATTGTTATCGAATCAAATCTGCACCGTTTCTACGGGACCACCTCCGCCATGATCAAATCTATGCTGCCGTTGCCCGGCCTGTCACTTGTCTCCGGCAAATCCGTCGTTGCAACATTCGATGGTGGTTTGTTGTCATCGGACGGCGGCGTCCTGATGCTGCGCGAGGTCGAGCAACGGCTGCGCATCGCTGATCGTTTCGCTGGCTGCATCGAGGATCCGCGGGCACCGGACCAGATTACGCACGCTCTCGCCGACATCATCCGGTTCCGCCTCTTGATGATCGCCGCCGGCTACGAGGACGGCAACGACGCCAACGGTCTTCGCGTCGATCCGATATTCAAGATGGCGCATGACCTCGTTCCCTCGGACCGCGAACTGTGCTCGCAATCAACTATCTCGCGGCTGGAGAACCTGCCGGATGCCCGCGCTCTTCTGCGCATGGGACGCGCCATGGTCGACTTGTATTGCGCCTCGTTCATGCACGTTCCCAAACGTATCGTGCTGGATATCGACGACACGTTCGATGCGGTTCACGGCGGCCAGCAGTTACGGTTGTTCAATGCGCATTACGACGAATACGGTTTCCAGCCGATTGTCGTGTTCGACGGCGAAGGCCGCTTCATCACAGCTGTGCTTCGCCCCGCCAAACGGCCGGGTGGCAAGGAGATTCGCGCCTTCCTGCGCCGCCTGCTGCGGGCGATCCGGACCAACTGGCCCAACACCCAGATATTGCTGCGCGCCGATAGCCATTATTGCTGTCCAGAAGTCCTCGACTGGTGTCGAGTCAATGGTCTCGATTATGTCCTGGGCGTCGCGCCGACCACGACGTTGCGCCGGCACATCGAGGGCCTCGAGGCCAGCACGAAGGCGCGCTTCGAGGCCGCGCCGAAGCAAGGCAAGGCGCGCCGCTTCAAGGAGTTCTTCGACGGGGCAGCCAGTTGGAGCCACGTCCAGCGGATCGTCGCCCGCGTCGAGGCTGGCGCGGAAGGGCCCGACACACGCTTCATCGTCACCAACCTGAAGGTCCGCAACGCCCGCGTACTTTACGAGGATGTCTACTGTCGGCGCGGCGAGGCGGAAAACCACATCAAGTCCTGGAAGACGCATCTGGCAGCCGACCGCACCTCTTGCACCAAGGCTACTGCCAACCAGTTCCGGCTGTTCCTGCACGCCGGCGCCTATTGGCTCATGTGGGGTCTGCGCGTAACGATGCCCAGGCGCTCGATATGGCGCGTCGCGCAGTTCGATACGTTGCGCCTGCGGCTCATCAAGGTCGCTGCTCGCGTCATCGAGATGAAGACGATAATCAGGGTTCACCTACCGACGTCGTGCCCCGCCCAGGATATCTTACGTCTCGTGCTCGGGCGTATCCCGCGCCTCGTCACCTGAGCGACGGGGCGAAGCGCCCCGAATGTCGAGCCCGTCCCGTCAACCCGCAAACATTCTCCACCCCAACTTCTGGCTCGTTGCCGGAGAGGATGCGGTGCGTCCGCGAGCAAGCAAAAACAGAAAAAATTACGCCGACGCGGTGGGGAGCGAGGAGAAACGCTCAAAGCGCTGCATAATGGCGGCTAGCGGGGCTAGGGGAGCTGCCAGAGGGCTACGACAAGGTGCATTTCGACGACACCTTGCCCGGCTACGGCTTGCGCGTGCGCGACAGCGGTACGCATTCGCTGATGGTGCAGTACGCCATCGCTCGTCGTAGCCGCCGGGTCGTGCTCGGTCCATTGGATCGAATCGAGCCCGGCAAGGCCTATGGCATCGCCAAGGATCTGCTCGCCAAAGTGCGGCTTGGCGGCGATCCAGCGGCGGACAAGGAGCGTGCCAGAGCTCAGGCCGCCGAGACCTTTGGCGCCTTGCTGTCGCGCT
>JBPYDR010000058.1:0-261185 GCA_051986235.1 Pseudolabrys sp.
CTGCGCCCTCGGCTATCTCGATTTCCGGCACGAAGGCAAATGGCGTGCCGGACATCCCAAGCTCGTGGCGTGGCTCGATAAGTACGCCAAGGCGGTGCCCGCCTTCGAAGAGACCAGGCCAACGGTATAGCCGCATCTTGCGCGAGCATCACCAGCAGCCACTGGGGATCCTTGGCGATGCATCGGTGAGCCCGCTCCCGGCACGCTCTCGGCACACGATAACTGGCACGCCCGAGACGATTCGAACGTCCGACCTTTGCCGCAGGAGCGTTCACGCAGGCTCCAAACGAGCAAAATAAGGCCCGTTGCCGCTCGGTGGGCTTTCGTCTATTGAGGGTTTACGCGCGCCCGTAGCTCAGCTGGATAGAGCGTTGCCCTCCGAAGGCAAAGGTCGGACGTTCGAATCGTCTCGGGCGCGCCATCGCCGCGGCGTGCGACTGCCGGCCATGCAGGTTCGAATTAGCCGACGGCCCCCCGCGCAGGGCCGCGGCGCGGCTGCGGCACGTAGAACGTACCCACCTTCACCATCGGCCGCGACTTGAACAAGCATCTCGATGCCATTGAGCACGGGCATGTCCCAGTCGAGCACATGACGTCAGGATCGACGGTGCGAATGGCTTCAAGTGCCGCGAGCCTATTCGGTGCCTCGAGCACCGATTTCGCGCCGAGGTTGGTAAGCATCATGCGCGTGAGCCGGCGCATATAGGGGTCGTCATCGACCACCGGGATATTGAGACCCAGGAGCATCTTCTCGATTTTCTTGTTGGGCATGAACCTGCGGGAACCGTTGTGTCAGTAACGCAGGCAATTTACGTCGAAGTTTCTGTTGTTCGGTTGAGGCAATCGTTCAACTTTTCGCAATCCGCGCTGGCGGCGTCAGATCCCGCGCCTAAATGATGCGGGCGCGTTATGTTTACCGCGTTTTATCCATGAACAAGGCGGCGACAGGCATGAAACTCCCCGGTCCCGATCATCCGATTACCATCAGCCAAAACGGCGGACGTGTGCGCGTGACATTTGCGGGTCGCGTAATAGCCGATACTACGCAGGCACTCAGATTGGCGGAGGCGAGCTACAAGCCGGTGCTCTACATTCCGCGCAGCGACGCCGACATGAGCGCGCTGCTTCGAACAGATCACCACACACATTGTCCCTACAAAGGTGATGCAAGCTATTTCAGCATTGTCGCCGATGGCCGCACCACCGCGAACGCGGTGTGGAGTTACGAGCAACCCTTTCCCGCGATGGCGCGGATCAAGGATCATCTCGCGTTCTATCCCGATCGCGTGGACAAGATCGAGGAAGTTTAACGCCGCTAGTGCAGCCGCGGTCCCTTGAGGAATTTCGCGCGGTCGGATGAATTCACCCGCACCTCGAAAGTGACGCCTTCGCGATAGAGCGTGAGCGGCACTTCAGAGCCGGCGTTCCCGAGCGCCCAGACCTTGCGATAGAAGCTGGCAAGGGTTGAGACGCGGTCGCCCTTGACCGCAACAACGACATCACCGGTCTTGATCTCGGCGCGCGCTGCGGGCCCTTTCGGCGCAATGCCGACAACCACGATCTTGTCTTCGATCTCGGTCGAATAAAGCCCGAGCCATGGCCGCACCGGACGGTTGACGCGGCCGAACTTGCGGATGTCGTCGACGACCGCCGTCAAGAGATCGATCGGCACGATCATGTTGAGATATTCGTTCTTGCCTTCGCGCGCGCGCTCGAGCTGCAGCGAGCCGATGCCGATCAGTTTTCCCGCGGACGAAATCAGCGCCGTGCCACCCCAGTTCGGGTGAGCCGGGAAGGTGAAAATCGCTTCGTCGAGGACATATTCCCAATATCCGGCGAATTCCTGTTTCGCGGCGATGCGCCCGGCGAGCGAACGCGTCCGCCCTCCGGCTCCGCCGACGACGACGCGCTCGCCGACTTCGACCGCTTTCGAAGAACCAACTTCAAGCGCGGGAAAATCGATCTTGCCGAGGGCTTGCACCAGGCCAAAGCCCGTTTCTTGATCAAAGCCGAGCGGATGACCCTGCACGACGCGCCCGTCACTCAGATGCAGCCAGACGGTTTCAGCTTCGGTGATCAGATAGCCGATGGTGAGCACGACACCATCGTCGATCAATACGCCGTTTCCGGCGCGTTCGACACCCAGCGTGTCCGCTGTGAAGGCATCGGACGGCACGATCGAATGCAGGCCGACCACGGAGGAGAGCGTGCGTTCGAGATCGTAAGGGTAGTCCTCCGAGCGGGGCTGCGACGCCTGCGGCACCTTCCATTCAATCAACGACGCCATCGATGCGCTCCCGGGGGTTGGGCTTATCATACGCCGGATCATGCGGGCGAAAAGACGGCGCTCGCATGTTAGTGTGAGCTTCTTCGCATGGTCCCGCTATCCATCCTCGATCTATCCCCCGTTTCCGCGAATTCCACGGCCGGACAGGCCCTGCGCAATTCGCTTGATCTTGCGCGACATGCCGATGGTCTGGGCTTCAGGCGCTACTGGGTGGCCGAACATCATAATCTGCCAGCCATCGCCAGTTCGGCCCCCGATATCATGATCGGTCAGATCGCGGCCGTTACGAAAACCCTGCGCGTCGGCTCCGGTGGCGTGATGTTGCCGAACCACGCGCCCTTGATGGTGGCCGAGCGCTTCAAGGTGCTTGAGGCGCTTTATCCTGGGCGCATCGATCTCGGCCTGGGCCGTGCGCCGGGCACCGACCCCGCAACATCCTATGCGCTTCGCCGCCGGCAGGGCATCAGCGAAGAAGACGATTTCCTCGAACGTTTCAACGAGCTGATGCTGCTGGAAACCCGCGGCTTCCCCGCCGGCCATCCGTTTCACAATGTGCGCGCGATGCCGGCCGATGTGCCGCTGCCGCCGATCTATCTGCTCGGCTCCTCCGACTACAGCGCCCAGCTTGCGGGACATATCGGCGCGGCGTTTTCCTTCGCGCATCATTTCGCCGACTTCGATGCGGCGGAAGCCATACGGCTCTATCGGGGCAGCTTCAAGCCGTTGGTGTCGCACGAGGAGCCCTTTGCGATCCTCGCAACGCACGTGGTGTGCGCGGATACCGACGCCGAAGCCGAACGGCTGGCTTCGACCGTCGACCTCAATTTCGTGCGCCGGGCCAAGGGCGAATTTCAGCCGCTGTCCTCGCCGGACGAAGCCGCGGGCTACGACTACACTCCGATCGATCGCGCGCGTATTGCGCGGAACCGCGAGCGGGTCGCGGTCGGCTCACCAGCAACGGTAAAGGCTAAGCTCGCGCCGCTGATCGAGAGAACAAGGGCTGATGAGCTGATGATCACAAGCATGCTGTTCGATCACGTGGCGCGCAAACGATCATACGAACTGCTGGCCGAGGTGTTTGCCTAAGGGGCCGGCGCGAGAGGCCATATTTCAGGGGCCCCGAATGACGAGGCAAGGCGGCCATGCTAAAAGCCGGCCGGGTTTTTCGTCGCAAAAAATTACGGGAGGTCCCTTTGGGTAAGCAGTTCACTTTGACCGCCACCGACAAGCACTCGCTCGGTGCCTATCGCGCCGATCCGGTCGGAACGCCGAAGGGCGGCATGGTCGTGGTGCAGGAGATTTTCGGGGTCAACCATCACATTCGCGCGGTGTGCGACCGGCTTGCCGCGCTCGGCTATGTGGCCGTGGCGCCGGCGGTGTTCGACCGCTTCGTGCGCGACTTCGAAAGTGGGTATACGCCTGACGAAATCGCGCATGCGCGCAGCTATCTCGGCAATCTCAACTGGGATCACATGATGGCCGACGTCGCCGCTGCCCAAGGCGACCTCAAAGGCGTGGGACCGCTCGGCGTCATCGGGTTCTGCATGGGGGGCACAGCCGCATTCCTCGCCGCCTGCAGGATCCCCGGATTTTCTGCGGCGGTCGCCTTCTACGGCGGCATGATCGGCAAGTTCGCCGATGAGAAACCGAAATGCCCGCTGCAGATGCATTTCGGCGAGAAGGATGACGGCATTCCGATGTCGGTCGTGGACGAGATCAAGAAGAAGCAGCCGCAGGCGGAAATCTACACTTATCCGGACGCGCCGCACGGCTTCTACTGCGACGAGCGCGCGAGCTATCGCAAGGAAGCCGGCGACCTCGCCTGGAAACGGACGCAGGAATTTCTTGCAAAGCACATGAAGAAATAGTCCGCCGTCGGCGGAACGCGAGCGCCAAAAACAAACTGGTCCCCGCTCGCGCGGGGACCAGCGCATTTACGCTTCCAGAAAGTCAGGCCGGCGCGCCTTGCGTCAGCTTGGCGCTCGTGCCGATGGGGCAGGACACTCCGGTGCCGCCGAGCCCACAATAGCCGAACGGATTTTTCGCAAGATACTGCTGGTGATAGTCCTCGGCGAAATAGAACTCCGGCGCATCGACTATCTCGGTGGTGATCGCACCGTAGCGCTTGTTCTTCAGCTCCCGCTCGTAACTCACTTTCGATGCCTCGGCCGCCTGCCGCTGCGCGACATTGTAAGTGTAGATACCGGATCGATACTGAGTACCGATGTCGTTGCCCTGGCGCATACCCTGTGTCGGGTCGTGGTTTTCCCAAAACGTCTTCAGCAGCGTCTCGTAGGAAATCTTCTTCGGATCGTAGACAACCAGCACTACCTCGTTGTGGCCGGTACGGCCCGAGCAGACTTCCTCATAGGTCGGGTTCGGCGTCACGCCGCCGGCATAGCCGACGGCGGTGACATAAACTCCGTCACTTAATTCCCAGAACTTGCGCTCGGCGCCCCAGAAGCAGCCGAGACCGAACATCGCCTTCTCGAAGCCCTCGGGATAGGGCCCCTTGAGCGGGTGATGATTGATGAAATGCTCGTTGGCGGTGCGGATCGGCGTGGCGCGTCCGGGCAACGCCTCGCTTGGTGTAGGCATGGCAACTTTCTTGAAGCCGAACATACTTGGTTCTCCTGCAATCGTTGCCGGTAATATATGTCGCCGGGTGATCCACCGAAACCACCGGCGCCATCACGACTCGGACAGTCCAACCGTTACCGGGCTAAGGCGAGATCCCAAGCACCGTCTGAGATCGCCTGAGACCGCCTAAGACCGCGCGTAGCCGATCAACGGCTTCTTCTTGCGCCCGAGCAGGAGGAAGATGATGCCGAGCGCGCCCAGAAGACCCCAGCTCGGCGCCGCCAGAATGGTCACCATGACGGGGTCCCACAGCAAGCCGCCGGCATACGACTGAATGGTCGGCTCGAGTTTGCCGAGACTGGTGGCGTTGATCAATTCCCACAACGCCCGAACGCTGGTGAGGAAGAGCCTGTTGCCGGCAATCGACTTCGTGCCGTCATAGATCAGCAGGATAAAGCCCGCGGCCAGGCAGATCAGACCGATAAAGCGAAGGAGGAAACGGATCATGGCGCGCCGATCATAGAATCATTCGTCCATCTGGGGCACCCGATTAACCCGCGCCTCCTTTTCATTCAACCGTACCTTAGCGGTAATTGCCTTCTCTTGAGTCATTACGGTTGCATCCGCTAACGTTGAATAGCCGGCGATCCGGTCGCGTACATGGAGTACCAATGCCCGCCAAGCCTCCCGGCCGCACCCGGCCGACCTTTACTGACCAGGAAGCCCTGCAATTTCACAGCGTTGGCCGGCCGGGCAAGCTCGAAGTCATTGCCACCAAGCCGATGGCAACCCAACGCGACCTGTCGCTTGCCTATTCGCCGGGCGTGGCGGTGCCGGTTCTTGCGATCGCCGAGGATGAGTCCCGCGCCTACGATTATACGACCAAAGGTAATTTCGTTGCCGTTATCACCAACGGAACCGCGATCCTCGGGCTCGGCAATCGCGGCGCGCTCGCCGCGAAGCCGGTCATGGAAGGCAAGGCCGTTCTGTTCAAGCGCTTTGCCGATATCGATTCAATCGATCTCGAGGTTTCCTCCGAGGACCCCGACGAGATCGTCAATTGCGTGAAGCTCCTCGGCAAAGGCTGGGGCGGCATCAATCTCGAAGACATCAAGGCACCCGAATGTTTCGTGATCGAGCAGCGTCTGCGCGAACTCATGGACATCCCGGTCTTCCACGATGATCAGCACGGGACCGCCATTATCGCTGCCGCCGGCCTGCTCAATGCGCTCGACCTGACCGGCCGCGAGATCGTGACCACCAAGCTGATCTGCAATGGCGCGGGCGCGGCCGGGATAGCGTGCCTCGAGCTCCTCAAGTCGATCGGTTTCAAGCCCGAGAACCTGATTCTCTGCGACACCAAAGGCGTCATCTATCAGGGTCGCAAGGACGGGATGAACCAGTGGAAGTCGGGCTACGCCGTGAAGACCTCCGCGCGCACGCTCGCCGAGGCCCTCGATGGCGCGGATGTGTTCTTCGGCCTCTCCGTCAAGGGCGCGGTGACGCAGGAGATGGTGAAGAAGATGGCCCCAAAGCCGATCATCTTCGCCATGGCCAATCCAGACCCGGAGATCACGGCCGAGGAAGTCGCCGCCGTGCGCGACGATGCCATCATGGCAACCGGCCGCTCCGACTATCCGAACCAGATCAACAACGTGCTCGGCTTCCCCTACATCTTCCGCGGTGCACTCGACGTGCGCGCCTCCGCCATCAATATGGAAATGAAGATCGCCGCTGCACGCGCCCTCGCCGAACTCGCGCGCGAGGACGTGCCCGACGAAGTCGCCAGCGCATACGGTGCACGCCCGAAATTCGGACCTGACTACATTATTCCGGTCCCGTTTGATCCGCGGCTGATCTCATTCGTCCCTCCAGCGGTCGCGCAGGCCGCCATGGATACTGGCGTCGCGCGCAGGCCGATTGTCGACATGGACGCGTACCGCCATCAGTTGAACGCGCGGCGCGATCCAGTTGCCGGCACTCTCGTGCATGTCTTCGACCGGCTGCGCCGCCAGCCCAAGCGCGTCGTCTTCGCGGAGGGTGAAGAGGAACAGGTGATCCGTGCGGCAGCGAGCTTCGTGCACCAGGGACTGGGCACGGCACTGCTCGTCGGGCGAGAGGATCGCGTGCGCCAATCTGCCCACGAGAACGGAATCGAACTTGGCGAGGGGATTGAGATCGTCAACGCACGCCTGTCAACGCGCAACGCATCGTACATCAATTTCCTCTATGAGCGGCTTCAGCGGCGCGGTTACCTGGTGCGCGACTGCCAGCGGCTGGTCAATCAGGACCGCAATCATTTCGCCGCGTGCATGGTGGCGCTCGGCGACGCCGACGCGATGGTGACCGGGGTCACCCGCAACTTCTCGGTCGCGCTGGAAGACATTCGTCACGTCATCGATCCCAAGCCCGGACACCGGGTGATCGGCGTGTCGGTGGTCGTGGCACGCGGCCGCACCGTTCTCGTGGCCGACACCGCGGTTACCGAAATGCCGGCGGCGCACGAGATCGCCGATATTGCCATCGAAGCCGCCGGCGTTGCACGCCGGCTCGGCTACGAGCCCCGCCTCGCGCTGCTCGCATTCTCGACTTTCGGTCATCCGCAGGGCGAGCGTTCCGCGCGCGTGATGGAGGCCGTAAAGATACTCGACGGCAAGCGCGTCGACTTTGAATACGATGGCGAGATGGCCGCCGATGTGGCACTCAACCCGGAGTTGATGACCGCGTATCCGTTCTGCCGGCTTTCCGGGCCCGCCAACGTGCTGGTCATGCCGGCATTCCACTCAGCGTCGATCTCGACGAAGATGCTGCAGGAACTCGGCGGAGCCATGGTAATCGGCCCGCTGCTGGTCGGGCTTGATCGCCCGGTGCAGATCGTGCAACTCGGTGCCAAGGACAATCAGCTGGTAAACATGGCCGCGCTCGCCGCCTATAACGTCAGCGGCTAAGCCAACAGAGATACGGAGACACCGTTGAGCAAACCCCTGTCCGGCGTGATCGCCGCCATTGCTACACCTGTCGACGAGGCTGGTGCGCCCGATCCAAAACGCGCCGTCAATCTCGCGCGCTACCTGCTGGACAATGGCTGTGACGGGCTCAACGTACTCGGCACCACCGGCGAGGCAACTTCTTTCTCCGTCGACGAACGCAAAGGCGTCATGGACGCCTACAAGGCAAATGGCCTACCGATGCACCGACTGATGGTTGGCACCGGCGCTGCTTCCATCACCGATGCTGTCGCGCTCACCCGCCACGCGGCCAATCTCGGCTTCGGCGGCGCGCTGGTCTTGCCGCCATTTTACTACAAGGGCGTCCCCGACGAAGGGTTGGTCGCTTATGTCGAAACCCTGGTGACGGCGACCGCGCAAACCCCTATCCCGATCTATCTCTATCATTTCCCGGCTATGTCCGGCCTGCCCTGGCATGTGGCGCTGATCCGCCGGCTGCTCGATTCATTCTCCTCCCGCATCGCCGGACTGAAGGATTCCTCCGGCGACATGGCCTATGCCCGGTCGGCCGCGGCCATCTCGAAGAGCTTTGCGGTATTCCCCTCGACCGAAGCCTGTCTACTCGAGGCGCGGCGCGGCGTCTTCGCCGGCTGCATCTCCGCGACCGCTAATCTCAATGCCGACCTTTGCGCGCAGGCCTGGAGCCAGGGCGATACGACCGCGCTCGACGCGGCTGTCACGATCCGCAAGCTGTTCGACGGCAGGCCCTTGGTCCCAGGCGTGAAGGCGCTGCTCGCTCATATCCATGGCGAGCCGAGCTTGTCGCGGGTGAGACCCCCGCTGGCACCCTTCTCCGCCGCAGATAGAGCATCGGTCATCGCCGGGCACGATGCGGTGCGAGCCAAGCGCGTCGCATGAAGCAAGCCTATCGCGGACGTTGACGCCCGCGTGTCGTCTCTCTATAAGCCTCAGCCTTGGCGGCGACCGGTTTCACCGCCTCTAACTTCTTGTAAATCTTAGTTGCTTTCGTGCATCCGCCGGAAGCACGAGCTGCGAATGAGAGAGTAATGGCCAATACGAAGTCAGCCCGCAAAGCCACGCGCGTGATCGCGCGCCGCACCGAAGTGAACAAAGGTCGCCGTTCGCTACTGCGGAATTCGATGCGCAAGGTCGAAGAGGCGATCCAAAGCGGCGATCGCAATGCGGCGCTCGCGGCATTCAAGGCGGCTGAGCCCGTTATCATGCGCGCAGCGCAGCGCGGCGTCGTTCACAAGCGCAATGCCAGCCGGAAAGTTTCGCGTCTCGCCCATCGCATTGCCAAACTCGGCAAGTAGTGTTGGCGATATCGGCGCACCGAGATTTTTTCTTTAGAATTTATGTATCTCGGAATAATCTGCTGGCAATTTATGTATAAAGACATTCACGGCACCGATTTTTTACAGTCCGCGGGAGTATCGATGTAGTCAAAACGTCATCGCGGCGTCAGAGAAATTTGCTCCACGCGTAATTGCTGATCGATTTTTCGTCCCATCACCCGCTGACATCGGAGGCACCGGGGTTTTTAAAATGGGAGTTACCCAAAAATTCGCACAGATTTTTTTTCGCGAAGATAAAGACTTAACAGGAAAGCGTTGCAGGGACCCAAAAAACTCATATGCGACAGGCTTTTTTGGCAACCGGTAATTTCTAAATTATTTTGGTGTTTTAGCCGCTCCAATAGAGTTTTTCAGCGTCGAAAATTCGCGAGACTCCAACACGTTGGGTCAGGCCGGAGAGTGGCGCTACCGCCACACCTGCTTGAATTGTGGTTTCGCTTACCGCCACGTGCGCAAATTCCATTGCGACCGACCTTCGCTCGTGTATCTTCAAAACCACGCACGGGAATTCTACGCGCGCGCTCAAAAACAAGGTTCCACTTCACGCTCATCGGTGGATGAGAACGCCTTTGGTTTGCCCGTGTGAGTGTCTGGTTGGTTGCGTCAAAGGGTTGGAGCAGTATTCGATTTAAGAGTGAGTTCGGTCGCAGCACTCAAGTTTAGAAAACGGCCTGCACCGATAGACGTAATAACAAAACCACAGGGCGGAAGCCCGAAGTCAATTCGAGGGGTGATGTCATGACAAGCGCAGGGACAGTGTCGGCGACCAATTTTTCTGGCGTCGGATGGGTGTGTGTCGCTGACACCCGTGTTTCCGGTCGGTCAGCTTCATTGTCGTACATCGTTGATTTCAGCCGTCATACGTCCCGTGCAGCGTCCACTTTCGCGGTCGGGACCCGAGGCGCTACTCCGCCACCCGTGGGCTGAACGCGCAACGCTCCTCGACTTTTCGTCGATGCGCTCCGCCGGACCTTGCTACTGCGGTGGAGACCGCATCTCCAGATCATCAAGCGAGTGTTGTTGCGTCCCGTTGCCAGCGTGTTGGCAGAACCGAGTCCGCCCAACCTTATAAATCGGATCGAGAACACATTAATGTCGAACGGGGAGCAGGAGAGCTGGTCGCGGGTCAAAGAACGCTTGCGCGCAGAGGTCGGTGACGACGTCTACTCGAGCTGGTTCGCGCGCATGGACCTGGAAGTTATCGAGGAGGGTGCGGTACGCCTGTCAGTGCCGACCCGCTTCCTCAAAAGCTGGATTCAATCGCATTATGCTGAGCGCGTTCTGGCCTGCTGGCAGGCCCAGGACAACAAGGTCACCCGCGTCGAGTTGATCGTACGCTCGGCGGTCCTGAAGTCCGCGATGTTGCCCAAGGCTAAGCCCGACCTTGGCGTCGGCGACATGGGCACGCGCTATACGAATGGAAGTGGAAACGGCCGGCCGCTGATGGTGGGCGACCCGAGCGTGCATGAAGCGCTCGGTGGTTCGCCGCTCGACCCGCGTCTGACATTCGACACGTTCGTCGTCGGTCGTTCCAACACCCTTGCCCATGCGGCCGCGAAGCAGGTCGCAAGCGCGAAGCGTGGCGACCCTGTGATGTTCAACCCGCTTTACATCCATTCGGGTGTGGGTCTCGGCAAGACACATCTGTTGCAGGCGGTGACCTGGGCCGGAAACGCGGCGGGTGAGCGGAAGGTGCTCTATCTCACGGCCGAGAAATTCATGTACGGCTTCGTCTCGGCGCTTCGCACGCAGACCGCCCTCGCCTTCAAGGAAGCGTTGCGCGGCATTGGCGTTCTGGTCATCGATGACCTGCAATTCCTGCAAGGCAAGTCGACCCAGGCCGAGTTCTGCCACACGCTCAACGCCCTGATCGATGCCGGCCGTCAGGTGGTCATCGCCTCCGATCGCCCGCCGTCCGATCTCGAGAGCCTCGATGATCGCGTGCGCTCCCGATTGGCCGGCGGATTGGTCGTCGAAATGGGGCCGCTGGGCGAGGAGTTGCGGTTTGAAATTCTCAAGGCCCGCGTGCTGGCTGCACGTGCGCATCACCCGGCCTTCGACGTGCCCCTGCCAGTGCTTGGTTATATAGCAAAGACCGTCACGCACAACGGCCGCGATCTCGAAGGCGCGCTAAATCGGCTGCTCGCCCATAACAAACTCACGGGTCATGCCGTGACGCTCGAAATGGCCGAGCGCGAAGTGCGCGATCTGATCCGGCCGCAGGAACCCAAGCGGGTGAAGATCGAGGACATCCAACGCGTCGTGGCGCGGCAATATAATGTGAGCCGTTCCGACCTGCTCTCGTCGCGACGCACCGCGAATGTCGTGCGGCCGCGACAGGTCGCGATGTATCTCGCGAAGACCCTCACCTTGCGATCTCTCCCGGAGATCGGCCGGCGTTTCGGCGGGCGCGATCACACGACGGTCCTGCACGCGGTGCGCAAGATCGAAGGCTTGGTCGGCAACGACATGGCCCTTGCGGAGGAAATCGAGATTCTTAAGCGGCAATTGCAGGAATAGGCTGGCGCCTACAATCGGAGAGAAGGCCCCGTCCGCGGTTCGGGCGAGGCCTTTTTGCTATGTGGAGGGTTGTGGACGCCTGGGGATATGCCACCGCGCCTTAAACGCGCCCTTGCGAAAAACGCGCGCTTTCGTCACCTTTGCCCCCCGGCTTCGCATTCCGCGATCGCCGGCTTGCCGTTGCGCCTGGTTTCAGAGGTCGTTTCGAGGGCGCCGGAGCGGGATTTCAATGAAGGTTACCGTAGAGCGTGCAGAGCTTTTGAAGTCGCTGGGCCACGTCCATCGAGTGGTCGAGCGCCGCAATACCATTCCAATTCTCGCCAATGTCCTGGTGAAGGCCGACCGCGGCAAGCTGATCCTGAAAGCCACGGATCTCGATCTTGAAGTGACGGACTCGACCGCAGCCGAGGTCTCCCCCGGCGGTTCGACGACCGTGCCGGCGCATATGTTCTACGACATCGTGCGCAAACTGCCTGACGGTGCGCAGATCGTCCTCGAAGGGTCGGGTGACCGCGCCGTGCTTTCGTTGCGCGCGGGTCGTTCGCGCTTCACGTTGCAGACATTGCCGGAAAGCGATTTCCCCGATCTCGCCGCCGGCGACATGAGTCATTCCTTTAAACTCGCCGCCGCCGATCTCAAGCGCCTTATCGACAAGACGCAGTTTGCGATCTCGACCGAGGAAACGCGCTACTACCTCAATGGCATTTATCTGCACACCGCAGGCACCGCGAAGTCTCCGACCTTGCGCGCGGTGGCAACCGACGGACACCGCCTTGCCCAAGTGGATCTGGCTCTGCCGCAGGGCGCCGCCGGAATGCCCGGCATCATCGTGCCGCGCAAGGCTGTTGGCGAAGTCCAGCGCCTGATCGAGACAGGCGAAGGAGATGTTGCGATAGAGCTTTCCACCGGGAAAATTCGCTTCACCATCGGCAACGTAGTTCTGACGTCCAAACTGATCGATGGCACCTTCCCCGACTACGCGCGGGTGATCCCGGCCAATAACGACAAGAGCCTGGTCGTTGACAAGAAGGATTTCGAAGCCGCCGTCGATCGCGTTTCGACGGTGTCGAGCGAGCGCGGGCGAGCGGTCAAGCTATCCATAACCGGCGGGCGGCTGGTACTGTCGGTAACCAATCCCGACTCCGGCAGCGCGACTGAAGAGATCGAAGTCGAATATGCGGCAGACCCGCTCGATATCGGTTTCAACTCGCGCTACCTGCTCGACATCGCCGCCCAGATCGAGGGCGAAGTTGCGGTGCTAAAGCTCGCCGATCCAGGTTCGCCGACCCTGATCCAGGACAAGGACGCAAAAGGCGCGCTCTACGTGCTGATGCCGATGCGGGTGTAGACGGCAAAGCGCGTTTGCATTTTCGATGGCCGGGCTTGTCCCGGCCATCGGCGTCTTTGATATTGTGCAGTGCCCGATGACCTGATGTCCGGCGTAGGCCGGCATGACGAGTATCGATGACCGCCGCCTTTATTCGACGTTTGACGCTGACCAACTTCCGCAGCTATCACGCCGCGCAAGTCGCGCTCGACCGCGCCGGACCGGTGGTGCTCACGGGCGCCAATGGCGCCGGCAAGACCAATCTGATCGAAGCAATCTCTCTCCTTGCGCCAGGCCGGGGCCTGCGCCGCGCAACGATGGAAGAACTGGCTTTCACCGAGGGCGATGGTGCATGGGCCGTCTCGGCGGAAATTGAAGGCATGCTCGGACTGGCAACGCTGGGTACAGGCATCGAGCCGCCAGTAAACGAGGAAGCCGCGCCGACGCGCCGCTGCCGGATCGACCGCGAGAGCGTCGGATCCGCGACGGCGTTTGCCGATCACCTGCGTGTTGTTTGGCTGACGCCTGCCATGGATCCGCTCTTCAATGGGCCCGCCTCCGAGCGACGCCGCTTTCTCGACCGACTAGTTCTTGCGGTCGACGCGCAGCATTCGAGCCGGGTTGCTGCGCTCGAGCGTTCACTGCGTTCGCGCAATCGCCTCCTGGAAGACTCTCCCGGCGACTCGCATTGGCTTGATGCGATCGAGCATGAAACCGCCGAGGTTGCCGTGGCGGTTGCAGCCGGGCGCGCGGAGACCGTCAATCGCCTGTCCGCTGCGCTTGCTGCCGCGCGCGCACAGGCTCCAGAATTTCCGCAGGCCGAAATAGAGTTGCAGGGCTGGATGGAGCAGCTGCTGTCAGATCACAGGGCGGTCGAGATCGAGGATCGTTATCGCGCGCTGCTGAGGGAAAATCGCGTACGCGACGCCGCAGCGGGACGAACTATCGATGGGCCACATCTGTCGGATCTAGCCGTGCGCCACGCATCGAAGAACATTCCTGCTGCCGATGCATCGACGGGCGAGCAAAAGGCGCTGCTCATTCGCCTGGTGCTTGCGCATGCCGGTTTGATCAAACAGATGACCGGCTTTGCGCCGCTGCTGTTGCTTGATGAGGTCGTGGCTCATCTCGATCCGGCGCGGCGCGCAGCGCTCTACGACGCGCTTTCCTCGCTAGGCGCGCAAGTCTGGATGACCGGTGCCGACCCCGTGGCGTTTGGTGACATCATCGGACGCGCGCGGGTGTTCATTGTTCGCAGCGGCACGGTGGAACCGGCGTCGGAGCGGTTCCAAAACTAGCCCTCACGCTTTGTTAATCGCATCAAGATCAAATCTTCGATAACAGGAACCATCACCGAGCGTTGGCCTTTATCCGTGTGAGAGCACGTAGGGGCTTCATGAGCACGGATGCGGCAATTGATCGAGTAAAGAGCGAACTCAATCGGG
This sequence comes from Pseudolabrys sp., assembly GCA_051986235.1. Classification (GTDB taxonomy): domain Bacteria; phylum Pseudomonadota; class Alphaproteobacteria; order Rhizobiales; family Xanthobacteraceae; genus Pseudolabrys. The sequence continues at coordinate 14,484 of JBPYDR010000058.1, forward strand.
CGTTCGACAGAACGCATGCCGATCTCGAGCGCGTTGAGATCCTGGCCGCTGGCCTCGCGGCGTTCAACACACCGATCCCGCCTTACGAGCCACGGTTCCACCACCTGCAGCGATTCAATCTCTCGGCACACGAGCTGCCGTCGCAGCGAAAACTGCTGGCCTGATTCCACCCTCTTTTCGGGCACGAATAGCGGCCGGAAACTTTCACTGATGACGGCTGATTCGGTCTAAAAACAGAGCGTAAAAAGTGGGGATTCTTGAAGCCGCACCCCTTTAAAAAACGCTGCTAGATCAACATATTAAAGCTACTTACTTTGCCCTGTACGAGACCCCTTTTTCGTGTCAGACCAACTACAAAATCCCGACCCATTTTTTCACCCGATTCGAGGGCGTCGCCTATGGCTGAACCAGCCCGTAAAAACCCATCCGAGTATGACGCCGAGTCGATCAAGGTCCTCAAAGGCCTCGATGCGGTCCGGAAACGACCGGGCATGTATATCGGTGATACCGATGACGGCTCGGGCCTCCACCACATGGTCTATGAGGTGGTGGACAATGCCATCGACGAAGCGCTGGCGGGGTTCGCCACCGAAGTTGAGGTGACACTTAATCCGGACGGGTCCTGCACAGTCCGCGACAATGGGCGCGGCATTCCGACCGATATCCACAAAGGTGAAGGCGTATCCGCGGCCGAGGTCATCATGACCCAGCTGCACGCCGGTGGAAAATTCGACCAGAATTCCTACAAGGTTTCCGGGGGGTTGCACGGCGTCGGCGTATCGGTGGTCAATGCGCTTTCGACATGGCTGAAGTTGACGATATGGCGTGACGGCAAGGAACACTTCATGGAGTTCCGCGACGGCGTCGCGAAGGCTCCGTTGAAGGCAAAAGGCGACGCGAAGAACAAGCGCGGCACCGAGGTCACCTTCCTCCCTTCGACCAAAACCTTCACCATGGTCGAGTTCGATTTTGCGACGCTCGAGCACCGTCTACGCGAATTGGCATTCCTGAACTCCGGAGTCGCGATCGTCCTTTCCGACCAGCGGCACGCCGTCGAAAAGCGCGAAGAAATGAAATACGAGGGCGGCGTCGAAGCCTTCGTAAAGTTTCTCGACCGGAACAAGACTTCGCTTATCCCGGCTCCCATCATGATCAAGGCCGAGCGCGACGGCATTACAGTCGAATGCGCTCTGTGGTGGAATGACGGCTACCACGAAAGCGTGCTCTGCTTTACCAATAACATTCCGCAGCGCGACGGCGGTACCCATCTCGCCGGATTTCGTGGCGCGCTGACGCGTCAGATCACCCAATATGCGGAAACCGCCGGCTCCTCGCGCAAGGAAAAGGTCGCGCTGACGGGTGACGATTGCCGCGAGGGCCTGACGGCCGTCCTTTCCTGCAAGGTGCCGGATCCGAAGTTCTCGTCGCAGACCAAGGACAAGCTCGTTTCCTCGGAAGTGCGCCCAGTCGTTGAAAGCGTCATCAATCAGGCTCTGCAGGACTGGTTCGAAATCCATCCGCAGGAAGCAAGGGTCATTGTCGGCAAGGTCGTTGAAGCGGCCGCGGCTCGCGAAGCAGCACGCAAGGCACGCGAGCTGACCCGTCGCAAGGGCGCACTCGATGTTTCCTCGCTGCCCGGTAAGCTCGCCGATTGTCAGGAGCGCGACCCCGCCAAGTCCGAATTGTTCATCGTCGAGGGCGACAGCGCGGGCGGCTCCGCCAAGCAGGGCCGCAACCGGGAATTCCAAGCGGTGTTGCCGCTGCGCGGCAAGATCCTGAACGTCGAGCGCGCGCGCTTCGACAAGATGCTGTCGAGCCAGGAAATCGGCACGTTGATCACGGCGCTCGGCACGGGCATTGGGCGCGACGAATTCAACCCCGACAAGCTGCGCTACCACAAGATCATCATCATGACCGACGCGGACGTGGACGGATCTCACATCCGCACCCTGCTGCTGACGTTTTTCTTTCGGCAGATGGAAGAGTTGATCAAGCGCGGCCACATCTTCATTGCACAGCCTCCGCTGTACAAAGTCTCGCGCGCCAAATCCGAGCAATACCTGAAGGATGAACGCGCGCTCGAGGACTATCTGATCACGGCGGGCTTGGAGGACGCGGTGCTTCGCCTCGCCTCGGGCGAAGAGCGCTCGCGGGCTGACCTGCGGAAACTCACCGACGACTCGCGTCTGATCCGCAGCATTTTGGGCGGCCTGCACAGCCGCTACAACCGCAAGGTCATCGAACAGGCGGCGATCGCCGGCGTGCTCAATCCTGGGGTTACCAGCGATGCGAAGAAGGGCGCCGCCGCGGCCGACTACATTGCCAAACGGCTGGATGCCCTCGAAGAGGAAACCGAGCGCGGCTGGAAGGGTACATTCGACGAGAATGGCTTCCATTTCGAGCGCACGGTCCGCGGCGTCAAGGAAGTCGCGGTCATCGATCAGGCTCTGATCGGTTCAGCCGATGCACGCAAGCTCGACGAGTTTGCGCCTTCGTTGCAGCAGGTGTTTCCGCGCCCGACGCCCCCCGCCGCGCTTCGTCGCAAGGACGAAACCATCGCGATCCGCGGGCCCGTCGGCCTGTTCGAGGCGCTGATCGCCGCTGGACGCAAAGGCTTGACGTTGCAGCGTTACAAAGGCCTGGGCGAGATGAACCCGGAACAGCTGTGGGAAACCACGCTCGACACCAATGCGCGTTCATTGCTGCAGGTACGCATCAAGGAAGTCGACGAGGCCAATGTGCTTTTCGACCAATTGATGGGCGACCTCGTCGAGCCACGCCGGCAATTCATCCAGGACAACGCACTCACGGCGAGCGTCGACGTCTGACGTCGACGCCATCCCAGCTCAGTTGCAGATCTTCTCGACGACCCAACCACCGTAGCCGTCAGGCACGCAGGTTTCCCGCCAATAGCAACCGCCGTAGTTCGGCGAAATTTCCGTAGCAGCCGCCGAAAGCGCGGCCGCGGGTCCACGGCAGGTAGCCGACGTAACGGATCTCGGAGTTGCGGAAGAAGTTCGGGCCGATATGGTTGTCGCAGTCCCCGCAATCAGGCACCCGTTCGGCCACGCGGATGCCCGGACCGAAGGGGTGGCCGCGACGGCAGCAGTCGCCGCCATACCAGACATGATGCGATCGCCAGCCAGACGAACCGCGGTAAAGGTCGGCGGCGCTAGCCGCCTTATCGAGGCAAATTTACTCTTATGACGTGAGTTTGGCGCCGAGGGTCAGGCCAATGATTAACGCGCCGAGGAACAGCACCACGAATATCCCGAACAGCCATTGCGCGATGGTGGCCGAGGCCGCCTCGACGTCACTGAAGCCGAAAATTCCCGCGATCACGGCGATGACGAGGAAAATCAGAGCCCATTTCAGCAACGGGGATGCTCCTCTTAACCAATTTCGTCCCCGATAAAATGAGCGGAAGCACGACGAGGTTCCAGAGGCTAGGGTGGATTTATTCCGCGTGTGCGCGGATCGCGCGGTAACCAGTTGCCGTTGTCCGCCCGCGCGAGGAAATGACCGACCAGCTGGTTGAAAAGATCCGGCTCCTCGAGGTTCACGGCGTGACCGGTCTTCGGTAGGATCACCAGTCCCGAAGCGATGAGTGTGTCCTTCAAGAAAAACCCCGGTTCGATACATCGCTCGTCTTCGTCACCGACGATGATCAGCGCCGGCATCTCCAGCTTCCGGATGTCCGCCTCGAAATCGTAAAGTGAAGGGCGCGCGCCCTGAAATCCGCGCGACATGTGCGCCGAGCCCTGCGCATCATGTTCGGCGAGCTGGCGGGAGAATTCGGCAAAGCCGAGCGGATCCTTGATCTCGAATGTGATGCGACTGGCGCTCCGACCGTAGGTCTGCGCTACAGCGGCCGAGCCTTCCTTTTCGAATTGGGCGGCGAGGTCCCGCGAGCGCTTGTGAAAATCTTCGGTGTACCAGCGCTCGCTTCCCGAACCTGTACCGGCGAGAACGAGCGACTGCACGCGCCCCGGATGATTGAGCGCAACCTGGAGCGCGGTATAGCCCCCCATGGACAAGCCGATGAGGTGCGCGCGGTCGATCTGCAGGTGATCGAGCACGGTCACCGCGTCTCGCATGACGTGCATGTAGGTGTAAGCCGCCGGGTCGCTTGGCACATCGGACGGTCTGTAGCCGCGCGCCGCGTAGGTGACGCAGCGATAGCGCCTGCCGAACTCGCGCAGCTGCGGTTCCCAGCTGCGATGGTCGCCGGCGAACTCGTGTACGAACAGAATCGGCGCGCCCTGGCCGACCTCCTCGTAATAGAGCTTCACCTCGTCAGACGTGACCGCGTAAGGCATCAGAACAAGTCCAGATATTCCTTCTGCTCCCAGGCCGTGACATCCGGGTGATCACCTGCCTCTTTCCGGAAGCGCTCGACCTCGGCCGACTTTATGTGCGCGTAGTAATCGACGAATGCGGTACCGAACCCTGCGCGGAATACGTCATCGGCGCGCAATGCCGAGAGGGCCTCCTCGAGATTTTTCGGCAACAGTGCCGCGACGGTTTCATAGGGTGTGTCGGCCGACGGGCCTGGATCAAGCCGCCGTGCGATACCATCGAGGCCGGAATGGATCTGCGAGGCCACGTAGAGATAGGGATTGGCCGCAGGTTCGCCGACGCGGTTTTCCAACCGGGTCGCCGCCTCGCCCGGCTGTCCGAGTGCGCGGACCATCACGCCACGATTGTCGCGCGCCCATATTGCACGATCGGGCGCAAGCGAGTTCGGCCGGTAGCGCTTGTAACCGTTGACAGTCGGCGTCGTGAATGCCGCAGCGGCGCGGGCATGAGCGAGAAGACCGCCAAGATAGTAGCGACCCACGGTGGACAAGGCGTCTGGATGATCGAATGCGAAAGCATTACGCCCGGTTTCTGTTTCCACCAGGGACTGATGCAGATGCCAGCCACTCGACATGACATTCGGGAATGCCGGCCGGCACATGAAGCTCGCCAGATAACCGTTGCGGCGCGCGATCTGCTTTGTCGCGGCCCGAAACAGCACCATGCTGTCAGCGGCGGCGAGGCCGTCTTCCGGGCGGAAGGTGAATTCGCATTGGCTCGGACCAAGCTCGATTTCGACCGATCGTAATGGCAGGCCGAGCTTTTCGATGCCGTGCCGGAGAATTTCCAACGCGGGATCGAGCATGTCGTACCGGGATTCGGTCAGATACTGATAGCCCTGCGTCAGCAGGCTGACCTGCGGTGCCTCAGGCGGCCAAGTCGCGTCGGCGGGTGCGAGGCGCGGATTCTCCAGCCTGAACAGATGGAATTCCACTTCCAGCCCGGCCCGGAAGTCGAACCCGGCTTTGGCCAGCGCATTCATCGCATCCCGGCAGCGCGCGCGCGTCGAAAACGGAACCGCCTCGCCGTTGCCGAAATAAATGTCGCACAGCATCCAGCCCGTCTTGTTTGCCCAAGGAAGAATGCGAAAGGTCGTAGGATCGGCGACCATTAAGAAGTCGCCTCCGCCTTGCATCTCGGCCATGGCGAAGCCGCCGCCGGGGGTGAATACGGGATAGACGGTACGGTGCGCGGTATCCTTGGCGAGCAGCGTTGTTGTCATCGTAACGCCGGCACGCATCGCACTCGCGGCCTCGGATGCGAGCAGGGCTTTGCCACGCAGCACCCCGTGCTGGTCGGCGAAGGAGAAACGCACAACCTCCAGCTTTTCTTTCTTGATGATCTTCTCGACCTCTTCGGCGGCATTGGTGTGCGCGCCGGTCCACAAACCGTGGCGATCGACAAAACTTGAAGATTTACGCGGGCGCGGATTCATTACCGGCCCTTCAGTCGTGATGGCCGGGTTGGCAAGACATCTTAGTTTCCGTTCGTCCAGCTTGCGGCCTGGCGCTTGCTCGACTCGCTCTTCTGCCAGTAGCCCTGCCAATCGTCGGCAGGACCGATGCCATCGATGGCCGCCGGGCCGGTGATGCTCGCGGCCTGTTTTGGATCGAGCACCATAATCGGCCGTTCGCCTTTGCCGGATTTTTCGATCGCCTCCCGCAGCAACTTTCGATAGGCGCTGATCGCCTTGTCGGAGGTGCCAAGGTGTTCGGTCGTGCGATCCTGAATTGCGCCCATCGACTCGCAAGCCCACTGGTCGTGCACGTTAATGTCGGCACCCATCCCGGTGTAGGTCTCGTGCTCCTGCTCGTGCGGATCGAACCCGTAATCGTTGCTCTTGTTCTTGTTTGGAATGTAGTCAGGCAGCTGATAGAGCGCGAGCCGCTGGCGTCGCATCTCGTCCTTGTTCACCGGCGCACCGAAGCTGGTGAAGATGGCATACCAATAGTGCCTTTCGTCATCAATCGGCACGTGCCACTGCGTGATCGTCATCTCCCGGCTCATCGGAATGATGAATGCATTGGGAAACATCAGATTGGTCACACGGACATGTGTGCTGCGATCACTGATCTGCCGCAGCGTCACCAGTCGGAAACCGAACGCGGTCGGTTCGACTTCGATCCGTGGGCGCGTGAACTCGCGCATGATGCGGGACATCGGCATGTCGGAATCGCGCGAAGTGTCGCGGAATAATTTTCCATAGGCCTGGCTCGGATCTTCATCATGAAAGAAGCGATGCAGAAACGACGTGTGGACCGGATCGATGCCAACCTCGAGCGACTGCAGCCAGTTGCAATCGATCATGCCCTTGAAGGCGAACGTGTGGCTGTCTGGCGCGATGAAGCAGTCAAAATGCGGGAGCGCCGGCGGCTCGCCTGGCCCGAGATAGGCGAACAGGATGCCGTTCTTTTCCACCACCGCATAAGACTTCTGCGTAATATTGGCGCAGAGATTGCTGTCGTCCGGTTCGGCCGGAGTTTCGATGCACTTGCCGTTGATATCGAATAGCCAGCCGTGAAACGCGCAACGCAAACCGCCATTCTCCAGACGACCGTATGCGAGATCAGTGCCGCGATGCGGACAACGACGGCCGATCAATCCATAGCGACTGCGTTCGTCCCTGAAGATGACAAGGTCCTCACCCAACAGGCGCACCGGTTTAATGGGACGATTGCCGGACAGTTCATCAACCAGTGCCGCCGGTTGCCAATAGCGCCGCAACAAGCTTCCCGCCGGCGTGCCGGTACCGGTCCGGGTAATGAGGTCGTTCTGTTGGGTGCTCAACATGGCCGGCTGTCCCTCTTTTGCGCCGGTAGACTTTATACGAAGTCAGTCGAGGACAGAAAGCCGTGACCAGACGCCAAAACGAAACGGCCGGCGCAATGGCCGGCCGCAACAAATTCAGTGATGGGGCAGATTAGTTAATGCGGGTCGCCCAGCCCGTGTCCATGCGACGGCGCCAGGCGGTCTGGCGCAGGCCGAGAAGACGTTGCGCGGCAGTCTTGGCCTCGGCGCGGCTCGTCGCCGCGCACGTACGGTACTCGAGATCGGCGACATGCGAGACCAGCGGCGGCTTACGGAAGAGCCGGCTGAATGCGCTGACGCCACCATTCAGCTTCAAGTCGGCGAGCGAGTTTGCAACGTTTGCGGAATGACCGAAGGCAACAACACGGCCGGTCATCGTATGCCGAACTTCATAAACGCCAGGACCGATCGGCGCCTCGACGTGTTCGCCGCTTTGCGCGTCGGGAAACTGCTTCCAATTGCTCCAAGTCTGAACCATGAATATCCTCAAACCTGTGAAAAAAGAGCCATCCAGCAACGCGACAAGTAATCATTCGTTCCGCTGGGTCAACCGGCGCTGTTGATAAATGGCTAATAGCGGCCGCAATTTGGCGGCTGGTAAAATCCATGCATTTGCGAAAACGGCGCGAATTAACGACCTAAGTCAATGCCCGGGCAGGACAATCACTTTCGGCCTTGCAGGTAGGTTTGTCTTCGACACCACCAGCGATGGTACCTGCGCCATTTCGACATCCCAGTCCTGCCGCACGCGTTGGAGAAAGCGATCAAGCGTGTAGGCACTGAAAAAGTGCATCGGGACCATCAGCGGCGCCTTGAGCGCGTGCAGCACGTCGACCATGCCGTCGAGATCGAGCGTGTATGAACCGTCGACAGGCACCAAGACAATATCGACGCGGCCGATCTCGTTGAGCTGTTGCTGCGTGAGCGTGTGATGAAGATGCCCGAGATGCGCGATGCACAGATTGGCAATCTCGAAAATGAAGATTGAATTGCCGTGCCGCTCGGTGCCGCCTTCGAACGTGCGGATGTTTGTCGGCACGTTGCGCACGCGCACATCCTTATATTGCAGATCGACGCGGGCCGGCTTCTGGTCATCCGCCCATCCGTGCAACACGTATTTGATGCTCGGGTCCGGCGATAGTGTGTAGTGTGTCGAGTGCGCGTGGTTCATGGTCGCGATGTCGGGCACCAGCGACGGTCTTACATAGTCATTATAATCGGTGGCGATGCGCACGAGTTGCGGGCTTTCGATCAGGAAGGTCGAATGGCCGATATAAGTCAGCCGGGCCTGATCGCGTTCGAGCGCTGCGAGCCGCAACGCGGCATTCTGCAGGAACGGCGGCCGCGTCGCCACCAGGCCCGGGCAGCTCTGCATCATCTCAGGCTTGTCTGCCGGAGGCCCGGCGCCTTGCGCGTGAGCTAACGCCGTGGTTGCAACCACAACCGCTGTGGCAACGATCGATGATGCGTGACGCATGAGAACAACCCGCGCAACCAGCCGCGGAAATCTGGCACGGTTTTGTGGCGCTCGCTACCAGGCTTACGCTCAAATGAATAGCGGCGCCCGAAGGCGCCGCCAGTTTGTCGCAGTCTCGGGTGAGCGTTCAGTATTGTTCGAAATAGCGGCGATCGCGCATCGATACGATGATGCCTTTGGGCGTCACCACCACCCAGCGTCCATCCTGCCGCTTGATCTGTTCGACAGGACCGAGGCCAGGCAGCTGTGCACCAGGCACGACTTGATAAATGTCGCCGTGTCCCTGCACGTAAACGAGGCCGTCGCGCGTTTCGCGGATCGTCCAGTCGGGCACGATCGACAGACGCGGCTGCATCGCAGAAGCGGCGAGTTCAGGCCGTGCGGCCGGAAGCGGCGCGGGTGGCGCGGTGTGCGTCTGCGGCGACACGGAACCGGTGACGTTCGCGCTTTCGCGATTGAGCCGCTCGCTGATCTTGGCAATCTGATTGGACGCCGAACGATTGGCGGCATCCAGACTTGTCTTCAGGCTCGTGATTTCCTTTGTCAGGCGGGCAACGGATTGCTGCATCGCCTTGTTCTCTTCGACAGCGGCGACGTCGACAGGCGGAGCTTTTGCAAAGCCACCACTTGTCAATGCGCCGGTGATGGCACCGATCGCGGCGGCGATCGCAACCGACGCAGCGAGAAGCGCCTGGCGTTTGTGGCGTGGGCGAATCGCGAAGCGCCGACGCTTCGGCGCGGTGAGTTCGACCAGGCTGAACGATGTATTCTCCGGTCCGGTCGCGGAGGCAGATGCTTTGGTTGCTTCGGAAGCAGTCGTTTCCACAACAGTGTCGGTCGCCTGACCTAATTCTACCGGAGAGATTGAAGGCGATTCGACGGAGGGCAAATCGATCCTGCGCTGAGGTTGTTCTGGTGTGCCGTCCGGATTTGCCACCGCTTCGCCATCGGCAGCCTCATTCGGCTTACGCTTTTCCATGGCCATACGTCCCTGATGTCGTTCACCAATCGGTTAACTACGTTCGGTTACCAATTGGTTACCGATCGCTTGTCGGTGGCCGCACGACACATTTATCAATTGCCTACCTTGCAGCACGTATAAACATCGCAGCGGGCGACGGCGTCTGCGTGAGGTGCCGGACCGGCATCTCACGCAATTCATCCACCAATTTTCGAAACAATCCGCGCTAAATCGGCAGGCCGTTCTCGGCCGCGCGCGCCTTCAATGAGACCGCGGGCCGCGCGCCGATGTGCTGAATGACCTCGGCGGCCGCAAGCGCGCCGAGCCGCGCAGCGGTACGATGATCCTTGCCCCGCACTAGCCCGACGAGAAAGCCTGCCGCAAAGAGATCGCCGGCACCTGTGACGTCCGCAACCTGCGCAACCGGTTCTCCTGGCACGGTCTCGACCGCATCACGCGACACCACCACGCAGCCTTTTTCGCTACGTGTCACCACGGCAAGCTGCGCGTCCTCGCGCAACATCTTCACCGCGCTGTCGAAGTCAGACGTCTCGTAGAGGCTGTGCAGTTCGCGTTCGTTGGCGAACATCAGATCGACGATGCCTTTGCGGATCAGATCGAGAAACTCGCCGCGATAGCGGTCCACGCAAAAGGCATCCGACAGCGTCAGCGCGACGCGCCGATCGCATTTATGCGCAATATCGGCCGCTTTCACAAAAGCTTCTTTCGCCTGCGGCGGGTCCCACAAATAACCCTCGAGATAGGTGAGCGCAGCGCTTGCCACCTGCGCCTCATCGATATCGTCCGGCTTCAGGTCCTGCGCGGCGCCCAGGTAGGTGTTCATGGTGCGCTCGCCGTCCGGCGTCACCATGATGTAGCAGCGCGCCGTCGACGGTCCGCCGTTGGCCGCCTTCGTGTCGAAGGCCACATTGGCCGCGCGGATGTCGTGGGCGAATGCGCGGCCGAGCTCGTCGTCCTTGACCTTCCCGACAAATGCCGCTCGCGCACCGAAGCTGGAAACGCCGACAATGGTGTTGGCTGCTGATCCGCCCGAGCTCTCCATCGCAGGCCCCATCGCTGCGTAAATGGCTTGCGCGCGTGCCTCGTCAATCAGAGCCATGGTGCCTTTCTGCATTCCCTGCTTCACGAGGAAATCGTCCTCGGCGCGCGCAATGACGTCGACAATCGCATTGCCGATGCCGAGTACGTCGTAACGAACTGAAGTCATGTGCAATCCCCGTAATGGCGCGCGCACTATATCGGCGGAATGCGCGGCGGCAAGCGCGAGTGCTTCACAGGTGACGGGCGCTTGCCCACCGGCTTAGAGTGGCACACGGGGAATCACTTCATGTCGCTTGCGCGCGATATCACCACGGTTGGCAGCGGCACCTTGATGTCGCGTTTGCTAGCCTATCTGCGCGACGCCTGGATCGCGGCTCTGCTGGGCGCCGGGCCGCAATCGGAAGCCTTTTTCGTCGTGCTGCAGGTGGTGAATTTTTTTCGCCGCCTGTTGTCGGAAGGTGCGCTCAACAGCGCCTTCGTGCCGATCTGGCTCAAGCTGCGCACAGGCGACGATGGCGCGGCCAACGCCAATCGGTTCACCTGGCGGGTTTTGCTCGCGATGTTCTGTATCGCCGGGTTCATCGCCTTGCTCGTGATTTTCATTGCGCCAGGCGTCATCGCCATCATCGCGCCGGGCTTTGATTGGGAACGCCGGTCGCTGGCTGCGTTCCTTCTGTTCATGGTCGCGCCCTACTTCGCACTCGTGGGACTGGTGGCGGTGATCGCTGCAGCGCTCAATGCCGAAGGCCGGGTGGCTGCCGTCGCCCTCAGCACGGTACTGTTCAACCTCGCCATAATTGTTGCGCTTGCGATGTTGCCGCGGGGAGCGGTCGAGCAATTTTACGCCACCGCCTGGCTCGCATTCGCGATCAGTGTCGCCGGGTTTGCACAACTCCTATTGACAATGATCGTTTGGTTATGGAGCGGCAGACGCTGGCAGCGCCCGCATGCACATGCTGCCGACCGGACCGAGACATTCTTCAGACGCGCTTTGCCGGGTCTGGTCGCGGCCGGCATACCGCAGCTGAAACTAATCGCGATAACAGCTATCGCGTCGGCGTCTCCTGCGGCGGTGTCATGGCTTTACTACGCGAACAGGCTCTATGAACTTCCGCTCGGGGTGGTGTCGGTTGCGATTGCAGCGGTGATCGTGCCGCGTATTGCGACCGGCGCCACTGCCGGCGATGAGCGCGCGCTCGTCACAGCTCAATCGCGTGCTTATGAAATCGCGCTCGGCCTGGCGCTTCCGGCCGCTGTCGGCTTTGCGCTGCTTGCGAATCCGATTGCCGGCGGGCTGTTTGAACGCGGAGCGTTCGGCCCGCAGGATACGGTCGCCGTCGCTGCCGCGCTCGCGGCGATCAGCGCTGGACTGCCCGGGCACGTCCTGGAAAAAGTGTTCGGCGCCGTCTCCTTTGCGCACGAAGACACCAAAACAGCGATGTTCGCGGCCTTGTGCGGCCTCGTTGCGGCAATCATCGGCGGCGTGCTGCTGTTCCCCCGCTATGGTCATACCGGTGCGGCGGCAGCGTTTGCGGCCTCCGGCTGGGTCGGCGCCGCAGTGCTCGGCACTATCCTCACTCGGCGCCGCTGGCTGCGGCTCGATCATGAGGCCCGCCGCCGACTCTCCCGGATCGTTGCGGCCACGGTGGCCATGGGCCTCGCCGTGGGTTTCGGCGCCTTCGCTGGCCCGCGCCTGTTTCCGGCGGCTGAGGCATCCTCATTCGGTCGTCTCGTTATGGTGCTAGCCCTGGTGCTCCTCGGCCTTATCACTTATGGCGCGGCGCTGCAGGTGCTCGGCGTTGCAAAGCTCCGGGAAATCGCTTCGGAAATACGCTCGCGCGCGTAAGGGTCTTGCGCCGCGCGCCTTCGCCGTGGCATGGCTCCGCGCGCAATCGAAGAGGGCGGATGATGGCGTTCAGGGAACGCGTATTTTCGGGTGTACAGCCCACGGGCAACCTGCATCTCGGCAATTATCTCGGCGCGATCGCCAAGTTCGTCGCGCTGCAGGATCGCTATGACTGCATCTACTGCGTCGTGGACATGCACGCCATCACGGTCTGGCAGGACCCGAGCGAATTGCCGCTCGCCACACGCGAGGTGACCGCTGCGTTTCTTGCCTGCGGCATCGACGCCAAAAAACACATCATCTTCAACCAGAGCCAGGTCGCCGAACACGCTGAGCTCGCCTGGGTGTTCAATTGCGTCGCGCGTATCGGCTGGCTCAATCGGATGACGCAGTTCAAGGAAAAGGCCGGTAGGGACCGGGAGAACGCTTCGGTCGGGCTTTACGTCTACCCCAACCTCATGGCCGCAGACATTCTGGTCTATCGCGCAACGCACGTGCCCGTCGGGGAAGACCAGAAGCAGCATCTCGAACTGTCGCGGGACATTGCACAGAAATTCAACAACGACTTCGAGGCATCGATTTATGCGCATGGCTATGGTGAGGCATTCTTTCCGCAGCCCGAGCCGCTGATCCAGGGACCCGCGACGCGCGTGATGTCCCTTCGCGACGGGTCGAAGAAAATGTCGAAGTCGGAAGCATCCGACTATTCGCGAATCAACCTGACTGATGATGCCGATACCATCGCGCAGAAGATCCGCAAGGCGAAGACGGACCCAGAACCCCTGCCGAGCGAGGAAAAGGGACTGGCGCCGCGACCCGAGGCTGACAACCTGGTCGGCATCTACGCCGCGCTGCAGGGCGTGAGCAAAGCAGAGGTCCTGGGTCAATTCGGCGGCGGACAATTCTCGACCTTCAAAACGGCGCTGGTCGATCTCGCTGTTGCCAAGCTCGGGCCGATCGGCGCGGAAATGAAGAAGCTCGTTCAGGACCCGGTCCATATCGACTCGATCCTGGCCGATGGTTCACAGCGCGCGCAGGCCATCGCCGCCGAAACCATGAAGGCTGTCAAGGATATCGTCGGTTTCGTGCGCCGCTAGTTGCAGCGCGGAACTCCCGCCTTGTCGGCGCGCCAGCCGGCGTGCCACCATCGACACCATGAGCATCAAGCGTCGCAGCTACGAGGCCGGCCACAAGCGAAAATATCTGGTGGTCATCGACGACACCGAAGAATGCGACCGAGCGGTCTACTGGGCGGCGAAACGCGCGGGCCGCACCAAATCGCAGATTGTGATGTTGCGCGTGATCGAGCCGGGCGATCGAAATCAGCAATGGCTCGGTGTGGCCGACATCATGATGGCCGAGCAGCAGGAGGCGGCAAATGCTGCCCTCGACAAGTTCGCCGCCCGGGCAAAGAAGATCGCTCGCATCACACCCGACCGGGTGATCCGCGAAGGCGATACGGCGGAAGAAATCGTCAAGCTGATCGACGAGGACGCCGATATCGGCATCCTGGTTCTCGCAGCAGGCACCGGCAAGGAGGGCCCCGGGCCCCTCGTCACCAACCTGGCCAAGACTGCTGGCGCATTCCCGATCCCGGTGGCAATTGTTCCGGGCCATTTGAGCGACGACGAAATCGACGCCAGTTCCTGATGTAACGGCACTCACGCGCGGCAGTTGACCGGGGCGGGCGGAATCGCCATTTATCCGTTATGGTTTCGCTGCCTGCGGGCCTTGAACCCGTCTTTGGCAAGGAGTGCATCCGATGTTCATTCAGACCGAAATTACGCCCAATCCCGCGACGCTGAAGTTCCTGCCGGGACGCAGCGTGCTCGAAAACGGGACGCTCGACATCCCCTCGAAGGAGTTCGCAGCGCAATCGCCGCTTGCCGCACGCCTCTTCAACATCCCGAACGTCGGCGGCGTTTTCTTCGGTTCGGATTTCATTTCAGTGACCAAGACCGACGGCGACTGGCAGCAGATGAAACCGGCGATCCTCGGCGCCATCATGGAGCACTATATGTCCGGTGCGCCGCTGTTGACCGCGGACGCAAAACCGTCGAAGGCCGAGGCCGAGGAATTTTTCGACGCCAAGGATGCGGAGACCGTCGCGGCCATCAAGGATTTGATCGAGACACGCGTGCGTCCAGCCGTCGCCGGTGACGGAGGCGACATCACCTTCCGTGGCTACAAGGAAGGCATTGTGTATCTCAACATGAAGGGCGCCTGCTCGGGCTGCCCGTCGTCGACCGCGACCCTCCAGCACGGGATCCAGAACCTGCTGCGCCACTTCGTTCCTGACGTGATCGAAGTCCGTCCAATGTAGTCGCCGATTCCGCGTTGCACTGCGCGGCAAAAGGCGCGGAGGGCCGGCACCGGGCCGGTCGCGACGAAATTTAGTGCTACAATTGGGGCATGCGCGTTCTGGCCATCGATACCGCGCTCGAAGCCTGTTCTGTCGCCGTGCTCGATACGGCGCGCGCTGATCTGCGCGTGCAGGAATCATTGCCTATGCAGCGCGGGCATGCCGAGGCATTGATGCCGCTCATCGCCCGAATACTGCAGAGCGCAGGGCTCGACTTCCCCGATCTTGACCGTATCGCGGTGACCACCGGACCCGGCAGTTTCACGGGGCTGCGTGTCGGGATCGCGGCGGCGCGCGGAATCGCTCTCGCTACAGGTAAGCCGGCCGTCGGTCTATCGACGCTCGCTGCCTTTGCCGCGCCATTCATCGCGGCCGACGATTCTCTTCCCGTGGTCGCGGCCATCGATGCGCGCCACGATCACGTCTATCTGCAGGTCTTCGGGCCGGGCGGCCGGTCTGTCGTTGCGCCGCGCGTGACGCCGTTGCGCGAGGCGTTGCGCGTCTCGACGACAGGCGCGCCACGCATCGTCGGCACTGCGGCCGGCAAGCTCGCGGCCGCATGGCCCGCCAGCGAACGAGCACCAAGCGCCGTCGAGCAGCGCACGGCTCCACGCATCGACTGGGTCGCGCGCCTCGGCGCCGCTGCAACCGACACGGACACTGCACCAAAGCCCCTCTACCTGCGCGCGGCAGATGCGCATCCACAGGATGCCGTGCAGCTGGCGCGTCGATGATCGGTTTTCTTGGCAACCTTTTTTCGCGCCGTGAGCCGGCGCTGTCGGAAGCCGGCGCGCGCGATTCCTCCGCGATGGCGGCGTTGCATGCCGCCTCGTTCCGACGCGGCTGGAACGAACAGGAGGTCGAAGGCCTGCTGAGCGATCGTCATGTGCTCACGCACCGCGCGATGAGCGGCACGAGACTTGCCGGGTTTATCATGTCGCGGCTCGTCGAGGACGAAGCGGAGATCCTGTCGGTCGCGGTCGCCGAACGTGAGCGCGGCCGGGGCGTTGCGCGCCGGATGCTCGATTTGCACCTGCGTCGGCTCGCCGGCCTCGGCGGGCGCACCGTATTTCTGGAAGTCGACGAGTACAACGACCCGGCGCTCCGGCTTTACCACCGTGCCGGCTTCCGCGAAATGTCGCGACGCCCCAATTACTATCCTGGGACGGGGGGAAAAGCCGCGGCCGCTCTGGTGCTACGACGCGATCTTTTATGACGGCCTGATGGACACATGCCCAACACGGTCAATATGATAGGCAAGCCGGCGATGCCGAGCCATACAGACATCCGGGATTCGCCGTGACCGCAGGCAGAAATATCGCCGAGAGGAAAAACATCGAGTCGCTCTGCGCGGCCAAGGGCATGCGCATGACCGAGCAGCGGCGTGTGATCGCCCGCGTGCTGGCGGACTCGGACGACCATCCCGATGTCGAAGAGCTGTACCGTCGGTGCGTCAAGGTCGACGATCGCATCTCGATCTCGACCGTATATCGCACCATGCGCCTATTCGAAGATGCCGGGATCATCGAGCGGCACGATTTCCGCGACGGCCGCGCGCGTTACGAAACGAGTCCGGATATCCACCACGACCATTTGATCAATTTGCGCAATGGCGAAGTGATCGAATTTCAGTCGGAGGAAATCGAGCGACTGCAGGCGGAGGTCGCGCGAAAGCTCGGCTACAGGCTTGTCGATCACCGGCTCGAGCTTTACGCCGTGCCACTGAGCGACGACAAGACCAAGCGCTGATGCCGCGCGCGCTTTTCATCGGCATCTTCTTTTTCACGGTGACGCCGATCCTGATCTCGGCGCAGTGGCTGCTCGAGAAACTCAATCTGCCCGGCTGGGGCTTTATCGCATCGAATTACTATCGTGTGCTCTGCGCCCTGTTGCGCATCCGCGTACGCGTCGTCGGCAATCCAGTACGCGATCGCGCCGTGCTGTTCGTCTCAAACCACGTGTCGTGGGTCGACATCGTAGTCATCGGTTCGATTACGCCGGTCGCCTTTGTCGCCAAGCGCGAGGTCGCGAGCTGGCCGCTTGTCGGGGTAACCGCAAAAATGCAGCGTACGGTTTTCGTCGACCGCGGACGTCGTCACCAGACCGGCGACGCAGTGAGCGAAATCGCCAAACGCGTCGCTTCAGGGACTTCCGTCGTGCTCTTCGCCGAAGGCACATCGAGCGACGGCAACCGCGTCCTGCCATTCCGCTCCGCGTTGCTCGGTGCGATCGAGGACCAAAGCGGCAGCGGAAGTATTTTGATGCAACCGATGGCCATGACATACGTCGGGCAGCATGGCCTTCCGATGGGACGCCAGCATCGGCCCCTGGTTGCCTGGTATGGCGATCTCGATTTCATGCCGCACATCAAGGCGTTCATCGAGCGGGGTGCAGTCGACGCGCTTGTCACTTACGGCGACCCCGTTCCTGCCGATCGCGACATTGACCGCAAAGCGATGAGCAAACGGCTGGAAGGAACCGTGCGAGAGCTTCTCGTGACCGCCTTGCGCGGGCGGCCAACCCCTGTTGAGTCCGCGTCCTAACGGCATTCTTGTTGGCAGTCGACGAACCGGTCTTAAATTCGTTGTAAAATCAAATATATGGTCTCGCGGGACAAATCCGGCCATGACAGGCTAGATTGGACCGCAACCGAAAATGGCATGAACAAACCCCGCAAAGTCCACATCAAGTCCTTTGGCTGCCAGATGAACGTCTACGATTCGCATCGTATGGCGGACACGTTGGCACCCGAGGGGTTCGCCGAGACCGCACGTCCCGAGGACGCCGATCTCGTGATCCTGAACACCTGTCATATCCGGGAAAAGGCCGTTGAGAAGGTCTATTCCGAGATCGGCCGCATCCGCGAGATGAAGGAAGCTGCGGGGCGCGACGGGCGCCGCTTGATGATTGCGGTCGCCGGCTGCGTGGCACAGGCCGAGGGCAAGGAGATCATCCGCCGCGCGGGCGCCGTCGATCTTGTCGTCGGTTCGCAGAACTACCACCGCCTGCCGGAGATGATCTCGCGTGCGCGGCGTGGCGATAAGGTTGTCGACACTGAATTTCCGGTCGAGGACAAGTTCGAAGCTCTGGCCGGGCCGAAGCGCGAGGCCATCGCCAAACGCGGTATTTCGGCGTTCGTCACCGTGCAGGAAGGGTGTGACAAGTTCTGCACGTTCTGTGTCGTGCCTTACACGCGTGGCGTCGAAATTTCGCGGCCGGTGGAAAAAATCGTTGCCGAAGTCGAACGCCTGGCTGATGCCGGCGTCCGCGAGGTGACGCTGATCGGGCAGAACGTGAACGCCTATCACGGGCTCGACGTGGATGGCACGACCGCGTCCTTGGGAAAACTGCTTCGTCGGCTGTCTAGCGTGCCGGACATTCTTCGGCTGCGTTACACCACGAGCCATCCGCGCGACATGGACGACGATCTGATTGCTGCCCATACGGAGTTGCCAGAATTGATGCCCTATGTGCATTTGCCCGTGCAGTCTGGATCCGACCGTATTCTAGAGGTAATGAACCGCAAGCATACGCGGCGAGACTACTTGCAGGTGATCGAGCGTCTGCGCGCGGCCCGCAACGACCTTGCGTTCACGTCTGACTTCATCGTCGGTTTTCCCGGAGAAACGGAAGCAGATTTTTGTGAGACGCTGTCGCTGATCGATGATGTCGGCTTCGCCGGCGCGTATTCATTTATGTATTCGGCACGGCCCGGCACCCCGGCAGCCGACATGGACGATCAGGTACCGCAGAAAGAGAAAGCCGAACGTCTTCAGCGCCTGCAGGCCGTGATCACGCGTCGTCAGCGCGCATTCAATGCCGGCTTTGCTGGTCGCGAAATGGACGTCCTGCTTGAAAAGCCCGGCAGGCTGCCCGGACAACTTGTCGGGCGCTCGCCTTATCTGCAGGCGGTCCAGGTCATGGCGCCGGCCAAGCTGATCGGTTCGGTCAGGCGCGTGACCGTGACCGAGGTCGGCAGCAACAGTCTTTTCGCTACTTTGGCAGACGAGAATCGTGCGCGCGCTTTTGCCGTGACAGGAGCTTGAAACACCCTTGCGCACGACGGATTCCGTGATCCCGCCTGCGGCCGCTTCCGACGAAACGGCAACCGCACAGATTGTACTCGCGTTCGAGGACAACAAACTGGCTTCGGTGCTGTTCGGACAATACGGACAGAACCTGGCGCTGATCGAACGCCGCCTCGGTGTTGTCGCCGAACAGCGCGGCAATCACGTGACCGTGGAAGGTTCGCGCGGCGCGTGTGAACAGGCGCGCCGGGTGCTCGAAGGTCTCTACGAACAACTCAAGCGCGGCCACGATCTCAGTCAGGGCGACGTCGAGGGCGCCATCCGCCAGGCGATTGCGCAGGGGTCGCTCTTCGACTACGACCCTTCCGCCGCACGCCCAACTTTTGAGGAAATCAATCTGCGTAAGCGCCCGGTGCGTGCTCGCACCGCGGCGCAGGACGCGTATATTCGTGCGCTGAAGCGTCACTCGCTGATTTTCGGCACGGGTCCTGCCGGCACGGGCAAGACATGGCTCGCGGTTGCGCAGGCCGTGCAGATGTTCGAGCGCAAGGAAGTCGATCGCATCATCCTGTCGCGCCCCGCCGTCGAAGCGGGCGAGCGGCTCGGATTCCTTCCGGGGGACATGCGGGAGAAAGTCGATCCCTATCTGCGTCCGATCTACGACGCGCTCTATGACCTGATGGATGCACGCATCGTGGAGCGCGCGTTGCAGGCCGGTGAAATCGAAATCGCGCCGCTTGCATTCATGCGCGGCCGCACGCTTTCGAATGCGGCGATCATCCTCGATGAAGCGCAGAACACGACCTCGATGCAGATGAAAATGTTTCTCACGCGGCTTGGCGAGAATAGCCGCATGATCGTCACCGGCGATCCCAGCCAGGTCGACCTGCCGCACGGCCAGACCTCGGGACTTGCCGAGGCGGTGAAGCTGCTCGCTGGCATCGAGGGGGTGGGCCACGTTGCGTTCACCCATGAAGACGTGATCCGCCACGAATTGGTGGCGCGCATCGTCGAGGCCTATGACCGCTGGACGCCAGCACGCGAGGCGAAGGGATGAGGCAAGCGCCGGAGCGGCGTACATCCCCGCCGCACATCGATATTCAGATGCAATCACCGCTGTGGAACGCGCAGCCGCTGGCGTCGCAGACGGTACGCGAGGCAGTCGATGCGGCCGCGGGCACGCTCTCAACAGAGGGCGGTGAAGTGAGTATCTTGCTCACCGACGATTCGGAGATCGCCAAACTTAATCGCGATTGGCGCGGAATTGACAAGCCGACCAATGTTCTGTCGTTCCCGGCTTCCAGTCATCGTGCGAGTCAAGGCGAGAAACTGCTTGGCGACATCGTCATTGCCTATGAGACGCTCGAACGGGAAGCGAGGGATGAAAGCCGGGACTTCCTTTACCATCTTGCACATCTCGCAGTGCACGGTTTTCTTCACCTCATCGGCTTCGACCACGAGACCGACGCGCGAGCCGAAGAGATGGAAGGACTCGAAAGCAGCATTATGATGCGCCTAAACATGCCCGATCCGTATGTCGCGCGGGAATCCGATAACGCGTGACCGCCATGCCTGACAGCAATCCATCCAGTTCGAGTTCGGGCGGCGCACCATTCGAGCCGCGCAATCTTCCGGTACCGGTGCCCCCCGCACCAGAAGGTGGCGGAAGCTGGTTTATGCGCACTGTGCGCGTATTGTTCGGCTGGAAGCCAAGTACGGTGCGTGCCGACCTCAAGGACATCCTCGATGTCATGAGCCCCGGTGAGTCCGGCTTCTCGCCGGAAGAAAGCCGGATGCTCAAGAACATTCTCGGGTTGCGCGAACGGCGGGTGGGCGATGTCATGATTCCACGCGCGGATATCGTTGCAGTCCAGCAGGACATCAACATCGGCGAACTGGTCCGCGTTTTCGAAGGCGCCTCGCATTCCAGGCTTGTTGTCTACAACGACACGCTCGACGATCCCGTGGGCATGGTGCACATCCGCGACCTCATCGCTTTCATGACGGCGCGCGCCGCGGTCGATCCGGAAAAGAACGCCAAGCGCAAGAAACCGCTGCCTGCGGGCCTCGATCTCAAGGCCGTCAATCTCGCCATGCCTTTGTCCGCCACCAAGATCGTGCGCGAGATCCTGTTCGTACCGCCCTCAATGCGCGTGATCGATCTTTTGGCGCGCATGCAGGCCACGCGCATCCATCTGGCGCTGGTGGTCGACGAATACGGAGGCACGGACGGTCTCGCTTCGATCGAGGACATCGTCGAGCAGATCGTCGGCGAGATCGCCGACGAGCACGATGAGGATGAAACGCTGGCGATAACGCAGCAGCCGGACGGTTCATATGTCGCCGACGCGCGCGCCACGATAGAGGACGTTGTCGGCACTGTCGGCAACGACTTCGATGCCGGCGATGCCGCCGAAGAAGTCGACACGATCGGCGGCTACCTGGTGACGCGCGCCGGGCGCCTGCCGGTCCGCGGCGAGATCGTTCCGGGACCTGGCCTGTTCGAGTTCGAAGTTCTCGATGCCGATCCGCGTCGCGTCAAACGTGTGCGTATCACGCGACTAAAAGAACGCCGCGAGCGGCCGCGCGAACCGAGACGGCGGGAAGCGGACACGGTGACGGGCGGAACTTCGCCGCCTGTCCCAAGTACTGACGATGCGTCCACGTCCAAGGACACGAACCCCGCAGCAGGTGCGCCGCGATCGTGACGATCACCCGCCTCGCCCACACTGTGATCCTCGCCGCCGGCTGGCGGCGCGCAATGATCGCATTCCTTGCCGGCGCCGTGTCTGCACTTGCGATAGCACCGATCAATGCCTGGCCGATCCTATTCGTGACTTTTCCGATACTGATCTGGCTTGTCGACGGTTCAGCGGCGGGGCGCCTGAGCGGGCCGTTGAATGCTGCGCTTGCGGGTTGGTGTTTCGGTTTCGGATATTTCCTCGCCGGGCTTTACTGGATCGGCTACGCCTTCCTGGTCGACGTGAAGACATTCGGATGGCTCCTGCCGATCGCGGTCGCGGGACTTCCAGCCTGCCTCGCGCTCTACACGGCACTCGGTCTTGGCGTTGCTCGCCTGATGTGGGTGCGCGGACCGGAACGTCTGCTGGCCTTCGCCGCCGCAATGACCGCGGCCGAGTGGTTGCGCGGTCACCTGCTCAGCGGATTTCCCTGGAATACCTTCGGCTACGCGCTCACCCAGCCGCTTGTGCTTGCGCAGAGCGTTTCACTGGTCGGTATCTGGATGTTGACATTTCTCTGCCTCGCCATCTGCGCGACGCCAGCGGTGCTCAACGACGACAAGGTTGATAAGCGACACCCGCGCCGTCCTTTTTTGATAGGCGTGGTGATCCTGCTCGCGCTTATCGGTTATGGCGCGGTGCGACTCTGGTCGCACCCGACCGAGTTCGTGAACAATGTAAGGCTGCGCATCATGCAGCCAAATCTACCGCAGGACGATAAGTTCAACTATTCCGCCAAAGCGCAGGTGATGGACCGCTATTTGCGCCTGTCTGACCGCACAACGGGTCCGCAATCGAATGGTGCGCGCGACTTCACGCATCTGATCTGGCCGGAAGCGGCGTTCCCGTTCTTTCTCACGCGCGAGCCGGACGCACTGGCGCAGATTGCGGCCTTGCTGAAGCCGTCAACCAAACTGATTGTCGGTGCGGTACGCGCGCCGGACGATGCAAGCGCGAGCAATCCGCAGGCCTACAACTCGATCTATGTGATCGACGCCGACGGTTCGATCCGCGGCATCTACGATAAGGTGCACCTGGTTCCCTTCGGCGAGTACTTGCCGTTCCAGCGGTTGCTCGAACGGATCGGGTTGATGCAGCTCACCAAAGTCGTGGGCGGATTTCTCTCCGGCGATCGCCGCCGCGCAATGGATGTCGGTGCTGCGCCGAAAATGCTGCCGTTGATCTGTTACGAAGCCATCTTCCCCGGCGCAGCAGTGCCGCCGGGCGAGCGACCAGGCTGGCTCGTCAACGTGACGAATGATGGCTGGTTCGGCATCAGTTCCGGACCGTTCCAGCATTTCCAGCAAGCGCGCGTTCTCGCCATCGCCGAAGGACTGCCGCTGGTGCGCGCAGCGAACACGGGAATTTCCGCGGTCATCGATCCCGTCGGACGAATCATCGGCGCGCTGCCGCTCGGCATCGAAGGTGTGCTTGATTCGCGTCTCCCGGTCGCGATCGAGCCGACGATCTATTCGCGCTACGGCAGTTATTTGGTGATTCTCGTGCTCGCAGGCAGCGTCATCATCGTCGGTCGACGCAGACTTCGCGCATAGATTGCGCAGTCAAACAATACAATATGAAAGTTGCTGCGCGCTTTGAGCAATCTGCACGCGCATCGTTCTACATGCGCCTATTACTTTCTCATCATGGGAAAACTGCGAAAATCGACAGCTTATTTACACTCAATTTCCCGATTACAGAGACTTCGCGCATTGCTTTCGCGCATTCACTTGTGACAACTACGCGTAAAATTGGGGCTCAGGAGAACTCTATGGCCAAGAAGGCACCCAATCCGATCGACAAGCACGTCGGTTCGCGCGTGCGCATGCGTCGGATGATGCTGAGCATGAGCCAGGAAAAGCTCGGTGATGCCCTCGGCCTTACGTTCCAGCAGGTCCAGAAATACGAGAAGGGAACCAACCGTATCGGCGCCAGTCGCCTGCAACAGATCGCCCACATTCTGCAGGTGCCGGTTTCGTTTTTCTTCGAGGGCGCGCCGCAGTCGGCAGGTCATGGCGGCATGAGTGAAGCCCCCTCGCCGGCCTATGTCGCCGATTTTCTGGCCACCTCGGATGGCCTTTCGCTCACCAAGGCGTTTATGCGCATCAAAAGCAACAAGCTGCGCCGCCGCATCGTGGATCTTGTCGAACAGATCGCGGGTATCGACTGATTTCGAGGGTCAAATCCCATCAAATCGGTCGAATTCTGCCCACCGTTGCCCGCATCTTGACCTCGTTCCCCGTCACTGCAAGAAACCTCCGGATCACACGGCGCCGCACACAGCTGCGCCACGCGAGGAGTTGCGGCGGTGGCTCACACCAATTTTCTATTTACCAGCGAGTCCGTTTCGGAAGGTCATCCCGACAAGGTTTGCGACCAGATTTCCGACGCGGTGCTCGATGCCTTTCTGGAAAATGACATCAAGCTCGGCATCGCTGACGACAGTCTCGTCAACACGCGGCTCGGCTGCGAAACGCTCGCCACCACCAACAAAATCGTCATCGCCGGCGAAGGCCGCGGTCAGGCGCCGCTGTTCCGCAAGCACGGCGACAAGGCGGTGGTCGACCGCGAGCTGATCACGAAGATCGCGCGCGATGTCGTCCGGGACATCGGCTACGACCAGGACGGATTCTCATATTACGGTGCCGACGTCGACGTTTTGTTGCACGGCCAGTCGCCCGACATAGCCATGGGCGTGAACGCCAAGAAGAAAAAAGGCGGCGAGGAAGAAGGCGCCGGCGACCAGGGCATGATGTTCGGTTTCGCCTGCACCGAGAGCGAAGTCTATGAGAAGAACTCGTTCATGCCGGCGCCGATCTACTTCGCGCACAAGATCCTGAAGGTGCTGTCCGAGAAGCGCCGCTCGGGCCAGCTGTACGATCTGCAACCCGACTCCAAGAGTCAGGTCACGATCCGTTACGTCGACGGCAAGCCGGTCGGTTGCACGAAGGTCGTCGTCTCCACGCAGCACAATGCGGAGAGCCGCAACGGCAAGAAATATACGCCCGGCCTCGTCAAGGAGATGATCACCGACGCGGTCGAATCGGCTTTGCCGAAAGGTTGGATGCCGCAGAAGCCCTCCGACTTCCTGGTCAACCCGACCGGCAATTTCGTGATCGGCGGACCGGATGGAGACTGCGGTCTCACCGGCCGCAAAATCATCGTCGACACCTACGGCGGCTACGCGCCGCATGGCGGCGGCGCCTTCTCCGGCAAGGATCCCACGAAAGTCGATCGCTCGGCCGCTTACGCCGCGCGCTATCTCGCAAAGAACGTGGTCGCTGCCGGCGTTGCCGAACGGTGCACCATCCAGGTCGCCTATGCGATCGGCGTGGCTGACCCGATGTCGCTGTTGGTCGATACGCACGGCACCGGCAAGGTGGAAGAGAAGAAGCTCGAGAAAATTTTGCCCGAGCTGTTCCGCCTCACCCCGACCAATATCCGCCGCACGCTCAAGCTCAACCGGCCGATCTATAAGCGCACCGCGGCCTACGGTCATTTCGGCCGCGCGCCCGAGAAAGACGGCGGCTTCTCCTGGGAAAAGACCGACCTCGCATCCGCGATCAGAAGCGCGGTGAAGTAAGGGCAGCCGGACGGATCCGCCCGCCCCGTTCCATCAGCGGCGACGAAGCACTAAGTTGGGATCGCGGGGTTTTCTCCCGGGCGATCCCGCTTTTGGGACGAGAAAGTGCCACATCAATCGCAGTCACCGGATCGCGTCATACGCCGGCACGGTGATGACAAGGACGGAGCGAAACGCGCTTTTTTCGGGCGTCGTAAAGGTCATTCGCTCAAGCCGCGTCAGGTCGCGCTTTTCGACACGTTGCTGCCGCGACTGGCGCTCGACCTGAACCGACCTGCTCCTGCCGATCTGCGCGCGCTTCTTGCCGCGCCGGTCGATGCGCTGCGGCTCGAGATCGGCTTCGGCGGCGCCGAGCATCTGATCGCGCAGGCGCAGGCAAACCCGCGGATCGGGTTCATTGCCACCGACGCTTTCGTTAATGCGGTGGCCAAGGCGCTCGTTGCGATCGACGAGCACACGCTGACGAATATCCGCCTGCATTTCGGCGACGCCAGCGAACTGCTGGAATGGCTGCCCGACGCATCGTTTTCGCGGATCGATCTGCTTTATCCCGATCCTTGGCCGAAGCGGCGGCACTGGAAACGGCGCTTTATCCAGGACGACAACCTGCGTCGTCTCGCACGCATCCTGAAAACGGGAGGCGAACTGCGTTTTGCGACCGACATCGCCGACTACGCTGCTTATGCGCTCGCGCGGGTTTCTCGATCGGCGGATTTTGTCTGGACCGCCGAATGCGCCGACGACTGGCGCAACCCCTGGGCGGACTTTGCCGGCACGCGCTACGAAGCAAAAGCCAAACGCGAAGGGCGACGCCCAGCGTATTTCAATTTCCGTCGGATTGACTAGTCGCCCGTACCTTGCCGGACGTGCCAGAAGCGGACCACGCGTTGCGCGGTGGCTACCGTCAGCCGTTCGAAATTGTCGCGTGCGACATCGAACGTGTGCGGCGATGACTTCGAGCCCGGACGCGCGTTGAGGATCGCCTTCACGATCGACCAGCCGAATCCGGTCGCGCGCGCAAGAATGAGAACCGGATCGACGCGCTCGCCGTTCATGAGCCGGTCGACAACCTCGATGGGGACTGCGCACAGGATTGACAGAGCGGCAATCGTCTCCTCGTATTTTCCGGACTTGGCGAATTCCGCGATATCGGTTTCCTTGAGCTTGTGTTGGCTGTGCAGCGCGCGGACGGCGGCAAGCGCGGCGGCATAGTTGCGCGGCGCGGCCTTCGCCGCCACCTCGTCGGTGACCTGCGCAAGCACGCGCCTGATCTTGGTCTGGGTCTCGGGCTTGGCTTTGTCGAGCAGATGCTTCTGCACGACCTCACTCGCACGCATCAGGAGCTGACGAAACAGCTGCGGCGGAATGTCGGTGCGCATGCCGATCTTCTCCGCCAGCACACTGTCCTCTTCGGCGCGCTTCACCAGCGTCGCGAATGCATTGTCCGACAATTGCGCATGCCGGTTATTGGCGATCGAACGCGCAACCTCGCGGTCACCGCGCGCGACAAGAATGTCGGAGAGCGCTTCGCTGATGCGTTGACGCGTCGACATCGCCAGCAGATGCGCCTGGCTTTTGTTCTCGGCGATGTACATGAGGTCGCGATCGGCGATGCTCGCCTGCTTGAGGATCGGACCGGCGACCGCGATGTCGTCGTTTTTAGCAAGCGCGCTGACGACGCCGGCCGGCGCGTTGACGACTGGCGCGATGCGGCGTGCAAGTTCGGCCAGCGGCTTGGTCTCGATTTCGGCCATCAGGCAGCCGATGACGTCATCAAACAGGGCGATGTGTTCCGCGTGGAAGCTTGGGGCGCCCTCGAGAAAAAGCGCGGTAATGCGGCGCAACGTCTCCGCGCGCTTTTCCGCCGAACCGTGCTGAACGACGTCTTCCAGCTCGGGAAGAAGCGAGGCGGGAACACTCATACGAAACCTGCAAAACACGGTAAAATCCGGCCCATACCGCCAGTTTTACGCAAATTTAAGTGCAGATTCTGAAGGAAGGGTTAGCCGTTAATGCAGGTCCCGCTCTTGCAAGGACCCATGAAATCGCTATATTTCCAGCGTTACTTAAGACACCCTCATAACCGAACGGGTTTTGAGAGTGGGTCCCGCGGGGCCCGCTCTTTTTTGTTACCGAATGGCCGAGAGCGACACGCTGCAGACCGACGCGGCCTACGCCGCTTCAAGTGAACCACGGCTTATCGTCGAGCCGGGGTTGCCGGCGCGCGTTGCAACGATTGTCGAGCCGGTCATCGAGCAACTGGGCTACCGGCTCGTCCGGGTTCGGGTCTCGGGCGCGGAAGGCTGCACCGTCCAGATCATGGCGGAGCGCCCGGATGGAACCATGACCGTCGAGGATTGCGAGGCCGTGTCGCGCGCGCTCTCGCCGGTGCTTGATGTCGCCGATCCGATCGAACGCGCCTATCGGCTGGAAATTTCCTCGCCAGGAATCGATCGCCCGCTGGTGCGCAAATCTGATTTCGCGCGCTACACCGGCCACGTCGCGAAGGTCGAGACATCCATGCCGATTCAGGGCCGCAAGCGCTTTCGCGGCGTCCTTG
This sequence comes from Pseudolabrys sp., assembly GCA_051986235.1. Classification (GTDB taxonomy): domain Bacteria; phylum Pseudomonadota; class Alphaproteobacteria; order Rhizobiales; family Xanthobacteraceae; genus Pseudolabrys. Next base: position 42,271 of record JBPYDR010000058.1, read on the forward strand.
CCGGAACCGAGGGCGAGAACGCGCGCATCCGGCGCGACGACGCGGCTGAAGGCGAAGAGATCGAGATTCTGATTCCGATTGAAGAGATGAGCGAGGCCAAGCTGGTGCTCACCGATGAACTGGTGACCGAAGCTTTGCGGCGCGAGAAATCCGCCAAGCGCGAAGCGCGCGAGGCGCGAAAAGAAACAAGACGCGAAGAGCGACAATCACGGCATCGGCCGCATAGGCCTGCCGCCAAAGGAGGAGAGTGAGCTATGGCTGTCAGTGCCAACAGGCTCGAGCTATTGCAGATTGCAGACGCCGTCGCCCGTGAAAAGGCAATCGACCGCGGCATCGTCATCGCGGCAATGGAAGACGCCATCGCCAAGGCCGCGCGTTCACGCTACGGCGCCGAAACCGACGTGCACGCGGAGATCGAGCCCAAGACCGGTGATCTGCGCCTGACTCGCCATATGCTGGTGGTCGAGGCCGTCGAGAACCCGTCAAACCAGATCACGCTCGAAGAGGCGCGCAAGCGCCATCCGGCCGCGCAGGTCGGCGATACGATCGCCGATCCCCTGCCACCGCTCGAATATGGCCGCATCGCCGCACAGTCGGCAAAACAGGTGATCGTGCAGAAGGTGCGTGAGGCCGAGCGCGACCGGCAATACGCCGAGTACAAGGATCGCATCGGCGATATCGTCAACGGCATCGTCAAGCGTGTCGAATACGGCAACGTCGTGGTCGATCTCGGCCGCGGCGAGGCGATCGTGCGCCGCGACGAATTGCTGCCGCGCGAGGTGTTCCGCAACGGCGACCGTATCCGCGCCTACATCTACGATGTGCGACGCGAACCGCGCGGCCCGCAGATTTTCCTGTCGCGCACGCACCCACAATTCACCTCCAAGCTGTTCGCGCAGGAAGTGCCGGAAATCTACGATGGCATCGTCGAGGTCAAGGCAGTGGCCCGCGATCCGGGCTCGCGCGCCAAGATCGCCGTTATTTCGCGTGATTCCTCGGTCGATCCGGTCGGCGCCTGCGTCGGCATGCGCGGTTCGCGCGTGCAGGCAGTAGTGAATGAATTACAGGGCGAGAAGATCGACATCATTCCGTGGTCACCCGATATCGCCACGTTTGTAGTGAATGCTCTGGCCCCGGCGGAAGTGGCGAAGGTCGTGCTCGATGAAGACAAGGAGCGCATCGAGGTCGTCGTGCCGGATCAGCAACTGTCGCTAGCCATCGGCCGGCGCGGCCAGAACGTGCGTCTTGCCTCCCAGCTCACCGGGTGGGACATCGACATCCTGACCGAGCAGGAAGAATCCGAACGCCGTCAGGCCGAGTTCGAGAACCGCACCAAGGTCTTCGTCGAGGCGCTCAACCTCGACGAGGTGGTTGGCCAGCTGCTGGCTTCGGAAGGCTTCGGTTCGATCGAAGAGCTCGCGCTGGTCGATCAGAAGGAAATTGCGTCCATCGAGGGCTTCGATGAAGACACTGCACGCGAACTTCAGGAGCGTGCGCAGGAATACATCGCGGCGCAGGAAGCCGAGCTCGATACCAAGCGCAAGGAGCTCGGCGTGGAAGACGCCATGAAGGATGTGCCCGGCGTCACCACCAAGATCATGGTCGCCTTGGGCGAGAACGGCGTGAAAACCGTCGAAGATCTCGCCGGCTGCGCGACCGACGATCTGATCGGATGGACCGAGCGCAAGGATGGCGAGACGAAGCATGAGCCGGGCTTCCTTGAAGGCTTCGACGTTTCGCGCGAGGAGGCAGAGGCCATGATCATGCAGGCGCGCCTCAAGGCCGGCTGGGTTACAGAGGCGGAGCTCGCGCCACCTGCGGTCCCAGCCCCCGAGGAAGCCACGCAGCCTCAGGCATAAGGGAAAACGGTAGCAGTGATGTTGGCAGTTGCGCAGAACAGCGAACTCGATCGCGGGGCGACCAGCGTCGCCCTGGGGACGGAACGAACCTGCGCGCTCACCCGCGAGCCTAAGCCGGTCTCGGAGATGATCCGCTTCGTGCTCGATCCCACGGGCGAGGTGGTACCTGACGTCAAACGCAAACTGCCCGGACGCGGCATCTGGATCACGGCATCCCGCGCAGCGATCGAAGACGCCGCCAAGCGCAACGTTTTCGCCCGTGGTTTCAAACGGGACGTGCGGACAGCCGGGGATCTCGCGGCACGGACGGATGAGTTGATTGAACGTGCGGCGATCGACGCATTGGCGATTGCCGGGAAGGCCGGCGCCGTGATCAGCGGCTTTACCCGGGTCGAGGCGGCCGTCGGCCGGGACGATATTCTGGCGTTAATTCACGCCGCCGACGCGGGAGACGACGGCAAGCGCAAGCTGGACGCCGCCCTGCAGCGCCAGACAACCGGAAAATCGTCGAAAATCATGGTGATCGATGTATTTTCCGGTCGCCAATTGGATTTGGCATTGAACCGACCAAATGTGGTACATGCAGCCCTGCTTGCCGGGCCGGGAAGCGAGACTTTTCTTACGCGCGTTGCGCGTTTGACGTATTTCCGGGCCGGCCTTTCGTCAGAAACAGTTAGCGCGCATGCGCCGACAGGCGGCGCATAAGGACACAGTACGGAATGAGCGAGACCAAGAACCCCGGCGAGAAGAAGCTCAGCGTCTCTGGCAAGACGCTGACACTCAAGCCACGCACCGAGACCGGCGTCGTGCGCCAGAGCTTCAGCCATGGCCGCAGCAAGCAGGTCGTGGTCGAAAAGGTCAAACGTCGCGTCGTCGGCGGGCCGGGCGAAGCAAAGGTAGAAGCCGCGCCCCCAGTCGAGGCAAAGAAGGCCCCTGCCGGCACCGGTAGAAAGGCCGCGCCAGCTTCAAGTGCCGGTCTCGCGCAATCGGACGCTGTCAAACCGAAGCCCTCCGGCGTCGTGCTGCGGACGCTGACCGAGGAAGAGCGCACCGCCCGTGCGCACGCCCTCGCCGATTCGCGGGTCCGCGAGGCGGAAGAGCGCAAGATTGCCGAGGAAGAAGCACGCCGCCGCGCAAGTCGTGAGGCAGTCGACCGGACCGAGCGCGAAGCCGCCGAAACGCGCAAGCGTGGCGAAGAAGAGCGCCGTAAGCACGACGAGGAAACAAAGCGCAAGGCCGGTGAAGTCGCCAAAAAGCGTTTCGGCGCGGAAGACACCACGCGTCCCGGCCCGGCAGCCCGTCTCGCGCTCGAAGCAGACGAAGAAGAAGCGCCGCGCAGCCGTCGTGGCGGCACCAGCCGTCCTGCCGCAGCGCCGCGTCCGGCACCCCGTGGCGGCGAGCAGAAGCAGCGCGGACGCCTCACCGTCATCAATGCTTTGAACGCCGACGATGTACGAGAACGTTCGGTTGCCTCGTTCCGCCGCCGCACACAACGCCTTAAAGGGGCCGCGTCAGCCGAGCCGAAGGAAAAGTTGGTGCGCGAAGTCACGATACCCGAAGCGATCAGCATCCAGGACCTCGCCAACCGCATGTCCGAACGCGGAGTCGACGTGATCCGCCTGCTGATGAAGCAAGGCCAGATGGCAACGATCAACGACGTCATCGATGCCGATACTGCCCAACTCATCGCCGAGGAAATGGGCCACAGCGTCCGTCGCGTGGCCGAGGCCGACGTCGAAGAAGGATTGTTCGATATCGCGGACGATCCTGCTCAGCTTGTGCCGCGTGCGCCGGTCGTCACCGTGATGGGACACGTCGACCACGGCAAGACTTCGCTGCTCGACGCCATCCGATCTTCCGAGGTCGCGGCGGGGGAAGCCGGCGGCATCACCCAGCATATCGGCGCCTATCAGGTCACCGCGCCGTCGGGCGCCAAGATTACCTTCATCGACACGCCCGGCCATGCCGCCTTCACGGCAATGCGCGCTCGCGGTGCCAAGGTCACCGATATCGTCGTGCTTGTGGTCGCCGCCGATGACGGCGTAATGCCACAGACGGTCGAGGCCATACATCACGCCAAGGCGGCGAAGGTTCCGATCATCGTCGCCATCAACAAGATCGACAAACCCGACGCCAAACCGGACCGTGTGCGGACCGATCTCTTGCAACATGAGATCCAGGTGGAATCGATGGGCGGTGAGGTGGTGGACGTCGAAGTCTCCGCCACCAAGAAGACAAATATCGATAAGCTGCTCGAGATGCTCGGCTTGCAAGCGGAAATCCTCGACCTCAAGGCCAATCCAAATCGTCCGGCCGAAGGCACGGTGATCGAGGCCAAGCTCGATCGCGGACGTGGCCCGGTGGCAACCGTGCTGGTCCAACGCGGTTCATTGCATCCGGGCGACATTGTCGTCGCCGGGGCTGAGTGGGGCCGCGTGCGTGCGCTGGTGTCTGACACCGGTGAGCCGGTGCAGATCGCCGGGCCCTCGACCCCTGTCGAAGTGCTTGGCTTCTCGGGCACGCCAGACGCCGGCGACCGCCTGGCCGTGGTCGATAATGAGGCACGCGCCCGCGAGGTGACCGATTATCGCGCCCGGCAGAAGCGCGAAAAGATGGCGGCACGTGCGACCGGCATGCGCGGCTCACTTGAGCAGATGATGGCGCAGGCCAAGACCTCGGGCCGTAAGGAATTTCCGCTGGTCGTCAAGGCCGACGTGCAGGGTTCGGTCGAAGCAATCATCGGCGCACTCGACAAGCTCGCGACCGACGAAGTTGCCGCACGTGTACTGCATTCGGGCGTCGGTGGTATTTCGGAGTCGGACGTTACGCTGGCAGAGGCATCGGGCGTTCCGATCATCGCCTTCAACGTGCGCGCCAACAAGGAAGCGCGCGGGGCGGCCGAACGTGCCGGTATCGAGATCCGCTATTACAACATCATTTACGATCTCGTTGATGACGTTAAAAAGGCCATGTCCGGCCTGCTGCCGCCGACGTTGCGAGAGACCATGTTGGGCAACGCGCAGATTCTGGAGATCTTCAAGGTATCCAAAGTTGGCAATATTGCCGGCTGCAAGGTCACCGACGGAACGGTCGAGCGCGGCGCCAATGTGCGGCTGATCCGCGACAACGTCGTGATCCACGAAGGAAAGCTCTCGCAACTCAAACGTTTCAAGGATGACGTGCGCGAAGTGGGCGCCGGCATGGAATGCGGCATGGCCTTCGAGAACTACCAGGACATGCGACAAGGCGACGTAATCGAATGCTATCGGGTGGAGCAGATTCAACGCTCGCTGTGAGTCCAAATCTCAAGCGTGCGCGCTGATTTTTTCTCCGCCATTTCCACCGTCACGCCCGGGCTTGTCCCGAGCAACCCGATGAGGAGAGCACGGCTCGTGCCCTCCTGACCGAGATGACCGGGGCAGGCCCGGCCATGACAAACGAATTTGGGCGATGCCGATGCGACACAAACATCATCGCAACTCCACGGCCGGAGGCTCGCAACGCCAGCTGCGCGTCGGCGAACTCGTGCGGCACGCGCTTGCCGACATGCTTGCCCGCGGCGACGTGCACGATCCCGTCATCGAGGCGCACATGATTACGATCCCCGAAGTACGGGTCACTGCGGATCTGCGCCTGGCCACAATCTACGTGATGCCGATGGGCGGGCGCGACGCCGAGAACGTGGTGGCCGCCTTCGAGCGCCACAAGAAATATCTGCGCTCAGAGATCGCGCATCGCATCAATCTAAGGTTCGCGCCCGATATCCGATTCCGTGTCGACGATCGGTTCGCTGAGGCCGAGCGCATCGACAAGCTGCTGCGTTCGCCGGACGTAAAGCGCGACTTAAACAATAACGAGGACAGCGAGTGAACGAAGAAGCTTTGAAAAATCTGGTTCGTCCGTCTGCCGGGGAACCGGCGGAAGCACCTGCGCCGGTCTATCGCAGCGACGTCGGGGACCGTCCGAAACAGAAGGGGCGCGAGAAGTACGACGTGCACGGCTGGGTCATTCTCGACAAGCCGGTCGGCATGACGTCGACTCACGCCGTGAGCGTCGTGAAACGCCTGTGCAAGGCGAAGCGCGCAGGCCATGCCGACACGCTTGATCCGCTCGCGTCCGGTGCTTTGCCGATCGCACTCGGTGAAGGGACCAAGACCGTTCCCTTCGTCATGGACGGTCGCAAACTCTATCGCTTCACGGTGCGCTGGGGTGAAGAGCGCGACACCGACGATGCCGAGGGCCGGGTGATCGCGCGCAGCGACGACAGACCGTTGGCCGGCGCCGTACGTTCGCTCCTGCCGTCTTTCACCGGGTGCATCGAGCAGGTGCCTCCGCGTTACTCCGCGATCAAAATCGAGGGCGAGCGCGCGTACGACCTGGCCCGCGACGGCGAAACGGTGGAACTGGCTGCGCGTCCTGTGGAGATCGGCCGTCTCGAGTTGGTCGACACCCCCGATCCTGACCACGCGGTGCTCGAGGCCGAATGCGGGAAAGGTACCTATGTGCGCTCGCTGGCCCGTGATCTTGGCCGCGCTTTGGGCTGTTTTGGCCATGTCAGCGCACTGCGCCGGGCCGCCGTTGGTCCATTTGGCGAAGAAACCATGATTTTGCTGGAACAATTAGAGGCTCTATGCCATAGAGCCGCGTCCGGCGAGGCGAGCCTCGCGGATGCTCTGATGCCCGTTGAGACCGCGCTGGACGACATCCCGGCGCTGGCCGTCAGCGGAGCAGACGCGGCAAGGCTTCAGCGAGGCCAGGCCGTTTTATTGCGCGGACGGGACGCACCCAATTTCCGCGGCACGGTTTATGTCACGGTATCAGGCCGATTGCTGGCTCTGGCCGAACTGGATCGTGGCGAAATCGTCCCCAAGCGTGTGTTTAACCTCGCCGGCCTGTTGGGCAGAGCCGTGCGTAAGAAAGGATGACCGATGTCGGTGACCGCCGGCCGCAAGGCCGAAGTAATCAAGTCGTATGCCAAGAAGCCCGGAGATACCGGGTCGCCGGAAGTGCAAGTGGCGATCCTGTCCGAGCGCATCAATAATCTCACCGAGCATTTCAAAACCCACGTCAAGGACAACCATTCTCGTCGCGGGCTGCTCAAGCTTGTCGGCCAGCGCCGTCAGCTGCTCGATTATCTGCGTCGTACCAACGAAGCGAGCTACAAGAATTTGATCGAGAAGCTCGGCATCCGCCGATGATTTTTCCGCGCAGGGCGGCAGACGCTCTGTGCGTTTCGTGCAGCGAATGCGGAATTCGCGTTCGCTCGTTAAGCCGGCGGCGATAGGCGCGACCGGCGATTTGGCAGGAGCCGATAAGGATCGCCTCCTGCGACAAGGCAAGGTTCGAAACGCCATGGCAGGATCGCCAGACGCTGTTGCCCCCCGCAACGCGGTGACGCGCGACAGCTTCTCGCCGTCTTGCTCATGGCTTTCGAGGCTCGCCGGAAACCAAGAGAGAAAGACAAAATGTTCGATATGCATCGAGTTGAACTCGATTGGGGTGGGCGCAAGCTAACCCTCGAGACCGGACGGATTGCGCGACAGGCCGATGGAGCCGTGCTCGCCACCTACGGCGAGACCACGGTGGTCGCCACAGTGGTTGCGGCGAAGACGCCGAAGGAAGGCGTCGACTTCCTGCCGCTGACCGTCAATTACCAGGAGAAGTTCTTCGCGGCTGGCCGCATTCCAGGCGGCTATTTCAAGCGCGAAGGCCGCCCGACTGAAAAAGAGACGCTGACATCCCGCCTCATCGACCGCCCCGTCCGTCCGTTGTTCGCGGATGGCTGGCGCTGTGATACGCAGGTGATCGTCACCACGCTGTCGCACGATCTGGAAAACGATCCCGACATCGTCGCCATGGTAGCGGCCTCTGCCGCGCTGACACTGTCCGGAGTGCCCTTCATGGGTCCGGTCGGCGCCGCGCGCGTCGGCTTTATCAACAACGAGTACGTGCTCAACCCGCAGCTCGACGAGATGGTCGAAAGCCAGCTCGATCTGGTCGTCGCCGGCACCACAGAGGCGGTGCTGATGGTCGAATCGGGAGCGAAAGAGTTGTCCGAGGACATCATGCCCGGCGCGGTGATGTTCGGTCATCGGCATTTCCAGCCGGTAATCGAGGCGATCATCAAGCTCGCGGAAAAGGCGGCGAAGGAGCCGCGCGAACTCACCCTCCCCGACAATGCGAAGCTCGAGAAAGAGATTCTCGGCCTCGTCGAGAAAGACCTGCGCGCAGCCTATTCGATCCCCTCGAAGCAGGAGCGCCATGTCGCGGTCGACGCCGCAAAGGAAAAAGTGATGGAACACTTCTTCCCGGGCGGCGTCGAGAATGTCGACTACAACAAGCTCCGCGTTGCCGCGGTGTTCAAGGAGCTCGAAGCCAAGATCGTGCGCTGGAACATCCTCGATACCGGCAAGCGTATCGATGGCCGTGACAACAAGACCGTCCGTCCGATCGTGGCGGAAGTCGGCGTTCTGCCGCGCACCCATGGCTCGGCGTTGTTCACGCGCGGTGAGACCCAGGCGCTGGTGGTCGCGACGCTCGGCACGGCCGAAGATGAGCAGTTCATCGACGCCCTGCAGGGAACGTACAAAGAGACCTTCCTGCTGCACTACAACTTCCCGCCCTTCTCCGTCGGCGAAACCGGCCGTATCGGTTCCCCCGGCCGTCGCGAAATCGGTCACGGCAAGCTCGCCTGGCGTGCGATCCATCCGATGCTGCCGACTTCGGCCGAATTCCCCTACACGATCCGCGTCGTCTCCGAGATCACCGAGTCGAACGGTTCGTCGTCGATGGCCACGGTGTGCGGCTCATCGCTGGCACTGATGGATGCGGGCGTGCCCCTCAAGCGTCCGACGGCGGGCATCGCCATGGGTCTCATTCTTGAGGATAAGCGCTATGCCGTGCTTTCCGACATTCTCGGCGACGAAGACCACCTCGGCGACATGGACTTCAAGGTGGCCGGCACCAACCACGGCGTGACGTCCCTGCAGATGGACATCAAGATCGCCGGCATCACCGAGGAGATCATGAAGGTCGCGCTCGCGCAGGCGAAAGACGGGCGCCTGCACATTCTCGGCGAGATGGGCAAGGCCCTGACGGCGGCGCGCGCCGAACTTGGTGAGCATGCTCCGCGCATCGAGATGTTCAAGATCCCGACCGACAAGATCCGTGAAGTGATCGGCACCGGCGGCAAGGTGATCCGTGAGATTGTCGAAAAGACGGGCGCCAAGATCAACATCGAGGACGACGGCTCCGTGAAGGTCGCTTCCGCCAACGGCGAATCGATCAAGGCGGCGATCAACTGGATCAAGTCGATCGCTTCCGATCCGGAAGTCGGACACATCTACGAAGGCACTGTGGTTAAGGTGATGGACTTCGGCGCCTTCGTGAACTTCTTCGGCGCCAAAGACGGTCTGGTGCACATCAGCCAACTGGCGGCGCGCCGGGTGAACAAAGTCTCCGACGTCGTCAAGGAAGGCGACAAGGTTAAAGTAAAGCTCCTCGGCGTGGACGAGCGCGGCAAAGTGCGCCTGTCCATGAAGGTGGTGGATCAAGCCACCGGCGAGGACATTGAAGGCAAGCACCGGGCCGAGGGCGGCGACCAGCCCCGGTCCGCGCAAGGCGGCGCCGCGGAGTAACGGCGCGCGACACATCTGCGAAAAAGGGCGGCGCAATGTCGCCCTTTTTATTTTGCCTCCCGGCACAACAGTCGGAGCGGTCGCGGCAAAAAAGACAACATCAACGGTGCCTGTCGTGTTCGTTATAGGCGCCGATCCAATCAAATCGGGGCTGGTAGCACAGTTGAATCACCCCGGCGCCAACCTGACTGGAGTGAGCTCCTTTACAAACCAGATGGAGAGTAAGCGTTTTGGCCTCCTACACGAGCTCGTCACAAACGTTGAGTTGATCAGCGTGCTTTTGAACGCCAACAATCCTTTCTTTGATAGTCAAATGAAGGATTTGAACGAGGCGTCTCGCGCACTTGGCGTTAAGGTCGACGTCGAGCGAACAAGCACCGAGGCCGAAAATCGCCAATGCCTTTAAAGCATTCGCGCAACATCGTGCTGGTGCAGTGCTTGTCGGAGCTGATCCTTATTTCAATAGCCGGCGTTCGCTCGTTATCGACCTCATTGTAGTGCCGCCTGGTTTGTCCGCGCGAACTGCGTACTTGAGTAACGCAATGTCCGCTATTGGCCCAGCGGACATGGACCTGCATATAAATCTCTCGTAAATTATTGGGCCTTGGTCCAACTCACCTGCCTCAAAATCCGCGTCGAAAATGAACACTTATAACGCAGTGACCGCGACTCACGGGCCAGGTCGCGCATTATTGCTGCGGTCCACTCGCGCGCGCCACGGGAGATGTGACATGCACTGGTGTGGTGACTTTCGGAAATTCTTTGCAGTCGCACTTGCGCTGGGTGTGCTCGCCGATGCAGGCTGGAAACCAGCACTTGCAAAAGCCCGCCATTCGGCTGACGCAGCGAGGCCAGCCGCAATTCTTGAGTGTAATATCGAGGCGGACAAATACAGTCCCATGACCCAGCTTCCGGACCAATTTGTAGGGTATGAGACCTGCATGACGAACCACAGGCAGCGGTTTGGTTAGTCGGCAAGTTCTGTGACTCGATTGCGCATTACCACCACCTTGGAGTGCGGGATAACGTTGCGATGACGGACCGCAGTTACCCAACCTTCTGTGCGATCTCATTTGCAATGGTCGCGTTGGTCGCCTTCGTGAGCAGGGTCGAATCGCAAGGTGCGCCACCTCCTTCGGTCACGGTGACGTCAGTCGTGAGTCGCCAGGTAACTGACACGGCGACATTCATTGGAAGGGTCGTGGCGGTCGATAAAGTGGACATCGTGGCGCGCGTTCCCGGGTTTATCGAGGAACGTAATTTTACCGAAGGCCAGCTTGTCAAGAAGGGTGATTTACTCTTTCGGATCGAGCGAGAGACCTATAAGGCCGCCGTCGATCAACAAGCCGCCAATCTCGCCAAAGCCAAAGCAAGCGAGGTCAACGCCAGCTTGCAGTTGAAACGCAATCAAGAACTGGTCAAAACTCAAGCCGCGACGCAGGCGACCGTCGATCAACTCTTAGCCGCAGAGCAAGGCGCGCAGGCCGACATTTTGCAAGCGCAGGCCTTGCTGGAGCAGGCTCGAATAAATCTTGGCTATACTGAAATTGAGTCCCCGATCGATGGAAAAATCGGCATCGCCAGATTCACCGTCGGAAATTTAGTTCAACCTTCCTCCGGATCACTGGCAACAATTGTTAGCCAAGATCCAATCTACGTTACCTTTCAGCCGAGCGAAGCAGATGTCATCGCTTATAAGCGTCGGCTCGCGGAGTCAGGTGGTAAGAACCCGCATTTGACCATTCACATCAAATTGCCGGACGGATCCATCTACCCACATCCCGGTCTCACCAACTTGCTTGACGTTCAAGTGCAGCCCGACACCGATACCGTCACGGTACGGGCGCAGCTGCCAAACCCTGAAGGCTTGCTTATTCCCGGCGGTGTCGTCGGCGTTATCGTCGAACGCGGCGCACCGCAACAAGCGCTTGTGGTGCCGCAGTCTGCCGTACTGCTTGACCAAGCTGGCCACTACGTGATGGTGGTCGACGACACCAAGAAAGTTGAGCAACGGCGCATCACGACCGGCAGCGAACAAGGCCGCGACGTCGTCGTATCGCAAGGTCTCAAGGAGGGCGAGCTGGTCATCGTTGAGGGTGTTCAAAAGGTCCGTCCTGGTCAGGTTGTCTCCACAAGCGTCGCGGTGGGAAACTGAAGCCAAATGTTTTCGAGCATCTTTATTGATCGCCCGAGGTTCGCGATCGTTATTGCAATTGTGATAACCCTCGCTGGTGCAATCGCTATCACCGCCATTCCGATCGCACAGTTTCCAGATATTGTCCCGCCGCAAGTGAGCCTGACCGCGAACTATCCCGGCGCGGATGCTGAAGTGGTCGAAACCACAGTCGCGCAACCAATCGAGGAGCAGGTCAACGGTGTCGACAATGCACTCTATTACCAGTCGGCCAGCGGCTCTGATGGAAGCTATACGCTGACTGTCACATTTGCTCTGGGAACCAATCCCGATATCAACACGGTGAACGTACAAAATTTGGCGAGCCTTGCCATTCCTCAGCTTCCGGCAGAGGTGTCCCGCGCCGGCCTCACGGTGCGAAAAAAATCCGCAGCTCTTCTTCAGGTCATTAATATCTACTCTCCAAAGAATACTTATGACGCCATCTTTCTTAGCAACTACGCAACAATCAATGTCATCGACCCTCTCGCACGGATCAAAGGGGTCGGTCAGGTAACCTTATTCGGACCCCTCGATTATTCGCTGCGCATCTGGCTTGACCCTGATCGGCTAACTGAACGAAATCTGACGCCGAACGACATCATTCAGGCGGTGCAGAGCCAGAATGTGCAGGCGGCGCTCGGTCGCATCGGAGCCGCACCCATCACCAGCGACCAGCAGTTTCAGATCAATATCAAGACAAAAGGCCGATTGGTCCGTCCCGAAGAGTTTGCTGCCATCATACTGCGGTCCAATCCCGACGGTTCGGTCGTGCGGGTCAGTGATGTTGCGCGGGTCGAGATTGGCGCGAGAACACAAGACCGGTTCAGCCGCTATAACGGCGCGCCGGCAGCCGCCATCGGGATTTATCAGTCGCCGGGATCGAATGCAGTCGATGTCGCGAAACAAGTACGCGACACCATGAATGCACTATCGGCCCGATTCCCCAACGACTTGGCCTACACCGTATTTTTCGACGCCACCGTTTTCGTTACGTCGACCATAGACGAAGTCATTCGCACACTCGTGATTGCAATTATCTTGGTTGCGATCGTGGTTTTCTTATTTCTGGGCAAGGTTCGAACGACTCTCATCCCTCTGGTTGCAGTGCCAGTATCTATCGTCGGAACCTTTGCCGTATTGCTGCTCATAGGCTACTCGGCCAACACGGTCTCCTTATTGGCGCTGGTGCTCGCCATCGGCATCGTCGTCGATGATGCAATTGTCGTTGTCGAGAATATCGAACGGGTCATTGAAGAGGAACCGGACCTCACGATCCCTGAAGCTTGCAAGAAGGCGATGGCAGAGATCACCGGCCCAATACTTGCAATCACTTTCGTTTTGCTGTCTGTGTTTGTACCGGTAGCTTTCATTCCTGGCATTAGCGGGCTGCTCTTTCGACAATTCGCCGTTGCTGTTTCGGTGTCGATGCTGATTTCCGCGCTGAACGCGCTGACTCTCAGTCCGGCCCTTTGCGCGGTATTATTGAAGCGTGGTAACGGCAATCGCAGCTTCATGCGTTACGTACTGGGTGGCATTGACAGGGCGCGCGATGGATATGTCGGCGTGGTTCGTCGCTTGGCGGGCGTTGCAATTGTCGCCCTGATCGCTGTAGGCATCGTCGTCGCGGCATCGGTGCTCTTGTTCGGCAAAACACCGCAAAGCTTTTTACCAGATGAGGATCAGGGCGCGATTTTTGCAGCGCTTCGCCTCCCGGAAGGGGCCTCAATCAACCGAACCGAGGCGGTGGTCAAACAAGTGGAGGATATCGTCAAGCCCATCCCCGGCGTTCAGGGCGTGCTTTCCGTCGTTGGATTGAACTTCATTGACTATGTCGCCGCGTCCAATCAAGCGTTTTTTGTCATCCGGTTAAAGCCTTACGAAGAACGCACTGAAGCCGCTCAGGGTGCTGAGGCGATCATCGCCCACCTGCGACCACAACTCGCTGCAATTGCGGGCGCTATCGCATTTCCTTTTAATCTGCCGCCCATCCTGGGTTTGGGCAACACCGGCGGCTTCCAATATGTTCTCGAAGCCCTCCAAGGGCAGTCACCAACTGAGTTGGCTGCTGTTCTTCGGGGCCTTTTGGTGACCGCCAACGCTCAATCTGAGCTCGCTGGTGTATTCGCGACCTTCAACGCCGACACACCGCAAATTTATCTGGACATCGATCGCGACAAGGCCCAAGTCCTCGGTGTCAAGATCAGCGACATTTTCAATTCATTGCAAGCAACACTGGGCACTTTTTACATCAACGACTTCAATATCTTCGGCCGCACTTGGCAGGTCAACGTGCAAGCTGACACGCCGTTTCGCAATCAAGTCGACGACATCGAGCGAATTTATGTGCGCAATAGCAATGGAGGCATGGTGCCGATTCGCGCTCTGGCTCAAGTGAAGCTCGTGCAGGGGCCGCAGACAGTCGTTCGTTACAATGGTTACCGCGGCGCCGTAATTAATGGAGCGCCGAAGCCCGGTTTCAGTTCTGGCCAGGCACTTGCCGCGATGGAGCGTATCTCCAGCGCAACTTTACCGGCCGGGTACAACTTTGAGTGGACGGGGACAGCATTCCAAGAAAAGGCGGCGAGCGGACGGACCGGGATCGTTCTTGGGCTCGCCATCCTCTTTGCTTATTTGTTTCTTGTTGCTCTATATGAAAGTTGGAATGTCCCTGTTCCCGCACTTTTATCGGTGAGCGTCGGCATTTTTGGCGCGCTTGTAGCGATAGCTATCGCGGGATTAAGTTTCGACGTTTACGCCCAAATTGGCCTTGTCGCATTGATCGCATTAGCTGCCAAAAACGGCATTCTGATCGTCGCATTTGCCGTCGAGCAACGACGGCTCGGCGAAGACATTAATGCTTCTGCTGTTACCGCCGCAAGATTGCGATTTCGTCCGGTGATGATGACAAGTTTTGCGTTCATCTTTGGGCTTTTCCCCTTGGTCATTGCGCGCGGCGCGGGGGCGGCCACACGTCACGCCGTAGGAACACCCGTGTTTGGCGGAATGATCGCCGCATCGGTATTCGGAATTTTTTTGATCCCACTTCTGTTTATCGTGACCGAACGCTTGCGGGTGCGGGCATCCGGCTTACTGACTGCTCGCCGAGACGGAAAGAAAGGTCAACTCGATCCTATGCCCTGAAAAAAGACGCCCACAGACCCGTTTGGCCGTTATTGCAAAGTAAGACAACGAGCGCTTTTGGCCCTTAGCGGACATTGAGTGGCCGCCTAGCTTCGACGGCGAAAGAGCGGGCCGCAATTGTCAACTGACCGCGCGCAAACAGCCGCTCGCCTAGTCCAGCGCCATACCTTTTTCTGCCAATTCCTTTTTTGCCTTTTCGTTCTTAGCCAAGTGCATCAACCCCATGCCGCGCAGCACGTTGGGTGCCTTGGTGAACTGAATATTGTCGTAAGCGACGATCTCGATTCGGTTGCCCCACGGGTCCCGAAAGTCAAGAAACGGCCCGTCAAGTAGAGGAACTCCAACCGCTTCAAGTGCACTGCGGGCCGCTTCTTTGTCGTCGACGACGAGTCCGAAATGGCGACCATCATCGGCGGGTTGTTTGCGGCCTTTCTGAAGCGCAATAAACTGATCGCCCAGATCGATGAAGGCCATGGAATTACTCTTGCCGCGCAGTTCGAGACTGAACAGCTGGCCATAGAATGCCAGGGCCTCATCGATATCCCCCACCTCCAGTGCAATGTGGTTGAAACCTATAATGCGCGGTTTCCCAGTCGCATTCATCGGAACCTCCTTTGATACTCTCAAACTTAAGTGGTGATGCTAGGTACAGAAACAATCAGGTGCCGCTCCGATGCCGCTGATTTGCGCGCGCGGAAGAAGTTGCACGAACCAATTGGCGTCCGTTTTCGGACTTAGCGGACATTGCTAGCTGCAGCGCAAATGTCTGCTTTTGATCCAAAGCGGACGTCGTATCGACGAATGTCTAGTCTCAGGGGTAAACGGACATCCCCTGATAAATTACGATTCCGCATCACTTCGCTTATCCTTGGCGTGGCGCTTCTTTACGTGCCGTAGCACTAGAGAAATGCCTCCGCTTTTCTTATAAGATCGCGCAAAGGCGGAGTTGGGATGTCCGATGGCCCGCGCCTATTTCCACCGCGAGCATCACCTTATCGACCGTATCGGGTGGCTGCGAGCCGCAGTCCTCGGCGCCAATGATGGTATCCTCTCGACCGCGAGTTTGATTGTCGGAGTGGCTGCAGCGGCCTCAGCAAAAAATGCTGTTTTAGTCGCAGGCGTTGCGGGGCTGGTCGCTGGTGCGATGTCGATGGCTACTGGTGAATATGTGTCAGTCAGTTCGCAATCTGACACTGAACGAGCAGATCTCGCGCGTGAACGCGAGGAGCTAAGCGACAACATTGAGTTCGAAAAAGAGGAGCTTGCTCAGATCTACGTGAAACGGGGTCTCGAACCCTCTCTCGCACGGGAAGTCGCTCGCCAGTTAATGGCAAAAGATGCCTTGACCGCTCATGCACGCGATGAGCTGGGAATTTCTGAAGTGACGAGTGCGCGCCCTGTGCAGGCCGCACTAACTTCCGCTCTGACGTTTTCGGTGGGCGCAGCGTTCCCTTTACTTATGGTGATCGTATCGCCCATCAATGCAATTGTGCCAGTGGTGTTTGTCGCGTCTCTAGGCTTCCTCGGGCTTCTCGGGGCGATTGGAGCGAGGGCGGGCGGCGCAAATGTTCTCCGGGCCACATGCCGAGTGATATTTTGGGGTGCCTTGGCGATGGCTCTGACTATCGGCATCGGGAAGTTTTTCGGAACTGTTGTTTAGTGCAACATAGACATGCTTTGACGTCCGCACATGGCGCTTTGCGTACAAGCAACGCACGCGGCAGCGCGGTCTCGAACTGGTGGTGATGGGTATCGCACAAATGTCGAGACGGTGATCGTCGCGGGCAAGGTGCGCAAGTGGAACGGGAAGCTGCGCAACGTCAACCTTGTTCAACTGCGCAATCAGCTCGAGGATTCGCGCGACTACATCTTCGCCAGGGCGGGCATCCCACAGGACATTTTCCGCAAAAACTGAGGTGGTTGTCCATCAAATCGGACGCTTGCGTGGCGATGTCTTCGTAGCAGGAACATCGATGAAAAAGTCTATCAGTCCCCGCATCGAACTGTCGGATTGCCGAGCGGCCACTTCGGGTAAGACGAATGTCCGCTTTTTTGGCCCAAAGCGGACTTACACTTGACGCGAACCACTCCTCGCTGACACAAGTCGGGCTCGGGAGCTTTGTTCAATCGATCAGGCGTCACTCAGCAATCCATCTAACCACGATATTCATGCGAGCCGAGATCACTCGCGCGAAGTCCAATTGAGGGAGCATTTCATGCAACGCGAATTAGCCGCTGAATTCATCGGCACCTTTACGCTAGTCAGCGCCGTTTGCGGTGCTGCGTTGTTTTCCGCGCCATCAGCTGGATTGATGGCGGTTGCTTTTGCCGTCGGCCTTTCAGTGCTTGCCATGGCTTTCGCGGTCGGGCCAATCTCTGGTGCACATTTCAATCCCGCGGTGACTTGCGGAATGGTAGCCGCGCGGCGTTTCCCGGCAAGCCGGGCCTTGCCCTACATCATCACGCAGCTAATTGGTGGAACGCTGGCGTCCTTCGTGTTCTATCTAGTCCTAAAAGGCGCGCCAGCAGACGGTAAATGGAATACCTTCACCGCGGCGTCCAATCTTTATGGTGGCGCTGGCTTTTCACTAGGCGCGGTATTTTTGACGGAAGCGGTGATCACCGCGTTGTTTCTGGTTGTAATCGTCAGCGTGACCACGAGGAATTGCCCGGCGGGATTTGCGCCTATAGCAATTGGCCTTTCGCTGACGTTGTTTCATTTGATCGCAATTCCGATCTCCAATGCTTCACTAAATCCTGCTCGCTCGACTGCGACAGCGTTGTTTGGCGGTTCCGAAGCACTCGGCTCTCTTTGGTTATTCTGGGTAGCTCCGATCTTTGGCGGCGTGGCGGGCGGCATTATCGGTCGTTGGCTCCATCAGGAGTAGCAAGCAGCCAGTTCGCTGTTGGCCGAAAGCGGACACGGGAAAGCTCCACAGCACCTTCGGGAAGTCTGGGCACCGCACACCATTGTGGACAAACTTTTTCGGGCAGTCGTGAAGTCTCATCTACCCAATCGATGAGTTTGCCGTGGCCATTGGTGATGCGATACGTGCCCGCGCTGTGCTATTAGTCCCATGATCGATCTTCACGCACAGCGGAAAGCCGCTGCGTAAGGCTCCGCGTCAAAACGCAAAGCAGAACGGCCGGGCGAAAGCCTGGCCGTTTCCATTCGGGACGGACGTTCTCTGGGCGCCTTAGACCGCAATGCGCCGAGGCACTACTGGCCGCCGTTGCCGTCCACCCCATTTATCTTCAGCGCGTCAGGCTGCGGCATGGCGATGACGTTGTAGCCGGAATCGACGAAATGGATTTCGCCGGTGACGCCGGTCGACAGATCCGACAGGAGATACAGACCGGCGCCGCCCAGTTCCTCCAGCGTGACGCCTCGGCCAAGCGGTGAATGCTTTTGCTGGAAGGCGAACATATAGCGCGCGTCGGTGATGCCAGCGCCGGCGAGCGTACGGATCGGCCCGGCCGATATGGCATTGACCCGGATCTTCTGCGCGCCGAAATCGACGGCGAGATACCGCACCGAAGCCTCCAGCGCAGCTTTCGCCACGCCCATTACGTTGTAATTCGGCATGGCCCGCAGGCCGCCATTATAGGTGAGCGTGACCATGGCGCCGCCATTCGGCATCAGCGATGCAGCGCGCTTGGCTGCTTCGGTGAACGCGTAGCAAGAAATCACCATCGTGCGGATGAAATTCTCCCGCGTGGAATCGGCGTAACGGCCCTTCAGCTCGTTCTTATCGGAGAAGGCAATGGCGTGCACGAGAAAATCCATCGTTCCCCATTGCTTGCCGATCTTTTCGAAAACCGCATCGACGGAGGCAACGTCCTCGACGTCGCAAGGCAATATCAGGGACGAGCCGGTCTGTTCGGCAAGCGGTTTCACGCGTTTGGCGAGCGCGTCACCTTGATAGGTGAAAGCCAGCTCGGCACCATGCGCCGCCAACATCTGCGCAATGCCCCAGGCGATGGAATGGTCGTTGGCAACGCCCATGATCAGGCCGCGCTTTCCCTGCATCAAACTGCCGCGCGGAGCGATGTGCTCACCTGCCATGGTCGTCGGCCTACTCGGAACGGAGTGGAGATCGAAAGGGAAAGCGGGCTTGTTCATGTGCTGCTCCCGCTCGAATCAGCTGACGTCGTGCCGCAAGCCCGTTTATGGCCCCGACGCGACAATCCGACGACGGGAAAATGCGCGGTGCTGCCCGGAAAGTCTCAGAGGAGAACGTCATGCATCAAGCCGCTTGAACACAACCGACGCATTGGTGCCACCGAACCCGAATGAATTCGACAATACGCAACCCAGCTTCACATTATCCTGACGCTCGCGCACGATCGGTATGTCCGCGAAGGCCGGATCGAGATTTTCAATGTTGGCACTCTCGCAGA
This sequence comes from Pseudolabrys sp., assembly GCA_051986235.1. Classification (GTDB taxonomy): domain Bacteria; phylum Pseudomonadota; class Alphaproteobacteria; order Rhizobiales; family Xanthobacteraceae; genus Pseudolabrys. The sequence continues at coordinate 61,485 of JBPYDR010000058.1, forward strand.
TGAAGCCGTTCTGCATCATCAGGAGCGAGTAGATCGCTTCCTGCACGCCGGTCGCACCAAGCGAATGACCGGTCAACGACTTCGTCGCCGAAATGGGCGGGCACTTTGCACCGAACACTTCACGGATCGCTTCGATCTCCTTGATGTCGCCGATCGGCGTCGAGGTGGCGTGCGGGTTGATGTAATCGACCGGCGCCTTCACGTTCTCGAGTGCCATCTTCATGCAGCGCGCCGCGCCCTCACCGGAAGGCGCGACCATGTCGTAGCCGTCCGAGGTCGCGCCATAGCCGGCGACTTCGCCGTAGATCTTCGCGCCGCGAGCTTTGGCGTGCTCAAGCTCTTCAAGCACCAGCACGCCGGCGCCACCGGCGATAACGAACCCGTCGCGATCCTTGTCGTAGGCGCGCGAGGCCTTCTGCGGCGTCTCGTTATATTTTGACGACATCGCGCCCATGGCATCGAACAGCACGGAGAGTGACCAGTCGAGTTCTTCGCACCCGCCGGCAAAGATCAGGTCCTGCTTGCCCCATTGAATGAGCTCGGCCGCATTGCCGATGCAGTGATTCGACGTCGCGCAAGCCGAGGAGATCGAATAATTCACGCCCTTGATCTTGAACCAGGTAGCGAGCGTCGCCGAAGCCGTCGACGACATCGCCTTCGGCACCGCGAAGGGTCCGACCCGCTTGGGTCCCTTGCTGCGCGCGGTATCCGCGGCGTCGATTATGGCGCGGCAGGAAGGCCCGCCGGAACCCATCACGATACCAGTGCGCACATTTGATATTTCTTTTTCCTCGACGCCGGAATCACGGATTGCCTGCTCCATCGCCACATGATTCCATGCGGCGCCACCGCCGAGAAAACGCATGGCGCGGCGGTCGACCACTTCTTCGGGATCGAGCCGCGGCGCGCCGTGCACCTGGCAGCGAAAGCCGAGCTCCGCGTATTTATCCGCACGCACGATGCCGGACTTGGCCTCCCGGAGGCTCGCCAGCACTTCCTGCGTATTGTTGCCGATGGATGAGACGATGCCCATTCCAGTGACGACGACACGTCGCATTGCCGTATTACCCTTCAAGATTTTGCCGCGGTTAATTGTCGATTGCGGCACACATTGGCCGGCTGCGGTCGTTCTGCAAGCCCCCCGCCGCTCTCAAGCGCTACTCGGCTGCAACGCTTCGTCCTGTTTGAACAGGCCAACCTTGAGATCGCTGGCACGGTAGATCACGTTGCCGTCCGCCGACACCCACCCATCGGCAATACCAAGTACCAGTTTCGAGCGCATGACACGCTTGATGTCGATGCCATAGATGACTTTTTTGACGCTTGGCAGTACCTGCCCTGAAAATTTCAGTTCACCCAGGCCAAGTGCCCTGCCCTTGCCCGGTGCGCCCAGCCAGCCGAGGAAAAACCCGACCAGCTGCCAGAGCGCGTCCAGTCCGAGACAGCCCGGCATAACCGGGTCTCCCTTGAAGTGGCAGAGGAAAAACCAGAGATCCGGCTTCACGTCGAGTTCGGCACGGATCATTCCCTTGCCGTGCTCACCACCGCCCTCGGTGATTTCAGCGATGCGGTCGAACATCAACATTGGCGGCAACGGCAACTGTGCGTTGCCAGCGCCGAAGAGTTCGCCGCGGCCGCAAGCGAGCAAATCTTCGTACTCGAAGCTATGCCGCCGCGCATCCATGCGCGTTGAATCCTCGCGTAGTGGGCTTGGCTGATGTCCCATGCCCGCGTTGGTAACATACCAAGCCTAGCGGGCAAAGATGGCGGGACAGCGAGCCACAACGCAGGTTTGCTGCGCAAAAAACCGCGCCAAACCGGCTTTATCGGCAGTTGCGAGGCGGTTGCATCTGATGGTTTGATTGCGTATATGTTGCGGATGAAACGGTTTTGGCTGGCCCCTGCCTGGAGCCGGCATTTTGGGTATGAATAATAATGGCTCCCACGCGTACCTTGGTAATCCCGAACGTGAAGGCCGGCGCCGAGCATCTACCGGATCGGTCAGCCCTCACCGGTTGCCCCTGGCATGACGTGAAGGCGATGTTGCGTGAGGTCGGGTTGCGTCCAACCCGCCAGCGCATGGCACTGGGCTGGATCCTGTTCGGCAAAGGCGATCGGCATCTGACCGCCGAAATGCTCTACGAAGAGGCGACCCGCGCGAAAGTCCCAGTGTCGCTGGCGACCATCTACAACACCTTGCACCAGTTCACCGAGGTGGGACTCCTGCGGCAGGTCGCGGTTGATGGCTCGAAGGCCTATTTCGACACCAACGTTACCGCCCATCATCACTTCTTCGTCGAAGGCGAGGATGAGGTGCTCGATATCCCGGATGCCGACGTCATCGTCGGCAAGACCCCGACACCGCCAGAAGGCTATGAAATTGCGCGCGTCGATGTGGTTGTGCGCCTGCGGCGCAAGAGCTAGTTATGCCCGGCCCGGCCCGGCATTCGTGTTTCAGAGCGTGACGCGCCTAGTCGACCTTCTCATTCGGGTAGGCGCCCCATAGCCGCTCCTGCCGGACGAACCCCTCAAATCCTTTACCGCTGAACTGACACCAGTTGCCATTGCAGGATTTCAGCGCGCCAAGCACGCCGGGCTGCAAGCGGGCCACTATCGAGGATTCGATGTCCGCCTTCTCAAAGAGAGGGACCAACTCATCTTTTGCCTTATTGGGAACTACTCTGGCCGTGCGCTTGCCGGACAATAATGAGTGGTAAACCCAGCCCTCGGCGCCCTCCCAATCGCGGATGCGGCGCCAGTTCTCGAACTCCGCCGTGACCTCGACCGGCATGCCGGCGTGGGTATAGACCCAGCGCACGTCCTGGTCCTTGTTCGGCCCTGAGCGTGCATTGACCCGATCGGATTTCAGGCTCACGAAACGCGGGATAGGGAGACCGCTGACCGAACCAGTCGGCACGTCATTGGCGGACCATGCAGGAATCGGCTCGAATCCTGCCATGAATCCGGCCATGCCGGCGGCCAGCATGAGAACTGCCAATGCGGTCCGAAAGCTTTGTGTTGTCACGGCCATCTGGTAGGAAAAACGAATGGAATTTCGCACGGCAACAGTGTCGGCGAGCACGGTTAATGAGGGCTGAATCGACACCTTCTGGCGCTGTCGGCGCCAGATACCGCGGTTTGAGGTAGATGGCGAAAAACAGAAAGCCGCTGGTCATCGTTACTCGCAAGCTGCCCGATCAGATCGAGCTGCGCATGCGGGAACTTTTCGACACCCGGCTCAACCCTGACGACAAACCGATGACGCAGGCACAGCTCGCCGAAGCCGTAAAAAACGCCGACGTCCTGGTGCCTACCGTCACCGATCGCATCGATGCTTCGGTACTCAGCAAATCTGGCGAACAACTCAAGCTCATCGCCAATTTCGGCAACGGCGTCGACAATATCGATGTCGCAACCGCGGTGCAGCGCGGGATTACCGTCACCAACACGCCAGGGGTCCTCACCGAGGATACCGCCGACATGACCATGGCGCTGATCCTGGCAGTGCCCCGCCGGCTGGTGGAAGGCTCTCACGTGCTAACCACCGACAAAGACTGGACCGGCTGGTCGCCGACCTGGATGCTCGGCCATCGCATCTGGGGCAAACGGCTGGGCATCATCGGAATGGGCCGTATCGGTCAAGCCGTGGCGCGGCGCGCGCGCGCCTTCGGTCTGCAGATCCACTATCACAATCGTCGAAAGGTCGCGCCGAGGATCGGAGAAGAAGTCGACGCCACCTATTGGGAAAGTCTCGATCAGATGCTCGCACGCATGGACATCGTGTCGGTCAATTGTCCGCACACTCCGGCGACTTACCATCTGCTCTCGGCGCGCCGATTGAAGATGCTTCGGCCCGAGGCATACATCGTCAACACTTCGCGCGGCGAGGTGATCGATGAAAATGCGCTCGCGCGGCTGATCGAGTCGGGCGAGATTGCCGGCGCGGGCCTGGACGTGTTCGAGCACGAGCCGGCGGTCAATCCCAAGCTGGTTAAGCTTGCGCGCGCCGGAAAGGTTGTTCTGCTCCCGCACACGGGCTCGGCGACAATCGAAGGTCGCGTCGACATGGGCGAGAAAGTCATCATCAACATCAAGACTTTCATGGACGGACACCGCCCGCCCGATCGCGTCCTTCCGTCGATGCTGTAAGACGACAGCCACGTCACTTGTGGCCTGACAGATCCCTGATCGTTGGTGTCTTGCCCGACAAGGGATTGGCCGGATCCCACGCGTAGCTCAGCGTCTCGAAACGCATTGAACGGGCATCGATCATCAGAAGGCGGCCGAGGAGTCCTTCGCCGAAGCCGACGATCTCGCGGATTACCTCGAGCGCCATCAGCGAACCAAGTACGCCAGGCAACGCACCAAGGATACCGGCTTCGGCGCATGCCGGTATGCTGCCCTCCGGCGGTGGCTCCGGAAACAAACAGCGATATGTCGGATTGCGGGTTCCGTCGGCGCGCGTCTCGTGCGCGCGGATCGACGTCAACGTACCATCGAAGGTACCGACCGCAGCGGTGACAAGCGGTTTCTTCGCGAAGTAGCACGTGTCGGACACGAGGTAACGCGTGGCGAAATTGTCGGAACCGTCGGCCACGATGTCGTATCGCGAGATCAGGTCGATTGCGTTCGCGGCGGCGAGCCGCACATGGTGCATCTCGACATTGACCAGCGGATTGAGTCCTTTCACTGTATCCGCAGAGGCCGCGACCTTGGGCCTGCCGATGTCATCCGTTGCGAAAATTATCTGCCGCTGCAGGTTCGACAGCGACACATCGTCGTCGTCGACGACGCCGACTGTGCCGACACCCGCCGCCGCCAAATAAAGCAGTACCGGTGCACCTAATCCACCAGCGCCAACGACCAGCACGCGGGCGGCTTTCAGTTTCGCCTGGCCCGGACCTCCTACTTCGCGCAGGACAATGTGACGGGCGTACCGTTCGAGTTCTTCGGTTCCAAGCATCGTGGTTAACCTAGCGATGATCACATCGCGTTGAAACCGGCTTTTCCGGCGCACATTAAGCATGCGTGAAAAAGACTGTGCGTATGCGCGCGTCGTGCGCGTGACCGAGCCTTGCGCGGCCCCCACCATCCGCTAAGGTGGCTGCGAATCGATAGGATTCACAATGCGTTTAACTGGCTCGACGGTAATGCTCGCGCTTCTGCTCGGCGCCGCTCCGGCGCTGACGCAGGAATCGCCCGGCATTTTGCCGACGGCCGCGCAGTCCGAGGCGAAGGCCGCTCGCGCGCAAGCCGCCAAACATGTGGTACGTCGTAAAGCTGCGCCGCACGTCACCGCACCTGAAACCGTCTCCGCAAAAACCGTCACGCCCGAGCCCGGGCCCGTGAAGTCAGAGCCGGCGTTAGGCGAGTCCGCTGAGATTTCAGCCGGCGACCGCCTGAAGATCCAATCGGCCCTGCTCTGGTCGGGCGACTATACGGGATCGATTGGTGGCGAAGACCCCTTTCTCTCCGCCATCAAGAATTACCAGAAGCGCGCGAAGTCCAAAATCACCGGAATCCTCTCGGCGTCCGAACGCGCGAACCTGCTCGCCGCCGCAAAATCTCATGAAGACGAATTTGGCTGGACAATCGTAACCGATCCGTCGACCGGCGCGCGTCTGGGCCTTCCGGCCAAACTGGTGCCACAGGTGCGCGATGCCGCGCGTGGGACGCGCTGGTCGGCCACGCACGGTGAAGTGCAGGTCGAAACGTTCCGCATCCCGGAATCCGAGATCAAACTCACAGCCTTGTTCGAGCAGCAGAAGAAGGAGCCGGCCAACCGCAAGGTCGAATCCAGCGCGCTGCGCGACGACGGCTTCACCATCAGCGGCATGCAGGGCTTGAAGAGATTTTACGTGCGCGCGCAGCGTCGCGACGGCGAGATCCGCGGCCTCATTCTGCTTTTCGATCAGATGATGGAAACCATTGTCGCCGGAGTGTTGCCGGCAATTGTGAGCGCTTTCTCGCCGTTCCCCGAGCGCAGCATGCCGTTCGCCGCCATGGCGAAACCGGTCGAGTATGGAAACGGACTGGTCGTCAGCAGCCACGGTCACATCGTGACTGACCACGGCCTCGCAAGCGGATGCCAGGTCATTGTCGCCGCGGGTCTGGGTGACGCCGACCGGGTCGCCGAGGACCCTGACAGCGGGCTTGCACTGCTGCAGGTGTATGGTGCGCGCGATCTCACGCCGCTGGCGTTGGCTACCGATGCATCGAAGAAAGGCGACATCACCTTGGTCGGGATTCCCGATCCGAAGGAGCAGAACGGCGCAACGAAGCCGACCGAGATCAAGGCGCGACTGGCGAGCGGCAACGCAATCGAATTGCGTCAGTCCGTGCCAATGGCGGGCTTCTCGGGCGCCGCCGCACTCGATGCGCAAGGCCAGGTCCTCGGGTTGATGGAAATGCGAAATTTTGTTCTTGCCAGCATCGAGCAAGCCGCGCCGCCGGTCCGGCTCATCACCGCCGACACCATCCGGAATTTTCTCGTTGCACATAATGTCGTGCCGGCCCAGCAGGCCAGTGATGCAAGGGCGTCGGTGGTGCGAATTATCTGCGTGCGGAAGTAACTATCCGTTCTTCCATTTCGGCGCGCGCTTCTCGACGAAGGCCTTCATTCCTTCCTTCTGATCTTCCGTCGCGAATAGTGAATGGAAGATGCGGCGCTCAAACATTATCCCCTCCGAGAGACCACTTTCGAATGCGCGATTGATCGCTTCCTTGCCCGCCAAAACCGATGGAAGCGACATATTTGCGATCGTCTCGGCGGCTTTCATGGCCTCATCCATCAGGCTCGCGGCCGGAACCACACGTGCAACGAGGCCGGACCTCTCGGCTTCCGCCGCATCCATCATACGGCCGGTCAGGATCAGGTCCATCGCCTTCGCTTTGCCCACTGCGCGGGCGAGCCGCTGCGTGCCCCCAATGCCCGGGATGACGCCGAGCTTGATTTCCGGCTGGCCAAACTTGGCCGTGTCCGCGGCAATGATAACGTCGGCTTGCATGGCGAGTTCGCAGCCGCCGCCGAGCGCAAAGCCGGCCACCGCCGCAACTACCGGCTTGCGCGCTTCCGCAATCGCATTCCAATTCGAAACGAAATCCCCGAGATAGGCTTCGATAAACGGTTTGTCGGCCATCTCCTTGATGTCAGCACCGGCGGCAAAGGCCTTCTCGTTGCCGGTGACCAGCATACACCCGATCTTGTCGTCGGTATCGAAAGCCTCGACCGCGCGCGTAAGCTCATCGATCAGGGCCTTGTTGAGTGCGTTCAGGGCCTGCGGGCGGTTGAGCCGGATGATTCCGACCCGGCCTTTCGTTTCGACGACAATATTCTGATAGCTCATGACACCATCCTGATTCAGTCGAGTTTTGCGCCGGAACGGTGCACCACATCGGCCCACTTAGCGGAATCCGCCATGATCGTTGCCGCAAATTCTTCCGGCGTTCCACCGGCCGGTTCGTCACCGATCTTGGCAAATTTCTCTTTGAATGCCGCTGACGTGAGCGCCGTGTTGATGGCGGCATTCAGCTTGTCAACGATCGGCCGCGGCACGCCGGCCGGCGCTATTACACCCGTCCAGGCGGGCGCCAGAAATCCGGGTACGCCCGCTTCGGCAATTGTCGGCAGTTCGGGAAAAGCCGGCGAGCGCGTCGCGCCGCTAACACCAAGCGCACGCACCTTGTCGTCGCGGGCATAGGGCGCAATCGACTGCAAGCTCTCGAACATGAGATCGACATGACCGGCGATTAGATCGGTGATGGCCGGCGCGCCGCCGCGGTACGGCACGTGCACGATGTCGGTGCCGGTCAACCACTTGAACAACTCTCCGCCCACATGGCCCGGCGATCCATTGCTGGATGAGGCATTGGTCAACTTGCCAGGATTCTTCTTAGCGTAGTCGATCAGTTCCTTCACCGAGTGGACCGGCAGTTTCGGCGAAACAACGAGCAGCAGGTGGCCTCGAGCAATCATTGCAATCGGCTGAAAGTCACGCTCGATGTCGTAGGGTAGCTTCGTCACCATGTGGCGCGTGATCGCAAGCGCGCCAATCGGACCCATGCCGATGGTGTAGCCATCGGGCGGTGACTTCGCGACTAGATCGAGACCGATGGTGAGCGCACCGCCAGGGCGATTGTCGACGATGAGCTGCTGGCCCAACTCCTTTGACAGCTCAGCGGCAAGAATACGAGCGACGGTATCGGTCGCGCTACCCGCGGCCTGCGGAACGATGAAGCGGATCGGATGATCGGGATATCCCGCGGCGCCAGCGGCGGTCAGTGTGGCGGCCAGCACGAGTGCAATCAGGCCAGACTTGCGCATGTCATCCACCGGAGGGGTTGCGGCATAGCGTGGCCTACTTCTGGCACGATGGGCAATAGAAGGTCGAGCGGCCGCCCTGCACGATCCGTTTAATCTTGCCTCTGCAGGAGGGGCACGGCTCGCCTTCCCGGTCGTAGACCCGAAAATTATGCTGGAAATCACCGAGAGAACCGTCGGCACGGCGATGATCGCGCAGCGACGAACCTCCAGCTTCAATTGCATCCTTAAGCACCGCCTTAATTGCATCGACGAGTTTTTCGGCACGCTCGTTCGGCTTGCCGTTGCGGTCGGCAAGCGTTGAGGCAATTCGTTTGGGCGAGAGGCGCGCGCGGAACAATGCCTCGCAGACATAGATATTGCCGAGACCTGCCACGACGCGCTGGTCACTCAGAGCCGCCTTTAGCGACGTCTTCTTGCCTGCGCAGGCCTTCGCCAGCATCGCCGCGTCGAATTCATTTCCCAGAGGTTCCGGGCCGAGCGAACGGAGCAATGGCTCGTCCTCCAGCCTGGCGCGGGAAACAAGCTTCATTGAACCGAAGCGGCGCGGATCGTTGAACGTGACCGTCGCACCATTCGACATGTGAAAGACCACATGGTCATGCGCGGCGCTCTTGGAGCGCTCGTGATAATAAATGCCGGGCGCGCTGTCCTTACCGACGCGGAACGAGCCCGACATCCCGAGATGCATCAACAACACGTCACCCGATGACAGATCGGCGAGCAGATATTTCGCCCGGCGCCCCAGTCCGTGCACGGTCTTGCCGTTCAGCTTCTGGGCAAAACCCTTCGGCAGTGGCCAGCGAAGATCGCCCCGCCGGACCTCGACTTTGGCAAAGCGCTTGCCTTCCATGACGGGCGCCAGTCCACGGCGGACCGTCTCGACTTCGGGTAATTCGGGCATGATTAACCGCTCCCGCGATGACACATAGCGCCCCCCGGCCGCCCGCGCTATGGTCCTGCCCGCAAAGGACTAATTGACATGGCCCGGCGCGGCGAACAGACCCATTTCGGCTACGAAAATGTGCGGCTCGAGGACAAGCAGGGCCACGTCAGCGACGTCTTTCATTCGGTCGCCCGCCGTTACGACCTCATGAACGACCTAATGTCGGGCGGGCTGCACCGCGCCTGGAAGGACGCAATGGTAACGGCAGTAAACCCGCCGAAGAACGACCGGGCGTTTGCGCTGCTCGATCTCGCCGGCGGTACAGGCGACGTGGCTTTTCGGGTGGCGGACGCGGGCGGCGCGGGCACGCGCGCCACTGTTTGCGATATCAACACCGACATGCTCGAGGTTGGCCGCGAGCGTGCCGGGCAGCGGGGGCTCGACGGCGTCGTTGCCTTCGAGGAGGGCAACGCCGAGGAACTCCCCTATCCCGACCGCAGCTTCGACTGCGTGACTATCGCGTTCGGCATCCGCAACGTGCCGCGCATCGAGCGTGCACTAGATGAGGCCTACCGTGTTCTGAGGATCGGCGGCCGATTCCTTTGCCTGGAATTTTCCTCGGTCGACCTGCCGGGTCTCGACGCACTTTACGAGCTCTATTCCTTCCAGCTGATCCCGCGCGTCGGCCAGGCTGTGACCGGTAATCGCGAGGCATACCGGTATCTTGTCGAATCGATCCGCAAGTTTCCCAAGCCGAAGGTCTTCGCCCACATGATCGAAGCCGCGGGATTTCGGCGTGCCTCGTTTACGCCGATGACCGGCGGCGTGGTCGCGCTCCACTCAGGCTGGCGATTGTGATCGCAGGCATTTCGCATCTCGTGCGACTCGGCCGCGCTGGCTTCGTGTTCGCGCGCGAGGGGGTGTTTACGCTGGTGGACACGCGACCCTTGCCGTTGCCTGCCAAGACCACAATTGCCATCGCCCGCCTGTTCGAGAGGCCGAGCACGAAAAGCGGTGAAAGCCGGCTTGCCGCGGCACTCACGACACTGGGACCAACTTACGTCAAGCTCGGCCAGTTTCTCGCGACTAGGCCAGACGTCGTCGGCACGGCGATCGCGCGCGACCTGGAAAGCTTGCAGGACAAAATGGCGCCGTTTCCGCAAAGCGAAGCGGAAGCAGCAGTCGCCAGGGCGCTCGATAAGCCTCTGTCGGCTACTTATGCGAGCTTCGGCCCGGCCGTCGCTGCTGCCTCAATTGCGCAAGTGCATCGGGCGGAAATCGAGATCGACGGCGCGCGGAAGGTTGTCGCGGTCAAAGTGCTGCGGCCCGGCATTGAGCGACGGTTCAAATCCGACCTTGACGCTTTTTTCTTTGCCGCGCGCAAGGCCGAGGCCCTCTCGGCGGAAGCCCGACGGCTGCGCCTGATCGAGGTCGTTTCGACGCTTGCGCGCTCGGTTGCCATCGAGATGGACTTCCGCCTCGAAGCTGCGGCGGCCTCGGAGATGGCCGAGAACACGAAAGAAGAGGCCGATTTCCGTGTGCCGACCGTCGACTGGGACCGCACCGCGCGCGAAGTGCTCACGCTGGAATGGATCGACGGCGTCCGCCTTAACGATCACGGCGCGCTGGAAGCGAAAGGCTTTGACCTGCCCGCGCTCGGCCGCAACGTCATTCAGAGTTTCCTGCGTCACGCATTGCGTGACGGCTTCTTCCACGCCGATATGCATCCCGGCAATCTGTTCGTCGACAACGAAGAGCGGCTAATCGCAGTCGACTTCGGGATCATGGGGCGGCTAGGGCCGAAAGAACGGCGTTTCCTCGCCGAGATCCTGATTGGATTCATCACGCGCGACTATCAACGCACCGCGCAAGTGCATTTCGATGCGGGATATGTACCTCGCCACCATTCGGTCGAGAGTTTCGCGCAGGCGATCCGCGCCATTGGCGAGCCAATTCACAATCGGACCGCCGAAGACATCTCGATGGCCAAGCTTCTGATGCTGCTCTTCGAGGTCACCGGCCTGTTCGATATGCGCACGCGCCCCGAGCTGCTGCTGCTGCAGAAGACCATGGTCGTCGTCGAAGGCGTTGCCCGTTCGCTTGATCCCAAGCTCGATATGTGGACCACAGCCGACCCAGTTGTGCGCGAGTGGATCGCTCGCAATCTCGGGCCAGTCGGCCGATTTGAAGACGTAGTCGAGGGAGCCGGCGAGATCGGCCGTTTCTTCGGTCAGGTTCCGGGCCTGCTGACGCGTGCCGGCGCGCTGCTCGATCAGGTCGACGACATCACGCGCGATGGGCTGGTGCTGTCGCCGGAGACTGTAGCGGCAATCGGCGCGGCCGAAGCGCGCCGCAATCGATGGACTGCGGTCGCGCTGTGGGTCATAGCGACACTGCTCGCCTGGATCACGTGGATGCTGGTTTGACCTCGGTTGCATGACCGACCTTCGAGTTTGCAGTTCAGATGCGCGTGACCAATTCCTGCAGCTTGTCGATGCTCTGGTTCCAGCCTGCCTCCATGCCCCCGAGCATCCTCGGCGCGAACGGAACGAGGCCGACGGCGTGCGTCTTCAAGATAAGCGTGGCTTTGCCGTCCTCTTCGGAGAAGGTGACGGTCGTCTCGCCCTCGAGCAGGTGTTTGCCATCGTTGTCGATCGCGATGTTGGTGAATACCAGGCGCTCTGGCTCGGTTACCGAAAGGAACACGCCTTTCATCGGATAGTCGGTGCCGTCGGGTCCGCGCATGACGATCCGCAGACTTCCGCCCTTGCAAACGTCGAGTTCGCAGACGGGAATGGTGAACCCGCGCGGGCCGAACCACTGCGCCATCATTTTCGGATCGGTCCAGGCTTTCCACACCAGCGCTCGCGGAGCATCGAAGACGCGCTTCAGCGTGAGGCTCGCTTCTCCATAAGGAGCTGTCTTGGCGGCGGCTGTCATTTTGAGCCCTCATAAGCGCGCTCGATCTCGTCGATGTCGAGCTTCTTCATTTTCAGGAATGCGTTCATGACGCGCTCGGATTTTCTGGGATCCGGATCGGTCATCATCTTCGGGATACTGGCCGGCACGACCTGCCACGACACGCCGTATTTGTCCTTTAGCCAGCCGCAGGGTCCCTCTTCGCCGCCCTGGGTGAGCTTGCTCCAGAAGTAATCCACCTCGGCCTGCGTCTCGCAGCGCACCTGCAGCGAGATCGCCTCGTTGAACTTGAAGTTCGGGCCGCCGTTCAGCGCAGTGAAGGTCTGTCCCTCGATCTCGAATTCGACAACCATCACAGAACCAGCCGGCTTGTGGTGAACCTCTCGACCGGCTTCGGTGTAGCGGCTAATTTTGCCGAGCTTTGAGTCCTTGAAGATCGAGCAATAGAACTTTGCCGCCTCCTCGGCGTCGATATCGAACCAGAGACAGGGTGTGATCTTCTGCTTGGTGATCGCCATGATGTCCTCCGTTGTGCGCGGCTAATTTGCTTTCGCGAGATAGGCTTCGAGTTTCTCGAGGGTGCCGCTCCAGCCCATCTGCATGCTGTCGCGACCGGCCTCGAAAGTTTGTCTCTCTTCTTCTGTCGCGTTATGCGGCTCCCAGCTGATAGTGAACTTGGTCTTGCCGTCGGGCAGTTCCTCGAAGGTGAAAGTGGAATGCATCTCGAGCGGCCATGACATGTGGCCCGGGTGGCGAATGGTGCCGCCCTTCTCGTCGGAAAACGAGCTGATGAAGTCGAGACGTTCCGGCGGGACGATTTCGCGATAGACGAATTTGCCCCACATTGGCGAGCCGTCGGGCGCCGACATTCCGTAGTGATATGTCCCACCGACGCGCAGATCCATTTTTGACGCAAGCACCTTGAAGCCTTTGGGACCCCACCACTGCCTCATGTGATCCGGATCGGTGAAGCACCTCCACACAAGGTCGCGTGGTGCATCGAACACGCGCGAGATGACAAACGGGGCGGTTTTCGTGGTGGTCACCATTGGCACTCCTACTTGTTTGATTTTTTGGCACGCTTCCAAATGATTAGCGCGCGCGGTCGGACGTCTCGTCTTTGCCGCTGGGCTCGTCTTACTTGTGGTCTTTAGGTTCGACGATGACCATCCAGTTCACGCCGAATTTATCCTGCGTCATACCGAAGCGTGGCGAGAAGAACGTCTTGTCGAGCGGCATGATGACCGTTCCGCCGTCGGACAATCCATTGAAGAGGCGGTCGGCGTCGGCCGCGTCCTTGGCGTCGACCGAAAGTGCAAAGCCGTCGAACTTGGGATTGCCCGTATTGCGTCCATCGGACGCCATTACCCTTGTCTCGCCGATCTTGAGAGATGCATGCATCACCTTGTTCTCGTTGCCCGGCGAGCACATCGATTTTTCGGGGCTGTCCTTCCAGCGCATCAGCATGCCGACTTCCGCGCCGAGCGTCCTTTTGTAGAACTCGATCGCTTCATCGCAGCGGCCGTCGAAGAACAAATAGGACTGAACCTGCATAACTCATCCTCCTTCTATGTTGTCAGATTGACAAATAGGTTGATATCAACCTATTATAGGACATGTCAACCCGCAACGCGCTACCACTGTCCGCGACCCATCTGGTGCGCGACAATTGTCTGTGTCTCCACGTGCAGCGTGCGGCGCGCGGATTGGCACGACGTTTCGACGATGTGTTCCGTCCGCTTGGTCTCACGCATGGTCAGTTTTCGTTGTTGATGTCGCTGAACCGGCCGGAACCCCCGACAATTGGCAGCGTCGCAGCACTGCTTGCCATGGACCGCACCACGTTGACTGCAGCCCTCAAGCCCCTTGAACGCCGCAAGCTGGTGAAGGTTTCGATCGATACGGAAGATAAACGCAACCGCCGCCTCGCGATTACCTCCGCAGGTCGCACCCTGCTCGCGAAGGCGTTTCCGTTGTGGACCCAAACCCACGCGAAGATCGAACGAGTGATTCCGCGCGGGAGCGCAGATGACCTGCGCGAAGCATTGCGATCGCTCGCCTGATATCCGCTGCCGAGCATCTACGTGCGCTCCGTGACGAGCGCTGCGAGATAGTCGTCGAGCCTCGCCATAGTCTGCGCGAGGCCCTTGTCGGCGCCGTATTCGCGAATGACGCGCGCGCGTTCCTCGGCCGACGGGAACCGGCCGTGCCAGGTCAGCCGGGTCTCGCCGTTACCGATATCCTTGAACGTCACGGTCTGGGTGAAAGTCACCGGCTCGACATCTTCGGCGCCGTCGTGGCGATAGACGATTCGTTCCGGTGCCACGATCTCGTCGAAAGTGATGCGGTTCTGATAATCGCGCCCGTCCGGCCCGTGCATGACGAAGCGCCAGACGCCACCGGGACGAAAATCGAAGGCGTGCGTTGTAGTGCGGAATCCGTTCGGACCCCACCACTGCATCAAATGTTTTGGATCGGTCCAGACCGAGAAGACGAGCGTCCGAGGCGCAGCGAGCACACGCGTGCCGACGATCGAGAGTGGGTCGCGATCGAGGTCGATGCTATTTCTTGTCACCACGTTGCTTCTCCCGTTTGCGTTGCTTGGGCTGATTGCGCGGTTCATCACCCTGTTTGTCTTCGTTCTCCTTCGCCTGGAGGATCCGCAGATAGTCGTCGAGGCGGTCGAGACGCTCTTCCCAGAGCCGGCGATATTCCTCGAGCCAGTCGTCGGCTTCCTTGAGCGCGCGCGCTTCGATGCGGCACGGACGCATCTGCGCATCGCGCGTGCGCGTGATCAGACCTGCGCGCTCGAGAACCTTCAGGTGCTTGGAGACCGCCGGCAGGCTCATGTTGAACGGCTCGGCGAGCTTCAGCACCGAGGTCTCGCCGAGCGCGAGGCGCGCGAGGATGGCGCGCCGTGTCGGATCGGCAAGCGCTGCGAAGGTCGTGCTCAGACGGTCGCTCATCGAATTAAACCGACTAGTTAAATAACTGATTGGTTAAATACATGAAACTGGTGCATTGGTCAAGTGGTCTCGTTTAACCAAAATGATTGCAATGATTGCATTGCGATCAAATTCATATAAAATAATGATACCCAAGAGGTTTTCATGGCGTCCATTACCGTCCGGCAGCTCGATGAGAGGCTCAAAAAGCAGCTGCGCCTGCGCGCGGCGCGCCACGGGCGCTCGGTTGAGGACGAAGTGCGCAATATCCTGCGCGAGGCGGCTGAGATTGGCGTGATGGAGGCGCCGGTTGCTGCGTTGCCGGGCGGTGCCGACGCGCCGCGTTCCGTGGCGCCGGCGCGCCTCAAGCGCGTTCTGCTGATCATCGGCGGCGGCATCGCCGCGTACAAGTCGCTCGATCTCATTCGACGGCTGAAGGAGCGCGGGTTCGCCGTCCGCTGCATCCTGACGGCGGCAGCTCAGCATTTCGTAACGGAACTGTCGGCGAGCGCGCTCGTCGGCGGGCGCGTGTACACCGATCTCTTTGATCCGGCGAGCGAGTTCGATGTCGGTCACATCCGGATCGCGCGTGATACTGATGTGATTGTGGTCGCGCCGGCAACCGCCGATCTGATGGCGAAGATGGCGAACGGTCTCGCTGATGATCTCGCCACCGCTGTGTTGCTGGCGACAAGAGCAAAGATCATGCTGGCGCCCGCGATGAATCCGCGCATGTGGGCGAACAAGGCGACGCAGCGCAATCTTGCGCGGCTAGTCGCTGACGGCGTCGACGTTGTCGGTCCGAATGAAGGCGAAATGGCGGAAGCCGAAAGTCAGGGACTCGGACGTATGGCGGAGCCGCTGGAGATCACCGCAGCGGTCGGCAAACTGTTTGAGGGTGAGACGATAGGTCGGTTGCGGGGACGACGCGTTCTGGTCACTTCGGGCCCAACTCACGAGCCGATCGATCCCGTACGCTACATCGCCAATCGCTCCTCCGGAAAACAAGGGCATGGAATCGCGGCAGCGGCAGTCGACGCCGGCGCCGATGTCACTCTGATCAGCGGTCCGGTGAATGTGCCCGATCCACCCGGCGCGAAAGTGATCAAGGTCGAAAGCGCACGCGAGATGCTGCGCGCAGTCGAGAGTGCGCTCCCCGCCGACGTCGCCATCTTCGCCGCTGCCGTAGCGGACTGGCGCGTCGCCAATGCCGGCGAACAGAAGTTGAAAAAACAACCGGGCCATACGGCGCCAGAGCTCGCGCTCGTCCAAAATCCCGACATTCTCGCCACCATTGCCGGACGAAAAAAACAACGGCCGAAACTGGTGATCGGCTTTGCCGCCGAGACCGAGAACGTCGTTGCCAACGCCAAGGCGAAACTCGCCCGCAAACACTGCGACTGGATCATGGCCAATGATGTCTCGCCGCAATCCGGCGTGATGGGCGGCGATCACAACACGATCACGCTCGTGCGCGCATCCGGCATCGAGGCTTGGCCACCACAAAGCAAGGATGCCGTCGCGACCATGCTGGTCACGCGCATCGCCAACGCGCTTGATGAAGACACGCGCATGGACAAACGGGGAGACAACCAGTGAGTGCGATCGAAGTCCGTGTCACCCGCCTGACGCACGGTGATGACTTGCCGCTCCCGTCCTATCAAACTGCGCACGCTGCAGGTCTCGATCTGCTTGCCGCCGTATCCGCGACGGACCCGGTGATCCTTGCCCCTGGCGAACGCAGTCTTGTGCCAACCGGCATCGCGGTCGCCTTGCCAGAGGGCTACGAAGCGCAGGTGCGGCCCCGGTCGGGACTCGCCGTGCGTCACGGCCTCACCGTTCTCAATTCTCCCGGCACGATTGATGCCGACTACCGGGGCGAGATCCAGGTCCTGCTCGCCAATCTCAGCAATGCACAGGTGACGATCACGCGCGGCATGCGCGTAGCGCAGTTGGTAGTCGCACCCGTCGTACGGGCGCAGATTTTGGAAGTCGCATCTCTCGACAAAACCCAGCGCGGAAGCGGCGGTTTTGGGTCAACCGGCGGCTGAATTAACAGCCTCCACTGTTTGCATCTAGACGCTGACGTAACCTAATACCGCTGGTATCTGTGCTCGGCCAGCACCGGCTTCCGCCGCGGCATCTCTAGCCGGTCCTGCAAGCTCTGGTTCGAGACGGCATCCTTGAGGGTATCCGCGGGCCACACGGTGGTTGCGGACTGGGCCTGGAGCACAGAACTTCGCGCCGCCATAACCGCCGAGGACTCCGATGCACTGGCGTACGGTGCGCTTCTGGTCAACGAGATGATCCGACCGTTGCTCGCCGAAATCGAGCGAACAGTCTCAGTATTGACGACATGGTCAGGCGCGTGGCGGTGCCAAAATAGCGCGCGACCAGGCCGCTTGCGCGCCGTTCACGATCTGGACTCTTTCGGCACGATTCCCCTTGGGGGTAAAGTCGACCGATTCGCGGGAAATGGCGTGGCGGACGCCGTTTGCGCGCTCTGGGGCCAGTCAGAATGCCGGAGACAATCCGGACGGCGAGCGAGAGGCTGCGTTCTCTTCCGTGGCAAGGCGGATTCCTCGCCGCCTTCGTCACCGCAAACCTGTCAGTCCTGCCCGGCTTGCCGGCGTACGCCGAAGTGCGCCTCGGCGGGACCGCGGCCGACGCCGTGCATCGATCCATAGCGGCACTTCGCGGCCAGGAAATCACGCTCCTTACGTTCTTCCTCGCGCTGCTGGCGTTGAGCCTGTTCGCAAGCGTGGCATTCGTCCGTGCCCGCAGGGCCGCCGAGCGGCTCGAAACCGGCGCGCGGGATGAAATTGTCGCGTTGCAGGCCGAAATCGATCGACTCAAAACGTTGTTGCTGTCCGAGCCGCAGGTCCTGGTGACATGGGTCGCGGCTGCCGAGGAACCCGAAATTTTCGGCGACATCGCCATCACGGCGCCCGGCAGCGTCCCTGAACGCGTGCTTGCGTTCGGTACCTGGCTTGAGCCCGTGACCGCGCGCCGCATGGAGCAGGCGGTGGACGCCTTGCGCCGTGACGGCCGCGGCTTTGTCATGACGCTAACGACGCGTGCCGGCCGCCCGATGGAAGCTGAAGGGCGCGCTGTCGGTGGCCGTGCCGTGCTGCGCCTGCGTGACGTCAGCGGCATCGAGCAGGAATTGCTCGATCTCGCCGCCCGCCACGATCAGTTGCTGAGCGATATCGAAACGATGCGCGCGCTGCTCGACTCGCTGCCCGCGCCAGTGTGGGCGCGCGACAACTCCGGCGAACTGATGTTTGTGAATTCCGCCTACGCGCAAGCGGTCGAAGCCGGTGATCCGGCCGACGCCGTATCCCGCCGGCTGGAACTGCTCGATCAATCGGCGCGTGCGGAACTCGCTCGATCCCGTGCGGCGGGTGAAACGTATGTCGGCCGGTTGCCGGCCATCGCGGCAGGTGGCCGCCGCATTTTCGAAGTCGTTGATGCGCCGGGCGCGGCCGGCAGTTCCGGCATCGCTATCGATCGCACAGAGGTCGAGATCATGCGTTCGGAGCTTACGCGCATGGTCGAGGCGCATCGCCGTGTCCTTGATCAACTGACGACCGGCGTTGCCGTCTTCAACGCCGAGCGCAAACTCACTTTCTACAACACCGCCTACCGTTCGCTCTTTGAGCTTGATGCAGCCTCGCTGGATCAGATGCCGACCGATGGAGCGGTGCTCGACACGCTACGCAGCCGGCGCAAGTTGCCCGAGGAGCAAGATTTCCGCCAATGGAAGCAACAGTTGTACGAGGCGTACCGAATGGTCGAGCCAAAGGAGCACATGTGGCATTTGCCCGATGGCCGTACGTTGCGAGTGGTGACCACGCCTAATCCCGAAGGCGGGGTTACCTATCTTTATGACGACGTGACTGAGCGGCTCGACATGCATCGTCGTTACGACGCGCTCATCAAGGTGCAGAGCGAAACGCTCGATCATTTGTCAGAAGCAGTCGCCGTGTTCGGCAGCGACGGGCGCGTTCGCTTACACAATCCCGCGTTTCAGCGGATGTGGAAACTGTCGCACGATGCGCTGGAGCAACATCCGCATGCGGAAGCGGTGACCGCTTGGTGTCAGGCGCTGCATGACGATAATGCCGTCTGGCGAAATCTTCGCGCTTCCGTGACCGCAATCGACAACCGGGAATCCCTCGTCGCGCGCATCGAACGCCGTGATGGTGCCGTGATCGATCTTGCCACCATGCCTTTGTCCGACGGCGCCACCTTGGTCACCTTCCAGGACAGGACCGATACGTTCAACGTCGAGCGCGCGCTGCGAGAACGCAACGAAGCGCTCGAAGCCGCAGACTCGATAAAGATCGACTTCGTACATCACGTGTCCTACGAACTGCGTTCGCCGCTGACCAACATCATCGGTTTCGCAAATCTGCTGGGTGATCCGGCTTTCGGCACGCTGACGCAAAAGCAGGGCGAATATCTGGGCTATATCACCGCATCGACGAATGCGCTGCTGGCACTCATCAACAACATCCTCGATCTTGCTACCATTGATGCCGGAGCCATGACGCTCAATCTCGGCGATGTCGATATTCGCTCGAGCATGGAGGCGGCGGCTGAGGGCGTGCAGGACCGTCTGGTCAAAAATCGCATCGCGCTCGACATTCGCGCTCCCGCCAACATCGGAAGCTTTGTCGCCGACGAACGGCGATTGCGCCAGATTCTCTTCAATCTCCTTTCCAATGCAGTCGGTTTCTCGCCCACTGGCGAGACTGTGACTCTCACGGCTGAACGACGTTCCGATGCCGTCTATTTCCGGGTGACCGATCGCGGACCGGGAATCCCTCCGGAGGCGATGGACAAGGTGTTCGACTGGTTCGAGACCGATTCCATGGGTTCGCAGCATCGCGGGCCCGGTCTTGGCCTTTCGCTTGTGCGCTCGTTCGTCGAGTTGCACGGCGGTACCGTAGCGATCGACTCTGTTTCTGGGAAAGGCACCACTCTAACGTGCGCGTTCCCGGTGGCGCAGATTGCAAAACAGACCGCGGCATAGGTCGAAAGCTTCCGCATCGCCCGATTCTGGCGTGAGACCGCGCAACCCGTCTATAAGGTGACAAACGTGTGACGGATAGACCGATGTTCTTCTCCAGTTCCGGGGGCTACAGCTTCACGACGATGTTGGCCGACGAGGCAGCCACTTACCGGCTGATGACGGATATTGCCGCCATTATCGAGCCCGGTGATCTGATCACGCTTTCCGGCGATCTCGGTGCAGGCAAGACGACCTTTGCTCGTGCGCTCATCCGTTATCTTGCCGACGACAACACGATCGAGGTCCCGAGCCCGACCTTCACCCTGACCCAGACCTACACTTTGCCGCGTTTCGCGGTCGTGCACGCCGATCTCTACCGCCTGTCGAGCTCAGCCGAGTTGGCCGAACTTGGTCTCGACGATTCTCCGGAAGGCGCGGTGACGCTTCTGGAATGGCCAGATCGGGCGGCCGGTTATTTGCCCAGCAATCGTCTCGACATCACTTTCACCCTCGAACCGCAGGCCGGGTTGACGGCGCGAAACGTGCGCATTACCGGCTACGGCAGCTTTGGACCGCGCACCGAGCGCGTCCTGACCATCCGGCGTTTCCTCGATCGCTCTGATTTTGGACGCGCCGAACGCCGGCGCATCCAGGGCGATGCCTCGACGCGGAGCTACGAACGACTGACGCGCGACGGCGCAACCTATGTGCTGATGAATTCGCCCAAGCGCGCTGATGGCCCACCGGTGCGCAACGGCAAGTCCTACAGCGCAATCGCGCATCTCGCCGAGAACGTGACGCCTTTCATTGCCATGACGCAGGCTCTGCGAGGGCGCGGCTTCTCCGCACCGGCGATTTTTGCTGGTGACCGCGAGGCGGGGCTGTTGATCATCGAAGATCTCGGCGACGAACTGGTCGTCGAGACCGACCAGTCGACGCCAATCGAGGCCCGCTATGAAGCGGCAACCGATCTTCTGGCTGAACTGCATTCCGAACCGGCATCGCCGGTGATTCCGGTCGAATCCGGAACAGATTATCGATTGCCGCTCTACGATATGGATGCATACCTGATCGAAACTGAATTGCTGCTCGACTGGTATCTGCCCAAGCTCGATATCATGATTTCAGATGCCAAACGCGAAAACTATCGTGTGCTCTGGCGTGGCGCGTTATCGCCCGTTTTGAGCGAACCCCAGACCTGGGTCTTGCGGGACTTTCATTCGCCCAATCTTCTTTGGCTGCCCGAGCGCGATGGAACAGCGCGCGTGGGCCTTCTCGACTTCCAGGACGCCGTAATGGGGCCGGCTGCGTTTGACGTTGCTTCGCTCCTGCAGGACGCGCGGGTCGACGTGCCGGAAAAAATGGAAATCGCGTTGCTGTCGCGCTACACGCGTGCGCGCCGGTCGATGAATGCAACGTTCGATGCGCCCGCTTTCGCCCGTTCATACGCGACGCTCGCCGCGCAACGTGCGTCAAAAATTCTGGGGATTTTTGCGCGGCTCGAACGCCGAGACCGCAAGCCGCAATACCTGCGTCATCTCCCGCGCGTATCAACCTATCTGCAACGCTCGCTGGCGCACCCCGCACTGGCTTCGCTCGCAGCGTGGTATCGCGCCAACGTGCCCCCGGTGAAAGTCTGATCGATGTCTCCGGCAACGACACGCGTCGATCCACGCCGCGCTATGGTCCTGGCTGCGGGGTTGGGTACGCGCATGCGGCCCTTGACCGATTCGTCGCCGAAACCGCTCATCAAGGTTGCCGGCAAACCCCTAATCGATCACGTGCTCGATCGGCTCGCTGACGCGGGCGTGGAGCGGGTTGTCGTCAACGTGCATCACTTCGCCGAACACTTGCAACGGTATCTTGCGAACCGCCAGCGCCCGAAGATCGTGATTTCCGACGAACGGGGACTGCTGCTCGGAACTGGCGGTGGCGTCAGGAAAGCCCTGCCGGAGCTCGGCGACGCACCGTTCTTTCACGTCAATTCCGATACGATCTGGATCGACGGCGTCAAATCCAATCTTTTGCGGCTGGCCGATTCATTCGACCCCGCCGTAATGGATGCGCTTCTGCTGCTGGCACCCACGACCGGGAGCGTCGGCTATTCCGGACGTGGCGATTTCTCTATGGCGCCCGACGGTAGTCTGCTCAAGCGCACCGAGCAGGAAATCGCACCCTTCGTCTACGCCGGTGCGGCGATACTTTCGCCCGCATTGTTCAAGGACGCTCCGAGCGGAGAGTTCTCACTCACTACAATGTTCGAACGTGCCGCTCATGCAAAGCGGCTGCATGGTCTGCGCCTCGAAGGCGTGTGGATGCATGTTGGGACTCCAGAGGCCATTGGTGAAGCTGAAGCCGCGATTCGTTCGAGCGCGGGCTAGTCAGTCGGACCCGAGTTTCGATTCGCCCGCGGCGCAAAGCGTGTATGCTGCCGCGCGATGCCATCCATGACTCCTCGCGTTTTCAATATTCCGGCCTCAGTGCCATTCCTGCCGGTTCTCATCGAGTCCTTGCGCATGGGAAAACTGGTGCCCGGTTTTCCCGCGTCCGATGATCCGCTCGAACTGGCGCGGGCAACACTCTATCTTCCCACCCGGCGCGCATGCCGCATGGCGCGCGATGCCTTCGGGCGCGCGTTCGACCGGGCGGCCATACTTCCGCGCATCGTCGCCCTCGGCGATCTCGACGAGGACGAGATCATCTTCTCAGAAGCCGCCGGGGAGTTGGCTGAAGCTGCCCTGGCGCTGCCGCCGGCGATCGGTCCGCTCGAACGACGGCTATTGCTGGCACAACTCATTGTGCGCTGGGCCGCTGCGATCCGACCCGACAAGGGTGCGCCGCTGATCGCCAATACACCGGCTGCCGCGCTTGCTTTGGCTGACGATCTCGCGCGCCTGATCGACGACAGCATTACCCGCGAGATGGATTGGAAAAAGCTCGACGGCCTGGTGCCCGATCAGTTCGATAAATATTGGCAGCTCACGCTCGACTTCCTCAAGATCGCACGCGGCTATTGGCCGGAACGCCTCGCCGAAAAAGGCATGATCGACGCGGCGCGGCGGCGCGATCTTCTCATCGATGCCGAGATGAAACGTCTCGCCGGCACCAACCAGCCCGTAATTGCCGCGGGCTCGACCGGTTCAATGCCGGCAACCGCGAAACTGCTTGCGGCAATCGCGCAGCTGCCGAATGGCGCCGTGGTTCTTCCCGGGCTCGACACCGATCTCGACGAGGCCTCCTGGCACAAGCTTGCTGGCAGCAAAGATGAGAAAGACGCGCCTGCCGCCGTGCATCCGCAGTTCTCCATGCATGCATTGCTGGCACGCATCGGCATTACGCGTAATGCCGTGAGATCGCTCGCCGATCCTTCGCTCCACGGGCGGGAGTTGCTGGTTTCGGAAGCCCTGCGACCGGCCGCCACCACCGATCATTGGCAGGCGCGCTTTAAGGTTCCCGAATTTGCCGCCGCGGCTGACAGAGCGATGCTCGGTGTGACCGTCATCGAGACTGCAAATGCCGAAGAAGAGGCGCTGGCCATCGCCATTTGTCTGCGCGAGACCGTCGAGACGCCGGGAAAAACCGCGGCCTTGATGACGCCCGACCGTGCTCTCGCGCGTCGTGTGGTGGCCGCGCTCGAGCGCTGGAAGGTCGAAGTCGACGATTCCGGCGGCGGTGCGCTCGCTGATACGCCAGCCGGAACCTTCGCGCGGCTGGTGGCCGAAGCCGCTGTGGGCGGCCTTGAGCCGGCGACGCTACTGGCGCTGCTCAAACATCCGCTCCTGCGACTTGACGCTGAAGCCTTTGCGCATGCGCGCGCGATCGCAGCGCTCGAACGCGCCGTGCTACGCGGCCCACGCCCGCACCGCGGATCCAGCGGCCTCATCCACGCACTCGCAACTTTCAGGCAGACACGCCATGAACTGCACCTCCGCGATCCGCGCAATTTCGTGCTGCCAGCCGATCTTGACGCTGCCGAGCACCTAGCCGACAGATTTGCGCAAGCGCTCGCCCCGCTGGAAGCGCTCGGGCACGGGTCGCAAAGTTTGTTCGCGCTGGCGCAGGCGCACGCAAAGACGATCGAGAAGCTCGCAGGCCGCGGCAAGGCTGTCGCCGCCTATGTCGGCACCGACGGGCGGCAATTGCAGCGGGCTTTCGAAATCATCTCCGAAAGTCCGAGCTCGCAGACGCTGGAACTGTCCGCCGGCGACTACCCGGAGGTTTTTCATCAGCTCGCCTCCGGCCGCGCGGAGCGAAATGCCGAAACCGGCAGTCCGCGCGTGCGCATATTTGGCCTGCTGGAAGCACGATTGCAAAACGTCGACCGGCTCGTGCTCGGTGGCCTGAACGAAGGTATCTGGCCGCCCGACACCCGCAGTGACCCATGGCTGAGCCGTCAGATGCGACTCGAACTCGGCCTCAATCTGCCCGAGCTGCGCGTCGGTCTGTCGGCGCACGATTTCGCGCAAGGACTCGGCACACCGGAGGTCATTCTCTCACGCGCGGCGAAACAAGCGGGCGCGCCGGCGGTGCGATCGCGCTTTGTCCAGAGGCTGGCGGCGGTCGCTGGTGAGGATCGGTGGAAAGCGGCCTTAGCACGCGGGACGCGTTACGCGGACTATGCACGGGCGCTCGATCATCCCGCTGCTGTGTCGCCCGCGCCGCGACCGCAACCGGTGCCGCCACCGGAAGCGCGCCCGTCGCAACTCAGCGTCACCGACATCGAGAACTGGCTGCGCGATCCATACACGATCTACGCCAAACATGTGCTGCGGCTTTTTCCAGTGGACGTCATCGACACACCGCCGGGTGCCGCCGATCGCGGAACGTTCATCCATGAAGCGATTGGTGAGTTCACCAAAACCTTCGCTCACGCCCTGCCTATCGATATCACGCGCGAGCTCAAGGCACTCGGCGAAAAGCACTTCGCGCCACTGAAAGACTACGAAGAGGCTCGCGCCTTCTGGTGGACACGTTTTGTCCGCATCGCCGAATGGATTGCAGGCTGGGAACGCGAGCGTCGAGCGGACATGAGCAAGATCTTTGCCGAGATCTCAGGAAAGCATCCGATCCCACTCGGCAAAACCGAATTTGTCCTGACGGCGCGTGCCGACCGGATTGAACAGCGCTCGGACGGCAGCTTCGCCATTTTCGACTACAAGACCGGCCAGCCACCGACCGACGCACAGGTTCGCAGCGGACTCGCACCACAACTCACGCTCGAAGCTGCGGTCCTGCGTAATGGCGGTTTTGCCGGTATTCCCGCCGGCGCTTCCGTGTCCGAAATCGGCTATGTACGACTCAAGGGTGGCGATCCGCCAGGCGAGCCGAAAGGCATCAAGATCAGCGACGGCACACCGGACAGCATTGCCGACAACGCCCTGCGCAAGCTCACCGTCATAGCGCAAAAGTTTCTTGTCGAGGGCGAGCCCTACCGCTCGCTCGTCCACCCGATGTGGAAGAAACAATATGGCGATTACGACCATCTCGCGCGCGTGAAGGAATGGGCGGCCTCGGGTGGTGAAAGCGAAGCCGAATGGTAAGTGCCGCCCGTCAGATCCCGGATGCCGCGAGCGCCCGCCAGATCGCTGCCGCTGATCCGGAGCGCTCAGTGTTCGTGTCCGCCAATGCCGGATCCGGCAAGACGCACGTACTGGTGCAGCGCGTGATCAATTTGCTGCTGCGCGGCGAGGATCCGTCAAAGATTCTCTGCGTCACCTTCACCAAGGCTGCAGCCGCCAATATGGCGACCCGTGTGTTCGATACGCTGGCAGAATGGACGGCACTCGATGACAGCGCGCTCGACGCGCGCATCAAGCTTGCGACCGGCAAGTTGCCCGATGCGGGACAGCGTGCCCGCGCTCGTCGGCTTTTTGCAAACGCGCTGGAAACGCCCGGCGGATTGAAGGTTCAGACAATTCACGGCTTCTGTACGCGTCTTTTGCACCAATTCCCGTTTGAGGCCGACGTGGCGGCACGTTTCGAGGTGGTCGACGAAGCGACAACCGCACACCTGCTCAACCAGCTGACGCTTGAGGTTTTGCTGAAAGGCGCAACCGAGGCGGGGAGTGCGCTTGGCAAGGCGCTGGACACCGCCATCACCGCCGCCGCCGATGTGACGTTCAAGGAAGTCATCTCGGAAACCATCGTCAAACGCGACCTGATTACGAAATGGACCGCACGTGCCGGCGGCGTTCAGCAGGCGATCGATGAACTGAGCCGTGTCTTCAACCTGGGCCCGGGTGACAGTATTGCGGCCGTCGAAGCGAAATACTTGTCCGAGTCACCAATCCCTCAGGCTGAATGGCCAGCCCTGATTGAGGTCTTTTCAACAGGTTCAAAAGCCGACAAGGAACAGGCCTCTTCTTTGACTGCCGCCCTGCGCGCTTCCGGGCGGCAACGAATCGAGCACTACCTCGATGTGTTCTGCACCGATGGCCGGAAGCCGCGTGCGAGTATCATCACGAAGAACCTGGCCAAAGCCCATCCGCAATGGGCTTCTCACCTCGATGCCGAAAAGAACCGCGTCTGCGGCCTGCTCGCGCAGGAGTTCGGCCTGCGGGCACGCGATCGCAGCGCCGCGCTGATAACGGTCGCGGCTGCAGTTATAGAACGATATCGTGAGGAAAAAGAGCGCCGCGGCCTGCTCGACTACGAAGATCTGATCGACAAGACACTCGAGTTAATGCGCGACGCCTCCGCCAAGAGCACGGCGGCCGCCTGGGTGCTCTATAAGCTCGATCTCGGCATCAATCATGTGCTCGTCGACGAGGCGCAGGACACCAGCGACAAGCAGTGGGAAATCATCAAGATTCTCGTCGCCGAATTCCTGCCGGGTGGCGCGCGAGAAAACGTACGCCGTACTTTGTTTGCGGTCGGCGACGAGAAGCAGTCGATCTTTTCGTTCCAGGGCGCGGTGCCGCACAAGTTCGCCGACATGCGAACCCATTTCCAGGCAGTGCATAAGAAAAGCGATGTCGAATTTGCGATTGAGCGACTTGAGTACTCGTTCCGCTCCGCCGTCGGCGTGCTCGCGGCAGTCGACACGGTATTCAGGCAGCCGGAGGCGTTCCGCGGCCTGACGACCGATCCGACTTGGACTGTCCATCAAGCCTTGCCTGATGCAGTACCTGGTGAGGTAGAAATCTGGGACCTGGTTGCACCGAACGCGGATGAGAGCAGCAAGGAAGGTTGGGACGCGCCGTTCGACACCACCAGCGAAACCAGTCCTTCGGTCAAGCTCGCCGCGAAGATTGCGCGCACGGTCAAAGGCTGGATTACAAGCGGCACGCGGCCGGGCGAAGTGCTGATTCTCGTGCGTCAGCGCGGCCCCATGTTCGAGGCGGTGATCCGCGCCCTCAAGCAGGCGCAGGTCGATGTCGCTGGCGCCGACCGTCTGGTGTTGACCGAACACATCGCGGTCATGGACCTGCTGGTGCTTGGCGATGCACTCCTGCTTCCGGATGACGATCTGGCACTCGCGACCGTGCTCAAGAGTCCGTTGTTCGGCTTTGACGACGAGCAGCTTTTCAAGCTCGCCTATCAGCGCGAAGGCCCGTTGCGATCTACCTTGCGCACGCGGGCTGCTGAAGATGCCGTATTTGGTTCGGCCTCATCGACGCTTGATGCATTAACGATGACGGCACGCACGTTGTCGCCTTTTGCATTCTACGCACATGTGCTGGGTGCACTGAAAGGCCGCGCCAGAATTCTGAGCAGGCTCGGCACCGAGGCCGCCGACCCACTCGACGAGTTCCTGAACCTCGCGCTGACTTACGAGCAAAGGGAGGTCGCGTCGCTGCAAGGCTTTGCGAATTGGATAAGGGCGGCACAAAATGAAGTGAAGCGCGACATGGAGATGGCGCGCGACGAAGTACGCGTTATGACTGTGCACGGTGCCAAAGGGCTCGAAGCGAAGAATGTCATCCTCGTCGATCACACCACCACGCGTCCGGAAGGCGCGCACCCACCGCGCCTGCTGACCGTGCCGATTGACGGCGCGCCGCCCGGTTCAACCGCGTTGGTATGGGCCGCCGCTCAGGCGAAGGATGCCGGGCCGATGGGAGATACACGCACAAAAGCGCTCGACGCGGCGCGCGACGAATATCGCCGACTTCTGTATGTCGGACTGACACGCGCGGCCGATCGCCTGTTGGTCTGCGGCGCCAAGGGTGTCAACAGGGCGCCCAAGGGCTGCTGGCACGATCTCGTGCTCACCGCCCTGCAGCCGCTGTCGGAAGAAGTCAGCAATGACGACGGTAAAGTGTGGTACTTCCGCAAGGGTGCCCCCGTAAACGGGGAGCGATCTCCCAAAGCAAAACAGCACGCAACACTGCCGGCGTGGCTCACGTCGACAGCATCGTCTGCGCCGACGCCGAAAATGCTGCGGCCCTCGGATACGACGGATGATGAACCACGTCACTTCGCAGGCGGTGGCGAGCGCGAGACGGCGCGCCTGCGCGGTTTATTGGTTCACCGTCTCTTGCAGTCGCTGCCAGATGTCGCCGTAGAACGGCGACGCAAAACGGCTGAAGACTATCTTGCGCGGGCAGGACGCGAATTGCAGAGCGCGGACCGAGGTCGCCTGGCAGAGCAAGTCATGCGCGTAATCGATGACACGCGCTTCCGTGAACTTTTTGTGTCGGGCAGTCGCGCTGAAGTTTCCATCGTCGGAAAACTCAGCAATGGCAGGGAAATGGTGGCCATTTCCGGTCAGGTCGACCGCCTTTCGGTGACGCAAGCCGCCGTGCTGATTGGTGACTTCAAGACCAACCGCGAGCCGCCGCGGCGAATCGAAGACGTTTCACCGGCCTACATCCGCCAGCTCGCCCTCTACCGCGGTCTTCTCCACACGCTCTACCCGGACAGGCCCGTCCGCGCCGCATTGATATGGACGGAAGTCCCTGATCTCATGGAGCTTTCTGAAACGCTCATGGATAGGGCTTTGGCAGAGGCCTTGGCGCAGGTCACCTCCATGTGAGATTGCCTTGACGCTGCGGGACCGCGTTCATAGTTTCCAGCCCTCGCAATTTTCCGGGGCGATTCTCTCCCCTGCTCAACAAAAGAGGTAGTTGTCATGGCCGTCGGCAAAGTGTCGGACGCAAGTTTTGAATCGGACGTTTTGAAATCTGCCGAACCGGTGGTCGTGGACTTCTGGGCGGAATGGTGTGGACCCTGTCGCATGATCGGTCCGGCGCTTGAAGAAATTTCCGGCCAACTCGGCGACAAGGTCAAAATCGTCAAGCTTAACGTCGACGAGAATCCGAAGACCGCCGGACAATACGGCATCATGTCCATCCCGACCCTGATGCTGTTCAAGAATGGCAAGGAAGCCGCGCGCCAGGTTGGCGCCGCGCCCAAGCAGAAACTGCACCAATGGATCAGTGCCGCCGTATGACGGTGCGGTAGAGATTTCCTCAAACGGCCGGCCCAAAGCCGGCCGTTTTGCGTTGATGGGATGATGACTCTCGCTTTGCACCCACCCTTCCCGCCGATGGAAGCCTTGTCCGTGGACGAAGTTCCGAAGGGAAAGAACTGGCAGTACGAGCCGAAATGGGATGGTTTCCGTTGCCTGGTATTTCGCGACGACAGAAGGGTCGAGCTGCAATCGAAGTCCGGCCAATCCCTCACGCGCTATTTCCCCGAACTCGTGGCAGCTGTCGCTGCGCTGAAAGCCAAACGTTTCGTCCTTGATAGCGAAATCGTCGTGCCACGAGGCCAGGCGTTTTCTTTCGACGACCTGCTGCAACGTATTCACCCGGCGGAGAGCCGCGTAAAACGTCTCGCCGCCGAAACACCTGCGCTGTTGATCGTATTCGACTTTCTGGCCGGTGATGACGGCAAGAGCTTTACGAAGTTGACGCTCGCCGACAGACGGGGATTGCTGGAAGGATTCGTCCGTAAATATCTGCGCGGCCACAAAACGATCCGGCTGTCTCCTGCAACCGCAAAGATTGCCGATGCGCAAAAATGGCTCAAGCAGGTCGGTACAAGCCTTGATGGAATCGTCGCCAAACGCCGTGACGTGCCATATGAATCGGGCAATCGCCACGGCATGCAGAAGATAAAGAACTATCGATCAGCCGACTGCGTTGTCGGCGGTTTTCGCTACAACGAAGGCAGGCATACAGTCGGCTCGTTGCTGCTCGGTTTATATGATGAGTGTGGCCTGCTCAATCACGTCGGTTTCACATCCTCGCTCAGGAGCGATGAGAAAAAAGCGATCACGGCAAAGCTTGAAAAACTAATCGCGGCACCCGGCTTCACCGGTAACAAACCGGGCGGGCCAAGCCGCTGGTCAACAAAACGCTCCGCCGAGTGGAAGCCGCTCAAGCCCAGACTGGTGGTCGAGGTTTGCTACGACCATTTCAGTGACGGACGTTTTCGGCATGGAACAAGGCTGATACGCTGGCGACCTGACAAAACGCCGCGACAATGCACGATGGATCAGGTGCATCAGAAGAAAGCGGACCTGATGAAGCTTTTGAAATGACGTGGATGGACTACTGGGGCAACGTTCCGTTCTCGCGCAGCGCCTCGCCGGCAAGATAGAGTGAGCCGGTGATCAGGATCCGCGGCGGCGGATCAAGATCGAGCTTGCGTGCGGCTTCGAGTGCGTCGGTCAGATTGTCACGGCTCGACGCCGACAAACCGATGGCGCGCGCCGCGCCGGCAACAGCGTCCGCGCTCAATCCCTTCTCGGCATTCGGGACAGGAACGGCAATCATCCGACGCGCAAGTCCGGCGAAATTACTGAGAAAGCCTTCGCTGTCCTTCGTTGCGAGCATGCCGACAATCAACAGCAGCGGTCGCGACACGCGTTCTTCCAGATCGGCGAGCGCTGCCGCGATTGCCCGGCCGCCGTCCGGATTATGTCCGCCGTCGAGCCAGAGTTCGCTGCCGACCGGAGCAAGCTCGACGAGACGGCCCTGACCTAACCTGTGTAGGCGCGCGGGCCAGTCGACCTTGGTCATGCCGGCATCGTAGGCGGCAGGCGGGATCGCAAACCGACCGATTGTGCGCAACGCGGCGATGGCGAGACCTGCATTCTCGAACTGGTGCCTGCCGTAGAGCTTCGGCGGTGGCAGATCGAGAAGCCCACTTTCATCCTGGTATACAAGGCGGCCGCGTTCCTCGGTTGCCGTCCAATCTGCGCCGGCGACCTTAAGCGGCGCGCCGAGCCTCGCAGCCTGACGCTCGAGCACAGCCAGCGCATCACGCGGTTGAGACGCGATGATTGCAGGTACGCCGCGCTTGAGAATGCCGGCTTTTTCCGCTGCGATCTTTTCGATGGAATCGCCGAGGAAGTCGATGTGATCGATCGAAATGCGCGCGATGATCGTGGCCACAGGATTGTCCACGACGTTTGTTGCATCGAGCCGTCCGCCGAGACCGACTTCCAGCAGCATCACGTCGGCAGGGTGTCGTGCAAACAAAAGAAAGCCTGCAGCGGTCGTGATCTCGAAGACGGTGATTGGCGCGCCGGCGTTGGCGCGTTCGCACTCTTCCATCGCGGCTGACAGTTCCTCATCAGAAACCAGCCTGCTTTCGCCGCGTCCGCCGATGCGGAAACGCTCATTGAACCTGACCAGATGCGGCGAGGTGTAGACGTGCACGCGTTTGCCTGCCGCCTCGAGGATCGAGCGCAGGAAGGCGATCGTGGAGCCCTTGCCGTTTGTTCCGGCAACGTGGATTACCGGTGGCAATTTTTTTTCAGGATGGTCCAGGGCAGCCAACAGTCGTCGCACGCGGTCGAGCGAAAGATCGATACGCTTGGGATGCAGCGCGGTCAGACGCGCGACGATGGATTCGGGTGAACTCATGAGTTTTGACGCATCACTTCAGCAAGCCGCTGTTGTTGTCCGCTTCGTCCCCCCGCGAGCGCGCGGCCAAAAGTCATATAGCCGAGAGTCGATGCTCTCGTCTTCTGGATTCCTTCTGACGCGGAAAGATCGTTCGGGATTACGGTTTAAAAGAAAAAAATCAGTCGAATTTATGCATGCGCGGGAACCGGCAACTGTGCCTGCTCGGTTGCAGCCGGTAGCGGCGCGCGCGTGAGCAGCCGACACAATTCGGCAAGCGTCGGGCGCAATTTATGCCGGTGCACCACCATGTCGACCATGCCGTGCTCGGCGAGATATTCGGCGCGCTGAAAGCCTTCGGGCAATTTCTCGCGGATGGTCTGTTCAATCACTCGCGGACCAGCAAAGCCGATCAACGCGCCGGGTTCGGCGATCTGTACGTCGCCGAGCATCGCGTATGATGCCGTGACCCCGCCCGTGGTCGGATTGGTCAGTACGACAATATAAGGCTTGCGCGCCTCACGCAGCATCTGCACCCCGATCGTCGTGCGTGGAAGTTGCATGAGCGAAAGAATGCCTTCCTGCATGCGCGCGCCGCCCGACGCCGCGAACATGATGAATGGCGTCTGCCGACGCACCGCGGTTTCGAGGCCGGTGATCACTCCTTCGGCGGCTGCCATGCCAAGCGACCCGCCCATGAAGTCGAAATCCTGAACGGCAATGGTGACCATTTGGCCTTCCAGACGGCCAATGCCGACTTTCACTGCGTCCTGCAGCCCGGTCTTGGTCCGCGCATCCTTGAGACGATCCGCATAACGACGCTCATCTCGAAATTTCAGCGGATCGACCGGCACTTCGGCCAAGGGAATTTCTTCGAACTCCCCGCCGTCGAACATAGATTTCAGGCGCATCGGCGCGCTGATGCGCATGTGATAGTTCGAGCTGGGGATGACGAACTGATTGGACTCAACGTCCTTGTAGAAGACAAGTTGCCCGGTCTCCGGGCACTTGATCCAGAGGTTTTCCGGCGTCTCGCGACGCAGGAAGCTTCGGATTTTCGGTCGAACGACGTTGGATATCCAATTCATGGGCCCTACCTCTATATGGCCGATTCGACAAAATTATAACTGATGGCCTGGCCGAATGTTTACTGCGCCGCGACACGCCGGGCAGACCGCACGCCTTGCGCGAGGGCCGAAACCAGCTGGGCAACGGCGTTTACCGTTCCAGCGCCGGCTTTACCTGTTTTGTCGAGACTTTTGAACATGGCATCAACGAGCGCCGACCCCACCACGACACCATCGGCGCCCTCGGCGATGGCACGTGCTTGTTCGGCGGTTTTCACTCCGAAGCCGACCGCAACAGGAAGCGACGTGTGGCGTTTGATCCGCGCCACCGCCCCCGTAACTTTGCTTGTGTCCGGCGCGGTGGTCCCGGTAACGCCCGTCACCGAGACGTAGTAGACAAAGCCTGACGTGTTGGTGAGCACCTTTGGCAGACGCTTGTCGTCCGTTGTCGGTGTCGCAAGCCGGATGAAATTGAGCCCCGCCTTGAGAGCTGGCAGGCAAAGCTCCTCGTCCTCCTCGGGCGGCAGGTCGACGATAATGAGCCCGTCGACGCCGGCTGCTTTGACATCGGCAAGAAAGCGTTCGTTACCGTAGATATAGATCGGGTTGTAGTAGCCCATCAGGATGATCGGAGTCTGGTCATCATCTTTTCGAAAATCGCGCACAAGCGACAGTGTTCGGGTCATGCGTTGCCCCGCCTTGAGTGCGCGCAGGCCCGCGGCCTGGATCGCAGGACCGTCGGCCATAGGATCGGTGAACGGCATGCCGAGCTCGATGATGTCGGCGCCGGCCTTCGGCAAGGCTCTGGCGATGGCCAAGGACGTGTCGTAGTCGGGATCGCCCGCCATAATGAATGTGACCAGCGCGGCACGACCTTCCTCTTTGAGAGCCACGAAACGCCTGTCGATTCGCGTGCTCATCAGGCCCTGCTTCCCAGAAATTCCTCGACCGAAGCCAAATCCTTGTCGCCGCGGCCCGAAAGATTGACCACCATCAGATGATCCTTCGATTTCTTGGCGGCGATTTCCGGCACTTTGGCCAGAGCATGGGCAGATTCCAGCGCCGGAATGATCCCTTCAAGCTTGCTGCACAGCTGAAAGGCTTTCACGGCTTCGTCGTCGGTGGCCGAAAGAAATTGCACGCGTCCCATATCATTGAGCCAGGCATGCTCAGGCCCGATGCCGGGATAGTCGAGACCGGCCGAGATCGAATGTGCCTCTTCGATCTGCCCATCATCATTCATCAGCAAATAAGTTCGATTGCCGTGCAATACACCCGCACGCCCGCCGGCAATCGAGGCCGCGTGCTTGCCGCTCTTGAGTCCGTGACCAGCTGCTTCCACGCCATAGATTTCGATGGATCGTTCATCGAGGAATGGGTGAAAAAGGCCCATGGCGTTTGAGCCGCCGCCAATACAGGCGATCAGGGAGTCGGGCAGGCGGCCCTCGGCAGCGTGCAGCTGCTCGCGCGTTTCACGACCAATGACCGATTGGAAGTCGCGAACCATCGCCGGATAGGGATGTGGGCCGGCGACAGTTCCTATGCAGTAGAACGTGTCGCTGACATTGGACACCCAGTCACGCAACGCCTCATTCATGGCGTCCTTGAGGGTGCGGGCGCCGGATTCCACCGCGCGCACCTCGGCACCGAGGATCTTCATCCTCAGTACATTGGGCTTCTGCCGTTCGACGTCGACGGCCCCCATGTATACGACGCAAGGCAATCCGAGCTTGGCGCAAAGCGTGGCGGTGGCAACACCGTGCATGCCGGCACCAGTCTCGGCAATCACGCGGGTCTTGCCCATACGCAAAGCCACCATGATCTGACCGAGCACATTGTTCACTTTATGCGCACCGGTGTGATTTAGCTCTTCGCGCTTGAAGTAGATCTTGGCACCGCCGCAGTGCTGGGTGAATCGTTGCGCAAAATAAAGCGGCGACGGCCGGCCGACATAATTTGCAAGATAACCGTCCATCTCCTTCTGGAAAGCCGGATCGGCCTTGGCCCGCGCATAGGCCTGCTCAAGTTCGAGGATAAGCGGCATCAGTGTCTCGGCGACAAATCGGCCGCCATAAATGCCGAAGTGCCCGCGCTCGTCGGGACCGGTACGGAAGGAATTTGGTCGCTGAACGGTCATGCGCGTGGTCCGTTACCTGACCGAACGCACGATCGACGACTCTCCCAACTGGAGAGGTGGCGAAGAGAGCTCCGCCTCTGCCGCACGTGCGGCACGAATAAACGCCCGGATTTTATCCGGATCCTTTTCGCCCGGCGCACGTTCGACGCCTGATGACACGTCGACGCCTGGCGCACGCGTGATGCGCAAAGCTTCCGACACATTGTCGGCGTCGAGCCCGCCCGAAAGCATGAAGGGAACACCGGCATTCAGGTCTTTGAGAAGCGTCCAGTCGAACGTCTTGCCGAGCCCCCCCGGCCGTGTCGCATCCTTCGGTGCGCGCGCGTCGAAGATCAGACGATCCACGATCTGCGCGTACTGGCGAATCTGAGAAAGGTCACTGCGTTCTGCGACCGGCAGCGCTTTCATCACCGGCAGGCCGAAACGCGTGCGCACGGCGATGATACGCTCAGGTGTTTCACTGCCGTGGAGTTGAAGCATGTCCGGTTTAAGCGCGGCCACGATGTCGAGCAGCGTGTCATCATTGGCGTCGACGGTGAGCGCGACTTTTCCGGCACGCCCCCGAACGCGCTGGCCAAGCGTGCGCGCTGCCTCAAGCCCAAGATGGCGCGGACTGGACGCGAAGAACACGAAGCCAACCAGGTCGGCCCCGGAATCAAGCGCTACATCAAGCGCTTTTGGGGATCGGAGGCCGCAGATTTTAATCGACAGTGGCATTATGAGGCGCGTTCTAGCGTCTTCTCCAATTGGCCGCAAAGCGGAACCGCATGGCGGAGTTAAGGAATTGGTGGCGGAATGGCCTTGTGAGCAGAGGACTCTGCTGTCGTTGCGGGCGGTTCAGGGGCGAAACGGCGGCGGAGGGCCTCCACCTCCTGGTGCAGTTTGCGGACCTCCCCGTCGAGCCGGCGTGCCGTTCGTCTCCATCTGCCTTGTCTGATCCACGCGGCGACGCCGCCGACCAGAACGCCCAGGATCAGAAGTGCGAAAATCAGGACAAAGAGCGGTCCCGTTGCAGCGTAGGCCGGGTTGGCCGAGGAGAAGGGATCGAAGGAGACCGTCACCGACTGGCGATTGGCAACCGCGAAAGCAACGATCACTATCGCCAGTGGGACGACGATCAGTATCGAGACGATTCTGCGAAGCATCGGCGAAATCTGCTCAAAAATATTGATGGCCGGGACGAACCCGGCCACGACCATAGCATTGCGCCCCTAAAAGGAACCAGAAGCCCTAGATCCCGCTGGGCCTGTTGAGCCGTTCACGCATTTCCTTGCCGGTCTTGAAGAAAGGAACCGATTTCTTGTCGACCGCCACGTGGGCTCCAGTGCGTGGGTTACGGCCGGTCCGAGCCGGCCTGTGCTTCACCGAGAAGGCGCCAAAGCCGCGCAATTCGACGCGGTCGCCTTTGGCCATGGCGCTCGTGATCTCACCCAGGATCGCGTTGACGATGTTCTCGACGTCGCGCTGATAAAGATGGGGGTTCTGGGCTGCAATACGCTGGACAAGTTCTGACTTGATCATCGACACAGCCCTACCCCATCAGTTAGATACGGGAGGGTGCCAAAGCGCCAAGAGACCGTCAAGATTAAGTCGCTCAATAGCCTGGACTCCGCCCCATTCTTCAATGCGGTGCGCAACGGCGCTCAGGCCGACGGCTTCGAAGGTCCACGCCGCAAGATGCAGGAAGGAAAGCTCGCTGAACCGGGGTTGCAGCGAATAATCGCGGACCCGCGTATTGGCCGGGACCTTTTTCTCCTTTTCCAACCAGGCTAATGCCGTCTTTTCATTGCCGAGTTCATCGATCAGTTTGAGGTTGATCGCCTGCCGGCCGGTAAAAACACGGCCATCAGCCACCTGCGTGAGCTGGGAATCGTCCATCTTGCGCCGGTCTTTCACCAGGCCCTTAAACCAGCCGTAGGAATCCAGCACGATCGACTCGATCGCCGCCCGCGCTTCGGGACTGGTCGGTTCAAAACCGTTCGGCGCGGCCTTCAGCGGCGAGGATTTCACTTCCTCGACCTTAATGCCGATGGTCTTCAGCACATCCGTGAAGTTCGGATACTGGAATAGCACGCCGATCGAACCGACCAGCGAGGTTTCCTGCGCGACGATATGTTCGGCGGAAAGCGCGGCGATGTAGGCACCCGACGCCGCGAGGCCGTCGACGACAACGACCATCGGTTTCTTGCTCTGCAGGTCGCGCAGCGCATTGAAGAGCTGTTCGGAACCGGCCGTGGTCCCCCCCGGGCTGTCGATATGTACGATCACGGCTCGCGCGGCGGAACGGCCGAGTCGCCCCAGGGCTTCGACCCGATCCTGATTTCCCCGGATCAGACCCTGCAGCTTGACCCGGGCGATAAAGGCGCCGGGTGTTGAGAAACGGTTGCCCGGCATGAACAGCCAAACTGCGCCGGCAGTGGCAAGGAGGGCTATCGCCAGCGCACTGAAACGCCAAAATGTAAGCTTACGCCTTATACGGCGACGATCGACGATGGCATCGGCATCGAGCGACATGACCTCGCTCCTTCAATCGAATTCCATTCTAACCATCTGCTCCGGACTTTTCTCGGTCATCCGGCACGCTTTGTCACACAACGCAAACCCCGGGGGAATTGCCCCGGGGCAAGATTTTGCGCTGCCCGCCAGTCGCCTACTCCTCAGCTTTTTCGGGCTCGGCTTCGGATTTGTCGCCGGCCCGCTGCTTGAGCGCTGCGCCCAGGATATCTCCCAGCGAAGCACCTGAATCGGCCGTCCCGTACTGGGCGATCGCTTCCTTCTCCTCGGCCACTTCCAGCGCCTTGATTGAAACGCCGACCTTGTGGGTCTTGCGATCGAATTGGGTCACGCGAGCGTCCACTTTCTGGCCAACCGAGAACCGTTCCGGCCGTTGCTCGCCGCGCTCGCGCGCAAGATCCGCT
Source organism: Pseudolabrys sp. (assembly GCA_051986235.1). Lineage (GTDB taxonomy): Bacteria > Pseudomonadota > Alphaproteobacteria > Rhizobiales > Xanthobacteraceae > Pseudolabrys. Next base: position 99,492 of record JBPYDR010000058.1, read on the forward strand.
CGCTTGATGAACGCGGTGAGGTCGGTTCCGACGATCTTCACGTCGATGCCGGATTCCTTCACTTCGGTGACTTCGCAGGTCACGACTGATCCCTTCTTGAGATCGCCGGCCGATTCCATCGGATCGCCCGCGAGCTGTTTCACACCAAGCGAAATGCGCTCTTTCTCGACGTCGACGTCAAGGACCTGGGCTTTGACCATGTCGCCCTTCTTGTATTCCTCGATCACCTGCTCGCCCGGACGCTTCCAGTCGAGATCGGACAGGTGGACCATGCCGTCCACATCGCCATCGAGGCCGAGGAACAGGCCGAATTCGGTCTTGTTCTTGACTTCGCCTTCCACCGTGGAGCCCGGCGGATGCTTCTCGACGAACACTTCCCACGGATTGCGCATGGTCTGCTTGAGCCCGAGAGAAATCCGGCGCTTCACCGGATCGACTTCGAGAACCTGCACTTCAACCTCCTGTGAGGTCGAAACGATCTTGCCCGGATGAACGTTCTTCTTCGTCCAGGACATTTCCGACACGTGGATCAGGCCCTCGATTCCGGGCTCAAGTTCGACGAAGGCTCCGTAGTCGGTGATGTTGGTGACACGCCCTTTGAAGCGCGCACCCACCGGATACTTGCCCTCGATGCCCTGCCACGGATCGTCGAGCAGCTGTTTCATGCCAAGCGAAATGCGGTGGGTCTCGTGATTGATCTTGATGATCTTGACCTTCACCTGCTGGCCGATGTTGAGCACTTCGGTCGGATGATTGACGCGACGCCAGGCGATATCGGTCACGTGCAGCAATCCGTCGATGCCGCCGAGATCAACGAACGCACCGTAGTCGGTGATGTTCTTCACGACGCCGTCGATGACCTGACCTTCTTCGAGGTTCTGCACCAACTCCTGACGCTGCTCGGCGCGCGTCTCTTCGAGAACGGTGCGGCGTGACACGACGATGTTGCCGCGCCGACGGTCCATCTTCAGGATCTGGAACTGCTGGGGCGCATTCATCAGCGGTGTGACGTCGCGTATCGGACGGATATCGACCTGCGAGCGCGGCAGGAAAGCCACGGCGCCGTCGAGATCGACGGTGAAGCCGCCCTTGACCTGGTTGAAGATGACGCCCTGAACCTTCTCGCTGTTGTTGAAAGCCTTCTCCAGCTTGCCCCAACTCTCCTCGCGCCGCGCCTTGTCGCGCGACAGCACGGCCTCGCCCAGCGCGTTCTCGACTCTTTCGAGATAGACTTCGACCTCATCGCCGACTTTGAGGGCGGCCTGCCGTCCCGGCCCGGTGAATTCACGCAAGGCCACGCGGCCTTCGGTTTTCAGACCGACGTCGATGACGGCGAATTCCTTTTCGACCGCGACGACCTTCCCCTTGATGACGGAACCTTCCTGCAGGTTTCCGCCGCCGAAGGATTCATCGAGCAGCTTGGCAAAGTCTTCACGCGAGGGTGCTGTAGCGGTGGCCATGGAGTCTCCTGTTTGCGGCGCGCCGGCGGTTTGAATGGCGTTCCAAACGCGCGGGCCGAAGGTCCCGCAGACCTACGGCGGCCTCCGGAATCCCGGACGGCCGGCGCAAAAACCGTGCTTTCGGAACGATGGTTCGGTCAGGCGCGCTTTACGCTGAGGCTCGAGCGGGGCTTTGTCCTCCAACACGAGGGGTGGTCAGCCACGCCCTCGGCCCGCCCGGCTGGCCTCGACGATGTCGATGGCGGCCCGGATGGCCGCGTCTATATCCAAATGTGTCGTATCGAGCAAGTGCGCGTCCGGTGCCTGTTTCATGGGGGCAATTGAACGGCTTTGGTCGCGCTGGTCCCTGTTCCGGATGTCGGCGAGCACTTCAGCCTCACCGACACGCCGGCCTTGCGCCTCATATTCAGCGGCGCGCCGGCGGGCGCGGATCTCGGGGCTCGCGGTGACGTAGATCTTCACGTCGGCATCAGGACAAATGACCGTACCGATATCGCGGCCATCGAGCACCGCCCCTGGCGGCCGAGCAGCAAATTCGCGCTGAAAGGCGAGCAGAGCCTCGCGGACGGAAGAAATCGCTGAGACGACGGAAGCCGCCTCACTGATGCCGTGCGCCTTGAGCGAGACTTCATCGAAACGCGAAGGATCGAGCGACCTCGCCGCGGCGGTAGCGGCAGCCGCATCACTGGGGCTTTGTCCCTTGTCGAGCACCGCCTTCGCGACGGCACGGTAGATCAAGCCGGTATCGAGATGACGCAATCCATAGTGAGCAGCCAGCCGTTTTCCGAGTGTGCCCTTACCGGACGCGGCCGGACCGTCGATGGCGATGATCATGAGAGATCCGCACCTATCGAATGCATCACCTCGACGAAGCCTGGAAAGCTGGTCGCGATGAACGCGCTGTCGTCGATACGAACATGATTTTCGGTGCCGAGACCCATCATCAGTGCCGCCATGGCGATCCGATGATCCATGTTCGTCTTCACTTCGCCGCCGCCGGCGGGACGACCTTTGCCCCGGACGATCATATCGTCCCCTTCGATCTCGACGACGACACCGTTGACCCGCAGCATGTCGGCCGTTGCCGCCAATCGATCTGACTCTTTCACACGCAGTTCCTTCAGCCCACGCATCCGGGTCACGCCTTCAGCGAAGGAAGCGGCGACCGCCAATATTGGATACTCATCGATCATCGACGGGGCGCGCTCAGCTGGTACGTCGACGCCTTTCAGAGCCGAAGTGCGCACGCGCAGATCGGCAATCTCCTCTCCGCCGTCTCGCTTTTCCAAATCCTCGATGCTGGCGCCCATCTCACGCAGCGTTGTCAGCAAACCCGTGCGCAAAGGATTTGTCATGACCGCATCGAGAACCAATTCTGAGTTCGGCACGATCAACGCGGCGACCAGCGGAAATGCCGCCGATGAAGGATCGGCTGGAACCACGACCTGCGCCGGCTCAAGCTCGGGCTGACCTTGCAGGACAATGCGACGGCCGTGGTCACCGTGGGCCTTGCTCGTCACTTTCGCACCGAAATGCTTCAGCAGTCGCTCGGTGTGATCGCGGGTCGCCTCCGCTTCGATCACGGTGGTCTCTCCCGGCGCCGCAAGTCCCGCCAGTAATACAGCGGATTTCAGTTGCGCCGACGCGACCGGTGACTCGTAGACAATTGGAATCGGATCGGCGGCGCCTTTCAGCGTGAGCGGAAGTCGTCCTCCTTCGGCAACATGAACAATACGCGCACCCATCTTCTGCAGCGGGTCGAGCACGCGTTGCATAGGCCGGCCGCGCAGTGATTCGTCGCCGTCGAAGGTTGCCGTGACCGGCGCACCAGCCACAGCGCCAATCGCAAGACGAACGCCGGTTCCGGAATTTCCGAAATCTAGCATGCCGGCCGGTTGCGCGAAGCCCCCGATCCCGACCCCATTTACGCGCCAGGCCTGTGCTCCGGTTCGCTCGACCCGCGCGCCAAGCGCGCGCATGACGTCAGCGGTGTGCAGGACGTCCTCGCCTTCCAGCAGACCTGTGATGGTGCTTTCACCGACTGTCAGGGCACCAAGAATGAGAGAGCGGTGAGAAATCGACTTGTCGCCGGGCACCCGGACCCGTCCCTGGATCGGGCCGCTTTGGCGGGCTGTCAGCGGCGCTGGTTCTGAAGGGTTCACGGGGCGGTATCCTTGGTATCTGCGCCCTCCTACCACGCAGCCGCGCGCGGCGTCATCCTGCCGATCTGCGCTATTGACAGGGGCTTCGCAACTAGCCAAGTGAAGCACCGATTTAAGCGACCCCAGTCCTAGGAACCTCTGCTGTGGCTAAACCCGATCTCGGCACCAAGCGCGTTTGCCCCGACACCGGTCGTAAATTCTACGACCTCAACAAGACGCCGGTGATTTCGCCGTATACAGGCAAAGTTGTACCAATCGCTGCGCCGACCCCCCCGCGCGCGCGAGCCGAACCCGCGGCGCCGGCGCGTCCGGCACCAGCGCCATCCGAAACCGTCGTACCGGAGACCGCCGACGCCGAATTCGTTTCGCTCGAGGACGCCGAGGCCGAACAACAGGGCAAGAAGCCGGCTACCGCCGAGACACCCGCGGCAGGCGAAGAAGAGGAAGTCGAAATGGGCGACGAGAGTCTCGACGATGCGGCTTTCATCGAGGAGCAGGAAGAAGGCGACGCCGACGTGACCGACATCATCGGCGAGTCGATCGAGAAAGAAGAAGAGAGCTGACCGCCTCCGCTGCGTTCCCAAAAGCGGTAGGTAAATTTGCGAAATTGGGGCCATAGCTCAGTTGGGAGAGCGCGTGAATGGCATTCACGAGGTCGGGGGTTCGACTCCCCCTGGCTCCACCAGCCTCCGCTCGCTTCGCGAGCATTTCAGCAATTTGGGGCGTTATCGCGCATTTGCGAAGAAACGTTTCTAGTTTCGTCGGGGGGAAATCATGCGAGGTAAGGTCGCGCTAGAGGAACACTTCGCCATCAATGACACGTTGATGGATTCGAAGGGATTCTTCCCGGACGACGTCTGGGCGGAAGTGCGCGAGCGTGTTCTCGATATTCACGGGCGACGCGTTCGCCTGATGGACGAATTCGGGATCGAAATGATGATTCTGTCGCTCAACGCGCCGGCGATCCAGGCCATCCCTGATGCAAAGAAGGCCAACGACATTGCCAGGAAGGCGAACGATTACCTTGCCGATGCCGTTCGCAAGCAGCCCGACCGTTTTCAAGCCCTGGCAGCACTGCCCCTGCAGGATCCTGATCTCGCCGCCAGAGAGTTGCAGCGCTGCGTTAAGGATCTCGGCATGGTCGGTGCCTTGACCAATGGATTTTCGCAAGTAGGTGACGCGAGCACGATCGCCTACTACGACCAGAAGCAATACTGGCCGTTCTGGGAAGTTCAGGAACAGCTCGACGTGCCGTTCTATCTACATCCACGCAATCCGCTGCCGCAGCACGCGAAGATCTACGAAGGGCACGGTTGGCTCATGGGGCCGACTTGGGCGTTCGGCCAGGAGACCGCCGTCCATGCGTTACGGCTGATGGGGTCCGGTCTATTCGATCAGTATCCCAAGCTGCAAATCATTCTCGGGCACATGGGCGAAAACCTGCCCTTTGGCATGTGGCGCGTCGACAATACCAACGGCTGGATTCCGAACCGCCACAGCTATCCGGCAAAGAAGAGGATCGGTCACTACTTTCAGAACAATTTCCACATCACCACGTCCGGCAACTTCAGCACACCCGCACTCTTGAGCACGATGATGGTGGTGGGCGCCGATCGCATCATGTTTTCGACGGATTGGCCGTTCGAGAATATCGACCACGCCGCGAAGTGGTTCGATGCCGCGACCATCAGCGAAAATGACCGGTACAAGATCGGCCGCAGCAACGCACTCAGACTATTCAAGCTGAAAAAGAGCTAACCTAGATGCGGTAGCGCGCGACAGCGCGCTTGTCCCACACCATGCCGCTGCCGGGTCGCGACGGAACGACAGCGTGGCCATCGACGATCGCGAGCGGCTCTTCGACCAGAACGTCCGCCCAATCGACATACTCAAGGAAATGACAAGTCGGTGTAGCGGCCAGCAGGTGCGCGCTTACTTCCGGAAACAAATGCGAGGACATTTTCACATTGCGTGATTGCGCGATCGCAGCAGCCTCACGCCATCCGGTGACGCCGCCGATGCGTTCGAGATCCGGCATCACGTAGTCGCCGGCCTGTGCATCGAGCGCAACCGACATCGCGGCCGGGAGCGAAAAATTCTCGCCGATCTGAATCGGGACTTTCAGCTCGCGCGCGAGCTTTGCCGACCCGGCATAGTCGTCGTGCCGGATCGGCTCCTCCAGCCAGAAGATGTCTTCGGCGTCGAGCGCGCGGCCGCGCGTTAGCGCTTCTTCAACCGAGAGTGCCTGGTTGTAGTCGACCATCAATTTCACGCCATTGCCGATGCGTTTGCGCACGGCATGAACAGCGGCAATATCTTCGGCAAGCGTCGGGTAACCGAGACGTAGCTTGATCGCGCGGAAATCACCGGCGAGCAATTTCTCCGCCTCATCGGCGAGCATGCCGTGATCGTTCATCAGACCAAGTCCGCAACTGTTGTAGGCCGGGATCGGACGCGGCTCGGCGCCCAGCAATTTCGCGAGCGGAACGCCGCTCGCGATCGCCAGCGCGTCCCAGCATGCGGCGTCGAAGCCTGCCATAGCCATGCGCACGATGCCTTGGACGCCGATCAGCGTGAAACGCTGTGTAAGCTTTGCCCGTAGCTCGGCGGGCTTTACATGGCTGCCCTTCACAACACGCTCAACCTCGCCGACCAAGCTGGAAGCTGCCGGAAGGGCCGCGCGGAAATAGCCGAACAGATAGCTGCGGCCGGTGACGCCTTCCTCAGTTTCGAGATCGATCAGAAGCAGCGGTACCTGGCGAAAGGCGCCCATGCTGGTGCCGAGCACGAAATTCGGTGGAACTTCGACCGGCGTCGAGCGGACGGCGCGCACCGTCAGGTGGGGCAATGAGGACAGACTTGTCATGAAAAATCCGGCTCCAAACCCCAATATAACCGGGATATGCCCAATTTCGCCTTGTTCTTGAACCTTTAACCCGACCCGCCCATATTAGCTGGGACTGAACGGCGGTTGCCGGTGCGGTTGGGGTGCCTGAAAGGGGCCCCGTCAAAGTCGCTTCAAGCGAGGGCTTTGAGACCAATGTCGCGAGTTCCGTCCTTATCCAGTCCGTTCCTCCTAGGCTTCGACGAAATCGAGCGCGTGCTCGATCGTGTTGCCAAGGGGGCCGATGGCTACCCGCCCTACAATATCGAGCGGCTGCCACGCGACGGGCAAAACCCTGAGCGGCTGCGTATCACGCTCGCCGTAGCAGGTTTTACGCGCGATCAGCTCGATGTCAGCACCGAGGAAAGCCAATTGGTGATCCGCGGACGGCAGCAGGACGACAAAACCCGCCAATATCTCCATCGCGGTATCGCCGCGCGCCAATTCCAGCGCACCTTTGTGCTGGCTGACGGCATGGAGGTGATGGGCGCGGATTTGAAAAACGGCCTGTTATCGATCGATCTGATCCGTCCCCACTCGGAACGGATCGTGAAAACGATTTCTATCAACGAGCAGGAATGACGGACTCGTGAAGAAGGACTCGACCACGTTAAGCGTTGAATCAGAAAGGAGTCGAGGGCCATGACCAACGACAAACAGATTGAACCGAATATCGCCCCTGCAGTTATTACTCAGGAGGCGCTGGCTCACCTCGGTGACGGCCGTCTGGCATACGTCAAGACGATCCGTTCTGAGGACGTCGCCAACTTGTTTCCGCAGGCGCCGAAGATCGCGCCAGGCATCAAGTTGTTTTCGCTGCATGCAGCTGATGGCACGCCGATCATGCTGACCGATACGCGCGAAGCCGCGCTGGCCAATGCCTGGAGCCAGGAACTCGAGCCCGTCAGCGTACACTGACCGGAGAGCCAGCAAAAATCGAAATCGAAAAGAGGCGCAGCGATGCTCGCTGCGCCTTTAGGCTGTTCAGGCGGCGGTTGACGTCGGCGGCATTGCCAGCACGGCGTAGAGAGCGTCGGCGTCGCTCGATTCTCGCAGACGGCGTGCGATCTCCGGATCGCGAAGTTGCCGCGCAACGCGCGCCAGCGCCTTCAGGTGATCCGCACCGGCGGCCTCAGGCGCGAGCAGCAGAAAAATCAGATCGACGGGCTGATTGTCGAGCGCCTCGAAATCAATCGGCTTGTGAAGCCGCGCGAACAGACCGAAGAGCCGGCCAAGTTTCGAGAGCTTGCCGTGCGGAATTGCCACACCGTTGCCAACCGCGGTCGAGCCGAGTTTCTCGCGTTGCAGCAGGATCTCCAGAATAGCTTTTTCGTTCTGACCGGTAAGTTCGGCCGCACGCGCAGCCAACTCCTGGATCGCCTGCTTCTTGCTGTTAACCTTGAGAGCAGGGATTACCGCGTTCGGCGCGACGAGATCGGTGAGCGTCATGGACGTGTCCAATGATCGGTGATGGCAGCGCCGAGTTGCAAAGGGGGTTGTTGAAGGCGGCGGACCATAAGAGTCGTCGGCCCCGTCGTCAATGGCTGACTTCAGCCCGCACTTGCCGATTTCCGGGCATTTTTAGTGCTGGCTCGGCTCCCACGACGGGCCTGATGGTCCTTACGGCGCCTTTTGTAGCGCCGCAGCCGTTTTTCGATGCGGATCGCAGCCTGTTCCGCACTGTCATAAGCATCAGGGGCCATTCCTTCGGCTTCCAGCAATGCGCCCGAATCAAGGTGCAGCACGCATTCAGTGCGGAAACCGAAGCCATCCTTTCCGACCGTCGCGTGGCCCGAATATCCGCCACGGAAGTATTTGGAGGCCGCCTCCTCGACACGATCCGTTATTTTTCGTTGCAGGGCCGTGCCAATACTGATGTTCCGTCCCGATACGCGTAAAGGCATCTGTATGCCTCCATGGACTCTTGCCAAAGCTGTGTGGTCGCCAGGCACCAAGAGATTTCACCTTAAAAATGTTCCTGACGTCAATCGGCAAGACGCGTATGCAAGGCCGCAGGTTCAGGCCCCGGCTGCCAGTTTTTCCCGCCGGCGCTGGACTGAGGATGGTATGCGCATGGCTTCGCGATATTTCGCAACGGTGCGGCGCGCGATATCGATTCCGGCATCACGCAATTTTTCCACGATCGTATCGTCTGACAATACACTCTCGGCGCTCTCGTCATCGATCAGCTGGCGGATGCGATGACGGACTGCTTCAGCGGAATGCGCTTCGCCGCCATCGGCCGCCGCGATCGCCGACGTGAAGAAGTATTTCAATTCGAAAATGCCGCGGCTCGTCGCCATGTATTTGTTTGCGGTGACCCGCGACACAGTCGACTCGTGCATGCCAATTGCGTCGGCAACCGTCTTCAAATTCAGTGGTCGCAGATGCTGTACGCCTTTGGCAAAGAATCCATCCTGTTGTCTTACGATTTCGCCGGACACTTTGAGGATTGTTTTTGCGCGTTGATCGAGCGCGCGGACCAACCAGGTTGCGGTCTGCATGCAATCGGCAATGTACGCTTTCTCTTTTTCGTTGCGGCTCGTCTGCGAAACCTGCGCATAGTAGCGCTGATTGATGAGCACCTTCGGCAGGGTGTCGGAATTGAGCTCGACCTGCCACGTGCCATCGGGCGCGGCACGCACGAACACGTCGGGGACGATCGGCTGCACCATCGTTGAGCCGAATGCGAGTCCCGGCTTGGGATTGAGCGTGCGGATCTCTGCAATCATGTCGTGGAGATCTTCGTCGTTCACTCCGCACAGCCGTCGCAAGGCGGAAAGATCGCGCTTTGCGAGAAGGTCGAGATGCTCGACCAGCGTACGCATGGCCGGATCGTAACGGTCACGTTCTTTGAGCTGGATCGCGAGGCATTCGGTAAGATTACGCGCGCACACGCCGGGCGGATCGAATGTTTGCAAAACCGCGAGCACGAGTTCAACATCGCTGCGCCGGGCACCGAGTTTGTCGGCGACTGCATCGAGATCGCCGGTGAGGTAACCCGCCTCGTCGACCATATCGATTAGATATTGGCCGATCATGCGGCCGGCCGGATTGGAGATCGCTAGCGCCATCTGCTCGGCCAGATGATCGGCCAACGTCGTCTCGACCGAAACGAAAGCCTCGAGATTGTAGTCTTCGCCACTCGCGGCACCCGCACCTGACCATTCCGAATAGGCCGGTTCGACCGCTTCAGGCTTGGCAGGTTTCTCCCCACCGTCATCGGGAAAGACATTTTCGAGTTCGGTGCCTAATCCCTGCTCCATCGAGCTGCGGCTCGTCTCGAGATCGGTGCCCATCCAGTCGGCATTGCCGGCGCCCTCTTCACTGGTCTCCGGCGGCTGACTGTTGCTCTCGTCTGCGGTCGCAGGGGCCTCGTCATCGTTCGCGCGCTCGAGCAGCGGATTGCGCTCGAATTCGTTCTCCACATAGGCGGCGAGGTCGAGGCTGGAGAGTTGCAGCAGCTTGATGGCCTGCATCAGCTGCGGCGTCATCACCAGCCCTTGGGTCTGGCGAAGTTCCAGTCTTTGCGAAAGCGCCATAGGAAGTCCGGCAGAGTTGGTCCGATTCTTGCTTCTTATAGCAGGTGACCTGCATAGACGATATGCGATTGAGCAGTGGGGCCCCGCAGAATTGCCGGCGTTAACGAATTACACCCGCTATCTACAGCTTGAATTCCTCGCCCAGATAGAGACGGCGCACATCCGGGTTGTTCACGATGTCATCGGCGCGGCCTTCCATCAGGACCTCGCCGGAATAGATGATGTAGGCCCGGTCAGTGAGTCCCAATGTCTCACGCACATTATGGTCGGTGATCAGCACACCGATCCCGCGATTGGTCAGATGCCGCACGAGCGCCTGGATGTCTCCGACCGCGATCGGGTCGATGCCGGCAAACGGTTCGTCGAGCAGCATGTAACTCGGCCGCGTCGCCAACGCCCGCGCGATTTCCACGCGTCGACGTTCGCCGCCTGACAGCGCGATTGTAGGGGTCTTGCGCACGCGGGCGATGTTGAACTCCTCAAGCAAGGCATTGAGGTCCGCCTCGCGGCGGCGACGGTCCGGCTCAACCACCTCAAGCACCGAACGAATATTGTCTTCCACATTCAAGCCACGAAAGATCGATGCTTCCTGCGGCAGATAGCCAATGCCGAGCCGGGCTCTCTGATACATCGGCAGTCCGGTCACGTTGTAACCGTCGAGTTCGATGTGTCCGCGATCCGCATTGATCAATCCAGTGATCATGTAGAAAACCGTGGTCTTGCCGGCGCCATTTGGGCCGAGCAAGCCGACTGCTTCGCCACGCCGCACATAGAGTGTCACGCCGCGCACCACCATGCGGCCGCCGAAACTTTTCTCGACGCCGTGCGCGGCGAGATAGGCGGGACGCGCAGCCTGCCGACCATCGCCCCCGCGCCGTTGCTGCGAGACACCGTGCGTTTGTTCGCTGCCATAGGTCCGCTGCAGCGGTCGCGCTTGCGGATTCACGGCGGCCTGTTGCTGTGCGCGCGCTTCGGCGGGAGTGAGAACCCTGCGACTCCGGGCCGGACGGCGCCAGAGCTGCGGCAGCTGCGACAGCAGATTCGCCAGCTCGCGGCGCATGAGCTCAAACTGCTTGAGCATGGTCCTTCCCGTAAACCTTGAGGGGCGCAACAGCGGGGCGCCTGACATTAGCCGATTCCCCAAGCCCTGGATGCACAGGGGGCCCGCGGCGCCCGCTCAAAACGGCCGCGCGGGGAGGCCCCGCGGAAGTTGCGCGCCGTTGGCGCCCGCTTTGGGATCCGCAGGGCCCGAGCCCTGGAAAAGGCCCTGCACGCGGCCCTGCCCGTTTTTGCCCGATTCCACGCGCGACACGCCGCTGGTGAGATCGACCACGAGCTTCTCGCCCCTCAGCACGTTCTGGCCTTGCGTCATGACGACCGGATTGCCTGTCAGCGTGACGGTGTTGCTTTTCATATCGAAGATGCCGAGTTCGCCGGTGGCTGTCTGATCTTTCTGCGTGACGACAACGCCACCGCGCGCCTCCAACCGCTTGATGCGCTGCTCGCCGCCGGGCCCTGGAGAAGCTGCCGGCATCGTCTTGGCCTGGGACGCATCTTCGCTGCCCTGCTCGTAGAACACCACGAGCAACTTGCAACGCAGTCCCGTGTCGCCCTGCTTCACCCGCACATCACCGCTGAAGGTCGCTTCCTTTTGCTTGTCACGCACCTCGAGCGTGGCCGCTTCGATGTGCACCGGTTGATCGCGGTTCTGCGAAAACCCCTGCAGCGCATTTGGAGGTCCTGACGGTGTCGGCTGTGCCCATAGAGCGCCGGCGGATACAACCAGCGCTGCGAGAAGCAGCGACATCAACAGGGATTTGCGCAAGGCTGTCATTGATTGGCCGACTTTTCTTGCGACGGCGGCTGATTGAGTTTCATGTCCATGACAACACCGCCGTGAAATCGGACGAGATCGCCGGAATCGAGAATATCCAGCCGATTGGCATTCAGCGTGCCCTGCAACATTATCACTTCGACCGGTTGTTCGGAGACGACATTGCCCTTGCGAATGTCGATAAGCGCTTCGCGCATACGACCCTGATAACCGGTCGACGAATTAATCTCAATGTTGCGATCGAGTTTGAGCATCTCACCCTTGGCATCGTAGATGCCGGTGACAGCTCTCAGCTCCATCGAACTCTTGTCCTGCATCTCGACCTTGGCGCGAATGTTGCGCAACTCGACGATGTCCGGCTTTGTCATGTCCTGGGCCGCCGTATCGGCCGTAAGTTCGTAGGCACGCGCGTCGCTGGTGAAGCCGGACAGGCGCGGCTGCTCCATCGTGACCTTTGTGCCCGAGACTACGAGGTTGTCGAGATTGATCGGCAGCTTGGCGAGCATTCGCAACGGATTGAGGTACGTCATCAGCATGACGATCACCAGCACGAGACCAACGCCGGCCGGAACCGCGATGCGCAGGATACGCACCATGCGGCTGTGACGACGCGCAGAGCGAAACGCGCGATCGGCGTCGCTTCGGCTCATGGACCAGTATGAGCGGGTCGCCTCCGGATCGTTTCTAGCTGTAGTCACACGGCTCATGCCAAGCCCGGCACCTGTTCCTGCGCAAAGGAAGAATCGGAAATCGTTTTTACGCCCCCGTCATGCAACATGCCGACCGAATATGGCCCCGGCACGGCAGCAACCTGCCGCCTTTTAACCGATAGCGGTGCGAACTCAATAGCTTACGACGAGTGCGAAAAAATGTCCTCGGCCGCCCAGCCGGCGAGGTCGAGGCGTGCCCGGTCGGGCAGAAAGCGAAAGCAGGCCGCGGCCAAGTCGCCACGTCCTTCGCGCGCGAGCATCCCATCGAGCTTCTCTTTCAGAGCATGTAGATGCAGGACATCGGTCGCCGCATAAGACACCTGGGCGTCGCTCAACTGGTCGGCGCCCCAGTCGGACAACTGCTGCTGTTTCGACAAGTCGACACCGAGCACCTCTCGCGCGAGGTCCTTGAGTCCGTGCTTGTCGGTGTAGGTCCGGGCAAGCCGCGAGGCGATCTTGGTGCAGTAAACCGGTGCGGCCATCACCCCGAACGTCTTCGCCAGCATGCCGAGATCGAAACGGGCAAAATGAAAGATCTTGAGGATTGACTTATCCGCAAGCAGCCGCTCGATATTGGGCGCCTCGCGTTGACCCGCGCCAATCTGCACGACGTCGGCCGAGCCGTCCCCCGGCGAAAGCTGCACGACGCAGAGTCGATCGCGATTGGGATCAAGGCCCATGGCTTCGGTATCGATCGCTACCGCGCCCTTGTAGGCCGAGAGGTCGGGAAGGTCGCCACGATGCAGACGGATGGTCATTCAGGCTCTAAAGGCTCGGAACGTTGGTGCCCAGGAGAGGACTCGAACCTCCACGGCTTTCACCGCTAGTACCTGAAACTAGTGCGTCTACCAATTCCGCCACCTGGGCTCGTCGGGACCAGATACGGAGCCGTTTCCGGCTTGTCAATGAAGCGGGTTTGGTACTGTACAGTCCCCGGCCGATCCTGTATTGGCCGGGTTTAGAGGCACCACCCGCCCCGCAATGAATTGAGAGCGGCATGACCGCACGCAGCCCCTATGACACGCTGATCACTGTCTACGGTGGCTCGGGTTTTCTCGGCCGGCATGTGGTTCGTGCCCTAGCCAAGCGTCACTATCGCGTCAGGGTCGCCGTCCGGCGGCCCGAACTTGCGAACTTTCTGCAGCCACTCGGCCGGGTCGGCCAGATCCATGCCGTGCAGGCGAATGTGCGCAACGCCCGGTCGGTGGAAGCCGCCGCTCGCGATGCACAGGTCCTGATCAATCTGGTCGGCGTTCTGTTCGAGCGAGGTCGCCAGCGGTTCGACGCAGTCCATGCTTACGGGGCTGAACAGGTGGCTCTCGCGGCCACCGCGCATGGCGCGCGTATGGTGCATGTGTCCGCAGTTGGCGCCGACGCAAATTCAGGGAGCGCCTACGCCCGCACAAAGGCCAACGCAGAAGAGTTGGTGCTGGCGGCACAGCCCTCAACCGTAATTTTGCGGCCTTCGATTCTGTTTGGGCCTGAAGACGATTTCTTCAACCGCTTTGCTACGCTCGCACGGATGTCGCCGGCATTACCTCTGATCGGCGGAGGACTTACCCGCTTCCAGCCAGCGTTCGTCGGCGACGTTGCCGCTGCGATCGGGGACGCGGTCGACGGCAAGGCGCGCGCAGGTACGATTTATGAGCTGGGCGGCCCCGACATACGCACGTTCAAAGAACTCATGCAATTTGTGCTTGCAACGATCGAGCGCAAGCGGCTTCTAGTCAGCTTGCCTTTTCCTGTTGCCAAACTGCAGGCGATGCTTCTGCAGTATCTCCCGAAGCCGCTGCTCACGCCTGATCAGGTCGAATTGCTCCGCAACGACAACGTCGTTTCGGAAGCCGCAAAGTCCGAGATGCGGACATTTCAGGGACTCGGCATTGAACCTGAGCCGATGGAAGCAATCGTTCCATCTTATCTCTGGCGCTTTCGCAAGACCGGCCAGTTCCGCAATCGCCTCGCCTAGCTTTTACAGAACATACAAGGCGAGAAGCCCGGCGACGCCCACCAGGATGCGCCACCATGCGAACAGCGCGAAGCTGTGGCGCTGCACGTAACCCAGAAACGTCTTCACGACGATCCATCCGAAGATGAACGAGAACAAGAATCCGACTGCTATCACCGCAACATTGCTACCGAGCGCAAGATCTCCCCGGCTCTTGTACAGCTCATAGGCGAATGCCCCGACCATGGTCGGCATCGCAAGCCAAAAAGAAAATTCCGCCGCCGAGCGGCGATCCGCGCCGAACAACATTGCGCCGACGATCGTCGCGCCCGCTCGCGACACCCCGGGGATCATCGAAATGCACTGGATGATCCCGATTCCGAGATACATGGGAAGTGGAAAACCGGTTGCTTCGTGATAACGCGCCTGCAAATTCAGCCGGTCGACCCACATCAGCACGAAACCGCCGACAATAAGCGACACGCAGACGACGCGTACGTCAAACAAATACGACTTGATGTAATGGTAGGCGAGCGCGCCGATGACCGCCGCCGGCAGAAAGGCGAGCAGCACGCCGATCACAAAGCGCGCGGCCGGCCAGGATGTGAACATATCCTTGGCAAGTGCCAGCAACCTGCCGAAATAGATAGACAGCAACGCGAGAATGGCACCGAGTTGAATAAGCACGGCAAACGACTTGCCGAATGAGTCGTCGCCCCAACCGAACACATGCTCCATCAGCAACAGATGGCCGGTCGAAGAGACCGGCAGATACTCCGTCAGGCCTTCCACAATGCCGAGAACCGCCGCTTTGATCAGGTCGATTTGAACCGCGCTCCAGCCGGATACGGCCGCGTTGAGGGCATCGAATTGCATGAGTTTCTCCGGAAGGGAATTGCGCGCTTGCCGTCGGGAATGCAGGTCAGCGCTTTTGGCGCAAAGCCGTCCGTGAGGCAACAAAAAAGACGGTAATTCGCGGCGGGTTTGCACCCCCGTTACGCCTTTCTATAGTGCAGTGTTGATTCCCACTTGCGCCGCTCGCATATCCGCACGTCATGTTGACACTTTTTCATCAGCCTCTTTGTCCCCATTCGCGTTATGTGCGCCTGATCCTCGGCGAGTACGGCATTGCCGCTCGGTTGGTTGAGGAGCGCTTCTGGGAAAGGCGAGAGGAATTCTTGCTGCTCAATCCGGCGGCGGAACTGCCGGTTCTGGTCGTCGAGGGTGAACCGCCGATTCCTGGCGCAGGAATTGTTGCCGAATATATCGAGGAGACACACCAAGCCCAGAATGATGAGGATCGCTTGTTGCCGCCTCAGCCCGGGCGGCGCGTCGAGGTGCGACGCCTGGCAAACTGGTTCAACGACAAATTTCATGCCGAGGTCAGTGGGCCTCTCGTGAACGAGCGGGTCTTCAAACGCCATATGACCCAGGAACAAGGCGGCGGTCCGCCCGATACGGAGGCGCTGCGCGCGGCGCGCCACAATATCCGCTATCATCTTGGCTATATCGGCTGGCTCGTGCAGACGCGCGACTGGCTGGCCGGCAACCGATTGACCCTGGCTGATCTGGCAGCGGCTGCGCATCTCTCAGCCGTCGACTATCTGGGCGAAGTGCCGTGGAACGCAGACGAAGCGACAAAGAACTGGTACGCGCGGATAAAGTCTCGTCCGTCGTTCAGGGCAATTCTCGGCGACATGCTGGCCGGTCTTCCACCATCGGAAACCTACGCCGACCTCGACTTCTGAAAGATCCAGCTGCGATAAAGACCGCGCTTGCAGAAAGATCGCGCGCCGCAGGATTTGATGCCTTTGGCGTCGTGAAGCCCGACGCTCTACCGGAATTGAAATCGCGACTCGAACGCTTTCTCGCCGATGGCGCACACGGCGACATGACGTGGCTCGAATCGACCGCCGAGCGCCGCGCATCACCATCGGCAATGTGGCCAGATGCGCGCTCGATCATCATGCTCGGAATGAACTACGGGCCAGATGAAGATCCTCTGGCAATCTTGAGAGAACGCAGCCACGCAGCCATTTCGGTCTACGCTCAAGGTGATGACTATCACGACCTCATCAAGGCACGTCTGAAAGAACTGGCGCGCTGGCTGACGGCCAACGCCGGCGGCGATGTGAAGGTCTTCGTTGATACGGCCGCGGTGATGGAAAAGCCGCTCGCCGCCCGCGGTGGACTCGGATGGCAGGGCAAGCACACGAATCTGGTGTCCCGGGATTATGGGTCGTGGTTGTTTCTCGGCTCGATTTTCACAACACTCGAACTCCCCGTGGATTCAGCGGAACGCGACAATTGCGGCAACTGCCGCGCATGTCTCGATGTCTGCCCCACCGCGGCCTTCCCGGCTCCGTACCGGCTCGATCCGCGCCGCTGCATTTCATACTTGACCATCGAGCATAAAGGCCCGATTGCGCGCGACCTGCGGGCTGCGATGGGGAATCGAATCTACGGCTGCGATGATTGTCTTGCGGTGTGCCCGTGGAACAAATTTGCCAGCCGTGGCAGAGAGGCCAAACTCGCAGCTCGTTCTGCACTGCGTGCGTCGCGCCTGGCAGACCTCGTCCGTCTCGACGAAACACAGTTCCGAACGCTCTTTGCCAAGACCTCGATCAAGCGCACCGGTCGTGATCGCTTCATCAGGAATGTGCTGATCGCGATTGGCAATTCCGGCGACACAGAACTTGCCGTCGAGGCAGAGCGTCTGCTCGGCGATGCATCGCCTCTGGTGCGCGGCGCCGCCGTGTGGGCTCTGTCCAGACTCTTGTCGCGTGAAAGGCTTGAATCCTTGTCTCACCACACGCGCGATCCCGACCCGGACGTGCGCGAGGAATGGGACGCCGCACTCGCCTAGAACTCTTTGATTGCCGCGATCAGACGCTCGATGTCTTCGGGACGTGAGAGCCTGTGGTCGCCGTCCTTGATCAGCGTCAGTACGACGTCGTCGCGGGAAAAGCGCGATACAAGTTCAACGGCGTGCCTCCAGGGCACGTCCGGATCTTCGACACCCTGTAGAATGTGAACCGGGCAGCCCGTCTCGATCAACCCGCCAAGCAGCAGGTGTTTGCGGCCGTCCTCGATCAGCGTGCGCGTGATCGGATAAGGTTCTTCGTCATACGCTGACGGACGCATCCAACATCCGTTCTGTTCGAACTCGCGTTTGATCGCGTCCGGAAACTGCTTCCACATCAGTTCCTCAGTGAAATCGACCGCCGGCGCAATCAGCACCATCCCGGCGATCGGCGCGGCATCGCTGCGTTGGGAGAGCGCGCGCGCCATCAGCAGGGCCAGCCATCCGCCCATGGATGAACCGATCAGCACCTGCGGGCCTTGCGCAAAGCGCAGATAGACGGCGAGGCTTTCTTCCAGCCATCGGCCGATCGTGCCGTCCGTAAAAATTCCACCCGATTCACCGTGGCCGGAATAGTCGAACCGCAGGCAGGCACGACCCTCCTTTTCTGCCCAGCGATCTAGCGCTTCAGCTTTAGTGCCCTTCATGTCGGACTTGAATCCGCCCAACCAGAACAGACCCGGGTTCTTGCCGTCGCGCGCGCGCACAGCGATCATCCTGTCCGGCAACGATGAATCGATTGGGAGAAAAGTCAGCTGAACGTCGCTCATAGGCAATAAAATTCCTGTTGGACCTTGCATCTTGCAGCCAAAAGAACCCTGCTGTTGCAACGACGCCAACCGTTGCCCACGTCATCTTCGCCGTCTATACCCTAAGTTTGGCACGCGAAGAAAAGCCTGCTGTAATCCACTCGAAAGCCGGGGCAAAACAGAACATGTCGAGTTTGCCTGCATCCGCATCATCGCCGCTCGGTTCGGATGACGTATCCGTCAAGGCGGATGTGCCTCGCGCAACGAGTGCGCCGACGTCCGTGCTCATCGTCGTACCGGGACTCGATGGTGGCGCTTCTGATGCCGGCGCGGTCGAACTCGTTCGCATTCTAGCCGGCGCAGGATATTCGACAGTCCTCGTGTCGCGCGCGGGCCGGCTCGCGGCCGATGTTACGACGAGCGGTGGCGAGTTCGTTCCACTCGATTTGTCGAGCAACAATCCCGTCATCATCTTGCGCAACGCGCTCATTCTAAGTCGGCTCGCGCGGGAACGGAATTGCCAGGTGATTCATGCCTTCGGCCGTGCCGGCGCATGGAGCGGACTGATTGCCGCTCGTTTGAACGGGGCCAAGTTCGTGACCAGTTGGCACAAGGGCTTTCGGGAGCAAAACCTTTTCAAACATCTCTTTAACGGGATTATGGCGCGCGGTGATCGCGTCGTTGCGTCAAGCGAGCAGATCGCGCAACTCATCAATGATCGCTACGGGACGCCCTGGAATAAGATCACGGTGGTGCCGTGCAGCATCGATCTGGAGCGTTTCAATCCCGAGGCTGTGACGCGCGAACGCATCGAGGCCATGCGCACCTCCTGGGGAGTCCGCCGCGATACCAAGGTCATTCTGGTCAGCGGCCGCATTCTCCGCCGCAAGGGTCATCATGTGGTGGTCAGGGCGGCCCAGCGGCTCAAGGAGAGGGGGTTGAAGGATTTTCTCTGCGTATTCGTCGGTGAGGACCGAGGTCGCACGCGCTACACGGGTGAGTTATGGGATCTCGTTCACACGACCGGCACAATGGACGTCATTCGCATGGCATCCCCCGTCCCCGACATGCCGGCCGCTTACGCCGCCGCATCGGTGGTTGTGTCGGCAGCGATCCAACCCGAAGGTGTGCAACGGGCGATTCTTGAAGCCCAGGCGATGGCACGTCCCATCGTCGTGTCGGATCTTGGGGCGGGTCCCGACGTGGTTCTTACCGCACCGGCTGTCCCCGAAAGCTGGATTGCGGGGTTACGCTTTCACGCCGGTGACGATGCGGCACTGGCTGCTGCCTTGTTACGGTTGTTTTCGATGCCGGAACCGAACCGCGCGTTGATCGGGCGTCGTGGGCGCAAGTGGGTGCTTGGGCATTTCAATGCCGCGGTCGTTACCGAACAGACGCTGCGGCTTTATGATGCGATCGCCGCGTCAACTAAGGACGCCCGACCCCGCCAAATAAAGTAAGCGGACAAAATCAGAGTAATTTGAATAGTTTGACCGCGAATTGATAACCACCCGTCGACTGTGACGATGGAACCGCGTTGACTTCTTCACGGTTTCTACCAATCTTTTGCAATTCCCATGGAGTAGTGTCCGGGGGAACAGTCGCAACAGTACAAGGAGAAAATAGCCATTCGTCGTCCGATGAAGTCCGCGCTGCCCGTTCAGAAGGACGGCCCGCGCATTAACGAGGAGATCCGCGTCCGCGAGGTCCAGCTAATCGATGCCAGTGGCCATAACCACGGCCCCACACCCATCCAAGCCGCGCTAGACATGGCGCAAGGGGTGGGGCTCGACCTCGTCGAAATCGCCCCCAATTCGTCGCCGCCGGTCTGCAAGATTCTGGATTACGGCAAATACAAATACCAGGCGCAGAAGAAGGCGGCGGAAGCCCGAAAAAAGCAAAAAGTCGTCGAGATCAAGGAGATCAAGCTCCGGCCGATGATCGACGACCACGATTATCAAGTGAAGATGCGCTCGATGAAGCGCTTCTTCGAAGATGGCGACAAGGTCAAAATCACCCTGCGGTTCCGCGGGCGAGAAATGGCGCACCAAGAGCTCGGCACCAAGCTGCTCGATCGCGTGCGGGATGATGTCGGCCCAATCGCAAAGGTCGAGCAAGAGCCGAAATTCGAGGGCCGCCAGATGATCATGGTGTTGGCCCCGCGCTAGCCCAAAGTGATCAGATCAGCGCGCCACCCCCCAAAACGGGGTGGCGCGCTAATTAGCGACCGTATGTGCCAGTGGTTGCATAGGCGGGCCGCCTCTGCCATAACGCCGGCCATCGTCGCCCGGCCAGTGAGGGCTGCCGTGGCGGCGATTAACGCTCAATCCCGAGCACACCGCTCCAGGCCGAATTCGGCTTTGAGCACATTCCGGCTTGCCGTTGCGCGCCGATGAGGAGAGCCAAATGCCCAAGTTGAAGACGAAATCGGGCGCCAAAAAGCGCTTCAAGATTACAGCGTCCGGCAAGGTGAAGTACCAGCAGACCGGCAAACGCCACGGCATGATCAAGCGGACGACCAAGACGATCCGCGAACATCGCGGCACTAGCGTGCTGTTCAAGTCCGACGGCGACAACATCAAGAAGTACTGGCTGCCGAACGGCTGACCGGTCTTTCCAGCTCCGCTTGCCGGCGGCTGTCACTCGTTATCTATTCGCACATTCTGCAAGGAGATTTCCCATGGCCCGCGTAAAGCGTGGTGTCACGTCGCACGCCAAACACAAGAAGGTTCTGAAAGCCGCCAAGGGCTACTACGGCCGTCGCAAGAATACGATCCGTGTCGCGAAGCAGGCCGTCGAGAAGGCAAACCAATACGCCTTCCGCGACCGCAAGCGGCGCAAGCGCACTTTCCGCGCCCTCTGGATTCAGCGCCTGAATGCAGCAGTCCGGCCGTTCGGACTGAACTACAGCCGGTTCATTGCCGGACTGGCGAAGGCCGGGTTGACCATTGATCGCAAGGTGCTGTCGGATCTCGCCATCCGCGAACCGGCAGCGTTTCAAGCGATCGTGGAAAAAGCCAAAGCTGCATTGCCGGCGTAACCTTTGTGTTGTCATGGCCGGGCTCTTTCCCGGCCTTTCCGCTTGGGCGGGCACAGTGCCAACCTGGACAGTATGCGCGGGTCGAGCTCGCGCATGACACGGTGGTGAGCCATGTCGAACATCGGAACGCTAGAGCAGGAAATTCTCGCAAGAGTCGCCTCGGCGAAAGACGAAGCGACGCTGGAAGCCGTGCGCGTTGCCGCGCTCGGCAAGAGCGGCTCGGTCTCAGCGCTCCTGAAAACGCTTGGCACGATGACGCCCGATGAACGAAAGGTCCAAGGTCCCGCTATCAATGGATTGAAGGATCGGATCACCGTTGCCATCGTTGCGGCAAAGGACAAACTTGCCGCTGCTGCGCTTGACGCTCGACTCAATATCGAAACTATCGACGTTACGTTGCCCGTTCGTGAGGCACCTGCCGAATCCGGTCGGGTACATCCGATTAGCCAGGTTACCGATGAGCTGACAACGATTTTCGCCGACATGGGCTTCGCTGTTGCCGAAGGTCCCGATATTGAGACGGATGACTACAACTTCACCAAGTTGAATTTTCCGGAAGGCCATCCGGCGCGGGAAATGCACGACACGTTCTATTTCCCGCCAAGGCCTGACGGCTCGCGGATGCTGCTGCGCACGCACACGTCACCGGTGCAGGTGCGCACGATGCTCAGCAAGAAGCCGCCCATTCGCGTGATTTGTCCCGGCCGTACCTATCGCAGCGACTCAGACCAGACGCATACGCCAATGTTTCACCAGGTTGAGGGCTTGGTGATCGACAAAGGATCGCATCTTGGTCATCTAAAATGGATCCTCGAGGAGTTTTGCAAGGCCTTTTTCGAAGTCGATAACGTGAAGATGCGTTTCCGGCCATCGTTCTTCCCGTTCACTGAGCCATCGCTGGAAGTCGACATCCAATGCAAGCTCGACAAAGGTGAAATTCGCTTCGGCGAAGGCGACGACTGGCTGGAGATCCTCGGCTGCGGGATGGTACATCCGAATGTGCTCCGCAATTGTGGGCTCGATCCAGACGAATATCAGGGTTTTGCCTGGGGTTTGGGGATCGATCGCATCGCGATGCTGAAGTACGGCATGAATGACCTGCGCGCATTCTTTGAAGCAGACGTGCGCTGGCTCGCTCATTACGGTTTTCGCCCGCTCGACTTTCCGACCCTCGCCGGGGGGCTGAGCTCATGAACCCTGCAAAGTCAGCGAGTTCACCGCTCGATCGTGCGTTTTTTGCATTCGTCACCCGCGGCTGGGACGCAGGTAGAATCACCAACTATGAAGAAAGCCTGCGCAAGCGTGACACTGCGATGTCGGGCGAAGCCACGCGCAGCTTCGCCTCAATTGATGCAAAGGCGACAGGCCTGCTCACGTACACTTCGATAATGATAGCCGGGCTCGGGCTTATTGCCCCGCTCGTCGCCGACAGCGATCTCGAAGTCGGCATGGTCGTCTCCGAAATTGCCGTTTACCTATTGATCGCGCTCGGTTGCTTGCGCTGTCTGTCTGTTTTTCAGATTTATGATCTGAGCAATGCCGGCGATGAAATTCGTCACGTCATTCATCCCGAATTCATCATCCGATCCGAATTGTACCGCCTGTGCATCCGCTCTGCGATCGTCTTTACGATTGTGGTCGTCGTGGTGCTGCCAATTCTCTTTTTTTACTCGCCGGGAAACCCAGCATGAAATTCACACTGCCCTGGCTCAAGGAGCATCTCGACACCGACGCGTCCCTGACCGAGATCGTCGACAAGCTCACCATGATCGGTCTCGAAGTCGAGAACGTCGAAGACACTGCGAGCCAGCTCAAGCCCTTCGTTATTGCGTCGGTCATATCGGCCGAGAAGCACCCCAACGCGGACCGCCTGCGCGTCTGCATGGTCGACATCGGCGACGACAAACCGATTCAGGTTGTCTGCGGCGCCCCGAATGCACGCGCCGGCATGAAAGGCGTGTTCTCACCGCCCGGCACGTTCATCCCCGGCAAGAACATCACGCTGGCGGTCGGCACCATACGCGGCGTGGAAAGCCGCGGTATGCTCTGCTCGCCTGCCGAACTGATGATCTCAGACGATCATGATGGAATTATCGATCTGCCCGCGGATGCGCCTGTCGGTAAATCCTACATCGAGTGGGCGGGCGCAAATGATCCTGTCATCGAGATCAACCTTACGCCCAATCGACCGGATTGCGCCGGCGTTTCCGGAATCGCCCGCGACCTGGGGGCGACGTCCATTGGTACCTACAAAGACAGGATCCCGAAGCCGGTTAAGGGAGAATTCCCCTGCCCCGTCAATGTCACGTTCGATTTCGGAAAAACGCCCTCGCTCTGCCCAGCGTTCGGCTTGCGGCTGGTGCGCGGGGTCAAGAACGGACCATCACCCGACTGGCTGCAGAAACGGCTAACCGCGATAGGATTGCGGCCCATCAATACGCTCGTCGACATCACCAATTTTGTGACCTTCGATCGTGGCCGACCGCTGCATGTTTTCGACGCGGCAAAAGTGCTTGGCAACCTGACAGTTCGCCGCGCGAAGAACGGCGAGAAGTTGCTCGCTCTCGACGGCAAGACCTACACACTGGACGACGGCATCTGCGTCATCGCCGACGAAAATGGCGTCGAGTCACTTGCCGGTATCATGGGCGGGGAAGCGAGCGGGTGCTCGGAATCCACCACCGACGTGTTGATCGAATCGGCGTTATGGGACGAACTCAATATCGCCCAGACCGGGAGAAAGCTCGGAATCAACTCCGATGCCCGCTACCGCTTCGAACGTGGCGTCGACCCGGCTTTCATGCTGCCCGGCCTCGAACTTGCAACGCAAATGGTGCTCGATCTGTGCGGAGGCGAGCCTTCCGAAGTCGTCGTTGCCGGTGACCCGACAGCGAAGGAAACGGTCATCGATTTTCCCTTGAGCGAACTGCCGCGGTTGGCTGGCCTGAAAATGTCGCTGCCGGACATCCGCCGCCTCCTGGAGAAGCTTGGATTTTTCGCCGCCGGTCAGGGCGAGCAAATGAAAGTGGCGGTGCCGTCGTGGCGGCCGGACGTGCACGGGCGCGCCGATATCGTCGAGGAAATCGTGCGTATTGTCGGCGTTGATCGCGTCCCCTCGACACCCTTCGCCCGCGAGCATGCGCGCAGACCAGTGCTCACCGTAATTCAGAATCGCACGCGCAAGGCACGGCGGGCGCTCGCGGCGCGAGGCCTCGTCGAGGCTGTCACCTGGTCATTCATATCGAAGCAGGAGGCCGAGCTGTTCGATGGCGGCAAGCCGGAGCTGTCTCTTGCCAATCCGATCGCGGTTGAGTTGTCCGATATGCGTCCGAGCCTCATTCCGGGCTTGGTCATGGCGGCGCAACGCAATGCCGACAGGGGTCACGCCGATGTGGGCCTGTTCGAGGTCGGACAGATTTTCAAGGGCGACAGACCCGAGGATCAACTGACCGCCGCAAGCGGACTGCGTCGCGCGCTTGCCAAACCGTCCGGCAGCGGGCGTTTTTGGTCGGATAGAGCAGGCCCGGTTGACGCTTTCGACGCGAAGGCGGACGCCTTTGCAATTCTGGCCGCCGCGGGTAGTCCGATGCAGGGCCTGCAGGTCGTGCCAGGCGGACCATCATGGCTTCATCCGGGCCGCGGCGGCACGATCCAGATCGGCCCCCAGAATATTCTCGGCCATTTCGGCGAAATGCATCCGCGCGCCATCGCTGCCCTGAAGGCGGAAGGGCCGATTGTCGGGTTCGAGGTCATTCTGGAAAAGATTCCGGAGCCGAAAGCGCGCGCCACGCGCGCAAAATCTCTGCTCGAATTGTCGCCGTTCCAGCCCGTCGAGAGAGATTTTGCCTTCGTGGTCGAGAGCACGGCAAAGGCCGCCGATATTATCCGCGCCGCGCAAAACGTAGATAAAAGGCTCATCACCGACGTAATTGTCTTCGATGTCTATGAAGGCAAAGGGATCGAGCCTGGCAAAAAGTCGATTGCCATCGCCGTGACCATTCAGCCACGCGAAAAGACACTGACCGACGCGGAGATCGAGGCGCTGTCTGCGAAGGTGGTGGCCGAAGTTACGAAACGCACTGGCGGCGTATTGCGCGCCTGATGATCTCAGCACTAGCGATGCCGTTTGCGTGGGCGCTGCGCCGGCTTCTCGTCTTCAGGGGCTTTCAGCGCCCCCAGCTGTCGCAGCGCAGCTTCCGCGGTGCGCTGACCGGACTCCCAGGCACCGTTGACCGTCCCCCACTGAGTTTCGTGCAACGCTTCGCCGGCCAGCCAGACACGACCGGCAAACGGCTCAGCCAGAATTTTTCTTGCGTCGGCACTGCCCGGCGCCGCCACTGACATTGCTCCCAAGACGAATGGATCCTCGTTCCACCGGGTGGCAAAGCTGCGCTTGATCGCGTTTTTTGCGTTTGTGCCGAACAGCGAGGCGATCCATTCGCGAGCAAATTCGACCATCGTCGCTTCACCTTTAGCCGACAGCTCGCGCCCGAAATCGCCTGCGACCTCGACCATCTGCAGGCTGCTGCCCGAGACATTGGCCAGCAGGGCCGCCGTGCGATTCCCGGTGGATTTTTCGAACACGAGATCGTCGCGCTGCAGATTCATCGGGTTGCGCGGTATGTCGAGCGCAATGTGATCGTAGCTGCCGAGTGACAGCGCCGCGGCGGCGTCGAGCGCGCGGCGGGCGATTTCTGGCTTGAACGTGATCTTGCCGGACGTGAGCACATTCGTGGACACGGTGACGATTGCAGAGCGCGCTCGCAGCTGACCTTTGGTTGTCACGATCTCGACGCCATTGCGATCCCACTCAATTCGAGTAACAGGGCTCGACAATCGAATTGGGAGACCCGCCGCGAGTTTCGTGATCAGCGCGCCATAGCCCTGCCGACAAAAGGCATCGTTGTCACGTTCCGGCACCCGCGCGAGATCCACCGTCGAAACTGAGACGAGGTCCTTGCTGCAGGCGAATGGTCCGAGGACGAATTCTATGGTCGACCGCCAGTCACCAAGATCGGTTGGCAGAACGCGGGCCGCCGAACCGTCAGCCCTGCCACGACCTGCATCGATGATGGCTCGGCGGGCGCGGACCAGGGAGGGAACGAAGGTCTCCAGCTCGGAGTCGCGTGCATTGCGAGGACCCACGCGAACCGTCTGCCCGCGAGGAGCGGGATAGATCTCAAGCGCAGTCGCCTGGGCCGAGCCCGTCAGCAGACTGCCGTCAGGTCGATGAATCCAGTGTGCACCGAGATCAAACGGGACGCCAAAGGTCGTGGTATCGGTGACACAACGCCCGCCGATCCGATCACTCGCCTCAAGCAGGACGAAACGGCGGTTGGCGGCGGCGATCCGCCGCGCCGCCGCAATGCCGGCAGCGCCGGCTCCGATGATCGCCACATCGAGGTCGGCACTACCCTGCGCGCGCACGAGCGACGGCGCCGCAACGGCCGTCGCGGAACCCACGAGGAATGAACGTCGGCTGAGCCCCGACATGGTGTCCAATCTCTTGCTGAGGCGGACAGGATGCCTGAACCCGCCTTCAGCGGCAAATTTTATGGCTAACAATTCGTAAGTTCCGACGGCGATCATGCCGGCGGGAATCAATGAACCAAATTGCAATGAGTTCTGACCTAAATTTCATCGCGCGCGACAAATGCCGCTGACGGCAATACTTGCGCGCCAAGAACTGGCGCCGGGGATCGGTCATGCGCTGGGTGGTCGATGGGGTCGGACGCATTCTGGCCCACTATCTGGAAAAGCCCGTACAAGGCTACGAGCCCTTTACGCCGTCGGATCCCGAGGCGCTGCGAGCAACCCTGCGGCCGGGCGATGTGCTGCTGGTCGAAGGTAACAATCACATCTCGGGCGTGATCAAATATCTCACGCAGTCCACGTGGTCGCACGCCGCACTGTATGTCGGCCCCATCGGCGACCGCGCCACCGCTGATGGCGAACCGCTCGTATTGGTGGAGGCCAACATTGGACAAGGCGTCATCGCCGCGCCTCTGTCAAAATATGCACGCTTCCACACCCGCATCTGCCGCCCGGCGCAGCTCGATGGCGAGGATTGCGCACGCGTCTGCGCTTATGCGGCCGAGCGAATTGGCTTCGACTACGACCTCAAGAACATCATCGACCTCATGCGCTACCTGTTTCCATTGCCAGTGCCACAACGTTGGCGCCGTCGCATGATGGCGCTCGGTTCTGGCCACCCCACGCGCATTATCTGCTCGGTGCTCATCGCGCAGGCCTTCGAAGCCGTGCGCTATCCGATCCTGCCAAAAATCACCCGGCTCGACAGCGAAGCTGCGCGACGGGAAATCCTTGAGATCCGACACTCGTCGCTTTATGCCCCGCGAGATTTCGACATTTCGCCGTATTTCGAGGTGGTGAAGCCGACTATTGTGCGAGGCTTCGACTACAAGAGGATCGCCTGGGCCGACGTGCCGGTCCTCAATCGCGATCAGATCGTCGGGCTTGTGCCGGCGGACGAAGACCGACTCTCGCCGGTCGCGTAGACGCCGCCCTTGCCTGCACGGACAACCGGCATTACGTCTGCCGGCATGATCGACGCCGCCATCAAAGCTATTTCACAGATGTTTGCACCAGCCTTGCGCCGCGTGCTGCTCAAAGCTGTCGGACTTGCCCTCGTCCTGATCGTGACTATTGGCGTTGTCTTACAACGCTTTTTGGCCGGCTGGGCGGACGTCGGCGCCAATTGGGCCGAACACACCACGGGTGTAGCCCCTCACGCGGTCTGGAGTGCCCTCGCCTGGATTCTGTCGATACTTGCGAGTTTCGGCATCATTACCGGTGCGCTGTTCCTAATGCCTGCTGTGACTGCATTTGTCGGCAGCTTCTTTGTCGATGAAGTGGGCGAAGCTGTCGAACGGGAGCACTACTCGCACGACCCGATCGGTCACGCCTTGCCATTTCTGCTGGCACTGGTCGAAGGCATTAAGGTCGCCGCGCTGGCGCTCCTGGTCTATTTGTGCGCCCTGCCGTTCGTCCTCTTCGCGGGTCTCGGCTTCATCATTCTGTTCCTCGCGAACGCCTATCTGCTCGGTCGTGAATATTTCGAATTGGCCGCGATGCGCTTTCGTTCTCCATATGAAGCCAAGGCCATGCGGAAAGCCAACTCGACGTATCTTTTCACAGCGGGCATGTTTATCGCGGCGTTCGTATCCATACCCATCCTGAATCTGGCGACGCCGGTTTTTGCGATGGCCTTCATGGTCCACGTCCACAAGAAGCTGTCTGGCGCGCAAACGGAACTCGTTCAAGCGCGCCGTTGATTTCAACCCTTTGTTCGCAGATCGATGACCCGTTTGGCCTTGCCGACGGAGCGCTCGATGGTACCCGGCTTGACCGTACGCACCGCCGCGGTCACGCCGATCAAAGCTTTGATGTGATGCGCGAGATCGCGGTCGCATGCGGCCAAGCTACCGTCTTCCGCGTCCGGTCGTGCCTCTACAACGACTGTAATTTCATCGAGGCGTTCGACGCGCCGCAACTCGATTACAAAATGCGGCGCCAACCGCGCGTCCTTGAGGATGATCTCCTCGATCTGGCTGGGGAACACATTCACACCGCGCACGATCATCATGTCGTCTGAACGCCCGGTGACTTTTTCCATCCGACGCATTGAGCGTGCGGTGCCGGGCAAAAGACGAGAGAGATCGCGTGTACGATAACGCACGATCGGCATTGCTTCCTTGGTCAGCGTGGTAAATACCAGTTCGCCGACCTCACCGTCCGGCAAGACCTTGCCGGTCGCCGGATCGATGACCTCTGGGTAGAAGTGATCCTCCCAGACGTGCGGGCCGTCCTTGCTCTCGATGCACTCACAAGAGACGCCAGGTCCAATGATTTCGGACAGGCCGTAATTATCGATGGCGTGCAGATCGAATGCGTCCTCGATTTCGGCCCGCATGGCATTGGTCCACGGCTCGGCACCACACATCGCGATCTTGAGTGAACTTTGCCGGGGGTCGACACCCTGGGCGTGGAATTCGTCGAGAACCGCGAGCATGTAGCTCGGCGTAACGAAGATCACGTCCGGCCGGAAATCGGCGATCAGACGCACCTGCCGCTCGGTCATGCCGCCCGAAACCGGCACGACCGTCATGCCCAAGCGCTCGGCGCCATAGTGAAAGCCGATACCGCCGGTGAACAAGCCGTAGCCGTAGGAATTCTGCACCAGCATGCCGGGCTGACATCCGGCCGCACGCATGCTGCGGGCCATCAGGTCGGCCCAGGTGTCCAGGTCCCGGCGGCTGTAGCCAACAACCGTTGGCTTGCCGGTGGTGCCGGACGACGCGTGCACGCGAAGCACGTGCTCGCGCGGGATGGCGAACATGCCGAACGGGTAGTGGGCCCGCAGGTCGTCTTTGCCGGTGAAGGGAAACGTTCTCAGGTCGTCCAGCGATTTGAGGTCGTCCGGATGAACGCCTGCCTTATCGAAGGTCTTCTTGTAGTGCGCGACATTACTATAGGCGTGATTCAACGTCGTTTTCAGCCGCTTGAGCTGAACCGCCCCGATCTCATCGCGGGACGCCATTTCGATTGGTTCGAACGTTTCCCGACGCGGCGCAAGATTGACGCCCTTGAGCTGCAGACGCGGCATACGCCTTCCCCCGACATGCCTGTATCAGATTTTCCGTTGCGCAGCGTTCCAATGCTTTTCAAGATTTGCAATGAGCGCCGGACTGAAATGGCAATAAGCCTGTTCGCGACAATAGACGGCCATGTAGCGACGGAACGTATCCAGCGGTTCTTCTCCGACGCGAAACGCGCGACGGTTGCCCGCAGCGCTGACTACGCCTGAGCCGGTGAAATCTTCAACCACGTGCGTGATTGCAGCATCCATATCTCCCGGCGGCACGATGAGATCGCAGATCATCCGCCCTTCGGGACTGTCGCATTCGAACCGTCGGCCCATCAGGATTGCCTGTCGTGCAGCCCGGGCACCGACAAATCGCGTCAGACGGAGATTCGCCGCCCCCGGAATGATGCCCTCCTTGCGCGCCGGCAACGTCATATAGGCATCGCTGCCGGCGACGACGTAATCCATCGCCAGCAGATACTGGCAGCCGCCGCCAATCGCGAACACGTCGACGCCCGCGATCCATGGCTTCTCGTGCGTTCCACCGTATATTTCATCCGGATTTGCTTCACGGATCGCGAGGCCCCGCAGCATTTTGTTCACGATGCCCATGTCGCGGCGGATGTACCAGAGATACGGAATCTTGCCGCGATAAAGATGCGTAAGATTGATGCCCGCAGAAAAAACCTTGCGGCCAAGGTACTTGGGGTGATCGACAACGTCGCCGCGCAAAACACAAATCTCGCTTGCCGGATCGAGCATGGCGATGTCCGCGGCTGTTTCCGTGTCGTCGAGCGTGTCGTCGTCCTCAGCGTTCAGAAATCGCGGATTGCAGACCGTCACCACCGAAGCCTTGCCCTGACGCTCGACTTTGGCCGGACCGAAATTGATGGCTCCGCGCGTGGCAAATTCGTCGCAGCGTTCGATCGCTTCCGGCTTCGGGAGCAGCATCGACTTGCATAGGTGCATTCCGGTAGACGGAACGGCAAGCACCTGAGCGAGAAAAATGCCCTGGTCGACTTCCACGCCATCTTTCTCGGATTGCATCAATGCGCTCTCGGCATCGACCTGCTTGCGCGTGGGCGCGAGGCCGGGAACAAGTTTGCCCGCGTCATATGCCAGATCATCAACGCGAACGAAATCAGCGAGATTTTTCGTGAGTTTGCGATAGACGGTTTCGGCGTGCCGCTGAAGAAAGTCCTCCCGTGCTTGCCGGCAGCACGAAATAATGATGTTCGCCGCGAGCTTCTGTTCGACATTGCGCTTGGGCTTGCTGTGAAGTTTCAGGATCAGATCAGCGCCGACACGCCAGTATCTACTGCCCGCAGCAATATCGCGCTTGAAATTTCCGGTAACGCGGAAGCCGGATTTGTGCCACGCGATGGCTGATTTCACTGGAAGGCCGGCGCGTTCGAAGCAGGCTTTGGGATCAGCGCGCGTGACCGGCTTCGTCTTGCCGCTGCTGCTGCCTTCCATACGCACCTCCCACTATGATTTTACGTGGCCGTTTTTCCCGGCCATCGGCACAGGTCGCTGATAATGCATTTTTCACACAGCGGCTTGCGCGCCACGCAAGTGTAGCGCCCGTGCAGAATAAGCCAATGGTGCGCATGGCGCTTGTAGGCCGCCGGGACAACCTGATCCAACTTTGTTTCGACCTCAAAGGGTGTCTTGCCGGTGGCCATCCCGGTGCGGTTACTGACCCGAAAGATGTGCGTATCGACAGCAATGGTCGGCTCGCCAAAGGCGATGTTAAGCACGACGTTTGCAGTCTTGCGACCGACACCCGGCAATTCTTCCAGCGCTTCGCGCGAACGCGGTACCTGTCCGCCATGTTCGGCGATGAGCTTTTGCGACAGCCCAATCACGTTTTTCGCCTTCGTGCGAAACAGGCCGATGGTCTTTATCAGCCCACGCACGCGACCTTCGCCGAGGGCCACCATTTTTTCAGGCGTGTCGGCAAGTGCAAACAGCGCAGGGGTAGCCTTGTTGACACCGGCATCGGTCGCCTGGGCTGAAAGCACGACAGCCACCAAAAGCGTAAATGAACTAATGTGCTGGAGTTCTCCCTTCGGTTCCGGATTGGCTGCCTTGAAGCGTCGGAAGGCTTCCTCGATCTGCGCAGGCGTCCATTGCGGAAGCTCGCCTGCCGCAGCCATTGTATCGGCCGCCGCGCGCTGGGGCGCCGATTTGACCTTCGCGCGTTTGCGTTTGGTGCGTTTCGGCGTCTTGGCCGGAGACCTGCGCGCGGGCTTTTTTGCCATGATTTCGGTATACTGAGGGCAATGGCCACCGACAACGCCGACGATCTCGAACCCACGATCTTTTCCGCGACGCTGACACCGCATCGCTCGCTCGGTCGCGTCGGATTTCTCATTCTGATGCTTTTGTTCGGCGGCATCAGTTTCATTACCGGTATTCTGTTTCTTCTGCTCGGGGCCTGGCCCGTCCTCGGCTTCTTCGGTCTGGATGTACTTTTGCTGTATTGGGCGTTCCGTCTCAATTACCGCCACGCCGAGGCATACGAACAGGTGATAGTTACTTCTTCGGAACTCAGGGTCCGCAAGGTTAGTCACCTCGGTCGTGTGCGGGAATGGGTGCTCAATCCCCTCTGGGTCAAGCTCGACAAGGTCGAGATCGAGGACTTCGGAATCGATCGGTTGTTTCTGATTTCGCGCGGCAAAAAGCTCAGCATTGCGAGCTTTCTGAGCCCGCACGAAAAGGCCGGATTTGCTAAGGAGCTTCTGAGAGCGCTTTACGAGGCGCGTCGCGGACCAACGAAAACGGTGTTCAATTAGCCCAGAAATCGGGTGGTTCGGCGCCGTGGGCTTTCCTAAATAGCAGTCATGGACATGAACCTTGCAAAGTCAGCGTTGACCGAACGCTTCACCGAATTTGCCCCACTCTCAACCGCGGCGGCCGATTACGATATCGTGCGCCGCGCAATCGCTCACATTCGAGGAAACTGGCAGGCTCAGCCTGAAATCGACGTGATCGCAAATGCAGCGGGAGTGTCAGCGACCGATCTGCATCACCTGTTCCGCCGCTGGTGCGGGCTGACCCCCAAGGCCTTCCTCCAGGCCCTGACGCTCAATCGCGCCCGCGAACTGTTGCGATCCTCTGCCAGCATTCTCGACACGGCGTATGAAGTCGGATTGTCAGGCCCAGGCAGGTTGCACGATCTGTTTGTCACCCATGAGGCCATGTCGCCAGGCGAGTGGAAGACGGGCGGCGAAGGTCTCACCATCACCTACGGGTTTCACCCCTGCCCGTTCGGGATTGCGCTTGTGATGACGACGCCACGCGGCCTCGCGGGCCTTGCGCTCGCCGACGCCGGCAAGGAACGGGCCGCGCTCAGGGATATGCGTGGTCGCTGGCCGAAGGCGCGCTACGTCGAAGATTTTGCGGCGACGGCGGCTACCGCACGGCGCATCTTTGATCCGGCATTATGGTGCAAGGATCAGCCACTGCGTGTTGTCCTGATCGGCACGGATTTCGAAGTCCGCGTTTGGGAAAAATTGCTCGACATCCCGATGGGCGCAGTCACTACCTACTCGGATCTCGCCGTCAGCGCGGGTTCACCAAAAGCAGCGCGCGCAGTCGGCGCGGCCGTCGGCAAGAATCCGATTTGCTTCGTGATCCCCTGCCACCGGGTCATTGGCAAGAGTGGCGACCTAACCGGTTACCACTGGGGCATAACGCGAAAGCGGGCCATGCTCGGTTGGGAAGCCGGAATGTCGGCGGCCGCGTAGCTAGGCCGCGAGGTCGAGTTTCGAAGCCACCGTCGAATCGGCATTGAGCCGATAAATCATCGGTACGCCGGTTTCCAGATTCAATTGGGTGATGCTCTCCGGCGTGTGCTTGTCGAGCACCATCACGAGTGCGCGCAGCGAATTGCCGTGAGCCGACACAAGAACATGCTCGCCGCGCATGACGCGTGGGAGGATTTCCATAATGTAGTAGGGAAGCGTGCGCGCAAGCGTATCCTTAAGACTCTCGCCGCCGGGCGGCGCTACGTCGTATGAGCGACGCCAGATGTGCACCTGCTCTTCGCCCCATTTTTTCCTGGCGTCATCCTTATTGAGTCCCACGAGATCGCCGTAGTCGCGTTCGTTGAGAGCCTTGTCCCTGAAAACCGGAATTGAAGTCTGCCCCAACTCGGCGAGCATGAGATCCAGCGTGCGCTGTGCGCGCTTGAGCGCTGACGTGAAGGCGACATCGAACTTGATGCCTTGCGCCTTCAGCTTGCGACCGGCCTCGCGCGCTTCCGTAACGCCTTTTTTGGTTAGATCGACGTCGCGCCAACCGGTAAAGAGATTCTTCAGATTCCAGTCACTCTGCCCGTGACGCACGAGCACGAGAAGGCGGTCGGTCATTTTCAGAAATCCTTCAGTCCAAGCACATCCATCATCGAATAAAGGCCGGGCTTTTGTGTGAGCGCCCAACGCGCGGCGTGCAGGGCACCACGCGCGAATATAATTCGATCTTCAGCCTTGTGTTCCAGTTCCAG
Source organism: Pseudolabrys sp. (assembly GCA_051986235.1). Lineage (GTDB taxonomy): Bacteria > Pseudomonadota > Alphaproteobacteria > Rhizobiales > Xanthobacteraceae > Pseudolabrys. The sequence goes on from JBPYDR010000058.1 coordinate 133,799, forward strand.
TCGTTCGGCTGGGCCAGCGAAGATTACGCTGTGCTCGCCGACCACGCTGCCGCCACGCAGCGTGGCGAAACCGATATCGCCAGACTTGCGCGCGCCGGTGTGGCCTTCGCGGCTCTTGACCGATTGTTTGTCGAGCTCGATTCCTCTGCCCTCTGCCGCCGCACGGCCGAGCAGCAGCGCTGTGCCCGACGGAGCGTCAACCTTCTGATTGTGATGCATTTCAAGAATCTCGATATCGAACGACCCGTCGAGCGTCTTTGCGACGCGCTTGGTCAGCGCGGCCAGCAGGTTGACGCCGAGACTCATGTTGCCCGACTTGACGATCACCGCAGTCTTTGCGGCTTCCCTGATCTTCGTCTCGTCGGCCGCGCTGAGGCCAGTCGTGCCGATGATATGCACTTTGCCTGCCTTCGCTGCGAGCGCGGCAAAGGCAACGGTTGCGACATGAGCAGTAAAATCGATGATCCCGTCCGCCTTTGCCAGCAAAGGACCCGCATCCCCGGTCAGCTTGATGCCGTTCTCCGGCAGTCCGGCAAGCGTGCCCGAGTCCCAACCGATCAAGGGCGAGCGCGAATCTTCCAGGGCGCCTGCAAGCGCGAAGTCTTTGCTGTCAGCGATCGCCTTGACCAGCGTGCGGCCCATCCGCCCTCCGGCCCCGGCGACCACGAGCCTCATTTCGGCCATAGCTCAAACTCCCGGAACGTGAACGCGGGTATAGCGTGATAGATCGCGAAAAGCACCAGTTGTTCTTATGGTTGTGTCCCGTCATAGCCTTCCAGCACGACGATATCTGCAACCGACGCCGGTTCGCGCAGCTTTTTCGCGGCGGCATATTCGGGCGAGCGATAGCAGGCGAGCGCCGCCTCGAAACTCGGGAATTCAAGGATGACGACACGCGAGCGCAATTTGCCCTCGACCATTTCCGATTTTCCGCCGCGCGTCAGAAACTTGCCGCCGTACTTGCGGAACGGCACGGCGTTCGCCGCAACGTACTTCTTGTATTCCTCGAGATCTGAAATATCGACATTCGCAACCCAGTAACCTTTGGACATCCACCACCCTTATTGAGTCGCTGCACCGATCTCTGCGACAATTGCATCAGCGGACGCTTTCGGATCCGCTGCCTCCACGACCGGTCGGCCCACCACAAGATAGTCGGCACCAGCCTTGATCGCGCGCGCCGGCGAGACGATGCGCTTTTGATCGCCGACGTCGCTGCCCGCTGGCCGAATACCAGGAGTCACCAAAACCATTCCTGGCCCGGCAATATCGCGCAGTGCCATAACTTCTTCAGCCGAACACACCAATCCGTCGATCCCGATATCGCGAGCCTGTGCCGCGCGTGCGGAAGCAAGCTCCTTGACATCCATCTCGTAGCCCGCGGCTGCAAGATCCGCGTCGTCATATGACGTGAGCACGGTCACAGCAAGGATACGCAGTTTCGATCCGCGTTTGCCCTCGACGGCTGCTTTCATCGTTTGCGGGTAGGCATGCACCGTAAGAAAGGTTGCGCCGAGTTGCGCGACACTCTCCACACCTTTGGCGACTGTGTTGCCGATATCGTGCAGTTTGAGATCGAGGAAAACCTGCTTGCCGGCCGTGATCAATTTGCCAGCGAACGAAATGCCTCCGGCAAAGGCAAGCTGATAGCCGATCTTGTAGAAGTGCACGGAGTCGCCGAGCCGTGTCACCATGGCTTCCGCCTGTGCCACCGAAGGTACATCGAGAGCAACAATCAGACGTTCGCGTGCTTCGATTGCCACGTCATGCTCCTTTTGCCAGGAGCCGCGACATCTCCACTAGACGTTCAAGCTGAGCGCGAAAGAGATTGGCGACACCGGTATCGGCAATATTGTCCATATCGTCAAATGCTGTGTCGGCGCGCGGGATCGCCAGCTGCTCGGGTATGACAATTGCGCCGCAGCCGAGTTCAAGAATCTGGCGCAATGCCATCAGCGAGCGCAGGCCGCCTGCGCGACCGGGAGACGCCGACGCAATCGCGAATGCACGCCCCCTGAAGGCGGCATAGGTCGGATCGCCCCGCTCGCGGACGCGCGATACCCAATCGATGGCATTTTTCAGAATTGGCGTTACCGACGCGCTGTATTCCGGGCTGGCGATGAAAACACCCTGGTGCGCCATGATCATTTGCTTGAGCTTCAGTGCGTTAACGGGTTGCCCCGCGCGCGCGTCGAGATCAGCTTCATAGAGTGGCAGCGGATAGTCGGCGAGTGAAATGCAAGTGACGTCGACATCGATGAGCGTGAGCTCTTTCGCAGCCAACGCAGCCAGTTTAACATTGTGCGAGCCGATGCGCGTCGACCCGGGCAGAACGAGGATTTTGGGGATCGGCATCAAAGGCTCCGCTTTCGCGGGCCATGACACCACACCGTCAGCGGGCGCGATAGACCCACACGCGCGCCGGCGGCAGGTTCATCCAGATCATTTCCGAAGCTTGTGCGCGCACGCCCGGCAGTTTTTTCGGAATTGGCGGCAACATCGCGTAAGTGAATTGTACAAAAGGCGCACCGGGCGCGAGCAGCGTCATGGCATCGGAAATCAGACGCAGCCGCGTACGCAGCGGTTTGGTCACGAGCGGAAGTCCTGACACCACCGCGGCAGCCGGCTCGCCCACGTAGTCTTCCAGCAGCCGGCGCAAGCGGTACGCATCGCCGTGCACGACCGTCGCAGCGGGATAGCGCGCGCGTAACAGACCACAAAACACGGGATTGAATTCGACAAGGATCAGCCGCGCTGGATCGACGCCATGACGGACAAGCGCTTCGGTGACGGGACCTGTGCCTGGACCGAGCTCAATGACAGGGCCGTCCGTCTGCGGATCGACGCAACGCGCCATGGCGCGCGCCAGTATCCGGCTCGACGGCATGACCGCACCGGTCGACAACGGCTTCTCGATCCATGAGCGGATAAATCGTACCTCGTCGTCGAGACGCAGACTCTTCTTTTCGACGCGGGCGACTGATGGTGAAACCATTGATGCGACGTCACGCGTACAAGCGGCGGGCCCAGTTCCAGTATAAACGGGTATAGGGACCAAAGCAGGGGGTCAAGATGGTCGGCCCGATTGACTGCTCCGACTGGCGAGGCCGTCAATAAACTCTTTGACTCGGCTGAAGAAACTGGCCGATTCCGGCTGGGTCTCCTCAGACGACAGCTTTTCGAACTCTGCCAGCAATTCACGTTGGCGCCTTGTGAGATTTTGCGGCGTTTCTACCGCGACCTGAACGTACATATCGCCCGTCCGCTTCGATCGTAGCACCGGCATACCTTTTCCGCTCAGCCGGAAACGACGCCCGGTCTGTGTCCCTGCTGGAACCTTGACCCGGACCTTGCTGCCATCAATCGCCGGGACCTCGAATTCCCCGCCGAGCGCGGCGCTCGGCATGGAAATTGGCACACGACAATGCAAATCCGCGCCGTCCCGCTGGAAAAATTCGTGCGGTGCAACTTCGAGGAAGATATAGAGGTCGCCGGGCGGCCCACCCCGCAGCCCGGCCTCGCCTTCGCCGGCCAACCTGATGCGGGTCCCGTCTTCCACGCCGCTCGGGATATTCACGGAGAGTGTGCGCTCGCGCGTCACTCGCCCTCCACCGCCGCACACTTTGCACGGATCGTCGATGACCTGGCCGCGGCCATGACAAGTAGGGCAGGTGCGCTCGAGCGTGAAAAAACCCTGTGCATGACGGATTTTTCCCGCACCGCCGCAGCTCGCACATGCTTTCGGCTTGGTCCCGGCCTTGGCCCCGCTCCCGGAGCAGGCCTCGCACGTCACCGACGTCGGAATGCGGATCTGCGCCGTCTTGCCGACAAAGGCCTCATCGAGGCTGATTTCCATATTGTAACGCAGATCGGAACCGCGCTCGCGACCGGACCCGCGGCCGCGCGTAGATCCCATTCCGAAAATGCCTTCGAAAATGTCGGCAAAGGCCGAACCGAAGTCGGCCCCGAAGCCATGGCCACCCATACCACCGTGCTCGAAGGCGGCATGGCCGAAGCGGTCATAGGCGGCACGCTTGTCGCCGTCCTTGAGGACGTCGTAGGCCTCGTTGATTTCCTTGAACCGATGCTCGCACTGTTTGTCGCCCGGATTACGGTCCGGATGATGCTGCATCGCAAGTTTGCGGAATGCCGCCTTGAGCTCGATCTCGGTGGAAGTTCGGGAAACACCGAGGATTTCATAGTAATCGCGCTTCGACATTCGGGTGCCGCCCCAGATCTACTACGCCGCAAGAGCCGTACTTGATTCGGGCCGTTTTGGCCCCCGGAAACATGCACCCCCGGACGAGAGCCCGGGGGTGGCATTGTTCGCGATCGGCTTGCGCATAGCTTACGCCTTACGATCAGGCGGATTTCTTTTTGTCATCGTCGACCTCGGTGAACTCCGCGTCGACCACGTCTTCCTTCTTTTCTCCGGATGAGCCGCCCTCACCGCCGGAGCCGGAAGCCTGGGCTTCCTGCTGCTGCTTGTACATCGCCTCGCCGAGTTTCATCGAAGCCTGGGCCAGCGTGTTGGTTTTGGCCTGGATAGCCGAGGCGTCATCGCCTTTGAGCGCCTCTTTCAGATCGGCAATGGCGTTCTCGATCGCCCGACGTTCTGCGTCGCCCACTTTCGAGCCATGCTCGGAGAGCGCCTTCTCGGTGGAATGCACCAGTGCCTCGGCATGGTTCTTGGCTTCGACCGCGGCCTTGCGCTTCTTGTCCTCTTCGGCGTGCGATTCCGCGTCCTTGACCATCTTTTCGATGTCGGCCTCGGACAAGCCGCCAGAGGCCTGGATGCGGATTTGCTGCTCCTTGCCGGTCGCCTTGTCCTTTGCCTGAACGTTGACAATGCCGTTTGCGTCGATGTCAAACGTCACCTCGATTTGCGGCACGCCACGCGGCGCAGGTGGGATGCCAACCAGGTCGAACTGGCCGAGCATCTTGTTGTCAGCCGCCATTTCGCGCTCGCCTTGGAACACGCGGATGGTGACCGCGTTTTGGTTGTCCTCGGCAGTCGAGAAGACCTGACTCTTCTTGGTCGGAATGGTGGTATTGCGATCGATGATCCGCGTGAATACGCCGCCCAGCGTTTCAATACCGAGCGACAACGGTGTCACGTCGAGCAACAACACATCCTTGACGTCGCCCTGCAGCACCCCGGCCTGGATGGCTGCACCGACGGCAACCACCTCGTCTGGGTTGACGCCTTTGTGCGGCTCCTTGCCGAACAGCTGCTTCACGACTTCCTGCACCTTCGGCATACGTGTCATGCCGCCGACCAGCACAACCTCATTAATTTGCGCGGCCGAGATACCGGCATCCTTGAGCGCCTGCTTGCAGGGTTGCATTGTCTTCTGAATGAGATCGTCGACCAGCGCTTCAAACTTGGCGCGGGTGAGCTTCATCGTCAGATGCTTCGGACCTGCCGCGTCCGCCGTGATGAACGGCAGATTGATCTCGGTCTGCGTCGTCGACGACAGCTCGATCTTTGCTTTCTCCGCAGATTCCTTGAGACGCTGCAACGCGAGCTTGTCGCGGCGCAGATCGATGCCCTGCTCTTTCTGGAACTCGTCAGCGAGATAGTTCACGAGCCGCATATCGAAGTCTTCGCCGCCCAGAAACGTGTCACCGTTCGTGGACTTCACCTCGAACACGCCATCGCCGATCTCGAGAATCGAAATATCGAAAGTACCGCCGCCAAGGTCGTAGACCGCAATGGTACCCGTCTTCTGCTTGTCGAGGCCGTAAGCGAGCGCAGCTGCTGTCGGCTCGTTGATGATGCGCAGCACTTCAAGGCCAGCAATCTTGCCGGCGTCCTTGGTGGCCTGACGTTGCGCGTCGTTGAAATAGGCCGGAACCGTAATGACGGCCTGCTCGACCTTCTGGCCAAGATTGGCTTCCGCCGTCTCTTTCATCTTCTGAAGAATGAAGGCGGAGATCTGCGACGGCGAATAGGATTTGCCGTCCACTTCGACCCATGCGTCACCGTTCGAGGCCCTGGTGATCTTGTAGGGGACGAGCTTCTTGTCCTTCTCGACCATCGGATCGTCGTAGCGCCGTCCGATCAGGCGCTTGACAGCAAAGATAGTCTTTTCAGGATTGGTGACCGCCTGGCGCTTAGCCGGCTGACCGACGAGACGCTCGCCATCATCAGTGAAGGCGACAATCGAAGGCGTCGTCCGCATGCCTTCGGCGTTCTCGATAACTTTCGGCGTCTTGCCTTCCATGACGGCAACGCACGAATTGGTGGTGCCGAGGTCGATGCCGATGACCTTGCCCATGGTTCTTCCTCTCAAATTGCGGCAGGCCGGCCGGGCCGCTTGGCGCCCGAATGGGAATGTCAGCGGCTCATCCGCAGACTCCCGATCCAGCCCCCTGGATACGCGTTTCGCCGCATTTCTGCGGCTTAATGGCTCATATAGGAGAGCCCGGGGGGGCCGCAAGTCAGTCGGTCACGAAATCGCGAGCTTTCAGGCTTGCAGCCTCGTCAATGGTTATCGGGCCATTGCTGCCGGACGCAAGCCCGGTTACGCAGGCCCTCGGTTTGGGATCTCTGGGAGTCCGCACCGCATGTTGGGTCGCCTGTTTGTATCCGTTTTTGCGGTTTGGGCCTGGTTAGCCAGCACCATTCTCATGGTACCAGCCGAGACGATCTTCCCCCCGGGCCTGCGGATCGGCCTCGAGCCGCCCGTGGACATGAAGCCGAGCACGCGCCTTCCGGGGTTCGAAGACGTCGAACGGAATGCCGTAATTGCCATCCTCGATCTTCCGGCCAGCGCGTACCGCGACCTCGAGAACTCGGCTTTCGCCTTGAACCAGCAGGGGCTCGACCAGCTCAAGCGTGAAAGCTTCCCATTTGAGAACGGCATCGGCTTTCTGATCAGCGGCATCGCGCAACAAAATGGCGCAAAAATCTACCGCTGGTCCCTCTTGGCGATGGGTATCGGTGCGTCCGTGCCCAACCTCACCATGCTCGTCAATGTCGAGGTTCCGGAAAGCGCCCTGTCTGTGTATTCCGATGCCGTAGTTCGCAAGGCGCTCGCAAGCGTTACGTTCCGGCCAGCGCCGATTCAGGAACAGCTCGGCATGCTGCCCTTCAGTTTGGGCGATCTTTCGGGCTTTCAGGTCATGCAGGTCATGCCGACGGGCGCTGTCTTCCTCGCCGATAACCCCTCGAACGATAACGAACGCAAGCCTTTCATGATTGTCTCGATAGACCGTGGCGGTCCACCAGAGGCGGCCGATCGCGAACAGTTTGCCCGCAACCTACTCACCAACGCGCCGGTACGTGAACTTTCGATTCAATCATCGGAGCCAATGCGGGTCGGTGGCGCGCCAGGTCACGAGATCCGCGCAAACGGCAAAGGCCCGGCCGGCGATCCCGTAGCACTGGTGCAATGGGTGCGCTTCAGCCCTGGCGGTTTCTTGCGCGTGATCGGCGTCAGCCCTGCCGAGAAATGGGACCAGGCGTTCGGGCGTTTTCGAACGGTCCGCGATGGCATCACGTTGCGCTGAAATCTATTGTCGGCCCGGCCCCGGATTGTCATTGGCCGACGTCGGCGGTTTGGCTTTGCTAACCGCCACGAGAGCCGGACGCAGGACACGATCGCCGATCATGTAGCCGGCTTGAATAACGTGTGCCACTTGTCCGGGTGGCTGATCGGACGTCGGCGCTTCGTACATCGCCTGGTGAAAGTTGGGGTCGAACTTCTCGCCCTGCGGCGAGAACTTCTGCACGCCATTCTTCTCCAGGATTTTCATGAGCTCACGTTCGGTGAGTTCGACACCCTCGATCAGCGCTTTCACTTTGGGATCGGCAGCGTCGCGCAGATCGGGGCCAATCGCCTCGAGGGCGCGATGCATATTATCGGCAACAGCCAGCACGTCGCGTGCAAACCCCGCAATTCCATAGACCCGAGCATCAAGAACCTCCCGTTCCGTGCGTTTGCGGAGGTTCTCCATTTCGGCAAGTGTGCGCAGGAGCTTGTCTTTGAACTCCGCTGCTTCTCGCTTGGCCTCAGCGATAGGATCGGCCGTTTCACCAGCCGTGTCCTCATTTGCAGCAGCCATCGCTTCAGCCTGGCGGGCGGTAGGGTCCGTCATCGTGATCAATCCATCCTCGGAAATTATCCGTATGTTCCGGATATCAGGGCTCCGGCACGAAAATTCAAGCGTTTAAGGGGCCAACAAGCGGCTCACCACCCGCGCCGTATAGTCGACCATGGGAATAACGCGAGCATAATTGAGCCTGGTGGGACCGATCACGCCGATCACGCCGACGATGCGCCCCTGGCTGTCGCGATAGGGGGCGACGATGGTGGAGGAACCGGATAGTGAGAAGAGCTTGTTTTCAGACCCTATGAAAATGCGTACGCCCTCGGCCCGTTCCGCCCGGCCGAGCAGATCAATCACGCCACGCTTTGTCTCGAGCGCATCGAACAAGGAACGCACGCGTTCAAGATCTTCGAGAGCGCGAAGGTCTTCCAGAAGATTCGCGTGACCACGTACGATCAGTTGACGTTCCGCACTGTCGCCGCCGGACCAGCTTGCGAGTCCGGTCGCAATGACCTTCTGCGTCAATTGGTCCAGTTCCGCCTGGCCTTCTGTAACGGCCTTTTCGATTTCACCACGCAGCTCGGCCAGCGTCTTGCCGCGAATGCGCGCGTTAAGGAAATTGCCGGCCTCCGTTAGCGACGAAGTCGGCAGGCCGGCGGGAACATTGAGCACACGATTTTCGACCTGTCCGTCTTCCGCAACCAGAACGGCGAGCGCCCGTTCGGGTCCGAGTCGCACGAACTCGACGTGCTTGAGCCGAACATTCGTCTTCGCGGTGAGCACGACACCGGCCGACCGTGTCAGCCCCGACAGCATTTGCGATGCCTCGGTGAGCACCGCTTCCAGTGACTTGGACGTATGGGCGCCCGCCACCTGAGCCTCGATCGAGCGCCGGTCCTGTTCCGACAGGTCGCCGACTTGCATCAAAGCGTCGACGAAGAAACGGAGCCCCAGTTCGGTCGGAAGCCGGCCCGCCGAAGTATGGGGGGCGTAAATGAGCCCGAGTTGTTCCAGGTCCGACATCACGTTCCGGACGGAGGCCGGCGACAGCGTAATTGGCAACAGGCGCGACAGATTTCTCGAACCGACCGGCTCGCCGGTCGCCAGATAACTTTCGACAATCTGGCGAAAAATCTCGCGCGAACGCTCATTGAGCGCCGCGAGACTAACCTGGGTCGCTCCAATCGGAATATCGTGTGACGCCAAGGCTCAACTCCTCGAAACCCACCAAGAATTGACCATTGGGGCGGTCTTGTTCAAGCCGGACGTATGGTTAAGGTGTGCGGCCGAAATGGATGGGAGTAACGCCGATGCGGCCAAGCCGCCGACAAGCCGATGAACTCCGCGCCGTATCGCTCGAACGGGGCGTGGTCAAATATGCCGAGGGCTCTTGCTTCGTGAAGTTCGGCGATACTCATGTCCTGGTGACCGCGAGCCTGGAAGAGCGGCTGCCGCCATGGCTCAAGGGCCAGGGGCGGGGCTGGGTAACTGCTGAATACGGAATGCTGCCGCGCGCCACCGCGGAACGTACCCGCCGTGAGGCAAGCGCCGGCAAGCAGGGCGGGCGTACAGTCGAGATCCAGCGTCTCATTGGACGCAGCCTTCGCTCAGTTGTCGATCTGCCTGCGCTCGGCGAGCGGCAAATCGTGCTCGATTGCGATGTGATCCAAGCCGACGGCGGTACGCGCACTGCGTCAATCACCGGTGCGTGGGTGGCCCTGGCTGACTGCCTCAGCTGGATGAAAGCGCGCGATATGGTCAAAGCCAACGTTCTGCGTGACCACATCGCCGCAGTTTCCTGCGGCGTGTGCAAAGGTACAGCTGTGCTTGACCTTGACTACGCCGAAGACTCAGACGCCGATACCGATGCCAATTTCGTCATGACCGGTTCCGGCAACATCGTTGAAATCCAGGCTACCGCCGAAAAAATTCCGTTCAGTGAAGATCAATTTGCCGCATTGCTCGCGCTTGCGCGCAAAGGCATTGAGAAGCTGGTGAGTCTGCAGAAAATGGCCGTGATGTGAGCAGAAAACTCACAAGTCCGGTGGTAATCGCAACCCACAATCCCGGCAAGCTGAAGGAAATGCGCGACTTGCTCGCGCCGTACGGCATCGCCACCCAATCTGCGGGCGAGCTCGGTCTGGCCGAGCCAGAGGAGACCGGCAAGACGTTCGCCGCCAACGCACGCATCAAAGCTGTCGCGGCTGCGAGCGCCAGCGGCACGGCGGCCTTTGCCGACGATTCCGGTCTGGTGGTCGACGCGCTCGATGGCGAGCCCGGCATCCATTCCGCGCGATGGGCCGGACCAGACAAGGATTTCCGGGCGGCGATGAACCGCATTCAGACCTTGCTGATCGAACGCGGTGCTAGGACTCCCGAGCAGCGTCGCGCGCATTTCGTGGCCGTGTTGTGTCTTGCATGGCCCGACGGCCATATTGAGGAATTCGAAGGCCGGGTCGACGGCGTCGCCGTCTGGCCGCCGCGTGGCGACAAAGGCTTCGGCTACGATCCACTTTTCCGTCCTGACGGTTTCGACCGGACATTCGGCGAGATGAATGCCGAAGAGAAACATGGACTGCCGCCGCAAGGCCAAGGGCTCTCGCATCGCGCCCGTGCGTTCATCAAACTGGCCGAAGCGTGCTTTACCAGGGCTTGAGTTTCGCCTGATCGTTATAATTTTAACTAACTGCCGCAGCAAAACCGCGCGCACAGTGGCTGTCGTACGCTGTACCGCCTATGATGCTTTTTATGAATTCAACAGCACCTTTTGCCGTCTACGTGCACTGGCCTTTCTGTCTGTCGAAGTGTCCATATTGCGACTTCAACAGTCATGTCCGTCATGGCGGCATCGATGAAGCGCGCTTCGTTCGCGCCTATGAAACCGAGATCGCCGTGGCAGCCGCGCGAGCGCCTGGTCGCACCGTGTCGAGCATTTTTTTCGGCGGCGGCACGCCGTCACTGATGCAGCCGTCTTCGGTACAGGCGATCCTCGATTGCATCGCCAAGCATTGGGCCGTCGCTCCGGATGTGGAAGTGACCCTGGAAGCCAACCCAACCAGCGTCGAAGCCGCGCGATTTCGCGGTTTCTGTGCAGCCGGAGTCAATCGAGTTTCACTCGGCGTGCAATCGCTCGAAGACACGACGCTGAAGGAACTCGGCCGGTTGCACACCGCGCAAGAGGCACTCGACGCCGTTGCCGTAGCTCGTTCGATCTTCGCCCGGTATTCATTCGACCTGATTTACGCACGACCGAAACAAGCGCTCGATGCGTGGGCCGCGGAACTTAAGCGCGCTATCGCTGAGGCAGCCGAACATTTTTCTCTTTACCAATTGACGATCGAGCCGGATACGCCGTTCTTCGGTCTGCACAAGGCAGGCAAACTGATCGTGCCGGACGAGGATCTCGCACGCGATCTCTACGACCTCACGCAAGTAATTTGCACCGACGCAGGATTGCCGGCGTACGAAGTTTCAAATCACGCGCGGCCTGGCGCCGAGTGCAGACACAACCTCGTCTACTGGCGCGGACACGACTATGCCGGAGTTGGCCCCGGTGCGCATGGGAGACTGACAATTGATGGCCGCCGTGTGGCGACCGCAACTGAGAGGCGGCCCGAAGCCTGGCTTATGCTCGTGGAAGACAACGGCAGCGGCTTCACCGTCGAAGAAAAGCTCACATCGGGTCAGGCTGCCGACGAATATCTCCTGATGGGCTTGCGTCTTGTCGAAGGCATCGATCCCGCGCGTTACAGCGTGCTGGCCGGTCGGTCGCTCGATCCAAAACGGATTTCCATTTTGCGCGACGAAGGCGCCGTTGAGACAACGAAGGACGGGCGCCTGAGGGTGACGCGAAACGGTTTCCCGCTGCTCGACGCTGTGGTCGCGGATCTCGCCGCATAGTTTACGTCCCGGGTTGGAACGAGTGGGGTGCGGGACTCAGGACCTGACCGCCCGCAGGCGCAACGCGCAGCACCGCGAGACCTCGGTCATTGGTGCCTTCGGGCCGGAAGCGGAAAACGCCATCGATACCGGCAAATCCTGAAGGATTGGTCAGCGATGGTTCGCTGAAACGTTGCGGGCCTTGCGTCTTCACGAGAGCCGCGACGAGTGCGACCGCATCATAGGCGAGCGTTGCGGTGCGTACCGGATCCTGCCCATAGCGTGCGCGATACCGAGCGGAGAAATTGCGATAACCGGTCGCTTCCGGCGCCGCGTACCAAGCGCCGTCGAGGGCCGCAGTCGAAGAGATCCTTGCGTCTTCCCAGAGACCTGAGCCGATCACTTGCACGCGTCGCAGATCGACTCCATTAGCGGCCAGCGCGTTCACCACCTGCGGAACGGCGTCCGGGCTATCAGGAATGAAGATGCTGTCCACCTGATTGGCCGCCTGGCTCACGCGACGCGCGGCTTCGTTTATCCTGTTCCCCTCGGGAGTGTATTTCTCCAGCACCACCACGCGACCGCCGCGACGCGACACTTCCTGCTGGAACGCGCCTTCAACGACCGTTCCGTACGCATTATCCGGCAACAGCGCGGCGAACGATCTCTTTCCGCGCGAGATGGAAAAGTCGACGATGCGGCGAACATCGGTTTCGGGCAGGAAGCTCAACAGGTAGACGCCTCGCGCCGCCACGCTGACATCGGTGGAGAACGCGATGACCGGGATATTGCTCGTACGCGCAATTTGCCCGACCGCACTGACCGATTGCGCGAAAAGCGGACCGATGATGATCTCCGCACCTTCAGAGATCGCCTGCTGGGCGCTGGCCTGTGCACCTTGCACGGTGCCGCCATCATCCTTCACCAGCAGCTGAATGTTGGGACTCTTGAATTCCGCGAGTGCCATTTCGGCCGCGTTCTTCATCGATTGTCCGGCAACGCTGGCATTGCCTTGACCGGAGAGCGGTAGGATCAACGCGACACGCACTTGGCCTTCGCCGACGGCAGCATTAGCAGCAGTCGCCTCGCCAGGTTGCTGGGCTACAGGCGACCCGCCCCCGCCCAGTTGCGTGCTGCATGCCGTGAGGAGCGCAGCCAACCCCAAAAGGGATAGCGTGGCGCGCACACGCGTCCACGCCTGCGTCAAAATCCCCACTTTGTGCGACATGACCCGCATCGTCGCTCCCCGTGCGACATTTCTGTGTCTGTCGTAACCGGTATCGCCGATTTTGTCGCGCGAAAGTTAACGGGTATGAAAAGCGCCGAAAATTGTGACACATGACGCGGCGCGAGGGGCCGTCTAGAGTTCCTACCATGGCGAATGAGAGCAAACCGCGACCGCGCCGCTACGCTCCATTTGGTAGCGCGATGGACGCCGCCAAGGCTGAGTCCGGCCTCTATCTGGTAGCTACGCCGATCGGAAATCTCGGCGACATCACCTTGCGCGCGCTTGAAGTGCTGGCAGGCGTCGACATAATCGCATGCGAAGATACCCGCGTTACCCGGAAACTCATGGTTCGCTACGGGATAGAGACACCGCTCACGCCCTATCATGAGCACAATGCCACCGAGGCGCGGCCAAGGCTGTTGGCGCGCCTCGCCGACGGGCAGGCAATCGCGCTCGTCTCTGACGCGGGCACGCCGTTGATTTCCGATCCCGGCTACAAGCTAGTGCGGGCGGCGTGCGAAGCCGGCCACACCGTGACTGCTTTGCCAGGGCCTTCGTCTGTGCTGGCTGCGCTTTCGGTCGCCGGCCTGCCGACTGACCGTTTTTTCTTCGAGGGCTTTCTACCGGTGAAGCAGGCTGCCCGCCATAAACGTGTAGCTGAACTTGCCAGTATTCCCGCAACACTTGTTCTGTTCGAAAGTGGATCACGTCTGGCGGCAACGCTCACCGACCTCGCCGCGGCGTTCGGAAACCGAGCGGCCGCAGCCTGTCGCGAGCTGACCAAGTTGCACGAAGAGGTCAGGCGCGGAGATCTTGAGACGCTTGCGCGCGACTACGCTGCCGGCGCCGAGTCGCGCGGAGAGTTTGTCGTCGTCGTGGCGCCGCCCGCCGACGACGATGGGACCTCGGACAATGTCGACGAATTGCTGCTTCAGGCGCTGAGGCGCGTTTCGGTCAAGGACGCTGTCGGTGAAGTCGCGCTGGCCACTGGACGACCGCGCCGCGAGGTCTACCAGCGAGCGTTGATCCTTGCCAAGGATACGGTGAATGACGGCAAATGAGGGCCCCGTTCGTCGTTGCCGGCATTGGCGGATTCGAATTTCTCTGTGAGAGCCGCATGAAAACGCGCGTTCGATACGGCAAAGACCGACAGCGCGACGGTGGTCGCGGCCATTAACGCAAAGATTGCGTTTAGTCTGGCGGCAATCGAACGCGTCGGCAGTTTCACCGGCGACCTCCGGCCGTGCAACAGCGGCTCTGAAGCGGCTATAGTGCGGGTAATTTGTTAACGCTTTATTCGTCTAAAGGGCGCCATGAGCCTCAAAATCGCTGTTCAAATGGATCCGATCGAACGGATCAACATCAAGGGCGACTCAACCTTCGCCCTGCTGCTGGAAGCGCAAAAACGCGGACATAAGCTCACTTATTACACGCCCGACCGACTGGCACTGCTCAACGGTCAGGTTTTCGCCCACGTTGAATCTCTCAACGTCCGCGACAAGCCCGGCGACCATTTCACGCTGGACAAGCCAAGGCGGGCGGCACTCACGGAATTCGACGTCGTACTCCTGCGCCAGGATCCTCCCTTCGATCTTGCGTACGTCACGACCACACACCTCCTTGAGCGCATCCACCCGAAGACGCTGGTGGTCAATGATCCAGCGAGTGTCCGCAATGCTCCCGAGAAAGTATTTGTCACCGAGTTTTCCGATCTAATGCCCCCGACCCTGATTTCGCGCGATCTTGCCGAGATCAAGGCGTTTCGGACTGAACACGGCGACATCGTGATGAAGCCTCTCTACGGAAGAGGCGGCGAAGCGGTGTTCCGGCTTGAGCGCGAAGACCTTAATTTCGGATCGCTCTATGATCTTTTTTCGACGACCTTTCGCGAGCAGTGGGTGGTGCAGAAGTTTTTGCCCAACATCAAGCACGGCGATAAGCGCATCATTTTGGTGGACGGCGAATATGCCGGCGCAGTCAACCGCATACCGGCGGCCGACGACCTGCGATCCAACATGGTTCGCGGCGGCGCTCCGTCAGCAACGGAATTGACGAAAAGCGAAGCCGAGATCTGCAAGCGGATCGGTCCGGCGTTGCGCGATCGCGGTCTTTTGTTCGTCGGCATTGACGTTATCGATGGCTATCTCACCGAAATCAATGTGACTTCGCCCACTGGAATTCGAGCCATCAAGAATCTGGGCGGACCTGACGTAGCTGCGATGATCTGGGACAAAATCGAAGCCAAGCGACGCGCATGAAGCGGCGCATCCATTCATGAGCGTTGTTCTTACCATCGCCACCACCGATTACGACCACTTCCGTGATTTCCGACTAGGATTGGTGCGCGCCGAAGGCGTTGACGCCAACTGGCTTACGCTAGGCCATCACGAGATTTTCTCGCGTTTCACCTTTAACCGGGAATGGGATGTATCGGAGCTTTCCTTCGCCAAGTTCATGGCGCAGGTGACCCGGAAAGATTCCGACATCATCGGTCTGCCGGTTTACGCTTCACGGTTGTTCCGTTTCGCCTCGTTCTATGTAAACCGCAAGGCAGGCATCAAGACTGCAAAAGACTTGCGTGGAAAACGCATCGGCGTTCCGGAATGGGCACACACCGCTGCGGTCTACATGCGCGGCTGGCTGATGCACGAAGAGGGCGTCCCTCTGTCTGATATCGACTGGATACAGGCCGGCACCAACGAGGCCGGACGCATCGAAAAGGTCGAGTTGTCTCTACCGGACGGTGTCCGGCTTACGCGTATGCCTGAGAAAACGCTGAGCGGCATGATTGCTTCTGGCGAGCTCGATTGTGTCATCATTGCCCGTCCGCCCAATTCGTTCCGCGAAAAGCACCTGGACGTTGTGCGCCTATTTCCCGATTACGAATCTCTTGAGCAGCAATATTACGAGCAGACGCGTGTCTACCCGATCATGCACATCATTGCGGTCCGAAAAACCGTCCTCGATGACAAGCCTTGGGTTGCGCGCAATCTCTACAACGCGTTTGAGGAATCCAGACGCCGCAGCCTCGAGCGGATCCTCGATCCCGCAGTCTCGCGCTATCCAATCCCCTGGTTGACCAGCTACGCGCTACGTATGCAGCAAATGTTTGGCGGCGATCTCTTTCCGTATGGCATCGAAGCGAACCGGCCGACACTCGAACTGTTTCTACGTTATGCCCACGAGCAGGGCATAGCTCATAGGCTTGCAAAGCCGGAAGAGATCTTCCCCGCAGGGATCATGGCTTCGGCGAAGATCTAGCTATTTGCCGGTGCGCTTGATGGCTTCTGCGCGGATCTCCGTATCGACGATTTTTCCCAGATCAATCGGAGCCTTCAGATTGCCCGCTCTTACCAGCTCGTTTTGCAACCAGTTCAGTTTGTCGAGCGGCAACGTAGCTTCCGGGTCTATGGCTTTCTGTCTGATCGTGTCATCGAAAGCATAAGCCGGGCGCGGATCGTCAGGCTTTGCGTTTATGGTTTCCTGCGTAAGCTTTATCGTTTCATCACGATGGTTGACCGCGAATTTAAGCGCGTCCAACTCCGCAGCTACAAAATTGATCGCGTCGTCACGCCGCGCAATGATTGTCTTGCCTGTCATTGTCAAGCAGAGCCGTACGTAATTCGGCAGCGCTTCGTGACCCGTGACGAGCATCTTCACGTCCTTCGGTGCGACTGCCATAAACTCGGCGGCGACGACGCCGCCTTCGGCAACGCCTCCAATTACAGCCTTGAAGCGATCGAGGTCCCCACCGAGATTTGCGAATCGAACTTCGCTGGCCGGAATCTTGTGTTGCTCGAGAATGGCGTTGATCAGGAGATTCGGTAGCGAACCCGGCGCCGCCACCGCGATTGTCTTGCCTCTGAGATCCTCGACCTTGCTGACAGTGGATTTCACCATCAAACCATGCGGCACGCCGGGCCAGTCACACCCGAGAAGCTTGATATCGGCACCGTGGGCACCCGCAAGAATCGTCGCACCGGGACTGGATTCGATGCTGTCGAGTTCGCCCGACAATAGCGCTTTGTGCGCTGTGGCCCCGTTCTTCAGAGGTACGATTTCGACCTTCAGCTTGTGCTTTGCGCCGAAGTCCCGCTTGCCAACCATCAACATGAAGCCAGCATCGCCTTTCGGTTCGATCACACCGTGTTTCCAGGTTTTGAATTCCTGCGCCGACGCCGATGTCCAGAGCGCCGCCAGCAAACCTGGCCACACGAGGCAGCGACTGACAGTGATCATGGATGCTCTGGCTCCCATTGGTTCATGATCGTTGCCGAAAAGTTTGAGATCAACCAGGTCTTTACAGGCAAAGCCTGAAATTTTGTTCGCCAACTGTTCTTGTGCGGATAGCCTCCGTTCTGGTCGCAGAGGGCAACGACATCAACGCGCTTCTGGCGAGAGCCCTGCTTTACCCGGCTCGGTCATCGGCCCACGATAGAAACAACGGAGCAGCTGCTTTCGAATCCTGGTTGGCCGCGCGTGCGGCAGGCGCCCCTTACGACCTGGTTCTCATGGATGTGATGCCGGAAATGGACGGCCTGGAAGCGGCACGGCGAATCCGCGTGGCGGAAGCGCTCGTCGGCGATGCGAGAACCTACATGCTTGCGCTGAAAGCCAACGCACAGACCGATGACCGCGAAGCCGTGCTTTCTGCGGGCCTGGATGGTCTCCTGATCAAACCACTCGATCGTGAGCATCTCCGCGAGGCGCTGAGCACGGCGTCGGCGCGTGCTTTTGACGCTTGCGGCCTGACGCGAGTTTCCCCACACTGTCACAATTCCGTGGTCGGTCCATGGTGTACGGGACAACGGCAGATCCATCGCTGATTCGCCAATTCGAAACGAAGCCAGACGCAGGGTTTTCGCGCATTTCGTCAAAGAGGACCAAATGCCTATCGGCACCCGCGGTAATTTTCTTCCCCAACTTGGCCTGTTCGAGCGTTTTCGTCCGGCGCCCGGTGGCCTTGGCGTCCCAGGCATTATACCGGCGCTCCAAGCGTATGGAGGATTACAGGCTTGGGCCGCCCGCGCGCACCGGCCGTCGCAGAGCCTCGGTCGCGTAGGCTCGCTGGAAGTCAGGCTGGCACAAACGGCTGCCGAAGTTCGGCAGGCGCAAAAATTGCGCTATCGCGTCTTTTATGAGGAAGGCGCGGCGATCCCAAACCCGGCAAGGCTTTTTGCCCGCCGCGATATCGATGGTTATGACGCTATTTGCGACCATCTGCTGGTTCTCGATCATACTGCACGCGATCGTGGCGCGTTGAATCGTCCGGCCGTCGTTGGAACCTATCGTCTTTTGCGGCAGCCGCTCGCCGAAGATTACGGCGGCTTCTACACCGCCGGAGAATTCGACATCGGGGCACTGCTTGCACGCCATGCCAAACTTCAGTTTTTGGAGCTTGGCCGTTCCTGTGTACTCGCGCCCTATCGAAACAAACGCACGGTTGAACTTCTTTGGCATGGCATTCACGCCTACTTTCTGCAGAACCATTGTGATGTCATGTTCGGATGCGCGAGCCTGGACGGCACCGACCCTGGGCGGCTCGCATTACCCTTGTCGTTTCTGCATCATTATGCGTCAGCGCCAGAAACCTGGCGTGCCTGCGCATTGCCGCAGCGTTATGTAGAAATGAACCGGACATCAAAAGAGGCGATCGATGCAAGGGATGCTCTGCGCGTGCTCCCGCCGCTGATCAAGGGATACCTAAGGCTTGGCGCCTATATCGGCGACGGTGCGGTGGTGGACTACGAGTTCGGAACGACTGATGTATTGATCGTTCTGCCGGTTGCGGTGATCAAAAAACGTTACTTCGAACACTTCGATCTCAGTCGTCGGGCGGCGTAACTACAGCCGCCGTAGCGAAGCGCTCTCGACCAAGTGACTTTCATTCTTATTCAATATGAGGTCGGCGCGCTGCCGCGTCGGCAGAATATTTTCGTGCAGATTGACAAGATTGATGCGGGACCAGATCGACGATGCTGTTTCGACGGCTTCCTGATCTGAAAGTATTGAGTAGCGATGAAAGTACGATTTCGGATCGCGGAACGCGGTACCACGCAGCGTCAAAAACCGGTCCACGTACCAGGATCTGAGCACATCTTCATCGGCATCGAGATAGACCGAGAAATCGAAAAAATCCGAAACGAAGGGGATCGCCTTGCCATCCTTCGGCAAACGGCCGGTCTGCAGAACATTCAATCCTTCAACAATAAGAATGTCCGGCCGGTCGACCTCAACCCACTGGTTCGGCATGACATCGTAGATCAAATGCGAGTAGATCGGGGCACGTGCGGGACGGCGGCCAGCCTTTACATCGGAAAGAAAGCGCAGCAGCGCCGACAGATCATAGCTTTCAGGAAAGCCCTTCTTTTCCATCAGGCCTTCGCGCTCCAGAACCGCGTTCGGATAGAGAAACCCGTCGGTCGTTATCAGATCGACTTTGGGGACATTCGGCCAACGCGCCAGCAAGGCTTGCAGAACGCGAGCCGTCGTCGACTTGCCGACTGCAACAGAGCCCGCGACCCCGATGATGTAGGGCATTTTCGCATCCTCGGTTCCGAGGAAACGCTGTTGAGCGCGGAATAACCGCTGTGTCGCCGCTACATACATTGAAAGCAGGCGCGACAGCGGCAGGTAAATCTCCTCGACTTCGGCCATGTCCAGCCGATCGTGCAGCGAACGTAGTCGCGTAACCTCCTCCGAGGTCAGCGTCATGGGCGTGTCTTCGCGCAGCACGGCCCATTCCGCCCGCGAGAACGTGCGGTACGGAGAGAGATTCTCTTCGGTGCGCTGTTCCATCATTTGAGTGAACCGGGACGTGAGGCCTTTTCCTCGTGGCCAGTTTGCGCCGTGCGTTTCTCCAGCGCCGCTTCGACCTCGGCCAACGAGACGTCGCGCGCTTCGAGCAGTACCAGCAAATGATAGAGAAGATCGGCCGCTTCCGCGATCAGTCGTCCTTTGTCTTCCTGGACGGCCGCCAATCCGGTCTCTATCGCCTCCTCGCCCAGTTTCTTGGCGCAGTGAGCGACGCCTTTATCGATCAAACTGCGGGTGTACGATTCCGCCGCACTCACCTGCGCACGCTCACGCACCCGCCTTTCCAGATCTGCCAGGGTGAACTTGCTCATGACTGCCTCTTCGGCGGCTCAATAGCACTGTTGCGGTCAAGGATCGAGACGCATCGGCAGGCCTGCCTCGGCCATATAGGCCTTGGCCTCGCGAACGCCATGCTCGCCGAAGTGGAAAATAGAGGCCGCCAGCACCGCGGTGGCATGTCCGTCGCGAATACCCTCGACCATGTGCTCGAGAGTACCGACCCCTCCGGAGGCGATGACTGGGACGGTGACGGCGTCCGCGATCGCGCGCGTGAGCGGAAGGTCATAGCCTTTCTTGGTGCCGTCGCGGTCCATCGATGTCAGCAGAATCTCTCCGGCCCCCAACGCCACAACTTCCTTGGCATAGGCAATGGCCTCGAGGCCTGTCGGATTCCGACCGCCGTGCGTAAAGATTTCCCACCGATCCTTTTCCCCCGCCTTCGATACTTTCTTGGCATCGATCGCCACAACAATGCATTGGTCGCCGAATTTCTCCGCGGCTTCTTTGACGAATGCGCGCCGGTTGACCGCCGCCGTATTGATCGACACTTTGTCCGCACCGCAGGTCAGCAGTCTGCGAATATCGTCCACCGTGCGCACGCCGCCACCGACGGTAAGAGGCATGAAGCACGCTTCCGCGGTCCGCGTCACAACGTCGTATATCGTTTCGCGCATTTCGTGGCTGGCCGTGATATCGAGAAAGCAGAGCTCGTCGGCGCCGGCTGCATCGTATGCGATTGCCGCCTCGACCGGATCACCCGCGTCGCGCAAATTGACGAAATTGACGCCCTTGACCACTCGGCCATCTTTCACATCGAGACAGGGGATGACGCGGACCTTGAACATCAGGCGGACGCCTTCGCGGCACGGATGAGCTTAAGCGCCTCGGCGGCATCAAGACGTCCATCGTAAAGTGCACGACCCGCAATGGCGCCGGCGAGCTTTCCTGCGCGCGGCGAAAGCATCGCCTTGATGTCCTCGATCGAAGCAAGTCCCCCCGATGCAATCACGGGGATGCTGATCGAATCGGCGAGGGCGATGGTCGCGTCGAGATTGAGGCCTTTGAGCATTCCGTCGCGCGCAATGTCGGTGTACACGATCGCCGAAACGCCCACATCTTCAAAGCGTCGCGCAATGTCGAGCACTGAAAGCTGCGATGTTTCCGCCCACGCCTCGACGGCAACCTTGCCGTCACGCGCATCGAGACCCACAGCAATGCGGCCAGGATAATCGCGCGCGACCTGCTTGACGAAGGGCGGATCGCGCACCGCGGCAGTGCCTATGATGACGCGATCGATTCCCTTCTCGAGCCAGCTCTCCACTGTCGCCGTGTTGCGGACGCCGCCTCCGAGTTGCACGGGAATGCTGATCATTTCAAGAATGCGATCAACGGCCGCGGCATTCATCGGCTTGCCGGCAAAAGCGCCGTCGAGATCCACCACGTGAAGACACTCGAAACCCTGCTGTTCGAACGCGCGCGCCTGCGCCGCTGGATCACGGTGGAATACGGTCGCACGGGCCATATCACCTTGCTCGAGCCGGACGGCCAGGCCTTCCTTAAGATCGATAGCGGGAAAGAGGATCACGGCGTCCACTTCAGGAAATTTGCAATCAAAGCAAGACCGAGCCGCTGGCTCTTTTCCGGGTGAAACTGCGTGCCAACCATGTTGTCGCGACCGACAATGGCAGTGAGCGGGCCGCCATAGTCAGCCTGCGCAATCAGGTCATCGCGCTTCGCCGTT
Organism: Pseudolabrys sp.; assembly: GCA_051986235.1. Classification (GTDB taxonomy): domain Bacteria; phylum Pseudomonadota; class Alphaproteobacteria; order Rhizobiales; family Xanthobacteraceae; genus Pseudolabrys. The sequence goes on from JBPYDR010000058.1 coordinate 155,797, forward strand.
TTTAATTCGTACGAGTGCACGAAATACGCATGCAATCCATTAACGCCCACCGGTATACCGGCAAGGAGCGGATGGTCTTTCAGCACAGTGAGCGTATTCCAGCCCATATGCGGGATCTTCAAATCCGGACTCGACGGCGCAATGCGATCGACTTCGCCTGCGATCCACCCGAGACCTGGTGTTACTTTGTATTCGCGTCCTCGCTCCGCCATTAACTGCATCCCGACACAGATGCCGAAGAAGGGCTTGCCATTTTTTCGTACGCTCTGCTCCAGCGCATCCACCATACCGGGAATTTCGTCGAGCCCGCGGCGGCAATCGGCGAATGCACCAACGCCGGGCAGCACAATCCGATCGGCGTGTGTGACCGCATCCGGATCGCTGGTGACAGTGATCCGTTGTTCGAAGCCGCTTTCACGGGCCGCGCGCTCGAAAGCCTTTGCAGCCGAATGCAAATTGCCCGACCCGTAGTCGACGATAGCAACGCTCACCGTTGAGCTCCCGGTTCAGGAAACAGGCCGATGACATCGGACGGTGAGGGGGGGCCACGCCGAACGGGAGCGGTATAGCCGGTTTCGACTGAGCTTGGCGGCGGCGATGGGGCCGCCGCGCGCCTGGTCCATTCGGAAAAGAAGCGCTGTTCGGCAATCTCGGTGTCCTCGCCGACGACGAAGCCGAGAGTGTTCCAGCCTCGCCGCGCCAACGTCCAGCGCCAGATGCTCGACGCTTCGAAGCCAATCAACAAGGCGATCAACAGACCGACCAGAAATTGCACGCTCGCCGAAGCCTGCAGAAAAGCGAGGCCGCCAGTGACTGCTCCGTAGCCGACAACGTAAATAACCAAAGCGAGCCAGAGGCCGTGCAATAGCAGCCACAGCGGCGCAAGCAGAAATGCCCAAAAATGAAACCCATCCCGCACAAAAACGAAGCGCTCGGGTGCGCTCGTTGTTTCGTCCTGACGCGGCGGGGGCGCATGAACGGTATAAGTGGGCATACGCTGGTCCTGTTCCGATCCTCATATATGCCGTCGCGCCGCCCGAAGCAGGACGTCCGTAACGATTGATCCGGCGATATCACAGCGGTTTAGCCGCCGAGCGAACCCTTCGTGGAGGGTATTTCATCCTTGGCGCGCGGATCGATCGCCACGGCCGCTCCCAGCGCGCGCGCCAGACCTTTGAAGCACGACTCGGCAATGTGGTGATCGTTGTTGCCGTACAAAGTCTCTGCGTGCAGCGTGACCCCGGCGTTCATGGCGAAAGCCTGAAACCATTCCTGGACCAACTCGGTGTCGAACTCACCGACCTTGTCGCGCACGAACGTAGCCTTGAACACGAGAAAAGGTCGACCTGAAATGTCGATTGCAACCCGCGTCAGCGCCTCGTCCATTGGTACGTGCACATCCGCATAGCGCGTGATTCCTTTCATATCGCCGAGTGCCTGCTTCACCGCCTGACCGAGCGCGATGCCGATATCCTCCGTCGTGTGGTGGTGATCAATGTGTAGGTCACCTTTTGCCTTCACGGTGATATCAATGCGCGAATGACGGGCAAGCAACTCGAGCATGTGGTCGAGGAACCCAATGCCGGTTTCGACGGATGCGCGCCCGGCCCCGTCGAGATCGACCGCAACCTCAACGTCGGTTTCCTTGGTCTTGCGCTTTACGACGCCCTTGCGCATGGCAAATATCCTTTGTTCGCGCGCCTTTTATCAGGGGTTCGCCGGATTCGCCACAGCCGTTGGGGGTGTTTACAAATGTGCGACGCCATACCTAGATGTCGTTGACCCTTGGGGTTTTAAGCTAATGTCACCGAACGAACTTCCCGCCTTGCATGGGACGACCATTTTGACCGTCCGCAAGGGCGGCAGCGTAGTTATCGGCGGAGATGGTCAGGTCTCGATCGGCCAGACCATCGTCAAGTCCAACGCGAAGAAGGTACGCCGACTTGGCAAGGGCGACGTCATTGGCGGGTTCGCCGGCGCTACCGCAGACGCGTTTACTCTGTTTGAGCGCCTGGAAGGCAAGCTCGAACAGTACCCCGGCCAGCTCACGCGCGCCGCGGTCGAGCTCGCAAAAGATTGGCGTACCGATCGCTATCTTCGACGCCTCGAGGCAATGATGATTGTGGCCGATGCCAAAGTCTCATTGGTTCTTACCGGCACGGGTGATGTGCTCGAGCCAGAAAACGGTGTCATGGGCATCGGCTCAGGAGGGAATTACGCGCTTGCCTCTGCCCGCGCGTTGCTCGATGGACAGCTCGATGCAGAAGCCATCGTTCGCCGGTCGCTTGATATCGCGGCCGATATTTGTGTTTTCACCAACCGCAACATCACCATCGAGACGCTGAAGAGCGCCTAATATCGATTGCATGTATGAGTTTCGTCCCATGACCGTCGATGACCTGCCGCTGGTTCGGCACTGGCTCGGCGAGCCGCATGTCGTAAGATGGTGGGGCCAGCCCGACCAGCAATTCGATCTCGTCAAAGGCGATCTCGACGAGCCGGCCATGGATCAGTTCATCGTAGCGCGCGATGCTCGGCCATTCGGCTATCTGCAATGTTACGACCCCGCATGCTGGGACAGTTGCTTGGGACCGCAGCCCGTGGGCACGCGAGGGATCGATCAATTGATCGGTGAAGTTGACATGCTTGATTGCGGTCACGGCTCCGTTTTCATTCGGGCCTTTGTCGACCGCTTGCTGACAGATGGAACACCGCGCGTCGTTACTGATCCCAACCCAGCAAATGCGCGCGCGATTCGTGCATACGAAAAGGCCGGCTTTCTAAAAGATCGTCTGGTCGATACCTCCGATGGCCCTGCTCTCCTGATGGTACGCAACTCATGACCGACTTCTCTCCGCGCGAAATCGTATCCGAACTTGATCGCTACATCGTCGGCCAGAACGATGCGAAGCGCGCCGTTGCAATAGCGCTGCGCAACCGTTGGCGGCGTCTGCAGCTCGACGAGAGACTGCGCGAAGAAGTGCTGCCCAAAAATATCCTGATGATCGGACCAACGGGTGTCGGGAAAACCGAAATTTCTCGGCGCCTCGCAAAGCTCGCCGGCGCGCCGTTTCTCAAAGTCGAGGCGACCAAGTTTACAGAAGTCGGATACGTCGGACGCGATGTCGAACAAATTGTCCGTGACCTGGTTGAAATTGGCATCGCGCTCGTCCGTGAGAGAAAGCGCAAGGATGTGCGGACGCGCGCTGAGCAATCGGCTGAAGAGCGCGTGCTGAGCGCCTTGGTCGGCCCCGGGGCGAGCCCGGCGACGCGCGAGAGCTTCCGCAAGAAATTGCGCGAAGGCGAATTGAACGACAAGGAAATCGAGATCGAGGTCCAGGCTGGCGGAGCCAGTATGCCGATGTTCGAAATTCCCGGTATGCCGGGCGCGCAGATGGGCGCGATCAATATCGGAGATATCTTCGGAAAGCTTGGCGGCGGGCGCACCAAGACGCGCCGAGTCACCGTCGAGGAATCCTACGACATTTTGATCAACGAGGAGTCTGACAAACTGCTCGACACCGAACAACTGGTTCAGGAATCGATCCGTGCCGTCGAACAGAACGGAATCGTTTTTCTTGACGAGATCGACAAGATTGCCGGCCGCGAAGGCCTCCGCGGCGCCGACGTTTCGCGCGAAGGTGTACAACGCGATTTATTGCCGTTGATCGAGGGCACTACGGTGAATACCAAGCACGGTCCTGTAAAGACGGACCACATATTGTTTATCGCCTCGGGTGCCTTCCACATCTCAAAGCCATCGGATCTGTTGCCCGAATTGCAAGGACGCTTGCCGATCCGCGTCGAGCTCAAGGCTCTGACCCGCGACGATTTCCGGCGGATTCTCACGGAGCCGGAGGCCTCGTTGATCAAGCAATATGTGGCGTTGATGAACACCGAGGGTGTGAAGCTCGAATTCTCAGAAGATGCAATAGACGCCCTCGCCGACATCGCGGTCGCCGTGAATGGCAGCGTCGAGAATATCGGTGCCCGCCGTCTTCAAACGGTGATAGAGCGGGTTCTCGATGAAGTGTCATTTGCGGCACCCGACCGCTCCGGTGAGACGGTCAAGATCGACGCAGAATATGTGCAAAAACACATTGGCGACCTGGCCAAGAACGCTGACCTCAGTCGGTTTATTCTCTGATTTGGCTGTTACGCCTTATGCGAACATAAAGTGCGCCCTCGCCCCCGTGAGCGATGTGCGCCTGGTCGAACCCGACGATCCACTCACGAAATTCCGGCAAGGCCAACCACTGTGGAACCTGCCGCTTGAGAATCCCTCGCTCGCCTTGGCCGACACCACCTTTTCCGGTGATAACCAGAACGAGCCTGGCACCACGCAAACTCGCGGCGTTCAGGAAGCGCAACAGCGTAGTATGAGCCTCGCGTTGCGTTAGCCCGTGCAAATCGAGGCGGCCGTCGATCGGCTCCTTGCCGCGCGCTGCTCGCTGCTTTGCTTTTCGGCCGAGCGCCGTCAGCGGGGGAAGCGCTTTCTTCTCAGCAATTGGTCGCGCGGTCCGCGGAGATTTGACGGCAGGCACACCCGGCCGAGCGGGCGCTGCTACAGATGTTTCAACGTTCTCGGGAGGTGCGGTATCTTTCAGCGGCGCAATCGTTTTGGTCACCGCCGTCCACAATACACGTTCCTCGTCGGAAAGAACGCGACGCCGTTTGCCGTCGCCGGAGCTCATGGTGTCAGTGGCGCGGCTTTCGCCGAGTCACCGGGTGGTTCGCCGCTGCGGGCGTGTTCGTTCGCGCAGCAGCAGTGACAATCAGTCCGGGGCGCGGTTTCGGAAGCGGGATATCCTTGGCGCCCGCCACCACCGGGCCGCTTACCGGCACGTTCTTCGGCATCAGCATGACGAATTGCCCATATTGCTTGATGCGGCCCGCGATATGACTGACCTCCTCGCCATGCCCGAAATAGATGTCCGCGCGTGCGGGTCCAACAATTGCTGAGCCCGTGTCCTGCGCAAACAGCAAACGGCGAAACCTGGTCTCCGGCTTTTCACTCTCGATCGGAAGCTGAGCTTCTATCCAGATAGGCGTGCCATAAAGGTGGATGCGCTTGTCCACCGCCAGAGAGCGTCCGGGCGTAAGCGGAATACCTTGCGCGCCGGTGCATTCGTCATCGGCGCGTAATGCCGTTTCCTGAAAGAAAACAAACGAACGATTCTTGCGGCGCAGCGCTTTACCGTCTTCCGGATTCGCTTCCATGTAGTCGCGGATCTTGTCCATCGACATTTCTTCCTTGGAAACGATGCCGCGGTCGATCAGGAATTTTCCGACCGGCGTATAAGGCATGCCGTTGCTCGCAACGTAGTTGAGGCGCAGCAGCTTGCCGTTATCGAGCTTGACTCGCGTGGAACCCTGGATCTGTGCAAAAAACGCGTCGATCGGACTCTTGACGTAGCAAATCTCCAGGTCTTTTCCGGCCAAAGCGCCGTCTTCGATTTTAGTGCGATCGAGATCAGCAAATACTGTACTTTTTTTTCGTCTTACCGTTTCAGCCGGCGCTGCATAGATCGGCACGGTGTACTCGTCGCTGGGGAAGCGCGAACCTTCCACTTCTGTTTCGAAGTAACCAGTGAAAAAGCCCTCAGGCTGGCCGCCAGGCATGACCCTTACCGGCTTGAAGTTGCTCTCGAAGAAACTACGCGCCTGTTCGCGATCGAGATGACCGGCCGCGGTCGCACGTTCGCACGCCTTGAACAATCCAGCCAAAAGCGGCCGGGCTGAACGTATTGTCTTGTTTGCGTTGAGGATCGCGCGACAGCTTTTCAGGAATGTGGTGAAGGCAGCGGCCTGGTCATCTTCTTGCCAGCCGTCCAGCGCGGAGAACGAAAGCATCTCCAGCTTTGCATTGCGCAAACTCATCGCATCCGCTTGCGCGCTCACTGCCGCAACCAGACAGAAGCTAAATCCGATTTTTGCGAGTGAGCGAAGGCTCTTCAGCGGCATCCCTACTGCCCGGCCTCCGTTGCCAGCAGTTTCCAATTCGGATCACGCGAACTTACGTCACGCGTAAATGTCCAAATGTCGGTGATGTCGGTTACTCGTTCAGCGTTGCCGTCAATAACATTGCCGTCTTTGTCACGTGTCACCGAAACAAGTTTCGACTGAAAGCGAACGGTGACCTGGGCATTGCGCCCTCGCAGTTCGGCTCCCGTGATGTCTGCATTGTCGATCGACACGAAACGACTTTCGACTGTCTCGCCGCGCTTCTCTCTCTCGCTGATCGCATTTTCAAAACCATCATAGACCTCGCGTGCGAGTAAATTCTTCAGGGTACGTCGGTCACCCTCGGCGTAGGCGTTCACGATCATTTCATAAGCTGCCCGAGCGCCGGTCAGGAAATGCTGCGCATTAAAATTCGGATCGGCGGCGGCGATGGCATCAAGTCCCACCGCAATGGCCGAGCCAGGTTCCGCGACGCCTTTCCAGCGCTGGCCGGGAGTTTCGGTCGCTTCGGTGGGCTTGGGCGCAACGGTTTCGGCCGTGCGGTTGGGCAACGGGACAACTTTCTCCGGCGAGGGTCGTACCGGCTCTCGAGCGGAATAAGGATCATACGGCGGGCGCTCGCGACCTGTCCGTTGACCCAAAACGCTGCGCAACCGCAGGAAAATGAAGACTGCGAGCGCTAAGAAAATGATGGTGTAGATATCGAACACGTCTCGCATGCTTTCGGCTACCGTTAAGGCGTATCGGCCGACCGGCGTTTCGGCCCTCGCCTGCCGCGCGGCGAAGCGGCCAGCCCCACCATCGCTCTTGTATCAGCCGGTGGTGACACCAATCATAAGGGCCAGATCGCGCCAGAAGTTCGGCGCAATTCAACTCACTTGACCGAACCTTAGACGATCAAAGGGCTGAGGCCAACATCACCCGACCTGAGAAACACCGATGAATGTGGCAAAATGGTTGCTGTCCGTACTGCTGGCATTGCCCCTTATGGAACTGGTGGCATTCATAGCGGTGTCCGCTTTGATCGGTTTCGGCTGGGCTTTTGGGCTGGTATTGGCTGGCTCGGTGGCCGGTTTTCTCATTTTGCGCCACGCCAGCGGTAATCACCTTGGACGGGTCCGCGCCGCATTGGGCAATGGAAATTTCACGGCTTTGCACGCAGAAAGTTCAGCTGGGCCAACCCTGTTGGCCGGAATTCTGCTTCTAATTCCAGGATTTATAACCGATTTTCTGGCATTGCTGCTGCTGGTCCCGCCGCTGCGACGTGTAGCCGCCGCCAGCTTCAACACCTTGGCGGTGCGACGCGGCAGAGACGATGTAATCGACCTTGCGCCGGAGCAGTGGCACAAGGTGCCCGATCCGTCGCTGCCGGATCCACGCCGCGACAAGAACCCGCGCTGAGATACCGCGACGAAGAGCGGCTCAACCGAACCGCGAGAGTTGCGAGCCACACAAAACGATACCGTCCTTGTTCCCATGTGGACCGTATGTTAGCCAACCGCCGCGCACGCGGTTCGCGGCGCAAAGGGGTTTTTATGACCATGTCGACGAATGGCGGCCCGGGACAAGCGGCGCCACAGGAAGCGCCGCAACTCACCGTGGTGTCTCAATATATCAAAGACTTTTCCTTCGAAAATCCGAACGCGCCGCAGTCGCTCAGTTCGCGTCAGGAGCATCCGCAAATCGGAATTCAGATCAATGTCGGGGCAAACCCGCTTTCCGATAGCGACATCGAAGTTTCGATCAAATTGGAAGGCAAAGCAGAAGCAGCTGGCGCCCTATTATTTCGTTTCGATCTGGACTTTGCCGGCGTTTTTCGCATTCGAAATGTTCCACAAGAAAGCCTGAACCCGGTCGTGTTGATCGAATGCCCACGGTTGTTGTTTCCGTTTGCACGAGAGATCATCGCCACCGCCGTGCGCAATGGTGGCTTTCCTCCGCTTCTGCTGGATCCGGTAGATTTCGTCAGCCTCTACCGCCAAAAATTGGCACAGGCTCAGCCGGCCGCTCCCATCGTAGGCAGTTGAAGGGTCAGCCCGCCTGCGGACGGTAGTCTCCCCACAACGCACTCTCGCCTAGACTAACCACAAATTCTCTGTGGGCCGCGATGTCTTCCTCGCTCAGCCGCGCTGCAAGCGGCCCAGGCCGCTCACGAATGAAAATGACCCCCTCAGGCCCGTCGGCGTCTCGGTTTCCACCTTCGGCTAAGCCAAGCTGAGCCTGACGCGCGCCGATCAATTCGACATAGACCTCGGCCAGAATTTCGGCGTCAAGCAGCGCGCCGTGCTTGGTACGCCGCGAGCTGTCGATTCCGTATCTCGCACATAAGTCATCAAGTCTGTTCGGCCCGCCGGGGTGCTTGCGACGTGCCAGCAGCAGAGTATCGACCAGCCGCTCTCTTGCGATCAACATGCGCTCGGCTCGTTTCAGCTCCGCGCAGAGAAACCCATGGTCGAAGCCGGCGTTGTGAATCACCAGCGGTGCGTCGCCAATGAAGGCAAGGAATTCATCGGCAACTTCGATGAAACGTTTGTGCTGTTTTAGAAACTCGGTTGAGAGTCCGTGTACTGCAAAAGCCTCAGCGGGCATGTCGCGGTCCGGATTGAGATAGGCGTGAAAGGTCGATCCGGTCGGGATCCGATTCAGTAGTTCGATACAGCCAAGTTCGACAATTCGGTGTCCTTGGATCGGATCGAGACCGGTAGTTTCAACGTCCAGAACGATTTCGCGCATAATTGGCCGATTAATAAGAATCACCTGATCCGTTTCGGCATTGTAGCAACGCGAGCAAGAATTTCACGCACTTGAGCACGGGCAGCATCAAAACCCTTTGATGTATCCACTACGAAATCGGCGCGTGCGCGTTTTTCGGCGTCAGGCATTTGCTTGACAAGAATTGCCTCAAACTTCTCTTCGGTCATCCCAGGGCGCTCGAATGCGCGAATTCGCTGCACCTCCGCCGGCGCGGAGACGACGACCACAGCGTCACACCGCCGTTCGGCCCCGGTTTCAAACAACAGCGGTATATCGAGCACCACCACGGCCGCACCTTTGCGAGCGGCCTCATCGAGAAAACGGGCCTCAGCACGGCCGACCAATGGATGAATGATGTTTTCAAGCTTCTTGATCGCAGCTGCATTGCCCAGCACTTCTTTGGCAAGTTTGTCACGGTCAACCTTGCTGCCAGTCGTCGTGCCAGGGAACGCTGCCTCGATCAGAGGCGTTGCCTCGCCTTCGTAGAGCTGATGAACTACTGCATCCGCGTCGTGAAGTGGGATGTCCGCTTCCGCGAAGAACCTTGCGGTTGTGGACTTGCCCATCCCTAGCGACCCAGTCAGTCCGAGAACAAACATTGGCTAGCCGTCAACAAATTTGCCCTGTCTGAGAAAGGTCAGCAGCGGCAAAAGGGGCAGCCCGAGGATGGTGAAATAATCCCCCTCGACCCGCTCAAACAGGTGAATGCCGATACTTTCGAGTTGATAGCCCCCGACGCTGCTCATTGCCGTATCCCCGGCCATATCGAGATAACTATTTAGGAAACGATCGGAAAAGTTGCGCATGGTCAGCTTTGCTGTATCAACGCAAGAAAAAATCTTCTCGCCGTCTCGAACCAAAGCAAGCGCTGAGTGAAGTTCATGCGTGCGTCCGCGCAAGGCCCGCAGTTGCTCGGCAGCCTGAGCTAGATCGCCAGGTTTGCTCAGCCTCTTTGCTCCGTTCGCCAGCGTCTGATCGGCTCCTAATACCAGACGTCCCGGCAATAAAGCCGCCATCGCCTCTGCCTTGGCGCGCGCCAATTGTTGAGCCACGCCAGCTGCATCGGTTACACCCGATTTTGCTTCCACCGCTCGCTCGTCGATTTGCGATGGCCTTATTTCAAATCGCAGACCCGCCGCGGCAAGGATCTTTCCGCGGATATCGCTTCTGGATGCAAGCACCAGCGGCTGAGAGGCAAGCCAAAGAACCATGGGTCACGCCACTGGATGCCGACGTCGCTCGCTCAAAAGCTTCATGACCGCTGCTGCCGTTTCTTCAATCGACCGACGCGTGACATCGATCGTGGGCCAATTGTGTCTTGCGCAAAGTCGTCGCGAAAATGAAACTTCCTCGGCGACTGCGGTCTTGTCGATGTATTGATCGTCATCGCGGTGCGCCTTCAAACCGAGCAATCGATTTTCGCGAATCTGCACGATACGCTCGGGACTTGCATATAATCCAACCACAAGCGGCCTAGTGAGTTTCTCCACCGCCGGTGCCAATAGCACGCTTGGCACCAATGGTACGTTTCCAGTCTTAACACCGCGATTGGCAAGATAGATGGACGTAGGTGTCTTTGAGGTCCGCGACACACCAACCAGAACTACATCGGCCTCCTCAAGACCCTCAACATGTTGGCCATCGTCGTGCAGCATCGTGAAATTGAGCGCGTCGATGCGCTGAAAGTATTCCGCGTTTAGCACGTGCTGGGCGCCGGCTCGATGTATGGTTTCGGTTCCGAGGTAAGACTGGAAGAGTCGCAATACGGGCCCTAGCACTGACATACAAGGCAATCCGAGTTCACGACATTTTTTCTCGAGAAGCTGAATAAGGTCTTCTTCGAGCAAAGTGTAGAGAACCAGACCCGGTGACTCAGTGATTTCCGCCAACGCGTGATCAAGCTGCTTTTTGGAACGGACCATCGGATAGAGATGCTCGACAGGTGACACGTTCGCGTACTGCGCTGCAGCGGCACGCGCGACGGTAATCAAGGTCTCACCCGTTGCATCGGATACCAGGTGAAGATGGAAATAACCGGTCTCAGACATCTGTATAACGGCCGGATGACATGTGGATATTACGGGAAGAGCTCACCGCCTGACCTTACAGGCAACCCGACATCGGTTTGAAGTCCAATATCCATCCACATCGCTGCCGATGGGATGAGCATCAGCGTCCATCCGGGTCGTGCCGCCAGATTGTGCATACTCACTTGGGGAATGACGGGGACACATACTCAAAACCCCTGATAAATATGGACTAACGCTGTGGAAGGATAGAGCGCCTAATTAGGCTCAATTCTGGATAGAACTCTTTCATCCAGTGGACAGAATGTTGACTGACAGGCATGAGTCCAATTAACGCTCCAACAACCACAACAGATTCTTAGAAGAGTCTTTAATGCAAGAAGTCGGATCTGCGGGTGCCGTGGGGAAAAAGCTGTTACGTGTTCTTGCCGGTAAGCATGAAGCGGTTCCGCCAATCTGGCTAATGCGACAAGCCGGGCGCTATCTGCCGGAATACCGCGCCTTGCGACAGCAGGCCGGAGGCTTTCTCGATCTCTGCCTTAACCCGGAATTGGCGGCGGAGGTGACGTTACAGCCAGTACGCCGGTTTGGTTTTGATGCGGCAATCCTATTTTCCGATATTCTCATCGTACCGCTCGCGCTCGGCCGAAAGGTTGAGTTTCTTGCAGGCGAAGGACCAAAGCTCGAACCACTTGTCGATGCTGCAGGGCTTACGGCTCTGCGCGACAGTCTTGATGAGAGGGTCGTGGCACCGGTCTATGAAACGGTGCGCTTGGTAAATGGGTCGCTCAGCAATAGTACAGCCTTGATCGGGTTTTGCGGAGCTCCATGGACCGTCGCGACCTACATGGTCGCGGGCGAGGGTACATCGGATCAGGCGCCGGCTAGACAATTTGCATATCGTGACCCGGAAGATTTCCAGCAATTGATTGATCGACTAGCGCAAGCTTCGATTGAATATCTTAGTGCTCAACTCAAGGCGGGCGCGGATGTCGTCCAGGTGTTCGATACGTGGGCTGGGGTACTCTCGCCGGAGCAATTTGGTCGCTGGTGCGTGGCGCCAACGCAAAAGATTGTTGAAGGGGTGCGCAAGGAAGTACCGGGAGCAAAAATCATAGGGTTTCCGCGCGGTGCAACCGCTATGGCGCTGCCTTATGTTGAAATGACCGGAGTAAGTGCAATTGGCGTTGATTGGACGTTCCCGCGCATGATTGCGCGTGAAACCTTGCAGCGACGCGTGCCCGTTCAGGGAAACGTTGATCCCCTGGCTCTGCTTGCCGGAGGTGCGGCAATCGATCGAGAGGTGGATGACGTAATGAAAGAACTCGGCGGTGGACCGCTGATCTTCAATCTCGGCCACGGGATTCTTCCTGAAACGCCGATTGCAAACGTTGAACGCTTGGTCAAGCGCGTTCGTGGATAAACGTCATGTACCTGTGGCTGAAGGCATTGCACATCGTCGCCGTCATCGCCTGGATGGCCGGCATGCTCTATTTGCCTCGACTGTTCGTCTATCACTCGGCGGCCCGGCCGGGGTCTGAACTCTCGGAAACTCTGAAGACGATGGAGCGTCGGCTGCTCAACTTCATCATGGTGCCGGCGATGATGGTCACTTGGATTGTCGGTATTCTCTTGCTGTTGCAAGGCGGCTGGGTTGGTGCTGGCTGGTTTTATGTCAAATTTGCTGCAGTGATCGTTATGACCATCCTCCACGGATTATTTGCGCATTGGGTAAACGAATTCCACGCTGACCGAAATAGGCACTCAGATAAATTCTTTCGAATTATCAACGAGATACCTACCGCTTTGTTAATTGTCATCGTGATCCTGGTGGTCGTTAAACCGTTTTAGCCTGTCGCGGCAAGCACACACGCCGCGCTGCAACCTCTTGCGTGCGACGCCGGCCCAAACTATGTTTGTGTTTATCCCACCGAACGCAGGCGGATGCAGTCGCGTTCCGGCACCCGTGTTTGGGCCGGTCGCAGCATCGGGTTCCGGGATCTTTCCCAGCTTTCTCGTCACCCAAGACCTGCGATTTCTCTCCTAAGTCAAACGGCGCAAGTCTTTCTTTATCCAAAAACTCCGCCGTAACGATCCCAAGGACGTAAACCCCCAATGCGGGAAATGAAACTCCAGGACCTTAAGTCCAAGACACCTGCCGAACTCGTCGCATTCGCTGAAGAGCACCAGGTCGAAAACGCCAGCACCATGCGCAAGCAGGAGCTGATGTTTGCAATTCTCAAACAACTCGCCACCCAGGAAGTCGATATCATCGGCGAAGGCGTGGTCGAGGTCCTATCCGACGGTTTCGGATTTTTGCGCTCGCCGGAGTCAAACTATCTTTCCGGACCGGACGACATCTACGTTTCTCCAAGCCAGATTCGCCGTTTCGGCCTGCGTACCGGCGACACCGTCGAGGGACATATTCGCTCTCCGAAAGAAGGAGAGCGCTATTTCGCCCTGCTCAAGGTCAATACGATCAATTTCGAAGATCCTGAGAAGGCGCGTCACAAGGTCAATTTCGACAACCTGACACCGCTCTACCCCGATGAGCGGCTCAAAATGGAATACGAGGATCCGACCAAGAAGGATCTATCGGCGCGTGTTATCGACATTGTCGCACCAATCGGCAAAGGACAGCGCGCGTTGATCGTTTCGCCGCCGCGCACCGGCAAGACCGTATTGTTGCAGAATATCGCGCATTCAATCACCGCCAATCATCCCGAGACTTACCTGATCGTGTTGCTCATCGACGAGCGGCCGGAGGAAGTCACGGACATGCAGCGCTCGGTGAAGGGCGAAGTGATCTCGTCGACATTTGATGAACCGGCTTCGCGTCATGTGCAGGTCGCGGAAATGGTGATCGAGAAGGCCAAGCGGCTCGTAGAGCATCAGCGCGACGTGGTCATCTTGCTTGACTCGATTACTCGTCTCGGCCGCGCTTACAACACCGTCGTTCCTTCTTCCGGCAAGGTGCTTACGGGTGGTGTCGATGCCAACGCGTTGCAGCGGCCAAAGCGTTTCTTCGGTGCCGCACGTAATATTGAGGAAGGCGGTTCACTCACCATCATCGCCACTGCGTTGATCGACACCGGCAGCCGAATGGACGAAGTGATTTTCGAAGAGTTCAAGGGCACGGGTAACTCCGAACTGATCCTTGATCGCAAGGTTGCGGACAAGCGGACTTTCCCGGCGATTGACATCACGCGTTCCGGTACGCGCAAGGAAGAGCTGCTTACCGATCCGGCCATCCTCAAGAAAATGTATGTGCTGCGGCGTATTCTCAATCCGATGGGAACGATGGACGCCATCGACTTCCTGCTGGACAAGCTGCGCAACACGAAGAACAACGGGGAATTCTTCGAATCTATGAACACCTGACGATTTGGCGTCATAGATCCAGGTCGCGGACTTCGTCAGAGCGATCTGTTCATCGGGCGACCGGTGGACCATTGATCTCAGCCGTTCGGATGAGTCGTTAGAAGCTACGACGCAGCGTCGCCAGTGCGGCGGCAATATCGGTTGGCTCCGTAATCGGCAGGGAGCAACGTTCGCCGATACATATGAAAACCGCGTTCGGCGCAGACTGTATTTTTTGTTGCGCGGGATGCGATGCAGGCAAATCGGTTGTGTCAGAGACGCGTAGTACAATTCTATCAACGAACGGCAACTTCAGCGCCGTTCGGACGATGTGCTCCGAGCCCTTTCCCGTCACCACGATTTCAGCGCCGCTCAAACGAAGGTCCAGTGCATTGAGCAGCGCAATATGGCCAAACATGTTTCGCTCGGTCGCTGAGAGAATTCCTTCGATCAACCGATCAGCTTTCTCCCGCCATTTCTCGTCACCTGTGAGAACAGCCAGGCGGACAAGGTTCTGCGCTGCAACCGCGTTAGGATTGGGAGTTGCATCGTCGTGCGTTGAATGCGGGCGCAACAGCAAATCGGACGCATCGTCAGCCGAGAGAAAATACCAACCGGTATCTTTATCGGCGTAGTGCATATCGAATGCGGCTTGCCAGGTGAGCGTTTGGTCAAGGTAGGGGCGTTCGCCAGTTACCTCGTAAAGAGCAAGCGCTGCCCGGATCATGGCGGCAAAGTCGGACGCGAGACCTGGAAAAAGAAGCTTGCCATCGCGCCAGGAATGCCCAAGCCGTTCTTTCTTGGACATGCCGTGTGCTATGAAATCGAACGAATGTTTGGCCATCGCAAGCCAATCCGGCTCATCTAGAATGATGCTGGCGTTGACCAGGGCCGCGATCATCAACCCGTTCCAGTCGGCCAATACTTTGTCGTCAAGTCCTGGACGTACGCGGTGTGAGCGCGCGCGCAGCAAGGTCGCGCGCAAGCCCGACAGACGCGTTTCGTCTGCTTCACTGCGCGCGACGTTCTTGAGGCGATTTAGAATATTGTGCCCTTCGAAGTTGCCGGCGTCAGTGACGTCGTAGTGGTGGGCAAAGAATTCCCCGTCCTCAGAGCCAAGAAGATCGATGATCTCGCGCTTCGACCAGACATAGAATTTACCCTCTTCGCCCTCCGAATCCGCATCGAGCGAAGCAGCAAAGGCGCCCTCGCCCGTCGTCATCTCGCGCTTGAGCCAAGCCACCGTTTCGCGCGCACGTTGGGCGAATAGAGCGTTGCCGTTGTGGCGCCAGGCCAGCACCAGAAGCTCGAGTAGCTGGGCGTTGTCGTAGAGCATTTTCTCGAAATGGGGCACCAGCCATTTCTCGTCCACGGAATAGCGCGAGAAACCGCCGGCGAGATGATCGTAGATCCCGCCTTCGCACATTCTTTCAAGCGTATGTTCGACCGTTTCAAAGAAGCGCGCGTCAGTCGTGCGCAACCCCGCACGCCAGAGCATTTCCAGTATCGCTGGTTGCGGGAATTTCGGTGCGCCACGCAGGCCACCATTGGTTGAATCGAACATATTGCCGACCTGCATCGCAGCAGCGTTGAGCTCTTTCAGTCCGATCGTCACACGTCCGGCGGGGCGGGCCTTGTCGGCGAGGCGCGCGAGTAACGCGGTACGATTTTGTTCGATCCGACTGGGCTCCTCGCGAAACAGTCGGGCCACCTCGCGCAACACGTCCACAAACGCGGGGCGTCCGAAGCGAGCGTCTTTCGGGAAATATGTGCCCCCCCAGACCGGCTCTGCCTGCGGCGTAAGAAACATTGTCAAAGGCCACCCGCCTTGCTCTCCCAGAAGATGCAGAGCAGTCATATAGATCTGGTCAATGTCGGGCCGTTCTTCGCGGTCCACCTTTATGTTGACGAACAACTCGTTCATCACTTGCGCGGTGGCCTCGTCCTCGAACGACTCATGCGCCATCACATGGCACCAGTGGCACGCGGCGTAGCCGACAGAAAGCAGAATTGGTCGGTTCGAAGCTTTCGCTTCTGCCAAAGCTTCAGGCCCCCAAGTCCACCAGTCGACCGGGTTGTGTTTGTGCTGGAGCAGGTAAGGAGATGTCGCCCCGCTGAGGCGGTTCACACGCACTTTGCTTTGAGCGGACGACATTGCCGCAACCTACCGCGGATTAACGCCGGATTGCACACAAAGGTCAGGGCAATATCGCAAATGCTCGCGCCGGGAACCCGAGGCCTTTCCGCACTTTTGGCCAAGTGACGACGATCAAGGCTCCTTTCGACGGGACCTTGTCGAGATTGGCCATCACTTCGATTTGATAGTGACCGTGCTGCAGAATATAGGTTTCGGATTCCATTTTGTCCGTCGTATCGGTGTCCATTGCTTCATGACCGGTTGCGATCACACCGCGCTGTTCATACAGGAATTTAATGGTTTCGAACGCCCAGGCGGGAAAGGGTGTGCGCTTGAAACGTTCGGGATTGCTGTCCCAATCTTTGTACATATCGGTGCGCAATGCGACGAAAGCGCCACGTGCGATGCGGCCGTTCTTCCTCTCCCATCGTTGCAGGTCGGCAATAGAAAATGCGTGGTTTTCGTCTTTGGCTTGATAAGGCGTGTTGTCGAGGACGATCAGCGGCAAAATCATCTGCTTCAGCGGGATCTCATCCATCGTGATCCCCTTCTCGTCGAAGTGAGCCGGTGGATCGACGTGAGTGCCGTATTGCCCGACCATTTCGTAGAAAGTCGCGCGGAATCCGTCTTTGGCGATCGTGTAGGCTTCGCGAGTTTTTGGATCGGCTGCCGGCGTCATCTTTGCCTGGCCAAAGCCTGACCAGACGGGGCTTTCAGGGCCGAAGCTGTGCGTGAGATCGACATACTGTTTGGAGCCGATGATGCGATAAGCGCGCGTCAGGTCACTTTGTGCTTTCGTCGGCGATCCGGAGCAGATTGAGAATGTGACAAAGAGAATTACGACGAGTCGGAGCTTCGGAATCATGGGGTATCTCCGGGAGAAGAGAGCGCGATCATATCGTGGTCGATGAGCGGGATCACGACCGCGCGGTTTTCCAGAAGCGGACAAGAATAAATTCCTTGAGCGGTTTCGTGCCCTCCACGAGGGCTTGACCCCTGCCCGTGCCGGCGCTTCGGTGCGCGCGATGCCCGATCATGCGCGCCATACAATTTATGCCCTTTCCTCAGGTCGACCCCCCGCCGCAATCGCGGTTGTTCGCATTTCCGGGGCAGCTGCTAGTGAGGCGCTCAAGACGGTTATCGGAAAAATTCCGGAACCGCGAACAGCGACGTTGGGGCGCGTACGTGGAATCGATGGCGAAATTATCGATGAGGCTCTGATCCTATGGTTTCCGGCACCTCACAGCGAAACGGGCGAAGACGTGGCGGAGCTCCAGCTGCACGGTGGCCGGGCGGTTGTTGCTTCCGTCTTCGCTGCACTCTCGCGTGTGCCTGGACTGCGTCCGGCGGAAGCCGGCGAGTTCACACGAAGGGCTTTCGAGAACGGCAAACTTGATCTCACTGCCGTGGAAGGTCTTGCAGACCTGGTGTTGGCGGAGACGGAGAGTCAGCGTCGGCTTGCATTTCGCCAGATGCGAGGAGCGCTGGGGAAGCACGCCGAAAACTGGCGAGCGCAGCTGATCCAGGCGCTGGCATTAGTTGAAGCGCGGATAGATTTTTCCGATGAAGCCGACGTTCCTCAGGACCTCGTGACTCCGGTGCTGCGAATAGTGCGCGCACTCGAAGGTGAGATCGCGTCGGTGTTAGCGGATGGCGGCCGCGGCGAAAGATTGCGCGAGGGCCTGGTGGTTGCGATCGCAGGGCCACCGAATGCCGGGAAGTCGACGTTGCTCAATAGAATTGCGAAGCGAGAGGCGGCAATCGTTTCACCTTATGCGGGCACGACGCGTGACGTCATCGAAGTCCATCTCGACCTTGGCGGACTGCCGATGACGCTTCTTGATACGGCCGGCATTCGTGAGACCGATGATCCCGTCGAACTCGAGGGTGTGCGACGGGCGCGCGAGCGGGCGAACACGGCAGACCTGGTCCTCTGGGTAGTGGAGGCGAGTGAAAGAACAGGTTCGCCCCTCGCCGTTCGACCGTCTGCGGAAAAACCGGCTGTCACCGCGCCCACGTGGGTCATTCGCAACAAAACTGACCTCACGCAAAGAACTGAACGCGAAAGTCAAAACAATGTAAGGGATGAATCGAATTATCGGGTTAACAAACCCTTGACGGATGTGGTTAACGATCGGTCAATGGGTACGAGTGAATTTGGATTCAGTGGAAGTGAACTGGCTTTCAATCTTTCGGCCAAGTCCGGCGAAGGTTTCGATGCTTTGCTTGAGCAGCTGACGAAGCATGCGGAGAGCTATCTGGTCGGAGCAGAGTCCGCATTGGTGACCCGCGAGCGTCACAGACGGGCTTTAGAGGACGTGGTGGCCGCGCTGCGACGTGCGCTGCGCGGCGATCCAGATCGCGAAGACCTGCTTGCGGAGGAATTGCGAATCGCCGCCCAGTCCTTGGGTCGCCTCACCGGCCGGGTCGACGTGGAAGACGTCCTGGACGTGATCTTCCGAGACTTCTGTATTGGCAAGTGAACCTATTCCGGGCCCTCCCGGGCTTTCCGCAATGTTTCACGTGAAACACTTTAGCTGAAGCCAATGTTTTGACCCCTCTACCCGCCTCCGCTACAAACGCGCCCTCTGAGCAGGTATCGATGAGTACTCGATTCGACGTCGCGGTGATTGGCGGCGGCCACGCCGGCTGTGAAGCAGCGGCCGCAGCCGCCCGCATGGGCGCCCGGACCGCCCTGATCACCCACCGGTTTGCCACCATCGGCGCCATGTCCTGTAACCCGGCCATCGGCGGCTTGGGAAAAGGCCATCTGGTTCGCGAAATCGATGCGTTGGATGGGCTCATGGGCCGAGCTGCCGATTTGGGCGGGATACAGTTTCGGGTTTTGAACCGCCGTAAAGGACCTGCGGTCCGCGGACCACGCGCCCAGGCGGACCGGAAGCTGTACGCGGCTGCGATGCAATCCGCGATTCGCGCCATCCCAAATCTGGATGTGATTGAATCTGAGGCCAACGACTTGATGCTCGAGAATGGCCGTGTCCGCGGTGTCAGGCTCACCGACGGCCGCAAAATCCCTGTGGGCGCTGTTGTACTGACGACCGGCACGTTTTTAAGAGGCCTGATTCACATTGGCGATAAGCAAACTCCCGCAGGTCGGGTCGGTGAGGCGCCCGCGGTAGGTCTTTCCCGAACTCTCGAAACTATGGGCTTTTCGCTGGGTCGTTTGAAAACGGGGACGCCGCCGCGGCTCGACGGCCGCACCATAGATTGGTCATCGCTACAGATGCAGCCTGGCGATGACCCGCCTGAGCCGTTCTCAAGTCTGACGGCACGAATTGAAAACCCCCAGATCAAATGCGGGATTACGCGCACGGTTGGCGCCACTCACAGGATCATTCGCGACAACGTGCATCGCTCGCCAATGTACTCAGGACAGATCGCGAGCCGTGGCCCGCGCTATTGTCCTTCGATTGAAGACAAGATCGTGAAGTTTGGGGAGCGGGAAGGGCATCAGATCTTCTTGGAGCCGGAAGGCCTCGATGATCACACCGTCTATCCAAATGGGATCTCAACGTCGCTTCCTGAAGAAGTGCAGCGTGCGCTGGTCGCGACAATACCCGGGCTGCGAGATGCGCAATTCATTCGACCCGGATACGCGATCGAGTACGATTACGTCGATCCTCGAGAACTTACTCCGACATTACAGACAAAACGTCTGCGCGGTTTGTTTTTGGCTGGACAGATAAACGGCACGACAGGCTACGAAGAGGCCGCCGCACAAGGCTTACTAGCGGGTCTGAATGCAGCCGCGTTGGCGGGCGAGGGGAGCGAGATCATCGTCGATCGTGCGCAAGCCTATCTTGGTGTGATGATCGATGATCTTGTTACGCGCGGTGTCACCGAGCCGTATCGCATGTTTACCTCGCGAGCCGAATATCGTTTGCAGTTGCGCGCCGACAACGCTGACCAGCGGCTCACAGATATCGGGATTGCAATTGGATGCGTGAGCAATGAGCGTGCACGCGCACACAAAACAAAGTCATCCATGCTGAAGGATGCGCGCGAGTTTGCGAAGTCAGTATCGCTTACGCCAAAAGAGGCTGAGCCCTTTGGGATTTCACTCAACAAAGACGGGCAGCGACGCACCGCGTTTGAGCTGCTGTCATATCCGAACATTACAATCTCAGACATCACGAAAGTCTGGCCGCACTTCGCCGAATTGCCCGCGAAGGTCGCGGAGCAAATCGAAATCGATGCCAAATATGAAGTCTATCTTTCGCGCCAGGCCGCCGATATCGCAGCGTTCCGACGCGATGAGAGCTTTGAATTGCCGGCGGACTTCGACTACGCGGCATTGCCGGGATTGTCGAATGAGATGAAACAGAAATTGCAAACGCATCGTCCGCGCACGATCGGACATGCGAGCCGTATCGACGGCGTCACGCCCGCGGCGCTGACGCTGCTTGTCGCGCATGTTCGGCGCGGCAAAAAAACTTCCACGAAAATTGCGTGAACAAGAGCGGGCAAGGGATTCGCGATCTTGGTGATGACAAGGCGCGCGCCCTCGCGCTCGTTTCTGTTTCACGTGAAACGGAAGCTCGGCTAGATATCCTCGTAGACGCTCTGCTGCGATGGCAGAGCAAAGTAAATCTGGTGGCGCCATCGACGCTGCCCGAGTTATGGACGCGCCATATTGCTGATTCGCTCCAGCTCCTGGCTTTGGCCCCGCAGGCCCGCGTGTGGGCTGATCTGGGTTCGGGCGGCGGTTTCCCCGGGATGCCCATTGCCTGCGCTCTTGCCGAGCAAACCGGAGCCAAAGTTCATCTCGTTGAAAGCAATGGAAAAAAGGCAGCTTTCCTCCGGGCAGCGGTTAGGGCGACCGCGGCCCCGGCGGTCGTTCACCAGGAGCGGATCGAGAAATTTGGGGAAACCTGTGCAGAAGCTGTGCAGGTCGTCACGGCGCGCGCCCTGGCGCCATTGAAAACCTTGTGCGTTCAAGCGTTTCCTTTTGTCGCCAAAGGCGCCATCGCTTTGTTCCCGAAAGGTCAAGATGTAGAGGCTGAATTGACCGATGCCGCTAAATATTGGAGACTTCAGGCATCAAGGGTGCCAAGCCGGACCAGTCCCGACGGCTCAGTAGTTGTGATACGTGCCCTTGAATCCTTGCGCGAATCTTAAGACTGTCATTTCGGCAGTATTTTCATAGGTTTATGAGGCGCAGGTGTAAATCCTGCGGAATATCGATATGGCCGACACCCCAACCGCCGAGCAGCCCATCGACCCGCAGGTCGTACCGTTTGAAAAGGCCGTCCGTCCGGATGCACCTCGGCCACGCGTTCTCGCGATCGCCAATCAGAAAGGTGGAGTGGGCAAAACAACGACGGCAATCAATCTTGGTACTGCGCTCGCCGCCATCGGCGAGCACGTCCTGATCGTCGATCTTGACCCGCAAGGCAATGCCTCAACTGGTCTCGGCATTGAACGCAAGTCTCGCCGCACGTCGACCTACGATGTTTTGACAGGTTCGGCGCCGCTGCGCGACGCGGTTCTGCAAACAGCCGTGCCACGACTTTACATCGCGCCCTCGACACTTGATCTAACGGGGCTTGAGCTTGAAATCGGCCAGCAGCGCGACCGTGCATTTCGACTGCGCAACTCGCTTCGGCAACTTAATAGTGGCGTGCGCGCACACGACTTCACCTACGTTCTTGTCGACTGTCCACCGTCGCTCAATTTGCTCACTGTCAACGCGATGGCCGCTGCAGACTCGATTCTAGTTCCGCTGCAGTGCGAATTCTTCGCTCTGGAGGGATTGTCGCAGCTCCTGAAAACAGTTGAGCAGGTAAAGACCACACTCAATCCGACCTTGTCGATTCACGGCATCGTGCTGACGATGTACGACTCGCGAAACAATCTCTCCAGTCAGGTCGTCGCGGATGTCCGACAGTTTATGGGCAACAAAGTCTACGACACCATAATTCCTCGCAACGTGCGGATTTCGGAAGCGCCGTCCTACGGGAAGCCGGTGCTCGTCTACGATCTCAAATGCGTGGGTAGTGAAGCGTACCTGCGATTGGCCACAGAGATTATTCAGCGCGAGAAGGCATTGAAGGCCGGATAGTCCGGCATTGCGCTGATACGACCATTACGAAATTGGAAGGATAATTTGATGGCGCGTTCGGGAGCAGCGACAATGGCGGATCACTCGCGACTGGGACGCGGTCTGGCTGCGCTGATAGGAGATGTCGGCGAGGAAACCTCCGTTGCGGATAGCGGACGTAAGGCGCGCCGTGCGCCGATCGAAAATTTGCGTCCTAATCCGCGGAACCCGCGTCGCATGTTTACTGACGAAGAGCTCGGTGAGCTGTCCAATTCAATTCGCGAGCGCGGGATAATTCAACCGATCGTCGTGCGCGCACTGCAGGGCGATAACTTCGAAATCATTGCCGGCGAACGACGGTGGCGGGCAGCACAACGCGCCGGCCTGCATGATGTACCGATTGCGGTCGTCGAGGCGAACGATGCGCAGTCGCTGGAATTCGCCATCATCGAAAACGTGCAGCGGACCGATCTCAATCCGATTGAGGAGGCCAGCGGTTATCTTGCGCTGATGGATGATTTCAATCGGACGCAGGATGACGTTGCACAGATCGTCGGCAAGAGTAGGCCACATGTTGCAAACACCATTCGACTGCTCAAACTTGCCGAGCCGGTGAAGCAGTTGGTGCGGTCCGGCAAGATCTCGGCCGGCCACGCCAGGCTCCTGCTCGGTCAACCTAACGCTGAGGCGATCGCGCGCGAGATAATCGATAAAGGTCTGAGCGTGCGCCAGGTTGAGACCGCGTTGCGCAAGGACGATGCGGCGCGTGCCGGGGAGGTGCACCGCGAAACCAAAGGTGGCGCCAGCACAAAAGATGCAAACACGCGTGCGCTGGAAAAGCGGCTCACCGACTCGTTGGGACTCGAGGTAAGCGTCGACCACCGCGGCGAGGGTGGCACCCTGAAAATCAAATATCGGAACTTGGAACAACTCGACGCTGTACTGAAAAAGCTGAGCCGATAGACTGCTGACCGCTAAATTCTTGCGGTGACAGCCCATTTTCGGCGCTAACCATGCGCGGCAATTGTGAGTGGTGTGGTGGCGGCCTTCTTCCGTGGTCCGTCACGAACATCGACATTCAGATTATTATTGACCAAAATCAAAGGCGTCCGGGATGTGGTGGGGTGCGTACGACATCAGGAGGTTGCGATGTCGAAGCTTGGTCACGTTGGGTCTTGTTTAGTTGCCTCTCTCTTTGTGTTTGCAATCGCTTCTGGAATGAATGAGGCGAGCGCCAGAGGTTTTGGCGGCGGCCACGGAGGCGGGGGCGGGGGCGGAGGCTTCAGAGCCGGCGGCGGCCATTTCGGAGGCGGCAGTTTCCGCGGAATGAGCGGTGCTGGCCCTCGCGGCGGAATGGGTGGTCTTAATCGCAACTTCGCGGTTCGCTCGTTGTCAATGGGACGGTCCTTTTCGTCCTTTCACTCCACCCGGCAATTTCACACGTCTCGAAGTCTCGCTTCGCGAAATTTCACACGGATGGGTTCAAGCCGCGTATTGACCCGAAGTGGGCTCGGTCCAAATTCGCTTGCGAACCGCAGCATCAGCCGGCAATTCGCGGGGAACAACCGCAACCTAGTTACCGGCTCAGTAAACGGCGCTGGTCGAACGTCACTCGTGCGTAACCCCGCGCTTGCGTCATTTGCATCTCGCAACGGCAACGCCGGGATGCTGCGACATGCGAGTTTCAACGGCGCATTGGCGGGCAGGAATTGGACGAGCTGGAATGGAGGCAATTGGCAAGGCAACGGCGGATGGTGGTGGCTGCACAATCGGCCGATTTTCGTGATCGGTTGGTTCGGACCCGTTTTCTGGCCGTTCGCGTACTGGGATTTCATCGACTACACGTTCTGGCCCTATGCATATGATGCGTTCTGGCCGTATGCCTTTGACGATGTCTACGTAGGCGTCTTCGGTCCCTATGCGTACGAGGGTCGAGGTTACGCGAACGTGGTTTCTTCCAGACGCCACGCGCGCAGGACGCGCGACAACTCGACAACAACATCAGTTGTTTGCGGCGAGCAGGCTCTTGCCCTAACGAACTGGCCGATCGAACAAATCTCGCAGACCGTACAACCGACCGAGGCACAGCAGACTGTTCTGAACGAATTAAAGGATGCAACCGGTAAAGCCGTGAGCGCCCTACAATCGGCTTGCCCGGAGGATCTGCCGAGCACAGCTCCAGGTCGGCTCGCGGCGATGGACAAGCGGATCGCGACCATGTTGCTCGCGCTCGGCATCGTGCAGCCTCCGCTGCAACGGTTCTATGACGTTCTTTCAGATGAGCAGAAGGCCCGCTTCAACGTGGTCCGTTCTGATCCTCAAACCGGCCGCACCGCTCGTGCCAGCGATCGATCCCCCGATCTTTCGCAAGTATGCGGGGCCGATGCTCTGAAACCGGTCAATGTTCCGACAGATCGCATCGCAAAGACGCTTAGTCCGACAGATGTGCAACGGAGTGCACTCGACAGTCTTAACGAAGCGACACAGAAAGCAGCCGAATTCCTGAAAGCAAATTGCCCCACCGAACAGGCTTTTACGCCTCCGGGACGTATCTCAGCGATGGAGCACAGGCTTCAGGCGATGCAGGCGGCAATCAAAACCGTGCAACCGGCGCTGGAGAATTTCTACAATCTCCTTACCGACGAACAGAAAGCGCGATTCAATCTGCTCGGCTCGCAGCAGAGCTGACAGTCAACTCGCGTGGACCGGTTGCGACAAAAACGCCGAGCACATCGGCGTTTTTGTAATGAGGCGTAGCCTGAAAAACAATATACTCGACCGCATTGCGCTTCAGGGGAGGAGATCGCTCAATGGCCAGCGAGGGAGCGAAAGCGAAGCGAATTCTGCAGGTAAAAATAAGAATACCGTCGGCGGATACGACGGCTCTTCTCACCGCGACGATGAAAAATGCGTTGTCCATGTACAGCGCATTTGGCGACGCTCAGGTGCGATTGCTCAGGAATGCCGACGATCGAAATCAGTTTCTCCAGGTGATCGAGTATCAAATGGACGAAACGATTGAGCTCAATCGACAGAAGTTCGCCAGCGATCCGATGGTGCAAAATTACTTGCAGGCCTGGCGGACATTGTTTCCAGGGACCATCGAGATCGACGTTTACGAGGATATCACTGAGGGACCTTAGCTCATATTGCGCCGCCACAAATCCCTAACGGTAGTCCTTTATGTCGCATTTTTCATAATGACGATAATGGAATAACTTAACCTCACTGCTTGTTATTTCCGCGCAACGATTGAACCGCGTCGCCAAACGGGAAACGTACCAATGAGCTCCTTAGCCCAAAACAGTTCACATCCGTCTTTGTCTCACGCCGATAGCGTGGCAGCCAGCGCGTCCGATCTCATTCTGCTGATCGGCCGCATTCTGCTCGGCTGGATTTTTGTCCGCAGCGGTTACGGAAAAATTTTCGATATTCCGGCCTACGCCGCTGGGTTCCCGGCACGCGGGCTTCCCACCTTTTTGGCCTATATCGCTGTCCCTGCGGAGTTCTTCGGCGGGATTGCCCTCATTCTCGGGCTCGCCACCCGCTACGTCGTGCTCGTGATGATCATCTTTATGCTTGTGGCGACGTTCAGCTCGCATCGGTATTGGGAATTCACGGACGTCGCAGTTCGCCGCGCACAAGACTCGAGCTTCTACAAAAACATTGGGATGTTGGGCGGCTTTCTCTTTCTTTTTGTAATAGGGCCGGGCCGGTTCAGCCTAGACGCCTGGCTGCGACGCCAGCGCTAACTACAACGAACTCAACTGCCGCTTTTCAGGCTCGCCGACTTTTGCTCTGGTGGATAGCGGCGACAAACAATCGGTCGTCAAAATCAGGCTTGGCACATAGACTAATCGGCCTGTCTGTGGAGGAACTTCTCGCTGGGCTTGAAGTTGTTGCTGAATCGCCTGTACCGAGAGTGCGGGTCCTATTTTCACAAATAGGTATCCCGAATACATTCATAGACCCTCAATGAGTTTTGACGAATGCGCGCGCGCCGCGATGCCGCTCTACGCCTCCTCAAAACAATGCTGGTGGCCTCGGTCGTCATCCCGGTGACGATTTTCGCTTACGCCAGCTGGATCAATTATCAGAACGCCGTTGCGCGCGCCGACGAACAACTCGCTACATCACTGAATATTCTTTCCCAGCAGGCATCGGGGATTTTCCAGTCGGTTGACCTGACCTTCACCGCCGTTGATGCGATTCTGGGTGATCTTACCGATGAACAGATCAAGGCGTTAGACCAAACGCTTCACCAGCAGTTGGGCAAGCTGGAAAAATCGGTAAAGGCTATCGACACCATCTTGGTTGCCGATAGGAACGGACACGCGATTGTATCGTCCGCGTTGTTCCCGGTCCCCGCAGGCCTGGACATCGCAGATCGGGATTATTTCCTGGCGCAAGTGGAGCGAGATGCCGGCACCTATGTCGGCGCCGCTTCGCGATCACGCGTCAGACAAGAAGCTTTTTTCGGCATCAGCCGCCGTCGTCCCCTGCGAGACGGTCAATTCAACGGGATCATCATGATCTCGGTGACGCCAAAAGTGTTTTCTGAATTCTATCGCCAGCTTGGAAGCGATACGACTGCCAGCTTCACTCTTTCAAAAAGCGACGGCGCAATTATCGCCCGCTTCCCGATGCCTGCTGGTGACGTTACGAACTTCAGGTCGGACAGCGGGTTCATGCTAAGCGTGGTGGATCATCCCGAGGGTGGTTTTGTAACCACCTCAAATTCCGAAGATGATGTTCAACGACGTTTTGCATATCTCAAACTCGGATACGCTGACCTGTATGTTTCCGATGGAATTCAGACCGATACGATCACGCTTGGCTGGATGCGTGCAATGGCCAGCCATCTCATTTTCGGAATCCCCGCGACGCTCGTGCTCTTCACGCTTGTTTTGCTCGCGATGCGCCGTACGAGGGCCTTGTACGCGGAGGCGGAACGACGCGATTTGGCGGAGCAGGCACTCCGTCAATCGCAAAAGATGGAAGCCGTTGGTCAGCTGACCGGGGGCGTCGCGCACGACTTCAACAATCTTCTCACGATCATCATTGGTAATCTGGGTATTGCAAAACGGGGCGTTGTCGAGGCCCGGGCTGAACGGGCCCTCAACAATGCGCTCATAGGCGCGGAGCGTGCCGCGCAACTGACCCAACGATTGCTCGCGTTTTCGCGTCGACAACCACTCAATCCTCGTTTCCTCGACATCAACAAGCTTATTGTTGCAATCTCTGACCTTCTGACTCGCACGCTCGGAGAAAATATCCAACTTGAAACCATCAGCGGGGCGGGCCTCTGGAAAGTCGAGGCTGACGCCTCGGAAATGGAATCAACGTTGCTCAACCTTGCGCTGAATGCGCGCGATGCCATGCCTGAAGGTGGGAAGCTTACCATTGAGACGAGCAATGCCTACCTCGATGAGGCGTATTGCCGAGAGCACGAAGGTATTGTCCCCGGCCAATACGTTCTTGTCGCAGTGTCGGACAGCGGCGCGGGAATGTCGGGGGAAACCATCGATCGCGCCTTCGAGCCGTTCTTCACAACCAAAGAAGCCGGAAAGGGCACCGGGTTGGGGCTGAGCCAGGTCTACGGGTTCATGAAGCAATCCGGAGGTCACGTTAAGATCTACAGCGAGTCCGGGGAGGGCACAACGATCAAGCTCTATCTCCCGCGCCGCGAAGGCGATGAGGTCGTCGTTTCGGGAGATGATAGTCTGAATGCGGAACGCGGTGAGGGCGAAACAATACTGATTGTCGAGGACGACGACGGCGTTCGTCAGTATGCATCTGAGATTTTGCGAGACCTGAATTACCAGGTCATCGAGGCAAAAGACTCGGCCACCGCTTTGCGGCTCTTGGATGCTGACAAGAAATTCGATCTATTGCTGACCGACGTCGTCCTTCCTGGAAAAAATGGTCGTGAACTCGCTGACGAAGTCGATCGGCGGCGGCCAGGAACGAAAATCATCTTTATGACCGGCTACTCGCGAAACGCGATCGTTCATCAGGGTCGGTTGGATCCGGGGATCGAACTTATTCCAAAGCCTTTGACCGAACGCGTCCTCGCCCGGAAGATCAGGCAGTTGCTCAAACGACCATCGGGCGACCAATAACAAATAGACTGCCTGTGGACTGGACTGGCTTGGTTTTTGGCCCGTTGGTTGAATTCGCGAAGATCGGGCGGCTACTCAGTTTCCGATGTTCCCGGGGGCTCCAGCTTGTTGCGAAGGTTGTCAGTATCTTTGATCGAATCGACAACGCTCCGATAGGCGGTTCTAATTCTCTCGCCCATGTTGCGCGACCGCTGTTGGCTCTTTCGTGCCTTGACGCCTCGTTTCTTTTGCCTCGACGGAACTCTCGATTTTTTTCTCTTCTTGCCAACAGCCAACTTGCGCTTTTTCCCGGCCATTCGAAAATCTCCGCGGCTATGTGGGTTTCATGCGCAGCATAGAGCGAGAGTGTACTTCCAGGAAGACATCGTTCGTTCAAATTCCGGCTAGATTGCAGCCTGTTCTGACTGCTAAGCATCGTGGCCTGAGGCCTAACAACTCGGGAGAGGAGCCGAAACGTGCCTGCATCACTGAAAGGCGAATTACAGCCGACAATCTATCGTTTCAAGCTCGGGGAATTTGAGGTCGCTACTGTCCTCGATGCCAAGGCGATCCGCGATGGATTGCACCCACACTACGGCGCAAATGCCTCTCCTGACGAAGTGCATGCGCTTGCCCGTGCCAACAATATCGATACTCAGCGGTTCGAACATCCTAACATTCCGACGCTTGTGAACACCGGAAAGCAATTGGTGCTTTTTGATACAGGCAACGGCGCCCTGCCACGCGAGTATGAACAGCTCAGCAAACGACTGCCGCCTGGGCAAACGGCTGAGCGACTAGCCGCCGGTGGATACAGGCCTGAGGACATCGACGTCATTGTTATTACGCACGGCCATCCCGACCACATTGGTGGTCTGGTGGAAGGGGGGAACCCTGTTTTTCCCAACGCTACCTATGTGTTCGGCGCTGCCGAGTTTGATTTCTGGAAGCGCGGCGAAAACGTACGAGAGGCCCGCAAGTTTAATCGGGAGCTCTTCGTAAAGATTTGCGTGCCGCTGGCCGATCGTTCGGAGTTCATCAAGGCCGGCGATCAAGTTGTCCCAGGCATTACCGCTGTTGATGCAGCAGGCCATTCGCCCGGCCTGCTGGCGTTTCACGTCGAAAGCGCGGGAAAACGCGTGATGATTACCGCGGACACGTGCACACAATTTGTAATGGCGGTCCAGCGTCCGGAATGGCATTTCGAGATGGACGACGACAAAGAAAAAGCCGTCACGACCCGCAAGCGTATCTTGGACATGCTCGCCGCCGACAGGATTTTTGTGGCCAGCTTCCACATGCCATTTCCTGGGATCGGCTATATCGACAAAGGGCAGGGCGGCTATCGCTGGGTGCCGCACAGTTATCAGCTCAATTTGTAAAGAGAGCTTTGCTAGGCCGATTTGCGTGCATTCGTGGCAAGCGACAGCAGAGTGCGTTGCGCGATTGCCTCTGCCAGAGGAGCATTCCGGCGCATCTCCAGCGAAGCATCTGCCAGCTGTTCCATCGCGCGGATCAGGCGTTGTGGCGTCCAGACGCGGAGCGCTTCGCTGACATGATGCTCACGAGAAAAGTGTACAGGCGGCGCACCGCGCTTCATTGCGAACTCGATTGAATCGCCGCTCGCGATCGCCAACCTCATTTTGTGCAAATTGGCAACCTGGCGAATTGCCGCCGAAACGATTGTCGGCGGAGATGAGCCGCTCGCCCGCGCTTTGGCAAATTCAACATCGGCTTCAGCCGCTTTTCCGGCGAAAACTGCGTCGATCAATCCATCAAGCGCGATTTGCGAGGCATCCGCCACGACCGCCATCACGTCAGGGAGTTCGACGCTTTTCTGATTTTTTGCATAGAGCGTGAGCTTGCGGATCTCATTGCGGGAAGCGAGCCGGTCGCCTCCGATCAGGTCCAGCAGCGCGGCGCGAGCGTCTGCTGCAATGGTGAGCCCAGCCGCGCGCATTTCCTCGTCGATCAATTGCGCGAGCGCGCGCTCACTATCAGCGTAGCAGGGCAACACGGCAGCAACTTTCGATTTCTCGCACAGCGCGCGCAATGGCGCGCTCTTGCTGAGATTGCCGGCCTCAATAATGACGCGGCACTCATTGGAAGGGACATTAATAACTGTCTCGACCGCCGACGCGATATTGCGCCCGCCGGCCTTTACCAGAACGGCCCGGCGGCCACCGAATAGCGGTACCGTGTGCGCTTCTTCGACGAGCCGCGACGGATTGCCGGCCAATTCGTCACCCTCGATGCGTGCCAATGCGAACGGGTCATTGGGATCGTCGACGGATGCGCGCACGAGTGCGTCCACTCTTTCCCGCACGAGACCGATGTCGGGGCCGAAGACCAAAACGACGGGTTGCGCGGGGTTTGGATTGGCAAGGAAGCGATCGACGTCGGCGGCTTTGATGGCAGTCATGACGCCGCGTAAAATTACGTGCCCGCCACGAAGAATGAGGCGAGTCGCGAGCGGATATTTTCTGCGATTTCCTTGGCGGCCCGATTTTCGGCATCACGCAAGCCGCGTTCGCCGGCAAATCGCTGCTGTTGACCCGGAATGTTGTACGACACGCGCGCGAAGGTTTGGCCTCGAACAACAACTCGTCCGGTTGCGAGCTCCGTCAGGGTATAGGTGCCGTCGATGCCATAGTCGCTCACATCGGGACGCGCGGTATTGATGTCAACGATAACCTGCAACTGAGTTGCGACGAGCTTTACGTCAAGTCGATGCGTCGGCGAAAAACCGCCGCCGCCGCCGGTCAAATCGTAGATCAACTCGTTCCGCACGTTTACGCTGACGCGGGCGAGACGGCTACCGGCGGGGGCGTCGATTGCTGCGACGTCGACGGCGCGCAGCTGTCCGACGATGCCCGGATTGCCCGCAGCGCCGACCGGCAAAGGATGCTCGGCGTACAGCGGCTGGAAACATCCGCCAACGAGACCCGCCAGCCCAAACGCGAGGAAGGTTCGGCCAAAACCAGCGCGGCCCATTGCGAAAAAGATCCGACCCACCGGCCCGACGCGCTTGCGCTCCGGCGCGCGAAACACGGCGGCCCATGCAGCGCGGAATGACCCGATACGCGTCATCTCGGTTGAGGACGGTCGCGAGGTATCAGACAACGACATTGACTATCCTTTGCGGGACGACAATGACCTTTTTCGGGCTCTTGCCCTCCAGCGCCTTTTTTACCGCATCGAGAGCCAGAACGGCAGCCTCAATATCGGAATTTCCTGCATCGCGGGCGACCGTCACATCGGCGCGCTTTTTGCCGTTGATCTGAACCGGCAAGGTAATGCTGCTTTCCACCAGCAAATCGGGCTCAACCTGCGGCCAGGCCTCGGTCGCCACCAGGGTCTTGTGCCCAAGCGCCGCCCAGCATTCTTCGGCAAGATGCGGCATCATCGGGTGGAACAGCCGGATCAAGATATTACCAGCTTCCCGCAGGGCCCAGCGGAAGTCCTCGGCCGGCGCCTTTTCGACCCCGCCCAGGGCATCGCTGAGCGCATTGGCGAATTCGTAGATGTGCGCCACACAGCGGTTAAACCGCAGCTTGTCGATATCCTCCGAGACATGCGCGAGCGCGCGGTGCGCGGCCTTGCGCACCACGAGAGCCTCGTCGCTGAATTTGGCGGGGCGCGCGGCGGGGGCCTCGATATCGGCAATCTCGCCGACCAGGCGCCACAGGCGCTGCACAAAACGCCACGCGCCCTGCACGCCTTCTTCGGTCCAGATTACATCGCGATCGGGCGGGGAATCTGACAGCATGAACCAGCGCGCGGTGTCGGCACCGTAGGCCGCAATGATGTCGTCGGGATCGACCGTATTCCTTTTAGATTTCGACATCTTCTCAATCGAACCGATCTCGACCGGCTCGCCGGTCGCGGCGATCACCGCGTGCCGCGCATCGCCGGCACCTTCGATCATCACATTGGCGGGCTCGATCCAGTCGCCGTTTTTCGCACGATAAGTTTCGTGAACCACCATGCCTTGCGTGAACAGCCCTGCAAACGGTTCGTCGATGCCGGCATGCCCCGTCTTGTGCATCGCGCGGGTAAAGAAGCGCGAATAGAGCAGGTGCAGAATCGCGTGCTCGATGCCGCCGATGTATTGATCGACCGGCAGCCATTCATTGACGATTGTGCGCTCAGTGGGCGCCGTCGTGATCCACGGATCGGTAAAGCGTGCGAAGTACCATGACGAGTCAACGAACGTATCCATCGTGTCGGTTTCCCGACGCGCCGGCCCCGCGCATTTGGGACACTTCACATTCTTCCAGGTCGGGTGACGGTCGAGCGGATTGCCCGGCCTGTCGAAGGTGACGTCCTCCGGCAACGTGACCGGCAGGTCTTTCTCCGGTACAGGAACGACGCCGCATTTCTCGCAATGAATAATCGGGATCGGACAACCCCAATAGCGCTGGCGCGAAATGCCCCAGTCGCGCAGCCGATAGTTCACCTGCCGTTGTGCGACCGGCCTGTTGCCGCGCGTCTCTTTTTCGAGGCGCCTTGCGACCTCTTCCTTTGCGGCTTCGATCGTCATGCCATCGAGGAAGCGCGAATTGATCATGCGGCCATCGCCATCATAGGCAACGTCGGTGATGACGAAAGTCTTCGGATCTTGGTTTGGCGGGCAGACGACGGGCGTATTGCCGAGGCCGTATTTGTTGACGAAGTCCAGGTCGCGCTGATCGTGTGCCGGACAGCCGAAAATTGCGCCCGTGCCGTAATCCATCAGAATGAAATTGGCGACATAGACGGGCAGTTTCCAGTTGGGGTCGAATGGATGCACAGCCTTCATGCCGGTATCGAAACCGAGTTTCTCGGCGGTGTCGATCTCGGCCTGTGCAGTGCCCATGCGGTGGCACTGTTCGATGAAGGCCGCGAGCTTCGGATTCTTTACCGCTGCAGCCTGCGCAAGCGGATGGTCGGGCGAGAGCGCCATGAACTTCGCGCCGAACAAAGTGTCCGGCCGCGTGGTGAAAATCTCCAGCTCGGATTCCTTGTTGGGTGTCGTCGCAGTATCAAGCGCAAAGCGCAGCATCAGCCCTTCCGAACGTCCGATCCAGTTCTTCTGCATCAGCCGCACTTTGTCCGGCCAGCGGTCGAGCGTGTCGAGTGCCTCAAGAAGTTCTTCCGAATAATCGCTGATCTTGAAAAACCACTGCGTCAGTTCGCGCTGCTCGACGGGAGCGCCGGAGCGCCAGCCGCGTCCGTCGATGACCTGCTCGTTGGCAAGGACCGTCTGGTCGACGGGATCCCAGTTGACTTTCGATTGCTTGCGCTCGACCAGCTCCGCCTTGAGGAAGTCGAGAAACATTTTCTGCTGGTGCTTGTAGTAGGCCGGATCGCAGGTGGCGATCTCGCGCGCCCAGTCGAGCGAAAGCCCCATCGACTGGAGCTGCTTTTTCATCGCCGCGATATTGTCGTAGGTCCACGCCTTCGGATGCACCTTGCGGTCGATCGCGGCGTTTTCAGCCGGCATCCCGAACGCGTCCCAACCCATCGGGTGCAGCACCGCGTTTCCCACGGCGCGTTTGAAACGCGCCACAACGTCGCCCATAGTGTAGTTGCGCACGTGCCCCATATGGATGCGCCCCGACGGGTAGGGGAACATCTCCAGCACGTAATATTTCGGCCGCGGGTCGCTGTTCTGGGTCGCGAAGATGTCTCGATCGGCCCAGATCTTCTGCCAACGGGCTTCTGCCTCGCGGGCGTTATAGCGCTCGTTTTTGCTCGGCGTTGCGGTCATTGGACGTCTTGTTGCGGCGCGCGGAACTGACACGAAACCGGGCAAACGGTCAACCGGCGCCGCGGCCGAGTGGCAGACGCAGTCTGAGGTCAGAAACCCCTATGGCGTCTTGAGGGCACGCTGCGCGGCGTCGAGAAGCGCCAAAGCGCCATAAGGCTTCTCGACGACCGGCGCCTGCGGAAACTCCCGGACGTGCACGTTATCGACGCGCATCCCGGTCAGAAAAACGAACGGCGTTCCCATTCTGGCGAGCTCACTCGCAACGCCCAGGCTGTTGTCCTCGGATCCGCCCAACTTCAAATCGAGTACGGCGAGATCGAATTTCGGCTCGAGGCGCAGAAGCGCGATGGCTTCGGACGCGGTCGCGACAGATGCCACGTGCTTTGCGCCGGCAAGTTCGAGTATCTGCTGAATGTCGAGTGCGATCAGGAATTCGTCGTCCGGGACAAGACAGCGCCTGCCAGTGAGCAAGCTGTCCGTGATAGGCAAAAGCTATTTCTCCCGAGGGAACTTTCTTTTGTCCTACGGATTGAATCCGACAGCATTTAAAAATGGCATACACGGTGAAAATTCATGTTTATGCGCATAAACAGCAATTCGCATTGCCTAGTGCGGGGCCGAAGGTTCTGACCTTGCGGATGGCCTGCCATGATTCTGGGAAACGGACGGCCAAACGGATACACGCCCTGTGAGCAATGCCCGCTGCGAAAGCGGCCGGCATTGCGCGAGTTTTCCGCAGAAGAACTGGCGTTCGTGAAAACACTGAAGACCGACGAACTGCACGTCGACGCTGGCGCCAGTTTCCTGCGTGAAGGTACGCGGAGCGATTATCTTTACACCGTGCTGACCGGCTGGGCGTTTCGTTACAAGATGCTCGACGACGGACGCCGGCAGATTCTCAATTACGCATTGCCCGCCGACATGCTCGGCCTGCAGGGCGCGCTGATGCACGAGATGGAGCATTCGGTTGAAGCGCTGACGCCGCTAGTGCTGTGCGTTTTCCCACGCACGAAACTATGGGACCTTTACAGCAAACTTCCGTCACTGGCCTTCGATGTCACATGGCTCGCCGCTCGCGAGGAGCAGCTTATCGACGAGCATCTTTTGAGCCTCGGCCGCCGGACGGCGCTTGAGCGCGCAGCCTATCTGCTCCTGCATCTTTTTGCGCGGGCCGAGGAGGCCGGACTGGTCAAGAACGGAAGCATCCAGTTTCCGTTCACCCAGCAGCACCTTGCCGATACGCTCGGCATGTCGCTGGTTCACACCAACAAGACGCTCAAGCGGCTGTTTGTCACCCAGGCCGTTCGCTGGAAAGACCGCCTGTTTGAAATAAAAGATCGTGCCGCGCTCGCGAGCATCGCCGGCAGCGAAGTCCCGAAACATCGTCCCCGGCCCTTCATTTGAAGTGTGGCGGCGCGCGACGCAGTGCGATATAGGCAGCGCATGGCCGCTGCTACTGCAAAGAATCTCGAGCATGTCCGGACGGAAATGGCGCGTGCCTGCCGCGATGCCAACCGCGATCCCGCGGACGCAACGCTGATCGCAGTTTCCAAGACATTCGCCGCGGATGATATCGAGCCGGCAATCGGTGCGGGTCAGCGCGTTTTCGGCGAGAACCGTGTTCAGGAGGCAAAAGCAAAGTGGCCAGCTTTGCTTACGAAACATCCGGGTACGCAATTGCATCTCATCGGCCCGTTGCAGTCGAACAAGGCGAAAGAAGCGATCGCGCTTTTCGATGCGATTCATTCCGTCGATCGGGCAAGTCTCTGCGAAGCTTTGGCGAAAGAGATGGGCAAACAGCAACGGCGACCGACACTGTTTGCCGAAATCAACACCGGCGCCGAGCCGCAAAAGGCGGGTGTCCTGCCGCAGGATGCGGACGCATTCCTGGCAGCGTGTCGCGATCAATACGGGCTGACAATCTCCGGTCTCATGTGCATTCCTCCGCTTGACGAAGCTCCCGGACCGCACTTTGCGCTGACCGCCAAGATCGCGAAGCGCAATGGGTTGAAGTTTCTCTCCATGGGCATGAGCGCGGATTTTGCCACCGCGATCGCGCTTGGCGCTACGCACGTCCGTATCGGCAGCGCGATTTTCGGCGAGCGCGGCAAGTAGCGCGCTTGCGGTCTATTCGACAACAATCCTCGTACGTGGACCGAGACGCGACAGCATTCGGCGCAAGGTGTCGAGTTCGAGCGCGACGCAACCCGCGGTTGGAGCAAAGCCTTTTCTTGCTGCGTGGATGAATACCGCACTGCCGCGTCCTGCAACGCGTGGGCGCGTATTGTGATCAATCTCGATGATGAAATCGTAGAGGTTGTCTTTGCGAGACAGTCGATCAGCCGAAGAACTGGCAGGCACTTTGATCCGGCGATTGTACCGCCGGTCGGCCGGGTCCTCGCACCACCCATCGTCAGGCGTAATTCGATGCACCGGCAGCGAGGTCGTCGGTCGCGGATGCTTGTCGGCACGCCACCACAATTGCCGCAGGCGGAAACTGCCGCGCGGCGTACCACCATCGCCCTCGCGCTTGTTAGCCTTGATCCCGCCACGACCAAGTGCCACTGGTATCGCCAGCATTCCTGCTATGAGCCAGCCGCGGCTTGAATCACCTGCCTTGTGGCGTACTGTGACCCGGGACAAGGATCGTTTTTGCATTAGTGCGACGGACCGGTTGGAATCTTAAGTATCAGTTCCTACTTGCGCTTTTTAACGATGAATGGTCTACCCCGCGACCATGACAGGGGTCTCGTTTCACGCCCTGGAGGGGCCTTTAAACGATGGCCAATAAGCGAACAATCCTGATTGTTGATGACGACGCCGAACTCCGCGAGGCGCTTGTTGAGCAGCTGGCGCTGCACGAGGAATTCGACGCCATTTCGGTTGATAGCGGAACCAAGGGCGTGCAGGCCGCGAAGACCGGCCCGGTCGATCTAGTGATCATGGACGTGGGCCTCCCGGATGTGGACGGCCGCGAAGCGGTGCGCATTTTGCGCAAGAGCGGTTTCAAGGCGCCGATCATCATGCTGACGGGCCACGACACCGATTCCGACACCATTCTCGGTCTCGAATCCGGGGCGAACGATTACATCACCAAGCCGTTCCGGTTTGCGGTCTTGCTTGCACGTATCCGCGCGCAACTCCGCCAGCACGAAGCCAGCGAAGATGCCGTCTTCGCCATCGGGCCCTACACGTTCAGGCCGAGTTCGAAGTTGCTGCTCAATCCGAAAGGCAGCAAGGTTCGGCTGACTGAAAAGGAAACGGCTATTCTGCGTTACCTTTATCGCGCCGGGCAGAAACCGGTATCGCGTGAAACCCTGCTGCAGGAAGTCTGGGGTTACAATTCGGGCGTCACCACCCATACCCTGGAAACGCACATCTACCGCCTCCGCCAGAAGGTCGAAAAGGATGCCGCCATTCCGGCTATCTTGGTGACCGAGGCGGGTGGCTATAAACTGGTGCCGTGAGAATAACGAACGGCACTCTTCTCCCTCGCATGACCTGCTGGTCCCCGCTTTCGGGACGATGGATGGTTGAGCAACCGACCACGGCGTCTCCATAACCATGGGTCTCGAAGAGGACATCGCGTTTTTCGAACAAGTGCCGGCGCTGGCGACGCTCGGCAAGCAAGCCCTGCACATTTTGGCCATCGGCGCCGAAACTCGGACTTTGCAAAGCGGGGCGGTGCTGTTCTATGCCGGCGAGCTCGCCGATGGCGGCTACGTCGTGCAGGAGGGTTCGTTGATTCTCGAACCGGGCACGGTCTCCGAGGGCAGCGAGATCACGGTCGGACCCGGGACGCTGATCGGCGAGCTGGCTTTGCTCACCAATACGGTTTGTCAGGCAACGGCCATCGCCAAAGAGCCGACGGTCGTGGTGCGGATATCACGCAGCCTCTTCCGGAAGATGCTCGAGGGCTATCCGGCTGCGGCGGACAAATTGCGCGAGAGCATGGCCGCACGCTTGCAGGTCTGGTCGAAAGAGCTCGCAGGTGTGAAACGGGCGCTGGAAAAAGGCCAGAAGAGATAGCGTCAGACTTCGATGGTTGCCGTCACCGGCACGTGGTCGGACGGCCGCTTTGCACCGCGATAACTCTTGGCAATGTCGATCGTCGAAACCTGCCCCGCGATTGCATCCGAACCCCAGATATGATCGAGCCTGCGGCCGCGATCTGCCGCGCGCCAGTTGTCCATCGCGCGGTAGCTCCACCAAGTGTAGAGCTTTTCTGGCTCGGGCGTGTGCACGCGCATGCAGTCGATCCAGCCGCCGGAGGTCTGCGCGGCGACGAGCTTCTCACATTCGACAGGCGTGTGGGACACCACCTTGATCATCTGCTTGTGGCTCCACACGTCGTGCTCGAGCGGTGCGACGTTGAGATCGCCCACGAGAATCGCGCGCTCGGATTTTTCCGGCTTCAGGCCGGCATACGCGCGCATCTCATCGAGGAAGCCGAGCTTGTGCTGGAATTTCGGATTGATCTCGGGATCGGGCTCGTCTCCGCCTGCCGGGACATAGAAGTTGTGCAGGGTAACCGGGTCCTTCAGACCGGCGCGTTCTCCCAGCACCACGGCGATGTGCCTGCAATCGACCTTGCCGCAGAAATTCTGCATGTCAATCCGCTCGAACGGAACGCGCGAGACTACGGCGACGCCGTGATAGCCTTTCTGTCCATTGAGAGCGGCGTGCTCGTAGCCGAGACGCTTGAAACGCTTTATCGGGAAAGCGTCATCCGCACACTTGGTCTCCTGCAGGCAGAGCACATCGGGTTGCGTGCTTTTCAGAAATCTCGCGACCAGATCAATTCGCAGCCGGACCGAGTTGATGTTCCAGGTGGTAACCTTGAAAGGCATTGCGGGAATCTATGATGCAGACGACGGATTTTCCAACGTCATGGCCGGGATTGTCGCGACCATCCACGTCTTATTTCCTCGCGGATACGTGGATACCCGGGGCAGGGCGTGCCTGTGACGTTGCGCAGCGCGCAACATCAATTGTGGTAGTTCGTATAGTCGATCTTGAACAACGCCGGATCGGGGCGCTTGCTCGTATCGAGATTGTAAACCGCAACCGTCGTGTCGTAGCCCTGCGGATCGGTCACGGTCCATTGCTTGAGCTGCATGTCCTTGGCGTTGAACATGATCATCAGGCGGCTGGTGCCGACAATGCCACTCTTCTCCTCGGCAACCACAGTGACGAACCCGTCGTCGGCGTAAACGGCAACGAGGTGCGTCTCCTTCGCAAGATCGACACGATCAGCCAACAGGAAGCGCAACGGCGTCTGCGACAGCGGATACACATCCTGAGTCGCCAGCCGGCGATCGCGCACGACCACCGAAGAGCCATCGGCAATCAGCTCGATCGGGCTCGGGTCGTCGTATTCGAAGCGCACCCGGCCCGGCTTGGAGATGACGAAATCACCCTGCGTCCGCGAGCCATCGGGTCCGATCTGGATGAAGTTTCCGGACAGCGCCTGGACCCCGGAGAGATAGCCATTGACGCGGTCGACGATGGCGCGCTGTTCGGCGCTCAGGCTGTTCGGAGTGGTCGGTTTGCCGAGCAGCGCGGCGAATGGATTGAACACCGGGCTCTGCTGCGGCACTGGTGCGGTCTGACGACCGGGAGCCGGGACCACCGGCTTGGCTAGGGGTGCCGGCGGGGCCGCCTGGGCGGGCGAAGTCGGGCGCGCAGACGGAAGCGGGACCTGGGCGATAGCAGGGGCCGTAAGGCAGGCCAACAACGCCACAAATGCCAGTTTGCAGCCCGTTCGCCGTTGATCCAGTGCCATCACGTTCTCTGCCTCCGCGCCCCTGCGGTATCTTGATAGGCTGTATATGGGCCGGCTGTGGCGATTTCGCGGCCCCAACGGATTTCGCGAGA
Organism: Pseudolabrys sp.; assembly: GCA_051986235.1. Taxonomy (GTDB): domain Bacteria; phylum Pseudomonadota; class Alphaproteobacteria; order Rhizobiales; family Xanthobacteraceae; genus Pseudolabrys. The sequence goes on from JBPYDR010000058.1 coordinate 195,830, forward strand.
TTCCGGCTTAATCGCGAATGCGGCGATTCTCAATACCGGTCGTCCGCCGGATTTTCGGGAATGAGGATCTCGCGTTTGCCCGCATGGTTGGCCTGCCCGACGATGCCTTCCTCTTCCATGCGCTCCATGATGGTCGCCGCGCGATTGTAGCCGATCTGGAGTCTGCGCTGGATGTAGGAAGTTGAGGCCTTGCGGTCCCGTTTCACGATTGCAACGGCCTGTTGAAAGAGGTCGCCGCCTTCGGCGAGGCCCATGCCGGTTGCGTCGAACACCGGATTTCCATCCTCGTCTTCCTCGCCGCCTGCTGTCACCTCTTCGAGGTATTCCGGCGCGCCCTGCGCCTTCAGATGGCGAACGACCTTCTCGACCTCGTCATCCGATACGAACGGTCCATGGACGCGGTTAATTCGGCCGCCGCCTGCCATGTAGAGCATGTCGCCCTGGCCGAGCAGTTGTTCGGCACCCTGTTCTCCCAGGATGGTGCGGCTGTCGATCTTGGACGTCACCTGGAACGAGATACGGGTCGGGAAATTCGCCTTGATGGTACCCGTGATCACGTCGACTGAAGGCCGTTGTGTTGCCAGGATCACGTGAATTCCGGCAGCGCGGGCCATCTGCGCAAGACGCTGGATGGCGCCTTCGATGTCCTTGCCGGCAACCATCATCAGGTCGGCCATCTCGTCGACGATCACCACCAGGAAAGGCAGCGGTTCAAGCTCGAGTTCTTCTTTCTCGTAAACGGCCTGCCCGCTTTCCTTGTCGTAGCCGGTATGGACCGTGCGGGTGAGCGTTTCGCCTTTCGCACGTGCTTCGGCGACGCGCGCATTATAGCCATCGATGTTGCGCACGCCGAGCTTTGACATTTTCTTGTAGCGGCCTTCCATCTCGCGCACGGCCCACTTGAGGGCGACCACCGCCTTTTTCGGATCGGTGACGACCGGCGTAAGCAGATGGGGGATGCCGTCGTAGACGGACAGTTCGAGCATCTTGGGATCGACCATGATCAACCGGCACTGATCCGGCCGCAGCCGATAGACCAGCGAAAGGATCATCGTATTGATCGCGACCGATTTGCCGGACCCGGTGGTGCCGGCGATCAGCAGATGGGGCATGCGCGACAGATCCACGATCACGGATTCGCCGCCGATCGTCTTGCCGAGGCAGAGCGGCAGCTTCGCCGCGCTTTCGTTGTAGTCATTCCCGGTCAGCAATTCGCGCAGGTAAACTTTCTCGCGAACCGGATTCGGCAATTCGATGCCGATTGCGTTGCGACCGGACACGACGGCAACGCGGGCCGACACGGCGCTCATCGAACGCGCAATGTCGTCGGCTAATCCGATCACGCGCGAAGACTTGATACCGGGCGCCGGCTCGAGTTCGTAGAGGGTGACGACAGGTCCTGGGCGCGCATTGATGATCTCGCCACGCACGCCGAAATCCTGCAGCACGCTTTCCAGTGCGGTCGCGTTGCCGTCGATGATGTCGCGCGACAAGGTCGTGCGTTCGCTCGCGCGCTGCACAGCCAGAAGATTCAGCGAAGGCAATGTGTAACCATTCCCGCCGCGACGTGACGGCACGCGCGCAGCAGCGCGCCGGCGCGGTGCCGGGGCGTCCTCATCGTCATCTTCCTCACCTTCGTCTTCGTATTCGTCGTCTTCGCCGTCGAAACGTGGCTCCCGGCGCGGGCCTTGCGCCACAGGCATTGGTGTGCGCGCGCGGGATTCACCTCGAATCATGCGCCCAATGTGTGCCTTCCAGCTCAGAAGCGCATGCACAATCATGCCGAGCCACGCCGAGGCGTGATCGGCATCGTCTCTTTCGCTGTCCTCTTCGTCGTCGACCTCGCGCGCTGCGGATTTTTCAACGTCGTCGGGGGCACGTGCAGCCAGCAGCAGTATCACCGCCGTCGCCAGACTAAAGACGATGCACAGGATGAAACGCATGAAGCCGCCGAGCGGCGAACCGAAAACCCATGCGGGCGCTCGCAATACGGCGTCGCCGGCAACACCGCCGAGTCCAGTTGGAAGCGGCCACGATCCTATGTGCGGCAGTGTCGAGGCGAACGCGGCCGCAAGGAATGTCGCCACGATCCACAGCAGGCTGCGCCATTTCGCGCCGACCGGCTTGTGTGAAAGCAATCGCCAGCCGAGCAGTAGTTCCGGCACCAGAAGCAGGATGGAGGCGAGACCGAGGAGCTGCATCGCCAGATCAGCGAAGATCGCGCCGGGGAAGCCGAGGAGATTGTGGATGGGCTTCTGCGTAGCATGGCTGAGAGATGGGTCCTGGATGGACCACGTGGCCAGCGCTATGGCGCCGAGGACTGCCAGCGAGATCAGCGCGAGACCGGCAAGTTCGCTCAGCCGGCGCCGGATGATGTCGCGGAAGTGATCCGAAACAAAAGTGATGATGTCGAGGCTGCGATCTGCTGCCCGCATGCGGTTACATCCCTACCCCAGAACGGCAACGAGGCGATGTAGTGCCTCTGCCGTAACTGCTTTGTCCTGAACCATGGCAACCCGGATATAGCCTTCACCGGGATTGCTGCCGTCGTTTTGCTCGCGCGCGAGGTAGCGTCCCGGGACGACGCGCACTCCGGCTTCCGACCACAATTTCCTAGTCACCATCTCACTGCCGCCGTGTTTCGAAACGTCCAGCCAGAGAAAAAATCCGCCGGCTGGTCGCACGTATCGGTAGCGCCCGCTGATGATCTGATCGGCGAGATCGAATTTTGCGGAATAGAGCTCACGGTTTTCCTGCACATGCGTCTCGTCGCCGTAGGCGGCGATCGCCACATATTGGGCCGGTGTCGGCACCTGCGGCGCCGCGACGTTGCGCAATTCGAGATATGGCGCGAGAAATCGCCGGTCCCCGGCGGCGAAGCCGACCCGCAGGCCCGGCAGGCTCGAACGCTTCGACAGAGAGTGAAAGACGACGACGTTGGCGAAATCAGGTCCGGCCGCTTCCAGCATTCCGGCCGGTGCATTGCTGCTGTAGATCTCGCAGTAACATTCGTCGGCGAAGACGAGGAAGCCAAATCGCCGCGCGAGATGCGCAAGCCGGTCGAGATAGGCGCGATCGGCGACGGCACCCTGCGGGTTCGAAGGCGATGCGATGTAACAGGCAACAGTACGCGCCAGCAGCGCGTCATCGAGTGCATTGAGATCGGGAAGAAACCCGCTTTCGCGCGTCGCTGGCAAATAAACCGGTTCACAATCCGCCGCGAGCGCGCCGGCCGCATAGGCGGCGTAGAAGGGATTTGGAATGAGAACCGCCTGCTTGCCTGCGCGACGCGTGACCCAGCGGTTTGCCGCGATCGCCGCCAGAAACAGACCTTCGCGGGTGCCGTTGAGCACCAGTACTTCGTTTTCGGGATCCACCGGGCGGGCAAGCTTGAAGCGGCGGCCGAGCCACGCGGCGACCGCGCGGCGAAACGGTTCGATGCCTTTGTTTGTGGGATAGCGGCCGAACTCGGCGAGATGCGCATCAAGCGTCGGCCCGACAAATTTCGGAATCGGATGCTGCGGCTCGCCAACCGAGAGATTGATGACGGGCTTGCCGGGTTCGATGCCGGCAATCAGCTCGGTCAGCCGCACGAAAGGTGAGCGGGAATCAACCGCCGGAGCAGTAGGGGACGTCGGCTCGCGCTGGGCGGTCATCATGGACATAAGTCAACACAGCGGGTCGAGCCCGCGGCACAGGGTTTCGACACAATAAAGAGGGCGAGGTTAAGACCCGATTAACCATCGGAAATTCGGGCTCTTTTTGCTCCCCGCGGCGTAAAAAAGGGCTCCAAAAAGAGAGACCCCGGTCCTTGCGAACCGGGGTCTCGACGGAAGGGACAGTGCCGGGTTTCCGCCCCTACCGCTGACTGTCAGGTCCTACTGGACCACCTCACCGTGCAGCGCGAGGTCAAGGCCCTCACGCTCGACTTCGTCGGAGACGCGCAGACCGATCACGGCATCGATGATCTTTAGGAGGATCAGGGAGATGACCGCGTCGTAGACGAACACGATGACGATGCCCTGGACCTGATTGATCATCTGAGCCGGGTTTCCTTCAATCAGGCCGGCGGTGCCGCCGTACTGTTCGATAGCAAACACGCCAGTTAGCAGCGCGCCGACAATGCCGCCGACAGCATGTACGCCGAAGCAATCGAGTGCATCATCGACGCCGATCATGCGCTTCAGTCCGGTCACGCCCCAGTAGCAGAGCACGCCCGCCGCGACACCGATCGCCATTGCGCCGGCGGGACCGACGAAACCAGAAGCCGGTGTGATGGCGACAAGACCGGCGACCGCGCCTGAGCAAATGCCGATGACGGTGGGTTTGCCGCGAACGGCCCACTCGACGAGCATCCAGCTAAAGGCCGCGACCGCGGTGGCGATTTGCGTCACGGTCATGGCCATACCGGCCTGCATGCCGGCGGTGACGGCCGAGCCAGCATTGAATCCGAACCAGCCGACCCACAGCAGCGAGGCGCCGATGAAGGTCAGCACCATGTTGTGTGGAGGACCCATGTCCTTGCGCTTGCCGAGACAGATCGCACACATCAGGCCGGCGACGCCTGCGTTGATGTGCACCACCGTGCCGCCCGCGAAGTCGAGGACCTTGAACCAGGCGTCGGAGTTGCCGTTGGACATGAAGCCGTCCGAGCCCCAGACCCAATGCGCGATCGGCGCATAGACCAGGATTGCCCAGAGGCCGATGAACCACAGCATGGCCGAAAACTTCATACGCTCAGCAAAAGCCCCGGCAATCAGGGCCGGAGTGATGATGGCGAATGTCATCTGGAAGCAGAGATATACCGATTCAGGAATGGTCACGGCCAATCCGTTCGGAGTGCCGATGCCTGTCGATATGTCGCTCAATATGCCTTGCAGGAACGCTCTGCTGGTGCCGCCGATAAAGGGCGAGCCGGGCGTGAAGGCGAGACTGTAGGTAATGACCGCGTAGATGATCGTGACGAGACACGTGACGGCAAAGCTCGTCATCACGGTATCGCCGACGTTCTTCTTTCGCACCATGCCTGCGTAGAACAAGCCGAGGCCCGGGATGGTCATCATCAGAACGAGTGCGACTGAGGTCAGCATCCAGGCGGTGTCGCCTGAATTCGGCGTGCACTTCTCAAGAACCGCTTTCTTCGGATCCGGATCGCTGGCGCAAGCCGGCGGTGGTGCCGGCGGCGTCGCGGGTGCAGCGGCGGGCGCCGCCGCCGGAGCCTGCGCGTATGCAACATCGTGCGCTACGCTCAGGAAGAGGCACATCAGAATCCCGAACGCGAGAGCGAATAGCCCCGCACGGGACGATTTCTTCAACGTCATGGTCTTACTCCTGTCCGTATTGTTTGCGGTGCGGGTACTAGAGCGCCGCGGTATCGGTCTCGCCGGTGCGGATGCGCACGGCGTTTTCCAGATTGAAGACGAAGATTTTTCCGTCGCCGATCTGTCCGGTTTTCGCGGCGCCGGTGATTGCGCCGATGACTTTGTCGACTTGCTTGGTGTCTACCGCCACTTCGATCTTGATTTTCGGCAGAAAGCTCACCGCATACTCGGCCCCACGATAGATTTCCGTGTGCCCCTTTTGACGCCCGTAACCTTTGACCTCGGTAACTGTGAGCCCTTGCACGCCTATGGAGGTCAGAGCGTCACGGACCTCGTCGAGCTTGAAGGGTTTGATAACTGCCATGACGATCTTCATGGATTCGATCCCCGCTTGAGCCCGTTTGTTACGTCACGCAGTGCGGGCGGGTTCACTGAGCCTCCGCCCACAAAGGTCGCTTCGCGGGCACAGCCGCAGGGATAGAATCAAACGCCGTGCCAGATGCCGACGACGCGCCTATCCTATTGATTTACCGCCGAGAACCAGGAGGTCCTCCGACCGAGCGAAATGCGGTCGGGGGCTGGCGCTTAAAGTAGCGCCAATGGCCAGAAGGGCTGCTTAAAAAATAGTCAGTGCTCATTGCAGGGCTTCGCCGTGCAGGCTCACGTCGAGACCCATGACCTCGTCCTCATTTTTCACCCGCAACGCCACCAGCGCGCCGATGACCTTGAGGATGATGAAGGTCATCCCGCCCGACCAGAGCAAGGTCACCGCAAGGCCGTAGACTTGCATGACGACCTGCTGCGGATTGCCTTCGAGCAGGCCCTGAACTCCGTTCGGCATTTCCGCGCTAACGGAGAGCGCGCCGACGGCAAAGACGCCGGCGAGGAGCGTGCCGGTAAATCCACCAACCCCGTGCACGCCGAACACATCGAGCGAATCATCGTAACCGGCCTTGAGTTTCAACCAGGTGCAGGCCCAGAAGCACACGCCGCCGGCGATGATGCCGATCAGGATTCCCTGCATCGGCATCACGAAGCCGGACGCAGGCGTGATCGTTCCAAGCCCGGCGACCGCGCCGGAGATCATTCCGAGGACGGACGGCTTGCCGCGCGTCCACCACTCGAGCGCCATCCACGTGAAGGCGCCTGCGCTCGCCGCAAGATGCGTGGACACGATCGCCATCGCCGCGCGCGAGTTTGCGCCCAATGCCGAACCGCCATTGAATCCAAACCAGCCGACCCACAGAAGACCGGTGCCGATCACCGCCAGAGTGAGATCGTATGGCGCGAGGTTGTCGGTGCCGTAACCGCGCCGCGCACCGAGCACGTAAGCCGCGACAAGTCCAGCGACGCCCGCGTTCAGGTGCACCACCGTGCCGCCGGCAAAATCAATCACGCCGGCTGAACCGAGGAATCCGCCGCCCCAAACCCAGTGCGCGATCGGCACATAGACAAGCAGCAGCCAGAACGCACAGAACAACAGAAAAGCCAAGAAACGCAGGCGATCGGCAACCGAGCCTGCGACCAGCGCCACCGTGATGATGGCGAAAGTCATCTGGTAGATCATGAACAGGCTTTCCGGAATCGTCTTCGCCAGCGGTGAGATGTCATCCATCGCCATTCCGTTGAGAAAGATACGGTCAAGCGTGCCGATGAAGGCGCCATCGCCGGTGAATGCGAGGCTGTAACCCACGACCGCCCAGAGAATGGAAACCAGAAACGTGGCGGCGAGACTTTGCGCCATCGTTGCGAGCACGTTCTTCTTGCGCACCATGCCGGCGTAGAACAATGCAAGACCGGGGATCGTCATCATCAGCACCAGACCGGTCGCGCTGATCATCCAGGCTGTGTCGGCGCGGTCGATCTTAGCGCCCTGTGCGAACGCGGGCGAAGCGAGAAGGGCAGCGGCGATGGTGGTCGGAGCAAGGCGCACGAATGCCCGTGTCATGTCATCCCCCAGTGTGCGTTTTCATTTTTTAGAGTGCGTCGGCGTCGGTCTCGCCGGTGCGGATGCGCACCGCATTTTCCAGATCGAGGACGAAGATTTTTCCGTCGCCGATCTGTCCGGTGCGGGCCGCGGCCGCGAGCGCTTCCATGACGCCGCTCAATTGGTCGCTGTCGATGGCAATCTCGAGCCGGAGCTTGGGAAGGAAATTCACCGCGTATTCGGCGCCGCGATAGATTTCGGTGTGGCCCTTCTGCCGCCCGTAGCCTTTGACCTCACCCACGGTCATGCCGTGGATACCGAGGCGTGTGAGGGCCTCGCGCACCTCGTCGAGTTTGAATGGCTTGATGATAGCGATGACCATCTTCATGAGTTGCCTGCCCCGAAAACGATTCGGTCCCGGTAGCTCCGGTGCCGTGAAAGAAAAAAAGCCGCGCGGCCTCGGCCGTGCGGGCGCGGATGCACAAGCTACCGAGGGGTGGCCTAAAGTTTAAGCGGGTTATTGCTCTACCCACAGGCAGTCGCCACAAATCCAGGCAAAGTGGGTCAGTAACACTGACTTATCTCCGATTGGAGGAAGCGAAGCCGTGCTCCGCGATGATGCGGGCCAAAACGGCGCGCACCTGACTCGCGGTCATCCCTGGCTTGATCCGCGGATCGTAGAGCAGGGTCAGCAAAGAGCGGTCGTAGACCGTGAGATAGCCAACCATGCGGTTCTGGTTGAGGGTGGTCCACGGGTTGTGCTGGTCGTGATTGGACAGCCCGAATGCGTGCAGCAATTCGTGATAGGCGCAGTCGAGGAAAACGTCCTCGCCCTTGTCGACGATGATGAAAGACGCCGAGTGGACGATCTTTCCGTCGGCCATCGATTTGACGCTCGTCATGCACTGCGGGTCGGTGCGGCTGACGAAGTCACGGGCCACTTTGGCGCCGAAGGCCTCCTGCAATGCGGACTGAAAATCTTTTTCGTCGATTAGGCGTACCTCGATGTCGGGAGCTGCCGCCGATGATGCAAAGCCCAATCCCAGGGCCGGTACTTCGTTCGCATATTCTTCGATGATACGCGACATCGCGATCGTGCGGTCGACGCTGCCACCGCCGATGACACGCGCGCGTATCGGACGATCGAAGCGACGGATGCCGAGCGGGCGTGCACCGATGCGCAGATCGGATCCGAACGCCAACGCGAGAAAGCCTCTTGAAAGCTCGGCCGTAGTGAAATGCGTGAACTCCGGCGGTGCGCCCTCGAACGAACCGGGCGGCGCATGTTGCCGGCCCGATGCGCCAAGCGCGGCGGTCGCGTATAAAATGAGAACAATGCAACCTGCCAGCAAATACTTCATTGTGCAATCAGGTTTTCCGCCGCTCGCGTACCAAGCCTTCCTGCGCCACCGAGGCAACCAGCACCCCGTCACGGCTGAATATAAGTCCACGCGCATAGCCGCGCGAGCCGTGCAAGTTCGGGGAGTCCTGTGCGTAAAGCAGCCAATCGTCGGCGCGAAACGAACGATGGAACCAGAGCGCGTGATCGAGGCTCGCAGCCATGAATTCATTTCCGAAAAGGGTGCGGCCGTGCGGCGCGAGCGCGGTATCGAGCAGCATCATGTCGGATGCATAGGCGAGCACGCATTGATGGATGGCAGGCAGATCCGGTAACTTTCCGGTGGTGCGGATCCAGACATTGAACTGTCCGTCGGGATACTTCTTTCCGAGATAGCGATCGAACTCGACCGGCCGAAATTCAATTGGTCGCTCGCGCTCGTAATAGCGCCGCACCGGATCAGGCATCATCGGCAGCAACTTCTCGCGCATATCGGAGTCGCTCGGAAGTTTCTCCGGTGGCGGCACATCCGGCATTTTTGCCTGATGGGTCAGGCCCGGTTCATCTGAATGAAATGACACCAGCATCGAGAAGATAGGATGACCGTGCTGCCGCGCGGTGACGCGTCGCGTGGTGAAGCTCTTGCCGTCACGCATCCGATCGACGTCGTAGATGATCGGAACTTTTGGATCGCCGGGCAGCAGGAAATAGGCGTGCAGCGAATGCGGCGGACGGACATCGACGGTCCGCACGGCCGCCACCAATGCCTGGCCGATGACCTGCCCGCCGAACACCCGCTGCCAGCCGCTCTGCGGCGAGCGGCCGCGGAACAGGTTCACTTCCAGCGGTTCGAGATCGAGAATGTCGAGAAGATCCTGAATGGCGGAGGCCATGCGCAAAACCCGGATAGGTCAAAATCTGCCCCAACCTGCTATGCTGCGGCGAGATTTACAAGGAATGTCCGTAAACATGGCCACTCCCGCACACGCGCCACAAGCCGAGGTCGTCATCGGCGGTGCCGGTTTTGCCGGTCTCGCGCTGGCGATCGCGCTGCGTCAGGGCCTGGGCAATCCGTTTGCGGTGACGGTCATTGATCCCGCGCTCGCGCACGCCCAGTCGAAAGACCCTCGCGCCTCGGCAATCGCTGCCGCCGCGCGGCGCCTGTTCGAAGCGATCAACGTCTGGGATGCCGTCGCAGCCGACGCGCAGCCGATCCTCCACATGGTCGTGACCGATTCAAAGCTCGATGACGCGGTACGGCCCACATTTCTTGCCTTTGGCGGCGACGTGGAAGAGGGCGAGCCGTTTGCGCACATGATCGAGAACCGCCATCTGGTGGATGCGCTGGTCTCAAAGGCGGAGGACCTCGGCGTCGACCTGCGCGCCGGCAAGGTCACCGGTTTCGAGACAGGCAAAAATTCGGTCGTAGTCGCGCTGGGCGAGGGCGGATCAATCTCCACCCGTCTTCTGGTCGGTGCTGACGGCGCGCATTCGGTTATCCGCGAGCAGGCGGGCATCACAAGTTACGGCTGGAATTACGACCAGGCGGCCATCGTGACGACGGTCGGGCACGAGCGCGATCATGGCGGTCGCGCAGAAGAGCATTTCCTGCCTGCAGGACCGTTCGCGATCCTGCCGCTGACTGGCAAGCGATGCTCGATCGTGTGGACAGAAAACGCGCGCGAAGCCGAACGTATCGTCGCGCTGCCCGATGGCGAATTCCACGCCGAACTGGAAAAGCGCTTCGGCCTGCGCCTCGGCGAACTGACCGTGGCCGGACCACGCCGCGCATTTCCGCTCGGCTTGTTTACTTCACGCACCTTCATCGGCGACAGGCTGGCGCTGGTCGGTGACGCTGCGCACATCATTCATCCCATCGCCGGACAAGGTCTCAACATGGGGCTGCGCGACGTAGCTGCGCTGGCGGAAGCCATTGCCGATGCCGCGCGCCTCGGACTCGATCCGGGTGGCGTGGATGTGCTCGAGCGATATCAGCGCTGGCGGCGCTTTGACACCATGATGATGGGCGTCACGACGGACGGGCTTAACCGTCTCTTCTCCAATCATTCCGATGTATTGCGGCTTGTGCGCGATGTCGGACTTGGCATGGTGGAACGGATGCCTGTGCTCAAACGCATGTTCATCCGCGAGGCAGCGGGCTTCACCGGCGACGTGCCGAAACTGCTCAAAGGCGAAGTGCTGTAAGCAATCGCTTCAGGCTTCAGCGAGCAATCGCCTTACGATCTCTTCGATATGAACGCGAGCGCAATCGATTATTGGGAAGCCGGCAGTGCGAGGCTGATCAGGGCAAGAGCCGTAGTCATCGGCACAAGCTGCGGAGGCGCGCGACGGGGTCGTCACGTCAGCGGAACGCTGCCGACGTAATCATGGAATGCCTTGCGCCGGGAAATGGCGCCATACCAGCGGTCGAGATTGGCCATCGGCGGCCGCTGCGGCACGAGCTGCACGAAGCGGTAGCACATGATTCCGACGGGAATGTCGCCGTAGGAGAAAGAGGGGCCCGCGACGTACTCGGTCTTGCCCAGTCGCGCATCGAGCATTTTCATCGCGTCGGTGGTTCTTTCCTGCGACGCCTTGATCGCGGCCATGTCGCGTTTTTCCGCTGGCGTTCGGATCAAACCCCAGAATGCCGGCGTGATGGCCGGTCCCAGCACTGATAGCTGCCAGTCCATCCATTGGCTCGCGATCGCACGCTGTTTGGGGTCCTTGGGTTCGAGTGCACCGCCTTTGTCGTGCTTGCCGGCGAGATAGCGGACGATCGAATTTGATTCCCAGAGCAGGAAGCCGTCTTCCTCCTCGAGGGTAGGAACGAGACCGTTCGGATTCATTGCCAGATAGGCGGGCTCCTTGTTTTTGCCGAACGCGCCGCCGACGTCGATACGCTCATGTTCGAGCTTGAGTTCGCCGACGGCCCACATCGCCTTCTGCACGTTGGACGATGTATTGCGGCCCCAGATTTTTATCATTGCGATTCACTCCCTGATATTCTTTGGTCTTGCGGCACAGCGAAGCAAGATCGCCGGGACAAGCCCGGCGATGAGGTGGAAACCGACGCGCCGACGTTATTCGAGCCGACGCGCTTCTTCCGGCAGCATGATCGGTATGCCGTCGCGGATCGGATAGGCGAGCTTGGCCTTGCGCGAAATCAATTCGTGGCGGGCGGCGTCATATTCGAGCGGCCCCTTTGTCAGAGGGCAGACGAGAATTTCCAGCAGTTTCGGATCGACGCTATCCGGTGGCCGTTCGGTAGGCGGGACGGTGGACATGAGGCCTCTCATTCATCCGCATCGTCAGTAGGTTCATAGGATAATTGGGCAGGCCACCGTTGCCAAATTCTATCGAGGATCGAAAGCGGAATTCCGTCATGCCCAGCCATAGCCGTCTGTAGGACGGCGTGCTTTCGCACGCCTATGTGTCGGGCATCCACGTCTTCGATCGTTTCATGAGGTAAAGAGGTGGATGGCCGGGACAAGCCCGGCCATGACGCGGGGCATGCAACGCGCGAGCTCGCCGTTACTGTAACTGCGGTTCGCCCTCGGTATTTTTCTTCGCGAGCTCGATCTCGGTGATGGCGATGAGGATCTCGGCCCGCGTCTTCAGATCGGGCGCTTCGAGAAGCGCCTGTTTCTCGGCGGTGCCGTAGGGCGACATCATCGACAGCGCATTGACCAGGGCTTCGTTCGGCGCCTTTTCGATGCCTTCCCAGTCAGCCTTCAGATCGTTGGCTTTGAGAAAATCCGTGAGAGCCACAAGCAACGCCGCGCGGTCGACGGCGTTCTCACCCTTGCGTGCCATGAAGTCGTCGGCAAAGGGCGCATAGGTCACGCGGCATTGCCGGTAAGTCGTTGCGACCTTCAGCTCCTCCTCGATGCGGAAACGCGCGACACCAGTGAGCTCGATCAGATAGCGGCCGTCGCCGCTCTCGGCGAGTTGGGTGATGCGTCCGGCGCAGCCGATCTTGTAGAGCGACGGCTTTTCGGACGATCCCGTGTGCGCGATGTCGGGCTGGATCATGCCGATCAGCCGGTGACCGTCGCGCAGCGAGTCGTCGATCATTGCAATGTAACGCGGCTCGAAAATATTCAGCGGCATCTGCCCGCGCGGCAGAAGGAGCGCACCCGGCAACGGAAAGACCGGGATGACTCCCGGCATTTCGATGGGCCCGCGATACTGAGCGTTCATCGGCATCTTCGTTCACTACTCCGCCGCGCGGTGCCGCCGCCGGGGCGTAAAGCTTACGAAAACAAAATCGAAGACAGACGCTTGCGTCCTTCCACGGTCGCCGGATCGGTCGCGCCCCAGGCCTCGAAAAACTGCACGAGCTGTTTGCGCGCGCCATCATCATTCCATTTGCGGTCGCGCTTGACGATATCGATCAGATGCTTAACCGCATCTTCCCGCTTGCCTTTTGCATTTAGTGCGACGGCAAGGTCGTAGCGTGCCTGATGATCGAGCGGATCGGCAAGTACCTTTTTCTCAAGATCGGCCAGCGGCCCGATCGACTTCGCCTGTTCGGCGATCTCGAGCGCTGCGCGGGCAGCGGCAACCGCCGCCTCATTGCGCTTGGCTTCGGGAACGAGAGCGAGGGTCTGTTTCGCCTGTTCGAGCGCGCCGGTCTCGACATAGCAACGCGCGAGGCCGGCAATCGCCGGCACGTTGGTGCTATCCTCGGCGAGCAGCTGTGCATACATGTCGGCGGCGCCCGTGGCGTTGCCTTCGGCGAGCGCGGCATCGGCCGCTTTCAGCAAATCCTTTTCCTCGGCGCCGACCGCGCCTTTGGTGATGCGTTCGAGAAACGCGGCCACCTGGCTTTCCGGCAATGCGCCCATGAAGCCGTCGACCGGCTGGCCGTTGGAAAATGCTATCACCGCGGGGATCGACTGGATGCCCATCTGGCCGGGAATGGCCGGATGCTCATCGATGTTCATCTTGGCGAGCTTGACCTTGCCCTTGGCCGCCTTCACCGCTTTTTCTAGGACCGGCGTGAGCTGTTTGCAGGGGCCGCACCACGGGGCCCAAAAATCCACCAGCACCGGCTGGCGTTTGGATTCCTCGATCACGTCCTTCATGAAGCCTTGCGTGGTCGTATCCTTGACCACATCGGCCGCCGTCGCTGTCGCCGTCACCGCCCCGCCGTCTTGCAGCATCGTGTCTCGCCCTATCCGGCCATCAGCGGCCGCACTACCAGAGTTCCTGCCGCATTAGATGGGTTATCCGGGAAGGTAATGCAATCATCAAGGCGGGGTCGAGACACACCCGGAAAGACGCTCGATTCGCGGGATATGCCCGGTGGATTCGAGGAATTTCACGAGATCATCACGATTGATCGACGTGGTCATGGTGTTGACCAGCGGGTGATAGTTCAGCGTCTCGTGCTCCATCATCGCAGCGTCGAGCACCACGGTCACGCGGCCTTGCGTATCGTTGAGGACGCCGAACGGAGTGACCGATCCCGGCTCCACGCCCAGCACCTCGCGCATGAGATCCGAAGAACCGAACGAGAAGCGTCCATTGGCGCCGAGCCGCCGGTGCAAGCCCTTCAGATCGATCTCGGCATCTTCCGAAGTGACCACCAGATAGATGGCGTATTTCTTATCACGTAAAAACAGGTTCTTGGTATGGCCGCCGGGAATCTGCCCGCGCAGAGTTCGTGATTGCTCGACCGTGAACAGCGGGGGGTGCTTCACCGTTAAATGCCTGATGCCGAGATTATCGAGCGCGGTGAAGAGCTGGTCGGGCGTGGCAGGCATTGCGGGGCAATATTCCGGCGGGCGGCGTGTTTGTATCGCAGGAAACAGAAGAGGTAAAAGATGGCGCGCATCCTGTCGATCGTGGCACTCGTCATTGCCGTTGTGTCTTTTAACGCAGGCGCGACGCGGGCCGCCGAGGACCCTGGTGCGCAAACATCAATATCGGCACCGGCAACGTCCACGAAGACTGTCAGTACTGGTCGTTCGAGGCATGCAGCCCAATGTTTTGGCGGGAAATCACGGTTTCTGTAACCTGAACCCTGGTGGGTCGGCCCCCCGCCAGACCAGCGCGCGCGGGAAAGGTGGGCCATCCCCTACTGATTGGGCGCCTTTGCCACGGTTGCATTGGGGCCGGGCTTTTGGCTATAGGTTCGGCCTTGGCGGCCGACACCGCTCGGCCATGAATCCAACGGACGCGGGTGTAGCTCAGGGGTAGAGCACGACCTTGCCAAGGTCGGGGTCGAGGGTTCGAATCCCTTCGCCCGCTCCAATTTCTCGACAGCAATAGACGAAGCTTCGGCGGTATCCGGGGGGCGCCGGATGCATCCGCCATAGGTTGCCTAGTTCCCCTTAACGCCCGCCGCCTTGATGACCACGCATTTTTATTCGCGTGGAAGCCAAAAGCCCTAGGGGCGACAGGCGCGCTCAGTATCCGGCGGCGAGCGAGCCGCGCGTGCGCCTGTCGGCCGCGCCAACGTAACCGTCGGTAGTGATCTCGATCGAGTTCGCCGACGTCTGCGGCGGCGTCGGCACCACCTTGTAGCCGCGCTTGACCAGGCCTTCGAGGATCTCGGGGCTGATGCCCGGCTCGACGTAAAGCTCGTCAGGTTGCCATTGGTGATGTACGCGCGGCGCGCTGACCGCCTGATCAATCGCCAGATTGAAGTCGATCACATTGGTGATGATCTGCAGCACGGTGCTGATGATCCGGCTGCCGCCGGGCGAGCCCGTGATCAGGAACGGCTTGCCGTCCTTCATCACGATGGTCGGCGTCATCGACGACAGCGGCCGCCTGTTGGGCCCGGGCAGATTCGCGTTGTAGCCGACGAGCCCATACGCGTTCGCCGTTCCAGGCTTCGAAGTGAAATCGTCGAGCTCGTTGTTGAGCAACACGCCGGTGCCTTCGGCGACCAGACCGAGGCCGTAAGAGAAGTTCAGCGTATAGGTGTTCGACACGGCGTTGCCGTCGCGATCGATGACGGAAAAATGCGTGGTGTTCTGGCCTTCAAAATCGCCCGGGCTTCCGGAACGAATCTCGGTTGATGGCGTGGCGCGCTGGCCGATCTGCGCGCGCAGCGCGGCTGCGTATTTCTTCGATATCAGCCCGGCCACCGGCATCTTCACGGCGTCGGGATCGCCCATGAATGTCGCGCGATCGGCGTAAGCGCGCTTCATTGCCTCGGCAATGATGTGCAGCGACTCCTCGCGGCTGAGCTTTGCAAGATCGTAGGCTTCGAGGATGTTGAGCATCTCGATCAGATGAACGCCGCCGGAGGATGGCGGCGGCATCGCGACAATGTCGTAGCCGCGATAGGTTCCCCGCACCGGCTCGCGCAGGATTGCACGATAATTTTTCATGTCATCCGTGGTCATGATGCCGCCGGCCTTGCGCACGGCGGCGACGATCTTGTCCGCGACCGGGCCTTCGTAAAACCCTTTCGGTCCGTCGCTGGCGATTGCGCGCAGCGTGATCGCAAGGTCGGGCTGCAACAAATCCTGGCCCGGCATCAGCACGGTGCCGTCGCTGTTGAGGAAAACCGGCGCGCTCGATTTCCAGCGCGCGATGCGCGGCTGCGCCAACGGCAACGTGTCGGCGATGTCGTCGACGATCTCCACCCCGTTGCGGGCGAGCGTGATCGCCGGTTCGATCAGTTCGGCGAGCGTCAGTTTGCCGGAACCGTATTTTTCGTGCGCCAACGCAAGACCTGCGACGGTGCCGGGCACGCCGACCGACAAGGCCGAGTCGCGCGATTTTTTCGGATCGGCCTCGCCGTTCGCATCGAGAAACATCTTCTCGGTCGCGGCAGCCGGCGCGGTTTCGCGATAGTCGATCGCGGCATCTTCACCCGTCTTGCCGAGATGGATGACCATGAAGCCGCCGCCACCGATATTGCCGGCGCGCGGATAACTCACCGCAAGCGCAAACCCGACCGCCACCGCCGCGTCCACCGCGTTGCCACCGCGATCGAGAATTTCGATCCCGATGCGGGCGGCGCGCTGCTCCTGCGCCACCACCATGCCGTTGCCGGCCGTGATCGTCTGCGCCGGTGTTATGACCGACGGCCGCGTGACCGGCGCCACCTGCGCGTAAGCTGTGGCGCCAAACATCAGCGCGATCAGGAGAGTTACGGTGCGAACGAGCATCACGGACCTTCTGTTGTCATCCCCGTGGCGGGGACGTAAGGGTCACTAACCCATCAAAAGCTGCAGAATTTAGGCCCGCGGTTATCGCGCCTGCCCGTGATAGACCGTGTTGGGACGCATGTCAGTCGCCAACGCCACGCGGTTCGACATATTGAAAAAACCAGCCACCGCGGAAATGTCCCAGATGTCGCGGTCGCTGAACCCGACGCGGCGCAGCCGCTCGCGCTCGTCTTCCTCCACGCTCCAAGGCGAGGCGGTGAGCTTCACCGCGAAGTCGAGCATCGACCGTTGGCGTTTGCTCAACCGCGCGACGCGATAGTTCATCACGAGATGTTCGCCGAGCAGCGGATTGCCGGAATACTGGCGAACGGCGGCGCCATGCGCGGTCAGGCAATAGTAGCAGCGGTTCTGCGAGGACACCGCCACCGCGATCATCTCACGCTCGAGCTTCGAGAGGCTCGAGTCGCCCAGCATCAGGTCGTTGTACATGGCAACGAAGGTTTCCAGTTTGGCCATGTCGAAGGCGTAGGCGAGCAAGACGTTCGGCACGAAACCGAGCTTGTCCTGGCATTTTTTGAAATAGGCAGCCATCGCCGGAGAAAGCTTCGCCGCCTCAAGCTTGAGGGCGATGATCGGCGCATCGTCGGACGCCGCCGGATGCGTCTTTGCAGAATCGTGCCTGGTCGACGGTGTTTTTGCAGCGCCCTTGCCCCCTTTGATGGCACGCAGCACCGGTTGGGTCGCTTTGGCTGATTTGCTGGGTGTTTTATTGGACAATTTACTGACCTTGGGCATTTCCCGTCCTTTGAATTTCAGCGTATCCGCCCAAAGACTACATGGTTCCGGGTAGCCGCGATACGACCCGCCGGGCAGCATTTCGTCTTTCTCTTCAGAGAGTTAAATGCCGCGCGTGCAACGCGGTCCGACGCCTGTCACCGACGCGTCACCAAATGGTGTGTTGCTCTCGACGTTCCGCGGCAGAAGGTGAAAACTTCAAATGCGCCTCGACCGACTCCCCGAAGAAGCACGAGGTTCCATGGCCGTTGAGCTTCCCGCCAGTGACGAGGAAAAAGCCGCCCGCAGCGTGATCGAACTGGCGGGCGCGGCATTGGCGCGCCGTCGTCGCGATATCCGGGGCACATTCGTCGCGCAACTTTTCGGACGATCCGTGCCGGAGGATGTCGTGCGCTACGGCGCTGACGACATCGTCGCGCTGGCTGAGCGCGCCTATGATTTTCTGTCGGAGCGCGCGCCGGGCACGCCGAAGATCCGTTGCGAGACTGTGCCGCTCATGGCTTCAGGTGGACGCAAGGCGGTTTCGGTGATCGAGATCGTCAACGACGACATGCCTTTCCTCGTCGACTCGGTGATGGGCGAACTTGCCGAACGACGACTCGACGTGCGCCTGGTCGCGCATCCGATGTTCGGGGTGAAGCGCGACAACGACAAACTGGTCGCGCTCGGCGCACACGATGCGCAAAGCAAGCGCGAGAGCTTCATTCATATCCATCTGGCTTCGGTCATCGATGACGCGGCGCGCGAGGAGCTCTTGCGCGCGCTCGAGGTCGTGCTCGGTGAAGTGCGCGTGGCGGTGCACGACTGGAAGACGATGCGCGAACGCGTGGAGGCGATCGTCGCCGAACTGAAAAGCAATCCACCGCCGCTGCCGGTCGATGAGATTGCGGAGGCCGTTCAATTCCTGCAATGGCTTCTCGCCGACAATTTTACTTTCCTCGGCCTGCGCGACTATCGCCTGGACGGGCAAGCGCTGGAGCCGGATTTCAAAAGCGCGCTCGGCATCATGCGCTCGCGCGAATTGCGCGTGCTCAAGCGCGGCACCGAGCTTCTCGAGTTCACGCCGGAGATCATGGCGTTCCTGAAGGAGCCGCGGCCGCTGATCGTTGCCAAGGCGAACATTCACTCGCGCGTGCACCGGCGCGCTTATCTCGACTATATCGGCGTGAAACGGTTCGACGCCACCGGCAATCTGATCTGTGAGCATCGGATCATCGGACTTTTTACATCCAGCGCCTATACGCGCTCGGCGCATAGCATTCCGTACCTGCGGCGCAAGATCGCGGCGGTCGAGGCGCGCGCCGGTTTCGATGCGAGCAGCCATTCCGGAAAGGCGCTGGCGAACGTGCTCGAGCACTACCCGCGCGACGAACTCTTCCAGATCGATGAAGACACGCTTTACAGCTTCGCGCTGGCGATCCTGCAGCTCGACGAACGCCCGCGCGTGCGCGTGCTCGCGCGGCGCGACCGCTTCGATCGGTTCGTTTCGGTGCTGGTGTTCGTGCCGCGCGAACGCTACGACAGCGATATCCGCACAAAGATCGGCGCCTATCTGGCGCGTGCCTTCATCGGCCGCGTGTCGGCGTTCTATCCGTACTTCCCCGGCGAAGGGTCGCTGGTGCGTGTGCACTTCATCATCGGCCGCTCCGGCAGCGGCGCATCACCGGACCTCGATCGCGCGACGCTTGAGCGCGAAGTGTCGGCGATCATCCGCACCTGGACCGACGGGCTCAGCCGCGCGCTCGAGCTGCTCAATCCGCCGGAGAAAGCGCGCGAGATTTTCAACCACTATCGCGATGCGTTCTCGGAAGGATTCCACGAAGCCTATGCGCCGACGGTTGCCGCCGGCGACATTCGCGTGGTCGAGGGGCTTTCGGAACAGAGACCGCTTGGCGTCGATTTCCATCATCGGCTTGAGGAAGAGCAACGCTCGGTCGGCCTGAAAGTATGGAGTTTCGCGCGGCCCCTGCCGTTGTCCGAACGCGTACCGGTGCTGGAAAACATGGGCTTTCGCGTAGTGGACGAGCGCACGTATCATGTCGAGCCGCAAGGCGAGGGCGGCGCCTGGCTGCACGACATGTTGCTCGAACGTGCCGACGGCGGCACGATCGATCTCGACAGCAGCAAGGGGCGATTGGAAGCGGCGTTTCTCATGGTGATGCGCGGCGTCGCCGAGAACGACGGCTTTAACGCGCTGACGCTGCAACGCGGTCTCGCCTGGCGCGATGTCGCGCTGATCAGGACGGTCTCGCGCTTCCTGCGCCAGATTCGCGTGCCGTATTCGCAGGACTATATGTGGGCCACGCTGGTGAAACATGCCGGCATTGCCGCCGACATTGTCGAGTTGTTCCACGCGCGTTTCGATCCGCGGGCCGATGCTGCGCGCCGCGCCGGGCAGAGCGCGATTGCCACGCGCATCGAGGAAGAGCTGCAGAAGGTCGAGAGTCTCGACGAAGACCGCATCCTTCGTCACTTCGTCAACGCAGTGCAGTCGTCAATCCGCACGAATTTTTTCCAGACGGAGAAGAATGGCCAGCTCAAACCGGTGATCTCCGTCAAGTTCGAGAGCCGCAAGCTCACGGATCTCCCGCTTCCGCGCCCGCTCTTCGAGATCTTCATTTATTCGGCGCGCGTGGAAGGTGTGCATATGCGCTTCGGCAAGGTCGCGCGTGGCGGCATCCGCTGGTCCGACCGGCCGCAGGATTTCCGCACGGAAATTCTCGGACTGGCGAAGGCGCAGCAGGTCAAGAACGCCGTCATCGTCCCGGTCGGCGCCAAAGGCGGTTTCGTGCCTAAGCTGATGCCGAAGGGAGCATCGCGCGATGTCGTGCAGGCCGAGGGTGTCGCCACATACGAGGTTTTCATTTCGGCGCTGCTCGACATCACCGACAATATCGGTGCGGACGGCAAGCTCAGTCCGCCCGCGAACGTGGTGCGCCACGAAGGCGACGATCCTTATCTTGTGGTCGCCGCCGACAAGGGCACGGCGACGTTCTCGGATATCGCCAACACGATTTCGGTCGAACACGACTACTGGCTCGGCGACGCATTCGCCTCGGGTGGTTCCGCCGGCTACGACCACAAGGCAATGGGCATCACCGCGCGCGGCGCCTGGGAAGCGGTTAAGCGGCATTTCCGCGAAATGGATGTCGATATCGGTAAGACACCGTTCGTCGTGGTCGGTGTTGGTGACATGTCGGGCGATGTCTTCGGCAACGGCATGCTGCGCGAAGATACGATCAGACTGCTCGCCGCATTCGACCACCGCGATATATTCATCGATCCGGATCCCGATCCGAAGAAAAGCTTCGCCGAGCGCAAGCGGATGTTCGCGCTGCCACGGTCGAGCTGGCAGGACTACGACAAGAGCCTGATTTCCAAAGGCGGTGGCGTCTATCCGCGGTCCTCGAAGCAGATCAAGCTGAGCGCGGAAGCGCGCAAGCTCTTCGATGTCGGCGAGACCGTGACCCCGCAGGAGCTGATGAAAGCCATCCTCAAGGCGCCGGCTGATCTTCTGTTCTTCGGCGGCATCGGCACTTATATCCGCGCGTCGAACGAGAGCGACGAAGCCGCCGGCGATCGTGCCAACGATGCCATTCGCGTCACCGGCGGGGAGATCCAATGCAAGGTGATCGGCGAGGGCGCCAATCTCGGCATGACCCAGCGCGGTCGCATCGAAGCGGCCCAGCA
Organism: Pseudolabrys sp.; assembly: GCA_051986235.1. GTDB lineage: Bacteria > Pseudomonadota > Alphaproteobacteria > Rhizobiales > Xanthobacteraceae > Pseudolabrys. The sequence goes on from JBPYDR010000058.1 coordinate 217,037, forward strand.
CGGAATCAGGCTTAACACCGATGCGATCGACAATTCCGCTGGTGTCAACACCTCAGACCTCGAGGTCAACATCAAGATCGCGCTGAGCGGCCCGATGCGCGCCGGCAAGCTGACGATGGAGGCGCGCAACGCGTTTCTTGCGCAGATGACCGACGAGGTGGCGCAGCTCGTCCTGCGCAACAATTATCAGCAGACGCTCGCCCTTTCGCTGGCACAGCGCCGTGGCTTTGAGGACCTCGGCTTCCAGCAGCGCCTGATGCAGACCCTTGAAGTGCGCGGCGAACTCGATCGCGCAGTTGAGTTTCTGCCCGACGAGGTGGCCATCGCCGAAAGGCGCAAACGCAACATGAGTCTGACGCGGCCTGAACTGGCGGTTCTGCTCGCCTATGCCAAGCTATCGCTCTATACCGAGCTGCTCGACAGCCCAGTGCCTGACGATCCCTATCTTGGCCGCGAACTCGAGCGCTATTTCCCGAAGGAAATGTCGAAACGCTACCCGGATGCGCTGCACGCACACCGGCTGCGCCGCGAAATCATCGCGACCCAATTGACGAATTCGATGATCAACCGCGGGGGCTCAACGCTGATCGTGCGCATTGCCGACCAGACCGGGGCGTCGTCTCCGGCGATCGCTGCCGCCTTTGCCGCGGTCCGCAACAGCTACGATCTGATCGAGCTCAACAGCCAGATCGATAGCCTCGACAACAAGATATCGGGAAAGGTCCAGCTCGACCTTTACGGCGCCGTGCAAGATCTCCTGCTCGATCGCCTCGTCTGGTTCCTGCGCAACGTCGATCTCACGCAGGGCCTCGAGAAGATCATCGGGCATTACCGCGAAGGTATTGCGCAGGTCGCAACCGCGCTTGACGGCGCTCTGTCGAAATCGGCGACCAACGCGCGTGACGCGCGCGTCGCCGAGCTCGTCAATGCCGGCGTACCCGACGCGCTGGCACGCCGGATCGGCAGTCTTGCCGTCCTAAAGGCCGCGCCCGATATCGCGCTGGTGGCGGATCGCACCGGCAAGCCGGTGCCCGAAGTGGCCGCGACCTATTTCGCGACCGAGGCATTCTTCCAGCTCGATCGCGTCACCAATGCGGTTCCGAATATCGTGGTCTCCGACTATTTCGATCGGCTCGCGCTCGATCGCGCCCTCGATTCGATCGGCGACGCCGAGCGCCGGCTCACCGCCGCCATGGTCGGCAACGGGCATGCCGGCGCGGGCGCGGTGGAGGAATGGGTTCGTCCGCGCCAGGCCGAAGTCGAGCGCATCCGCTCGGCGATCCACGAAATCGCTGGCTCGGGGCTCACGCTGTCCAAGCTGTCGGTCGCGGCGAGCTTGCTGGGCGATCTGGCGAAAGACTGATTAGCCGCGCGGCTAGTGCCTGAAATGGCGTGTACCGGTGAACACCATTGCAATGTTGTGAGCGTCGGCAGCCGCAATGACCTCGTCATCGCGCATCGAGCCGCCCGGCTGGATCACTGCCGTTGCGCCAGCTTCGATCGCCACCAGAAGCCCGTCGGCAAACGGAAAGAAGGCGTCGGATGCGACCACCGAACCCTTGGTCAGCGGTGCGGGAAGCTTGAGCTCCTTTGCCGCGTCCTCGGCCTTTCGCGCCGCGATGCGTGCGGCGTCGACACGGCTCATCTGACCCGCGCCGATACCGACCGTCGCACGGTCTTTCGCATAGACGATCGTATTCGATTTGACATGCTTGGCGACGCGGAACGCAAAACGCAGATCGGCAAGCTCGTCTTCGCTCGGCGCACGCTTGGTGACGGTCTTGAGCTGCATCTCGTCGACCACCGCATTGTCGCGTGATTGCACGAGCAGTCCACCGGCGACGGACTTCACGGTCAGACCTTTGGCCCGTGCGTCGGGTAGACTGCCGGCGACCAGCAGGCGCAGATTCTTCTTCGCCGCGACGATCTTGATCGCTTCGTCGGTGGCATCCGGGGCGATGATCACCTCGGTGAAAATCTCGGTAATCGCTTTTGCCGCCTCGGCATCGAGCTTGCGGTTGAGCGCGACGATGCCGCCGAAGGCCGAGGTCGTGTCGCAGGCGAGCGCCATGCGATAGGCGTCGAGCAGAGTGCCCGCTTCCGCAACCCCGCACGGGTTTGCATGTTTGACGATCACACAGGCGGCCGTGCGCTGCGGATCGAATTCCGCGACGCATTCGTAGGCGGCATCGGTGTCGTTGATGTTGTTGTAGGAAAGCTGCTTACCTTGCAGCTGGCGTGCGGTCGTCACACCAAAGCGTTCGCCGGGCGAGCGATAGAACGCCGCGCTCTGATGCGGGTTCTCGCCATAGCGTAGCGCCTCGATCAGCTTTCCGCCGAAGGCGCGATAGTCCGGCGCGTCGTCGTGCAGTGTGTCGGCAAACCAGTTGGAAATCGCGGCATCGTAGGCTGCGGTTCGCGCATAGGCCTTAGCCGCAAGCTTTTTCCGCAGCTCCAGGGAGATCATGCCGCTGTGGCCCGCCATTTCGCCGAGCACTTTTTCGTAGTCGGCCGGATCGACAACCACGGCCACGTCCATGTGGTTTTTCGCGGCAGCGCGGATCATTGCGGGGCCGCCGATATCGATGTTTTCGACGCAATCGTCGAACGAAGCGCCTTTCGCGACGGTCGCTTCGAACGGATAAAGGTTCACCACCAGCAGATCGATCGGCTTGATGTGGTGCTCTTCCATCGCGGCGAGGTGCTCTTTATTGCCGCGGATCGCGAGCAATCCGCCGTGCACTTTCGGGTGCAGCGTCTTGACGCGGCCGTCCATCATTTCGGGCGACCCGGTGAGTTCGGCGACGTCGACGACCGAGAGGCCGGCTTCGCTGAGTGCCTTTGCGGTGCCGCCGGTCGAAACCAGCTCAACATTGAAGAGCGCGAGCTCTCGGGCGAACGGGATCAGTCCGGCCTTGTCGGAGACTGACAGCAGGGCCCTCGTGATTCGACGCAGATGGCTGCTCATGACGCACGAGCTAGCACATCAGGTAGGCGGAAGTGTATTCGCGACCGCGACCCGTCACCGGGCATCCACAGCCATCGTCCTAAAGTGGTAGTTCCGGCTCCTGTGCCCGGTCAGGGCGTGCCCCTGGAGCGGCCGGCGGCGTATGGCGGAAGCTCCAGCGCACGGCCGACGATTGGCACGCGCGCCCGTAGACCACGATCTGCACGGTTCGCCGCGGACCGTCGGTGCCGGCCAGGAACACGCTTTCCTCAAGCTCGACTGTGTCGGCCAGGGTCGCGAAGGTCCATAGATCACGATCGTGCAGCAGCAGTATCACGCCGCGTCCGTCGGCCAGCCGGCTTGCCTTGATCGCGGGGTGCAGGTGGAAGCGAATGGCGAATTCATCGGGGGCGTCCGCGGGAAGCGGTTGGCCGTCGGGCCCGGTAAAAGTGTCTTCACCGTCGAGCGCACGGCCGTCAGGGCTGAGCCTGATGGCGCGCGTGTGCAGGACACCGCAGTCGCCGACGTATCCGTCATGCGATGCACGCAGCGTTGGCGTGCCAGGTTCTCTTTCAATGCGAACATCGCGAGGGCCGGAAATGATGGGCGTGCCTCCGAACAATTGTCGGATTGAAAGCGATTCAAGGAATCGGCACGACGATCGATCGTTGAGCGTAACCGTCGAATGCGCCGGCGTTGCCCGCGCGACCTGCCGCCAGTTCTCTTTGTTGACCGCCGGCAGGCCGCAATTGACGACCAACCGGTGCTGTTTCCACGACAGCTCGAATGACAGACAGCCGGCGTGCGCCTCCTGGCTCATTTCCATCGGCGGTGGAGGTCCGGTGTCCATCAGCAGCGCAGTCTGTCCTGCGTCGATGCGCTGATAGCCGGAGTGCGGTGCGTTCGATACGGGCGTTCCGCGCGCATCGTCATAGGCGAGCACCGTGGCAAGAAGGTCGACCGGCGTCGGCCCCATTCCATTGAACTGCGCGAAGTTTCCGTCGCCGTGCCGGAAGAAGCGCAGCATCGGCATGGTGCGATCGATTGCGTTGTTCAACGCCTGCGGTGGCTGCAGTTGTCGCGCGGAAAACAATTGTCGCAGCGGCAACAGATCCGCCAGCAATTCGATCAGCGCGCCTGGGTTGCGGCTCACGTGGCCGCCGTCGGGCAGGACCTGCTTGCGCAATTCTTCGATGAGACGGCGCACGTTGCCGCGCAGATACCCGGACTGTCCCTGCATGCAAAGCGTTGCATAGTTGAGTGCAATGATCCCCTGCAGGCGTGGCAGTCCTTCGCGCGAGTCGTTGATGTTGTGGCGCAGGTAACGTACCTGGCGCGACAGGCTGCGGATGAATCGTCGATAAAATCGTGCGTCCGCATCCTGAAGCACAAAAGGCGCCTGGCTGAGCCAGCAGATGATGCGGCGCGACAGGATGTCGATGCGCCAGCCGCTGGAATGTCCGCCGCCCTGCACATTGATCCATTCGTCGATCAATGAACGAGCATTGGAGCGTGTGATCGCTGAGTCGGCGGCGCGGAGGTGCCGCAGCCACACAAAGCTGAGCAAGGTGACCGCCCACTCATCCGAAGGCGCCGTCATCTCAAAAGGGGACCTGCGGTCGCTGATCACCACTTTGCCGGCAAAGGCGAAACGACCGGCATAGATCTCGCTGGCGCGGGTTGCGTCAGCGGTGCGCAAGTCCTGCGGCGCGATCAGCAGGCGGTCGGTTTTGGTCGAACCAAACCGCCAGCGAAACAGGGGATGTGAGTTGAGTCCGCCAACAACGCTGTGAAATGCACGGCGCCCGATGAGCACAGAGAGCCTGGCCCGCTCCGCCACCGAAACCCGCATCGTCAAGCGTTTGTCTCCTGTCGCGCGTGCGAATCCGCACGCACGAACCACACGATAGCGAAGGGCCTGTAAAGGGCCAATACGCATCAGAACCGCCGATCAAACCTCGCGTCGCGTAAGCCGTGCGGCATAGAAGCCGTCGAGTCCAGTCCAGCGCGGGTCGGGATCGGGTAATTGCTGCGGTAAGGTACGCAAGTCGCCGTCGGTGGTAATGAATTCAGTGTGACCGAACACCTCCTGTCCCGAAATGGGACTCCGCATCACGCGGGAATCGCGCGCAAGCAGCGTTTCGATCTGATTTTGACCCTCTTCGGGCTCCAGGGAGCAGACGCAATATACAAATGTTCCTCCCGGCTTCGTCAGTTCGACTGCACGATCGATCAGCCGTTGCTGCAGGGATGTGAGCACCGGAAGGTCCGCTTCGTTCTTGAGCCAGGGGATGTCGGGATGGCGACGGATCGTGCCGGTAGCCGAGCAGGGCGCATCGAGCAACACGCCGTCGAACGGTCCGCCCTGCCAATCCAGTGCGTCGGCTGCGACGGGTTCGACGCTGAGGGAGAGCCGCGCAAGATTCTCCCGCATGCGATTGAGCCGCGCGGGCGACCGATCGACAGCAGTGACTTTCGCACCGGCCAAAGCTAGTTGTGCAGTCTTGCCGCCGGGCGCCGCGCACAGTTCGGCAATGTTTTTCCCCTGGATGTCGCCGAGCAATCGGACCGGCAGCGCGGCGGCGGCGTCCTGCACCCACCATGCACCTTCGGAGAATCCCGGCAGGAGTGAGATAGCCCCATGAGCCAATGTGCGCACGGTGCCGGTGGGCAATACGCGGCCGCGCAAGCGCTCGGCCCAGGATTCGGCATCCTGCTTTACCGTGAGGTCGAGTGCGGGCTCGTGTCCATTGGCGGTCGCGATCGCACGCGCGGTGTCTGGACCGTAAGCTTTCTTCCAGCGTTTGAGCAGCCATTCCGGGGTATCGCGGGTGCTGCCGTCGACAGGCTTTGTCGCGGCGCTTTGCGTCACCTTTCGCAACACGGCATTGACAAGGCCCGCGTAACGCGCCGCGCGTCGGTCGGCCTGCGCAAGCCGTACGGACAGATCGACCGCTGCGTGATCCGGAACCTCAAGCCAGAGAATCTGCGCAGCACCAAGCAACAGGATCGTTTCGACCCGCGGCGCGTCGGACGGAAAGCCCTTGTCGAGAAATCCGCCAACCAGGTGTCGCAGCGTCCCAAGCCGCCGCAGAACGGTTGCGACGAGCCGGCGCATCAGGGCGCGGTCGCGTTCGGCAAGTCCGGTTAAACCCGGATGTGCGCTTTTGCCCGAAAGAAGTTCGTCGAGTGCCGTTCGCCGCCGCAGAACGCCGTCGAGGATATCGGCGGCAATTCGTCGAGCGGCGAGGCCGGGAACTTCCGGCTGCGGGGAAGTGCGCGGACGCGCCATACCCGGATAGTTGCAGAAAAATTGTGTCCGCGCCGCGAACGGTCCCGAAAATATAGCTGTAACTCACAGATTCAGGTCGGTTCGCGCCCCTGATTTCGCCTTGCGCCCGATTTCGGCGACCTCAAGCCCCCGCTTTTGCTGTCCTTTTGTTTTGGCGGTTGTTGACGAGGTCATCGACCACGGCCGGGTCGGCCAAAGTCGAGGTGTCGCCGAGGTTGCCGTACTCATCTTCGGCAATCTTGCGCAGGATTCTTCGCATGATCTTGCCGGAGCGTGTTTTCGGCAGGCCCGGTGCGAACTGGATCAGATCAGGCGAGGCGATCGGTCCGATCTCCTTGCGCACCCATCCCACCAATTCCTTGCGCAGGTCTTCGGTCGGCTTTTCGCCGACCATCAAGGTGACGTAGGCATAGATGCCCTGACCTTTGATGTCGTGCGGGTAGCCCACGACGGCGGCTTCCGAAACTTTCGGATGCGCAACGAGGGCGCTCTCGACCTCCGCGGTGCCGAGACGATGTCCAGCGACGTTGATGACATCGTCGACGCGGCCGGTGATCCAATAGTAGCCGTCTTCGTCGCGCCGGCAGCCGTCGCCCGTGAAGTATTTGCCGGGATAGGTCTTGAAGTATGTGTCGATGAAGCGCTGGTGGTCGCCGTAGACCGTGCGCATCTGCCCAGGCCACGAGTCGATGATGCAGAGATTGCCGCTCGTTGCGCCGCTCTGAACCTTGCCTTCGGCGTCGACGATTTCCGGCTGCACCCCGAAAAACGGACGCGTTGCGGAACCTGGCTTGAGTCTGATTGCGCCGGGCAGCGGCGTGATGAGGATGCCGCCGGTTTCGGTCTGCCACCAGGTGTCGACAATCGGACAGCGATCGTCGCCGACCACGTGGTAGTACCACTCCCAGGCTTCCGGATTGATCGGTTCACCGACGGTGCCGAGCAGACGCAATGACTTGCGCGACGTCTTTTTCACCGGATTATCACCGCCCTGCATCAGGGCGCGGATCGCGGTCGGCGCCGTGTAAATAATGTTGACCTTGTGTTTGTCGCAAACCTCCCAGAAACGGGAGTTGGTTGGATAATTCGGCACCCCTTCGAACATTATCGAAATGGCGCCGTTGGATAGCGGACCATAGAGGATGTAGCTGTGGCCGGTGACCCAGCCGACGTCGGCGGTGCACCAATAGATGTCGCCGTCGTGATAATCGAACACATATTGATGCGTGATCGATGTGTAGACGAGATATCCGGCGGAGGTGTGCAGCACGCCCTTGGGTTTGCCTGTCGATCCCGACGTGTAGAGAATGAAAAGCGGATCCTCCGCATTCATCTCCTCACAAGGACAGTCGGCGCCGACAGTCTTCGCGGTCTCGTCGTAATAAATGTCGCGACCGGACTTCATGGTGACCGGCGCGTTGGTGCGCTTGACGACGATCACGGAGTTCACGCCGCCAACCTTGTCGCAGGCTGCGTCAACGTTTGCCTTCAGCGGAATCTTGCGGCCGCCGCGGACGCCTTCATTGGCGGTGACGACCACATTTGATTTGCAGTCCTCGATGCGTCCGGCAAGGGAGTCGGGCGAGAAGCCGCCGAACACGACTGAATGAACAGCGCCGATGCGAGCACAGGCGAGCATGGAAATCGCCGCCTCGGGAATCATCGGCAGGTAAATCGTGACGCGATCGCCTTTCTTGACGCCGCGCGACTTCAGCACATTGGCGAAGCGGCATACTTCGGAGTGCAACTGCTTGTAGGTAAGTTTTTTGTCGTCCTTCGGATCGTCGCCCTCCCACAGGATGGCCGTCTGGTCACCGCGCTTGGCAAGATGGCGGTCGACGCAGTTGTGGCAGACGTTCAGCGTGCCGTCCTCGAACCACTTGATCGACACGTTGCTGGGGTCATAGGAGGTGTTCTTGACCTTGCTGAACGGCTTGATCCAGTCGAGGCGCTTAGCCTGCTCACCCCAGAAACCGTTCGGATCCTTGACCGAGCGCGCGTACATTTCCTTGTACTTGGTTTCGTCCACGTAGGCGCGTTTCCGCCAATCGGCCGGAACGTCATAGATCTTGTCCGACATAGAGCTTCCTCCCGGCCCACCCACTACGCGGAGGGCACATTATTCGTTTCTGCTTTCTGGTCGTATTATGCGACGGTGCCAGCGCGACCGACAAGGCGCGGATTGCCCCTACTTTCGCGGTATTCCCTGGCCCTTACGGACCCCACCAACCGACTATGGCGCCGATGATGACAAAGGCACCGAGCCAGCCGACGCCGTCGATGACCGTGAGCATGACGCGACGGCCCTGAAAAGCGTTGTTGGTCGCGATCGTGGTCAACACAAAGCCGAACCAGCAGAAGAGGGCCGAGATAATGCCGGCGCGCAGCGTAAACATATTCAAGTGCAGGAGGATGCCGTAGAGCACCCAGGCGATGATGATCTCGCTGACAAATACAATGACAAACGGGGTACCCTTGGCGATGCCGGATTTGGCGTCCTGTTCGGCTTTACATTGTTCAAGGGTTTTGCCTTGCGCAGCCATCCAGGGCTTGCTGAGCGCCGTATAGTAGACACCGCCGAAAATCCAGGCCGCCACGGCGGCGATCAGGATCGAGCCGAGATTGGCGGCGTGCGAAAAGCCCATTGTCCCCTCCTTATTTCAAGCCACCCATTTTACAGACGAGTTTCCACTGCGCGTCGGTGACCGGTTGCACCGACAGACGTGCATATTTGACGAGCGCCATGTCCTTGAGCTTCGGCTCCGCCTTTATGCTTGCAAGCGTGACCGGTTTCGGCAGTGGCTTGTCGGCGATGGTCGTAACGGCGACCCATGGTTCGCCTTTTCCGGCGCTAGGGTCGGCAAACGATTCACGGATCACTTCGCCGATGCCGACAACCTGCTTCTCTTCACCGGTGTGATAGAAAAAGAACTTGTCGCCCTTTTTCATCTCCTTGAGGTACCGGCGCGCCGTGAAATTTCGCACGCCGGTCCAGGCTTCTCCCTTGGCGCCGCGCTTGAGCTGGTCGTCCCAGGAATATTCGTCGGGTTCTGTCTTAAGCAACCAATAGGCCATGGCTTTCATTCCGATTTGAGCGGGCGTGTAAGCAAGGACTCGATCGCGTCATCGACGCCCATTTTTCCAGACAGGACTGCGGCGACGGCGCCGGCGATCGGCATTTCCACGTTTCTCTCGCGCGCCATTTCCAGCAACACAGGTGCGGTGAAAACGCCCTCCGCCAACCTACCATGCGCAGCGGTGTCCGGCTTCTCGCCTTTGCCCAACGCGACACCACAGGAGAAGTTGCGCGACTGTGACGTTCCGCACGTGAGAATAAGATCGCCGAGTCCGGACAGGCCCATCATGGTTTCGGTCTTCGCACCGCAAGCGTTTCCGAAGCGCACCAGTTCGGCAAAGCCACGCGTGGTCAAAGCCGCAAGCGCGCTCGCGCCAAGCGCTTTGCCGGTGACGATGCCCGCAGCAATGGCAAGAACATTTTTTGTCGCGCCGCCCAGTTCCACGCCGCGCACATCGGTTGAATGGTAAGGACGGAAGGTGCCGGCGTTCAATGCATGTGCCAGCGCGAGAGCGATTTTTCCGTCACCTGCAGCAATAGTGACCGCTGTCGGTAGACCACGCGCAACATCGGCGGCGAAACTCGGCCCCGACAAAATTGCCGGCAGCGAGCGCGGCGCGCACTCGGCGATGATCTCGGTCATGAATTTGTGCGTGCCGTGCTCGATGCCTTTCGCGCAGGCAATCAGTGGGCTGTTTTTCGACAGCGATGGTGCCAGCGAAGTGATCACCGATCGCATGGCCTGCGCCGGGACCACGACGAGGATCGCCTCGCTGCCGGCTGTCTCATCAAGGTTACGCGTAACCTTGATGGTTTCGCTCAGTCGTACACCGGGCAGGAACCGGCTCTCGCGCTTCTGCGCGAGGCTCGCGGCGTTGTCCGCTTCGTGCTCCCAAAGCACGACGTCTCGCCCGGCGCGCGCGCAAGTGAGGGCCAGTGCCGTTCCCCAGGCGCCTCCACCGAGCACCGCGATGCGTTGAATGGTCATGCGTTGCCGCCGTCCGCCTATTTGTATGCCGCAGTGCGCCGCAGCGCACCCTCGGCGGCGGCGATTTCGTCGAGTGGCCACCGAGCGCGCGGTGCGGTATCCAGAGGATCGTTCAAGCCAAGCGCGAGTCGCTCGCATCCGGCCCAGGCGATCATCGCACCGTTGTCTGTGCAAAGCTCCGGCGGGGGTGCAACCAAGTTTGCCCCGAGCTCGAAGGCGAGACGGTTAAGGACCTTTCGGATCGCTTGATTGGCGGCAACGCCCCCGGCCGCAACCAGTGCAGTCGGTGCTCCGAAGCGGGCACGGAACAGTATAAGGCCCGCCCGCAGCCGGTCGAAGACGACGTCGACGATTGCCTGCTGGAAGCCCGCGCAAAGATCGGCGACATCCTGATCGCTGAGCGGAGCGACTTTTTCCGCTTCCAGGCGCAGCGCGGTCTTTAGTCCCGAAAGCGAAAAATCGGCATCCTTGCGACCATGCATTGGACGCGGCAAACGAAAACGTGTTGCATCGCCGTGGGCAGCTTGTTTCTCGACCTGCGGTCCGCCCGGAAAACCAAGGCCAAGCAGCTTGGCGGTCTTGTCGAAGGCCTCGCCTATGGCGTCATCCTGCGTCGTGCCAAGGCGAACGTAATCGCCGACGCCGCGAACAGCCAGGATCTGGGTATGTCCCCCGGAGGCAAGGAACAGACAATATGGGAATGCCGTTCCGTCCGTCAGCCGCGCCGTCAAGGCATGCGCTTCAAGGTGATTGACGGCAATCAAGGGTTTGTTTTTCACAAGCGCGATCGCCTTCGCGGTAGTCAGGCCGACGATCACGCCGCCGATAAGCCCGGGTCCCGCGGCTGCGGCAATTCCATCAACCACATCATAGTCGCGGCCGGCCTGCGCCATGGCGTCGGCGATCACGACGTCGAGCGCTTCCACGTGGGCGCGCGCTGCAATCTCCGGCACTACCCCGCCGAATGCAGCGTGCTCGCTGACTTGCGACAACACGACATTGGACAGAATTCTGCCGCGGCCATCCTCCAATCGTTCAACGACCGCGGCGGCGGTCTCGTCGCACGTCGTCTCGATGCCAAGGACGATCATCAAATCCCTCATTCCCATGCCCGGTCGGGCGAGGTGACGGCGGCCGAAATAATAGCTAGTCCTGACCGCTGGGCCGACCCCCCGGTCGCCTAGCATCGCGAGGTAATATGGCGCAATCCACAGCCTCCCTGCGCATCGGTACGCGTGGCAGTCCGCTCGCCCTGGTCCAGGCGCGCGCGGTGCGTGCTCGATTGGCGGCGGCGATGGGCGTGGTAGAGGATGGGATTGAACTCGTCGTCATCCGGACGACCGGCGACATCATTCAGGATCGCACGTTGGCGGAAGAGGGCGGCAAGGGCCTGTTCACGAAAGAAATCGAGGAGGCATTGCTGGCCGGCCGTGTCGATCTTGCGGTGCATTCGGCGAAAGACATGCCGACGGTGCTGCCGGGCGGACTGATTTTGGCAGCGTGCCTCGAACGTGAGGATCCGCGCGACGTGTTCGTCAGCCGCAAGGCACGTTCGCTTGCCGAACTGCCGAAAGGGGCAAGCCTCGGCACTGCATCGCTGCGGCGTCAGGCGATCGCCATGCGCGCTCGGCCCGATATTCGTGTGATGCCGCTGCGGGGCAATGTCGAGACGAGGTTGCGCAAGCTTGATGCGGGAGAAGTCGATGCCACGCTTCTTGCGCTCGCCGGGCTGAGACGCCTTGGGCTGACCGAGCACGCCACCCATGTCATGAGTGCCGACGAATTTCTTCCGGCCGTTGCGCAAGGCGCGATCGGCATTGAGACACGCGATGACGACAAGCGTGTACGCGATATTCTGGCGCGCGTTGATCATGCCGACACGTCTACGGCAGTTGCCTGCGAAAGGTCTTTCCTCGAAGCGCTCGACGGCTCCTGCAAGACTCCGATCGCGGGTCACGCGACGATTGGCGGCGACGCGGTGCAGTTTCGTGGATTGATCGCGCGGCCGGATGGCAGCGCCGCGCACGACATCGCCGGTACCGGGCATCGCAAAGATGCGAGTATCATCGGCCGCGAGGCCGGACGCGAACTCAAGCATCGTGCCGGATCTGGATTTTTTGATTGAACCATGCGTGTCGTCGTGACTCGCCCGCAGGCTGACGCCGAACGCACCGCGGCCGCTCTGCGCGCGCGCGGTCACGACGTGCTGGTCACGCCATTGATGCGCGTGGAACCGATTGCGGTTGATCTCGATGGACAATGGAGTGCGCTCGCCATCACCAGCGCAAACGCGCCAAACGCGATTGCCCGCAATCCGGCGCGTGACGCGCTGGTCAACCTCCCGTTGCTTGCCGTCGGCAGGAGGAGTGCGGAGGCAGCACGAGAAGCCGGGTTCACGGACGTCACGTCGGCCGATGGCGATGTGCGTGAACTCGTCCGCCTGATCGAAGCAAGCCGCCGCAAAAGTGAAGGGCCCGTGCTCTATCTCGCGGGGGAAGATCGTGCCAGCGACCTGGTTGGTGAACTGTTGGAACGAGGGATGGCCGTCGAAATGCGCGTGGTGTATCGCGTCGTCACGATGCCACTGCCGGAGTCACTGATCGACGCGCTCAAGGCCGGCGAAGTCGATGCCGTGCTGCATTTTTCCCGGCGCAGTGCAGAGAACTATGTGGCTGGGGCAAAGAGCGCGGGTGTCGTAGGTCCGGCGCTCGCGGGACGGCACCTTTGCCTGTCGGCGCAGGTTGCCGAACCGCTCGCCGGCGCCAGTCACATTTTGATTGCTGCCCGGGCTGATGAAGCCACGCTGATCGAATTGCTGGCGGCAGGGTCTTCGTGATTGCTGGTACATATGCATTATTTGCGTTATTTCCTGCCTGCGGGGTTGAGCCGATTCGCCGAGGTAAACGTGCATGGCCGATAAGCCAACGACTCCGAATCCCGCTGGAGGCGGCCGCCGCAAGCGCACGGCGCCGACGATCGATCTGAAAGCGACCGAAGTATCGACCACATCCCGGGCGCCGGATGCTGAAAAAGGCGAAAAGCCTGATCAGACCTCGCACGCACGGTCTGCCGAAACGCAGCCTGAAAGTCAGCGCGAGCCCAATGCCGCAGGTACTGGTGCCGGGTCCCCGCAAGGCGGAACAGCGCAGTGGCAATTGCTGGCAGCGGGCTGTGCAGGCGCGGCGATCATGACGGGACTGCTTCTTGCTCTATGGTTCGGCGGTTTCCTGCCTGTCCACAACGGGGAAACGACCCGCGTGGATTCAACCGCGACCGCGGCATTGAACGACCGCATCGCAAGAATCGAAGCCGCGGCCGCGCGACCGCAGACGCTCGATCCGAGCGTGTCGGAACGGCTGTCTGCCGCCGACAACGCCATGAAGTCGCTCGGCGTCGCGCTAACAGCGCTCACCAAGCGCAACGATGAAACCGCTGCCGGAGCGGCGGAAGCCCGCGCACGGGCGGACGCCGCAGAGAAGGCTGTCGCGCAATTGCGTGCCAGTATTCAGGACGTCACAAAGAATACTGCGGGCGGGCTGTCACCCGCCGAAGTCGACGTCGTCGAAAAACGAATTGCCGCGCTTGAGCAAGGCGCCAAAGCCTTACCAACAGACAATGCCGCGAGACTTGCGCTGAGCGCCGCTGCCTTGCGCGATGCAGTCTTGAGCGGGGTGCCATTTGTCGCAGAACTCGATGAAGTGAAGACTCTCGGCGCCGACGAAAAAGTTCTGGCGCCGCTGGCGTCCTTTGCCAACATCGGCACGCCGACAAATGCGGCGCTGGCGCAAGAGCTGCGGGCGCTGATTCCGGCGCTGATGAAATCTTCCGGAGCACAGGCGCCGACTGGTTTCCTGGAGAGGCTGGAAGCCAACGCCGGCAAGCTTGTGCGCATCCGTCCCGTCGATGCGCCGGCGGGCGATGATGCGTCCGCCGTTCTGGCGCGCGTCGAGGTTGAAGCGGCGCAAGCTGCGATCGATGACGCCATCATCGATCTCAGCAAGCTTGATGCTGCAACGCGCGCGCCGGCGCAGGATTGGCTCAGAAAAGCGCAGACCCGGCAGGCTGCGTTCGCCGCCGCGCGCCAGTTCGCGAGCGAAGCCACCCACGCACTTGGCAAGCGATGAGGCCAGGATGATCCGTATCATCCTTTTCCTCGTGTCGCTCGCGGTGATCGCAGTAGGCGTTGGCTGGATCGCCGATCGCCCCGGCGCGGTTTCTGTCACGTGGATGGGCTACCGAATTGAAACCTCGCTGATGGTGGCTTTCTTCGCCGTCGTTGCGCTGGTGGTCGTACTGATGACGGTCTGGTGGATCATCAGCGTCATTTTGCACTCGCCCGAATACGCATCGCTCTTTTTCAAGCATCGCCGCGTGGCCAAAGGTTATCTCGCGGTTACGCGCGGCTTGATAGCGATAGGTGCCGGCGATTTGCGGGTCGCGCGCAAGGCCGCCGAGGAGGCCGCGCGACTTTCGCCGCGCGATCCGTTGGCATTGCTGTTGGGTGCGCAGTCGGCGCAACTTGCCGGCGACCGCAGTGGCGCGGAACGTGCCTTCCGAGCGATGACCGCGCGCGAGGACACGCGAGCCTTGGGGCTTCGCGGACTCTATATTGAGGCGCAGCGACGGAACGACCTGGACGCAGCGCGGCGGGTGGCCGAAGAAGCAGCCAAGTTGCGGCCACCGGTCGCCTGGGCGGGGCAGGCCGTCCTCGAATATCGCTGTGCGGCCGCCGACTGGGCCGGGGCGCTCGATGCGCTCGGTTCCATGAAAGGCGCGCTCGCAAAGCCGGACTATCAGCGCAAGCGTGCGGTTCTGCTCGCTGCTCGTGCGCAGGAGCTTGAGGACACTGATCGCGACTCGTCACGCGCATTGGTGCTCGAGTCGGTCAAGCTCGCACCGGATCTAGTGCCGGCGGCGGCGCTGGCGGGTCGACGTCTCGCGGAGGCCGGCGATACGCGCAAGGCGCGAAAAGTCCTGGAAGCGGCGTGGGCGATCAATCCGCATCCCGATCTCGCCGAAAGCTACGCCGACCTGCGGCTCGGCGACAGCGCGAGAGAGCGGCTTGCCCGGATGCAAAAGCTTGCCGGAAAGGTCCCTGACCAGATCGAAGGCGCATTGGCCGTCGCGCGTGCGGCGCTTGATGCGCGTGAGTTTGCAACGGCTCGCGCGGCGCTCGCGCGGCATCTGTCGACCCCAACACGTCGCGTCGCGACTCTGATGTCGGAAATCGAGGAAGCCGAACATGGCGACGAAGGGCGCGTGCGCGAATGGATGATGCGCGCCATGCGAGCGTCGGGCGATCCGGTCTGGACCGCGGACGGCGTTGTGTCCGACCGCTGGCTGCCCGTGTCTCCGAACGGACGGCTTGATGGGTTTGAATGGAAGGTTCCACTCGCGGAAATCGGTGTCACACGTCCTATCATTGAGATGTCGCCGCCGGCCGCCGAATCGATCCCGATCACCCCGCCGGAGTCGAAAGCTGAGGCTCCGCCGGAGCCGCCGCCCGAAAAGCCGCGCAGGATCGCGAAATCCCGGCCGCCAGAAAAACCCAAGCCCGTTGAGCCTGTTATCCCTCTGGTACATGCGCCCGACGATCCTGGCCTTGATTCGGGCCTCGACCGCGATCCCGTGCCCGAAACTTCGACACCTCCGGCCAGCGATGCGTGGCAACGCCTGCGCCAACTGTTCCGCTAGGCTCAGATAAGGCCGTATTGCTTGCCAACAGGGGCCTGCGCCGATATCAGTGGCGCGGTTTCAGCCGGCGTAGCTCAGCGGTAGAGCATCCGCTTCGTAAGCGGGTGGTCGGGGGTTCAAATCCCTCCGCCGGCACCAGCCTGACGCTCAAGCCGGTCGCCATAACCCTATTGTAAGTCGTGCACAGGGCCCGCGCGCGGGCCTTCATTCAATTGCTTGATATAGCGCTATAATTTATGATCGTTTCCTGAGGGCTAGTTGGGGGCGTGAGGACCGACTCGACGAATAAGACCTGTCATTCTCCCGCGCCAATAAAGTAAGATCGGGTAATACGGTAGAGTCGTACTATGGCCAAACCTGCTGTGATTCTCGTAGGTGCTGATAAAGGGGGCGTCGGCAAGACGACTGTCGCGCGCACTCTGATCGATTATTTCGGCGCACATCAAACGCCGACTCGCGCCTTCGACACCGAGTCGCCACGCGGGACGCTCAAGCGGTTTCATCCCGAACTGACCGAAGTCGTGGATGTGACGTCGGTTTCCGATCAAATGAAGATCTTCGACACTCTCGGCAGCGCCGATGCGAAGGTGACGGTGATCGACGTGCGCGCCGGTTTGCTGTCTTCAACGTTGCAAGCGCTGACTGACATCGGATTTCTGGAGTCTGCCAAGAAAGGCCAGATCACGTTCGCGGTCTATCATATCCTCGGGCCGTCCATCGCTTCGCTCGAGGAGATCGCCGAAACCGCGCGCGTGATGGGCGATGCCAACTACTTCCTTGTCAAGAACTTCATCAACAACACCACGTTCTTCGACTGGGATCCGGCGACCTACAATTCGTACTTCAAGCGGATCAAAGGCGCCGAAGAAATCATCATTCCGAAGCTGAACGAGATGGCGTACGAGCAGGTGGAAGTAGCCAGCGTGCCGTTCGTCTCGTTTATCGGCAACAAGCGCGCCAAGAACGAAGCCGCAAACTATTCCTTCGTTCTGCGCGGCTATGTTCGGCACTGGCTTGGCAATGTCTGGGGCGAGTACGATCGCGTAAAGCTGATCGACCTCGTGGCGCCGAAGATGGAAAGCAACGTCCGTCAGGCTGCCGGTTAGCCCTTTCTCGAACGCGCCGATTGAGCGACGGCGTCCGGTCCGGTGATGTCATTCCGCAGCTCCATCACCATCGTCGCATCACCCCGCCCCCGCGTCGGCAAGACCTTGTTGGCACGACTCCTTGCTGATTTTCATCAGCAGCAAGGCCGTGCTGTCGCGACGTTCGATCTCAATGCTGGCGACAAAACCCTCGAGCAATTTCTGCCGGAACAGACCACGACGGCGTCGATTCGCGACATCAACGGCCAGATCGCGCTGTTCGATCGTCTTGTCGCCGACGAAAATACGACGAAGGTCATCGATCTCGGTCACGAATCCTTCGAATCCTTTTTCGCCGTAACGTACCAGATCGGCTTCGTTGAAGAAGCTCGCAGTCGGTCCATTGGGGTCGCGATCCTTTTCACGATGACGCCCGACAAAACGTCGGTCGACGCTTATCGCAATCTGCGCGCTCGCTTCTCCCACGCGACGCTCGCGCCGGTTCACAATGAAGTGCTTGGACCCGCGCAGCACCGGGACAAATATCCGCTGGCGAGCGGCAGTCCGGTAGTGCGGATCCCGGTCCTGGCGCCGGGCCTGCGCAGATACATCGAGACGCCTCCGTTTTCATTTGCCACCTCGCAATTGGCCGACGCTGTCGGCGTACCCATCAGCGCGCATTCCGAGATTCAGCGTTGGTTACGCCGGATTTATCTGGAGTTTCGGGAACTCGATCTCCGTATATTGCTGGCCGACCTGACATCCTCGATCCGGTTTGGCTCCTGACGCCGATCCTGGAACCGGAACGCCCCTCACGCGTTTCCTTGGCCGGACTTCCCCGGCGCAAACCTTTGCGCTTATGGAAGAGGAGGCGCGCTATGTGGATCACATTGTTCATGATCGTTATCGGCATCGCGGCGTGCTTCGCTCTTGCTGCGATGACCCTCGAATCACACGAGGGAAACGCTCGCTTCTGAGTTACGGGCTGGTACCAAACTCAATCGGGCGGCCGAAAGGCCGCCTGATTTTTTTCCGGGAGCAGTCCGTAGGGAACTTTGCAATAATGGGGTGGCATGCCATCGCCCCTGCTGTTGTCAAGACGGTTTGCCCCGCTGTACTGGTGCCAGTTCTTCGCGGCATTCAACGACAATTTTCTCAAGACCGCGCTGGTCTTCGTCATCCTGTTCCAGTCGGACAGGGCCGACTCGGAAGCGCTGATCACGCTTGCGAGCGCGGTCTTCATTGCGCCTTTCTTCTTTCTGTCGGCACTCGGCGGCCAGCTGGCGGATCGCTATGACAAGGCGAGGGTTGCTCAACGACTGAAGTTCGCCGAGATATTCATCGCCGCGTTTGCCGTGCTCGGATATGCGCGATCGTCGTTGCCAATCCTCTTCGTTGCATTGTTCGCATTCGGCGTTCTTGCGGCGCTGTTCGGGCCGATCAAGTACGGCATTCTGCCGGACCATCTGCGACGCGAGCAATTGCCATCGGGCAATGCGCTGATCGAAGGCGCGACCTTTGTCGCCATTCTTCTGGGCACGATCGCCGCAGGGCTTGCGTCGCGTGGGGGTGAGACCGGGACCTTTGCCATTCTTGTCATAAGCTTCGCGTTTGCTTGCTGGATGTCCGCTTTGCTCATTCCCGCGACGGGCGAGGGCGCGCCACAGCTGAAAATCGATGCCAACATTGCCGCTTCTACCGTCGCCATGATGCGACATTTGCATGCCGACTCGAGGTTGTGGTGGGGCGCGCTGGTCGTCAGCTGGTTCTGGCTTGTCGGCATTGTGGTGCTGTCATTGCTGCCTCCACTGATCAAGACGCTGATCGGTGGAAACGAGGAGACCATCACCGCCTATCTCGCGCTGTTCTCGATTGCGGTGGGTGTCGGCTCCGGTCTGGCCGCGGCAATCGCGCGCGGGCGCATCGTTCTCGGAATAACGCTGACAGGTGTCGTTCTGTTGGGCGCGTTTTCGCTCGACCTCGGCTTTGCCGCTCTGGGCGCAACTCCGGCGAATACACCGCAGGGTCCCGCCGTTGTACTTGCATCGACACTCGGGCTCCGTGCTGCGATTGACCTGTGCGGTCTGGCAATCGCGGGCGGCCTGTTCATTGTGCCGGCCTTTGCCGCAGTCCAGGCCTGGAGTGGCGCGGATCGCCGCGCGCGTACAATCGCCGCCGTCAATATTTTAAACGCGGCGTTCATGACTGGCGCGACGGTTCTGGTGGCAGTCATGCAGAAACTTGGCGCGACTGTGCCGGCGCTGTTCCTGCTGATCGGCGCAGCGACGCTCGCCGTGGCTTTCGCGATTTGGCGAACGATGCCGAAGGCCTGAGTTTTACTTTCGCATCTTCAGCACGCGGTCGACCATCTCGCGGGCAACGCCAAGATAGTTGGCCGGATCGACAAGGCGCTCGAGTTTCTTGCGATCGGCGTGCTTGCTGATTTCCTTGTCTTCGGCGAGCAGGTCGATCAGCGGACGGCCGGTTTTCACCACATCGCGGCAAATGTCGTAGACCAGATCGTGCGCCTTGTTGCGACCGAGTTCAGCACCAAGCCCCATCATCACCGCTTCCGACATGATCAATCCCTTGGTGATGTCGAGGTTCTCGCGCATTTTCTTCTCGTTGACCTGCAGGCCCTCGACGAGGAACCGCGTCTGCGAGAAAGCGCCCGCGGATAGCATGAAAATTTCCGGCAGTGCGATCCATTCGATTTCCCACGGGCCGGTAGAGCGTTCGTGGTCTTCCACCTGTGCGTCCAGCAATGCGGCAACCAGCTGTCGGACCATTGCGGTCTGGGCGGTGATGTAGACGGATGAAATTGGATTACGTTTCTGCGGCATGGTCGATGACGACCCGCGCCCCGCGTGGAATGGCTCATAGACCTCCTCGACTTCCGTCTGCATCAAAAGCTTGATGTCGAAGGCGATCTTGCCGCAGCTTCCGGTGACGAGGCCAAGGAAGCAGCCGACCTCCGCGATGCGATCCCGCACCGTGTGCCATGAAATCTCCGGCTGCCCCAGCTTGAGCTCTTTCATCAGCTCGTCCTGAACCTTCAGCCCGTCCTTGCCGAGCGAGGAGAGGGTGCCGGCGGCACCGCCGAATTCGCCGACCAGAACGCGAGGCTTCAGTTCCTTGAGACGCTGCTTATGGCGCTCGAAGGCGGCGAGCATTGTTGCCATTTTGTATCCGAACGTGATTGGCACGGCCTGCTGAAGGTTGCTGCGGCCAGCCATTGGCGTGTCGCGATATTTTTTTGCAAGGGTCGCCAGGCCCTCGCAAATGCCGTCGATTTCCTTCTCGACGAGGGCCAGCGCCTCCCGGATCTGCATGATGGTAGCTGTGTCGGTGATGTCCTGAGTGGTGGCGCCCCAGTGCGACCATTCGCCGAGTCCGTTCTTGCACAGCTTTACCAGTTGCTGAACGACAGGCAGGACCGGGTAGCCAATCCTCTCAGTTGCTTCCTTGAGTTTCGCCATGTCGATCTTGTCGACCGAGCAATGGCGAACGATTTCGGTGGCCGCCTCCTTCGGGATGATGCCGAGTTTGGCTTGCGCGCGCGCGAGTGCCGCCTCGAAGTCGAGATATTTCTGCACGCGGCTCTCGTCCGAGAACACGGTCCGCATTGCTTCGGTGGTGAATATGTCGCGGAAGACCGCGGAATCGAGGATAGTGGCGGGCATTCGGGTTCTCCTGTCGGGCGCACGTTAGCGTTTCCCGCGCGGCGATCAACACGCGAGGCGGCCGTGTGAAGCGGTTGCGTCAGGCCGCTTTTCGGTCCCAAATGGCGTGAATTCATTTGCCGATGGGAGGTCCGTGATGACCGTCATGACCAAGCCGCAACAGAGCGTCCGGCTCGAACCCGTACACCCGAAACCCGAAGAGGCGCACACCATGCCGTATGCCCCGGCGGTGCGGATTGTCGGAGCCTGCGATCTCATATTCCTGTCGGGCGCGACGCCTTCGCCCCTTTATCACAAGCATCCTCACGTCGATGCCGAGCACGTGCATCCGCACTCGATCGAGGAGCAGACCACGCGGGCCATGGAAGCAATCAAGTCGATCCTCGACGAGGTCGGCGCCGGCTGGCGCGATGTGGTGAAGGTGACGAAGTATTTGACGGATTTCCGCGATGCCGATGCCATGCACGCGACCATGGGCAAATATTTCGGCGACTGGCGTCCGGCGAGCACGACGGTATGCATCAACCAGCTGTCGTCGCCGGGAGCGCGTATCGAGCTCGACATGATCGTGGCGCTGCCGAAGAAGTCCAGCTGACCAGCGGCACGATCGGACAATCATGGCTTGTCTCCCTCCTCACCTGGCGCGCATTGTTGAGGCCGAATACCCGCGCTTTTCCGAAGCGGAGATGACGCAGCGGCGTGCAGCTGTTGAAACGCTGCTGTCACAGGCTGAATGCGACCATCTTCTTTTCTGCGGCGCCAACCGGTTCGGTTCGGTCGTTCAGTGGCTCACGCAATGGCCCGTCACCGCCGAGGCCGTTGGGATACTCACGCCACGCGAGCGGGACGCCCTTTTCGTGCAATATGTCAATCATGCGCCACAGGCGCAGATCCTCGCCGACGAGGCGGACGTCAAATGGGGCGGCGAGTCTTCGGTCGCTGCAGCGATCGAAGTGCTCAAGCGGCGCGGCGCGCGACAGGACCGCGTCGCGACCTTGGGACCTGTCAGTGCCGAGCAGCACGTGGCGCTTTCAGCAGAATTCGGCAAGCCGAAAAGCCTTAACCGCGATTATGTCCGGCTGCGCCAGGTGAAGTCGGCCGAGGAGCTTGATTGGTTGCGCGTCGGTGCGCATTTCAGCGACCTTGGCATGGCCGCGCTGCGCGATGGGTCAAAACCGGGTCTGAACGAACGCGAGCTCGGGGACCTGGTCGAGCGCGCCTACGTGTCTCAAGGCGCGATCAACGTTATTCATTATATCGGCGTCACCGCGATGGGTGCGCCCGACCTTGGCGTACCCCGTCAGTTCCCGCGCCGGCGGCGCGTACAATCGGGTGACGTTGTTGTGGCCGAGATCAGTGCGGCTTTCTGGGATCATCCCGGACAGGTTCTGCGCAGCTTTTCGCTCGGCGAGCCGAACCAGCTCTATCGCGAGCTGCACGCTGCAGCGGATGCGGCGTTCGATTCAATCGGAGCGGTGCTCAAGGCCGGCGCATCGCCGTCGCAGGTGATCGAGGCATCCAGCGTGATCGAGGACGCAGGCTTCACCATCATCGACGATCTACTGCACGGCTATGGCGGCGGATATCTTCCACCGATCCTTGGTTGCAGGAGCCGCCCAGCGGGTCCGGTGCCGCAGGATCCGTTTCGCGCCGGTCAGACCGTCGTGATCCAGCCGAACGTCGTAACGCGCGACGGCAAGGCCGGCGTGCAAACCGGCGAAATGGTTGTAATCACCGAAAGCGGCATCGAGCGCATGCACGCGGTGCCGCGCGGGTTTGCAGCGCTTTAGAAGCGCAGCTTATGCAGGCATGAGCGGGTGCTGCGGCTCTCCCAACCGTTCTTTCATCCAGTCCGCGCTTTGCGAGCGCCACCGATAGGCACGGTTGGTGGCGATGTGGTTGCCGTCCTCGATCATCATCAACTCGACAGGCCCTTTTGCTTCACGGGCCAGGTGTTCCGCGTCCTTGGCCGGAACGATGCGATCCAGCCGGCCGTTTACGATGAACAATGGGCAAGTAATGTTCTGCGCCACGCCCTCAAGCGACAGCGTGTTGGCATTCTTGCGGGCGTCCTCGGGCGTCTTGCAATGGCTGCGAACGCGAAAGGCCTGACGCGTCAATTCCGGCAATCCATCCCAGGCCGCTCCCCAATTGAACGGCCCGCCGAGGGCGATGCAGGCCTTGATGCGCTTTTCGAAAGCCGCGGCACGTGGCGCGTAGTAGCCGCCGAGACTGACGCCCCACATGCCGATTCTCCCGGCATCGAGGTCGGACCGTTTCTCCACAAAATCGATCACGGCCTTGACCGGCACCTCGTAGTCGCCGCGAATGGCAAAGTCATACTGCGCTTCGCCCTGGCCGGGACCTTCGAAGATCAGAGTCGCGATTCCGCGCGCCAGAAATGGCGCCTCGTAGGCGTCTCCTTCTTCCTTTGTGGAGTCGAGGCCGACCGCCATCAGCACAACCGGCGGCCGTTCGACACCGACCGGCTTGCGCAGGATGCCGGCCATGGTACTGCCCTCATAGGGAATCTCGACGCGCTCGCCGGGCGGCCGCAGGTGAGGAAGCGCAGTCTGCCGACATTCGATCTGCTTTTTGTGCGCGACTTTCATCTGCGCCTGATCGTGCACGAACAGGAAGGAGGCAAAATGATAGTAGACGCCGGCGCGTTGCAGGCACTCTCCCGCGGTGAGGAAATGTTTTTTCGCCAACGCCCGACGGCCCAGCTGCTCGTGATGTGCCGCACGCGCGGACCAGGCGCTACACCATTCGTCATATGAGGAAATAGAACCGGTGACCTCTTCGAAGTCGGTCAGGACCACGCCGTTGGCCACAAAGCGAGGTCCCCAATGGGCAATAGCGGCCTTGAGCAAGGGGTCGGATGACATATGAAATTTCCTCGTGTAGCTCGGTGGGTCCGCTAGGTCGATTTTTCGTCCCGGCGATACCACGGCATGAAGTGCCGCGTCGACCAGTTCACCAGCAGCTCGAAGCCGACGCCGAACGCCGCGAGCAAGAGCACGCCGACGAACGCTTCGTTATGGTGATAGGAGCGGGAATTATAGAGGATGTAGTAGCCGATCCCGCCGACCGAAAGAAAGAACTCAGCAACGACAGCCCCGATGAGGGCCCGCCCGGCGGCGAGCCGGAAACCTGCGAGCAGATAGGGCATCGAGGCCGGCAGGACGATGTCAATCAACGTTCGCAGGCGCCCCGACCTAAACGAGCGCGAAACTTCAAAATAGTCGCGCGGCACGGAGCGGGCTCCGTCCGCGACGTTCATCGTGATCGCGAATATCGCGGCGAAGATGATGGTCGCGATGCGGGCGCCGCTAGAATAGCCGAACCACAACGAGAACAGTGGCAACACAACAATCATCGGCATCGCGTTGAAGAAGTTGATGTAGACGCGGAATAGGCGATCGAATGTGGTGTTGCGGCCCATCAGCAGCCCAAGGATCGTGCCAATGACAATGGTGATCGCCAATCCTTCGGCTACCGCCACAAGGGTCGAACCGAGTGCCTGCAGAAACGCCGGCTCGGTGAGCACTTTCGGAATGGCCAGAATGACGGTTGTCGGCTTCGCCACGTAGGCCGGAGCGAAGGCACGCACCACGATTTCCCAGGTGAGCAGAATGACAAATCCCGTGATCAGTCGCGGCAGCCAGGCGCCCGACAATCCGCTCGACGTACTCTGCGTCTTCTGAGCGGTTGCAACGGCTGTGCTGAGAGCTTGTTCGGCCACGCTAGTGTCTCCAGCGTGCGAAGTGCTGCTCGATGACTAGGCCAAGTCGCGTCAGGGCGACACCGAGCAGGCCGATGACCAGGATCGAGGCAAATACGCCGCCCGTGTCGAAATTCTGCGAGGCGCTCATGATGAGTTGACCGAGGCCGGTCGCCGACAGGAAGAATTCGGCCGCGATCATTCCGACCAGCGCACGGCCTATTGCCTGACGAACGCCCGTCATCGTGTACGGCAGGGTGTAGGGCAACATGACCTCGCGCCACAACGCCCACTCGCTTGAGCGGAATGATTTCGCAACTTCGATCAGTTCAGGTTTGATGCTGCGTGCGCCTTCAACGGTGTTGTAGAGCACCGGAAAAACCGCGAACAGGAAAACGACCAGCAGCTTCGGCGCAAAGCCGAAACCCATCATCGAGAGGATGAAAGGGATCAACGCCACCATCGGCGTGGCATAGAGGATCATGATGTAGGGTTCGACACCCACACGCAGGATGCGGATGCGGGCGAGGAGCAGGCCAAGCGGCATCCCGACGATCAGGGCGAGCCCGAATCCGGCAAGGAAGAGCTTCGCCGAATCGGCCAGCTGCGAAATGAAACTGCCGCTGACCGTCAGCTGCCAAAGGCGTGCAATCGTCGTCGAGAACGGCACCATAAAGGCTGGGCTGGAGTTGCGCCCGGCAATTTCCCAGAGCGCAATGCCTGCAAAAATGCTGAACCAGAACGGTGCGTGACGGCGGAGTGCGTTTAGCTGCAAGGTGATCGTCCATCATCAACTGGTTTTTCCGGGGGGGTCGTGGACCGGAATCCATGGTCAGGATTCCGGCCCCCGCCGTATCTTTCGGAAAGACAACTCTCACTTCACCATTGCGCTGGCATCTTTCCAGATGCTGGCGTCGACGAATTTGTCGTAGCTGACCGGTTCCTTGTCGGGATTGATCGAACCGATCTTCTTCATGAGGGCAGCGACCGCTTCGATCTTGTCGGGCGGCATGCCGTCGTCCTTGGCAGCCCAGAAGTCGATGTCGAGGAATGCCTTGAGCGCTGCCTTGTTCACTTCTTTGTTGTGCCCGGTGATGGAGGCGATTTCAGCGACGGTGTCGGCGTTTTTCGGGTCCTGCATGAAGCGCGCGGCTTCAATCATGCCGGCAACGGTGCGCACGATGGCGTCACGGTTTTTAGCCAGATTGTCCTTGCGCGCGACCATGATCAAATAGTGGCTGGTCGGATTGGTGTTCTTCATCGCCAGCAGAATATTGAGCTTCTTGCCCTGGTGTTCGATCTCGGCGAGGTCGTCGAGATGCAGCACCGCATACTTCAGCTGGCCGGCGAGCAAGGCCGGTCCAGGTGTCGAACCCAACGCGATTTGCTTGGTGTCTTCGATTTTCACGCCGGGACAACCGGTCAGCATTGAGCGCAGTGCGACTGAACGTGCGCCGTTGATCGAGTCGACACCGACATCCTGACCAACGATGTCCTTGCATGTCTTGCCGGTTTCGGTGGTGCCGATGACCCAATCCGGGTTGGGCATGCCGTAAACAGCGACAAGCGGCACATCCGCGTTCGAAACCTGGTTGATCACCGGCGGCGTTGGCGACCAGGCCATGTCGATATCGCCGGCCACGACCGCACGGGCCGCGGCAGTACCATTGTCGAACGGACGGATCTCGACATCGACACCATGCTTCTTGAAGAAGCCCTGCTTTTCCGCGACGAAGGCGATCGTGACCGAATAGATCGGCGGAATGCCCGGAATAGCGACCACGATCTTCTTGTCCTGGGCCGCCACCGGAGCGGTGCCGGCTAGCGATGCAGCAAGCAGGATCGCGCCTGCCGCCAATACAATTGTTCTGCGGATCATTGAATCCTCCCTCTTCAGCTTCATTTTCTTATTCAGGCTCATCGTTCGAGATGGAATTCGGCTTCGCGCGCCTCCCGCATCAGCGTGCCCCAAACCTGCTCGCGCAATTCGGCGAAGCGCGGTTCACGTAAGGTGTCTCGCGTGCGCGGCTGTGGCAGGTCGATGGTGACTGTTTCGTGAATGCTCGACGGCCGTCCCTTCAGCACGATGACCCGGTGACCGAGGAGCACCGCTTCTTCGATCGAGTGCGTAACGAAGATCATTGCGGTCGGCCGCTGCTCCCAGATACGCAACAATTCGAATTGCAGGATCTCGCGCGTCTGCGCATCGACGGCCGCAAACGGTTCGTCCATCAGCAGGACGTTGGGTTCGACCGCGAGTGCGCGAGCGAGACCGCAGCGCTGCTGCATGCCGCCGGACATCTGGTAGGGAAATGCGTTTTCGAAACCGCTCAGGCCCACCAGCTTGATGAATTCCGGGACCTTACGTTCGATCTCCGCGCGGGGTGCGCCGGCCATCCGCAAGCCATAGGCGACGTTTTCGAACACGGTCTTCCACGGAAACAGGCCGAAATGCTGGAAGACCATGGCGACACCGGCGATCGGCTCTGTGACGCGCTCATTGCCGACGCGGATTTCACCGGCATCGTGCGGCAAAAGCCCGTCTATGCAGCGCAAGAGGGTGGTCTTGCCGCAGCCTGAGGGGCCGACAATTGCAACGATCTCGCGCTCACCGACGTTGAAGTCGATATTGCGGAAGACCTCGAGCGTGCCGTAGCGCTTGCCCAGGCCGCGGACGCGAATCCGTGGCTCACCTTTGGCGACCTGCGGCGCAGGGGTGGATCGGACGGCGGAAGACGCCATTGCTTGACTGGTCACTCGGCTGCCTGCTTCGCGGGTTTGGCGTTGATCTTGGCCCAGTAGTCCTCGGCCTGTTTTGAACGCTGCGAAGCTTCGAGAGTTTCGAAGCCGGGCGCCATCGAACCGTCGGTGCCGGCCAGAATTTGATGGTGCTCGATATTTAAAGTGCGCAGCCAGCGCTGCTGGCCCATAGTGATCGCGACGAAATAACCGATCTCCACGAGTTCGGGTTCGCTGAAATGCTTGTGCAAGCGCTCCCACAAGGCGTCAGTGGCCGGCAGGTCCCAGGTGATGGCTTCTGCGTAGGCGAGGGCCGCCTTCTGACGCTCGTCGTATCGCGTCGAACTCTCGAAATTGATCAGATCTGAATAGTCATCTTCTTTCAG
Source organism: Pseudolabrys sp. (assembly GCA_051986235.1). Classification (GTDB taxonomy): domain Bacteria; phylum Pseudomonadota; class Alphaproteobacteria; order Rhizobiales; family Xanthobacteraceae; genus Pseudolabrys. The sequence continues at coordinate 244,651 of JBPYDR010000058.1, forward strand.
TCCCGATTTTGCCGCCTTGATCGAGCGCTGATTGCCGCAGAATTCGCACAGCACAGAACGCGAGACATAGATCCGGCAAAGCTCTTTTATTTTGTGGTCGGCCACGCCGTTCTTGAAGACGTCGCGCCACGTGTTGGCGAACGACCAGAAAGTCGCCGGCACATGAGCGCGAATGGCCTGGCTTTCCGGGCGTGGCGTCCCTTCGCGCGCGCAGCGCTCGAATTCAGCGATCATGGCCGGATCCTTAATCGTCGAAGGATCGACATAACTAATGCGAGGTTTCGACATCGACAGAAATCTCCCGGAAGAAATCGTCGCAGCGCCCGGCGTTGGGTGTAGCGACTTTCAACTGATGACAGACGCAGACATGTTGCCGCAACACAGCCGCGCGAGCAACGGCACGATTGTATTTCGATAACCGAGCCTTAGTCTTGATGATTTCCCAACCGTTGTTCCCTGTGGGCAATAGCCCTGTATTTACGGGGCTTTTCAGCATGCCAGCGCAACCATCAGGCTGAATCGATCCTTACCTGCGCAAGAAGCACACGCCCCAGTATTGTTAATGCCGTGCAAGGTCACTCTGAAGTTTATCGTTTTGCGGATAACAAGCGCGCGCACGTTGCGCTCGCCGCGGCACAGCGTATGGATCCCACCAACAAATACGGCAGAACAACCTGCGGCTGCTCGAAGAGAGTTGTCGCAAGGGCAAAAGCATCGAGTAGTCCAGCCGTCGCGGCGAAAGCCGGGCATGGACTAAATCCCACGACTGCTTGTTATTGACAGGTGCGGCGGAGGCTTCTCTGGCCGCATGGGGTAATGGCGCACGCGCGTCGCCTCGACTACCATCACGCACGAACCGGCGCAGACCGGTCTCAATATTCAATCCCACGGGAGGGGAACCGATGGCCACGACTGTGAATGCCGGCGCGCGTCTCGACCGGCTGCCGATCTCATCATTTCATTACCGGATTTTCTGGCTGGTCGGGGCCGGAATGTTTTTCGACGGGTACGACCTTTACGTCGCAGCCAGCGTGCTCGCTTCAACGACCCAGACCAAGTTTTCTACGCTGCCGCAAAATCTGCAATTCATCTCTCTGACGTTTGTCGGAATGACCATCGGCTCTTTCATAACCGGCTTCGTCGGCGACAAATACGGTCGACGTTTCACGTATCAGATCAACCTTCTCATTTTCGGCCTCGCCTCGATTGCCGCTGCTTTCGCACAGGACATGAATCAGCTGATCGTCTGCCGTTTCGTGCAGGGCCTTGGTCTCGGCGCTGAAATCGTTGTCGGCTATTCGACACTGACGGAATTTGTGCCACCGCAGACCCGCGGGCGTTGGCTGTCGTTCATGGCGTTTCTCGTCGTGACGGGATTTCCGGCAACTTCCATCCTTGGCTATTTGATCATTCCGACCTGGGGATGGCGTCCGATGTTCGTCATTGCGGGTATCGGTTCGCTGATCGTCTGGTACCTGCGTAAAAATCTGCCGGAATCGCCACGCTGGCTCGAGGCGCAAGGTCGCACGGCCGAGGCCGAAGCTCTGATGGAATCGATCGAAAAGGAAGTGCAAGCAGCCACCGGCCCGCTCGCGGCGCCGAAGCCGGCAGTCGCCGTGCCGCAGCTTACCGTTGCCGCGATGTTCAAGCCGCCGATTCTGCAGCGCCTGCTGGTCGGGAGTTGGGTATTGATAACGATCAATACGTTGATCTTTGGCTTCGTGATCTTCCTGCCGCAGTTCTTCCTTCGTCAGGGGCTTACAATCACCAATTCACTCGGCTATACGGTCGTGCTCGCCGCCGCTTCGCTGGTCGGTTGCGCGTTCGGCGCGATTTTGTCCGACTATATCGGGCGCCGCTGGAGCATCATCGGCGCATCGTTTCTCACGATCGCCGCGGGTTGGGTTTACTCGCATTTCAACGCCGCCTCCGATCCGGTGATCGTGCTTTCTGTGGGCGCGATCCTGATCGTCGCGATCTACATCCAGACCGCCATCCTCTTCGGCGTTTACACGCCCGAACTGTTTCCGACCGAGATCCGCCTTCGCGCGAACGGCATCTGCAACACGTTGGGCCGCGGCGCTACAGTGGTGTCTCCGTTCGTCGTCGGCTATCTGATGGTCAACTATCAACTGCCGGGCGTGGTGTGGCTGATGATCGGCCTGCTCGTGATTCAAATTATCGCGGTCTACTTCTGGGGTGTTGAGCCGGCGAGGCGTCCGCTTGAAGGTCTCGATCCCAAAGTCGCGTAAACCCGCAGAAGCTCGATCGGCCGTTCGAGAGCGGGCGGCCGATCGCATGAGATTGCAGTAGGCGATGGGCAAACTGCGGCCAGTGACTGTCATCACCGGAGCCTCGGCGGGTATTGGCGTCGCGCTGGCCCGCGTATTCGCTCGCGATGGACATGAGCTGGCGCTGGTCGCGCGAAGGGAAGACAGACTACGTACGCTGGCTGACGAAATTGCCGCGACCGGCGCACCCCGGCCGATTGTCTTGGCGGCCGATTTGCTCAAGCCTGGGATCGCGCGTGTGATCGGCGATGCGCTGGCGGCACAAGGCGTCGAGCCGCAGTTCGTGGTCAACAACGCAGGCTTCGGCCTCGTGGGCGCCGCCAGTGCGCTCGACCATGACGAACAATTGCAAATGATCGATCTCAACGTACGCGCGCTGACCGAGCTGTCGTTTGCCTTTGCCGACAGTCTCGCCCGCCATCGCGGCGGGCTGTTGAACGTCGGTTCGATGGCGGGCTTCCTGCCGGGACCCGGGATGGCGGTCTACTATGCAACGAAAGCCTATGTTCTGTCGTTTTCCGAGGCTTTGCACAGTGAACTCAAGCCGCGGGGAATTCGCGTCACCGTGCTGTGTCCCGGGCCGGTGCCAACCGAGTTTGCCGATCGTGCCGGTCTGAACAAAAACGCGATCGGCCCGAGTTTTCTGATCCAGTCGGCGGAGCAAGTGGCGGAAGCTGGTTATCGTGGTTTGATGGATGGACGGCGGACCGTCGTGCCGGGGGCCATTAACAAGCTCATTACTTTCTTGATCCGTGTAACCCCACGAAGTCTGATTCTCAGTTTTGTTGACTCTCGCCAAAAGCGCCGCAGATCCGCGCGCCCGACATAAGGCATATCCCCCTGCTCGTGTTGCAAAGCGCGCCAAAGCAGGTACTAGTCAGCGACGGGAGCACCCCCTATCATCCATGCTGAAGCCCGTACTTCTCATTTTGCATCAAGAGCATTCCTCGCCGGGCCGCGTTGGCCAGACGTTGGCGAAACTCGACTATCCGCTCGACATTCGACGCCCGCGCTTCGGCGACCCTCTGCCCGAGACGATGGACGAGCACGCCGGTGCGGCGATTTTCGGCGGCCCGCAAAGCGCGAACGATAATGAGGACTTTGTCCACCGCGAAATCGATTGGATCGGCGTGCCGCTGCGGGACAAAAAACCTTATCTCGGCATTTGTCTCGGCGCGCAGATGCTCGCACGCCATCTCGGTGCTCCGGTATTTCCCCATCCGCAGGGCCACGCCGAGGTCGGCTACTATCCGATCCGACCGACCGAAGCTGGCCGCAAGGTTTGCGCGGATTGGCCCGATCACGTCTATCAGTGGCATCGCGAAGGCTTTGATCTGCCGTCCGGAAGCGAGTTGCTGGCGGAAGGCGACGCCTTCTCCGTGCAGGCCTTCCGGTTCGGTACCGGCTACGCACTTCAATTTCATCCGGAAGTGACGCACGCGATGATGTATCGTTGGCTGGTGCGAGGTGCGCACCGCATGGAATTGCCCGGTGCCAAGCAGCGCCACGAGCACATCGCCGATCGCGCAGTCCATGACCTGGCATCACGCAACTGGCTCGCTGCTTTCATTGATCACTGGATCGGTTCTGCACCGGCAAACAAGGTCACGAAAAACGCATCCTGATCATGACTTGCGGCGGTCGCCTGGGGTCACAAGCGGGCCGCGCCATTGACAAATCATTATTGAACCTGATCCGTTGCACCGGGGGTTGGGGAATCGAAATCCACGCGGAGGCGTGCGGATGGTTGATTCCGGCGAGCGAAGCCATTCCGGCACCCGCCACATTCCGTCTCTGCTGAGCGCGATGCTTCGGGCATCCGACGGCATACTCGAGTTGTTGCCGATCGCGACGTTCATCTGCGACGCCGAGGGGACAATCCTTCAATACAATCGCCACGCCGTGGCCGTATGGGGAGGCGCGCCAAGTCCTGGACAGACGCACGAACAGCTCAGGGAGACGGCCCGCTTCTTCCATCTCGACGGAATGCCGGCCGAGCGGTCCCTGGTTGCCGAGGTGCTCGCCACTGGAAAGCCGGTGCGCGATGTCGAGCGAATCGTCGAACATGCGGACGGGTCCACGCTGATCGTGTCCGTCAACATCGACCCACTCCGCAATGCGAAGGGAGAGCTGGTGGGCGCGGTCAATTGTTTTCTCGACATCACCGCGCGCAAGCGGGCCGATGCAGCCCTCGAGCGATCGCGTCTGCACGCGCTCGAGCAGGACCAGCGGCTTGCGGCGACTTACGAGCATGCCGCCATCGGTATTTCCGAGGTTGGCCCCGACGGACGTTTTCTGCGCGTTAATGAATCGATTTGTGCCATCACCGGCTTCAGTCGCAAAGAACTTCTAGCCGGCAGATTGTTTCGTTACACCCATCCCGACGATGCCGATCCCGATCGGGAGGCATTTCGCAAGCAGGCCGCCGGCGAACTTGAATTTTATTCAGTCGAGAAGCGATTCGTTCGGCGCGACAACCGCGTGATCTGGCTTTCTGTGCACTCTTCGCCTGTCCGGGATGCCGAGGATCGCTTGCAATATATCGTGCGTGTCGTCCAGGACATCACCGAACGCAAGGCGGCCGAGCAGCGGCAAAAGCTGCTGATGGATGAGCTAAATCATCGCGTGAAAAACACGCTTGCCACCGTGCAGTCATTGGCCGCGCAGACCGCGCGCGGGGCCCACACCCCGGCTGCTTTCCGTGAGCGTTTCGAAGGCCGCTTGATCGCGCTCTCCAAGGCGCATGACCAGCTCACAATGCACCATTGGGAGAACGCCGATTTGCGCGACCTGCTCTCGGGAAGCCTCGCACCTTATGCCGGTGCGGGACGAGTCGTTCTCCGCGGCGAAGATCTCGTGTTGCGGCCGCGTGCGGTGCTGACGCTGGCGATGGCGGTGCACGAACTCACTACCAATGCCGCCAAATATGGCGCGCTATCCATCCCCGCGGGAAGTATCGAAATTCAGTGGCAACCGGTGCGCACTGACGACAACCGGCAGATTCTACGCATCGAGTGGCTTGAAAAGGGCGGGCCGCCGGTTGTCGAACCTGAGCATCGCGGCTTTGGCTCCAAGCTCATCGAAGGCAGCATTTCCGCAGAGCTGGGTGGCGAGGCCAAGCTTACTTTCGCGCCGGAAGGCTTGCGCTGCGAACTTGCAATTCCGATGGAGAGTATCGCGGCCGACTTTCATCAATAATCCCGCGAGGATTTCATGCGGACTGCGCTTCCAGCTCTTCGCCAACAGTGATCGGATGGGCCATCGTTTCGTGCAGCTTGTCCACGTCGAGCTCGCCCTCCCATCGGCTGATGACAATGGTTGCAACGCCATTCCCAACCAGATTGGTCAGGGCTCGACACTCGCTCATGAATTTGTCGATGCCGACCAGGATTGCGAGCGACTCGATTGGTACATCCGGCACAATTGCAAGCGTCGCTGCAAGCGTCACGAATCCTGCGCCGGTCACGCCGGATGCGCCTTTCGAGGTCACCATTGCGATGACAAGAATGCCAAGCAGGTGACCAAGTGTCAGATGAGTATTGGTGGCTTGCGCCAAGAATAGCGTCGCCAGGGTCATATAGATGTTGGTGCCGTCAAGATTGAAGCTGTAGCCCGTCGGTACGACCAACCCGACCACCGATTTCGAGGCGCCGAGGCGCTCCATCTTTTGGATCATGTGGGGGAGCACTGTTTCGGACGAAGACGTCCCAAGCACAATGAGCAACTCGTCCTTGATGTACGCGAGGAAACGTAGAATGGAAAAGCCTGCGAACCGCGCAATTGTGCCGAGCACGACCAGAACGAAGAGCAAGCTTGTCAGGTAGAACGTCGCGATCAATTCCAACAGGTTGACAAGTGAAGCCACGCCATAGGCTCCGACGGTGAATGCCATCGCGCCGAGCGCTCCGACTGGCGCAGCTCTTACAATGATGCGGATGATACCAAAGAAAATCTGGGCCATGGCGTTGATGACGTTGTTGATCTTTTCACCGAGCTCACCAAGGCGCGAGATCGCAAAGCCTGTGAGAATGGAAATGAGCAAAACCTGAAGCAGATCTCCCTTGGCAAACGCGCTTATGAATGTATCGGGGATGATGGCCAGCAGATGCCCGACGATGCCCTCTTGTTTTGCCTTTGTGACGTAGCCGGCAACGGCCTTGGGATCGAGGCTTGCCACATCGATGTCGAAGCCTTTGCCGGGCTGCAGCACCTCGCCGACAATCAGCCCAATTAGGAGCGCGAGTGTCGAGACAACCTCGAAATAAACTAGGGTTTTGACGCCGACGCGGCCGATTTTTTTGAGGTCGCGCATCGAACCGATCCCGTGCACGACCGTGCAAAAAATGACCGGGCCGATCATCATCTTGATTAGTGAAATGAAGCCGTCTCCGAGAGGTTTAAGAGCCTTTCCCAGATCGGGCCAGAAATGACCGATAAAAATTCCAACAGCAATGGCAATCAGAACCTGGATGTACAGGACCGAGTACCACGGGCGGTGTATCTTGGTCATTGCAAGCCCCCAGCACGGAATGGAACGACGGCAAACTCAAGAATTACAAAGACTGAGAAATTCCGCTACTGAAACTTAGTGTCTAATTTGCAAGATCAGGCGGCCTTTGACGGCAATCGGTAATTCGGCGTCGAATTCGAGATGTTCAATTCATTCTCGCTCATGTCCACGCCGATGTCATTGAATAGTGGTGTCGACAAGTAACGTTCGCCGGTGTCCGGCAACATGCACAGCACGGTGTCACCGGTCTTTGCGTGCTTGCATACCTCAAGCGCACCCGCGAACGTTGCGCCGGCCGTGATGCCGACGAAGATCCCTTCCTTTTGCGCGAGCTCGCGGCTCCATTTCATGGCATCCGGCCCGGCTATGGTAAGAATTCGGCTGATCACGCCCATGTCGACGGCGTCACCCGTAATCTTCGGAATGAAATCAGGGCTCCAGCCCTGCATCGGGTGTGGCTTGAATGCCGGGTTGGGCTTGGCCGGTGAACCGTCCGGATTGCGTTCCTGTTTCGCACCACTGGAAAGCATCGGTGCATCGGCAGGCTCGCAGACGACGATTTTCGTATCCGGCCGCTCCTTGGCGAGCACTCGGGCAACGCCCTTGAGCGTGCCGCCGGTTCCAAATCCGGTCACCCAATAGTCGAGCCGCTCGCCCTTGAAGTCATCGGTGATTTCCCGAGCCGTCGTGCGCGAATGCATGTCGGGATTGGCTTCGTTCTCGAATTGGCGCGTCAGGAACCAACCATGCGCTTTCGCAAGTTCGACCGCCTTGTCGACCATTCCGACTGCACGATCGGCCGCCGGCGTAAGCACCACCTTGGCGCCGAGGAACCGCATGAGTTTGCGGCGCTCGACACTGAAGGTCTCTGCCATCGTGACAACCAGCGGATAGCCTTTCGCTGCGCAGACCATCGCAAGACCGATCCCGGTATTGCCTGACGTCGCTTCGATCACGGTCTGTCCGGGTTTGAGCTCTCCCGATTTCTCCGCCGCTTCGATGACGCCGAGCGCGAGGCGATCCTTGACCGAACCAAGAGGATTGAACGCTTCATTCTTTACGAAGAGATTGATGCCTTTCGGTGCCAGTTTATTGATGCGGATTACCGGTGTATGGCCGACCGTTTCAAGAATGTTGGCAAATTTTGCCATCGGGCCTTCCTCCGTACTCAGCTGTCTTCCCATGATATCGGACGCAAGGGACGTCTGCATACCGCCGTTCCGTGGGTGGGACGGCTGCGTTTTAAGCAAAGCAGGAGTCGCGCAGATCGATCTGCGCGGGGCCATGCCTACGATTCATATCGATAAAAATCTGTCGGCCGCGAGCGAGATCAACCAACAAGTCCCGCTAAGCGTCGAAAGTACGCTCAGCGGGCCCTGGTGCTCGCAACAGTGACCTTGGCGAAGGCTGCGAGCACTTTGGCCTTCTCGCGCTGCGGTAATCCAGGGTCCGCCCGACACCTGAGGCAAGGCCACGGCCCTCATGAGGCGCAATCGCACCAAATCGCAGACCCCACCAAAGGGCCGAGCATTTCGGTGTGATCACAAAACCTTACAAAGAGTGTGAGTCACATTTTCGTCGCTCAATTTCCATCTTGCAGCATATTTCATGAGCCAAAATCTTCCGCGCATCGATCTGGTACGAAAGGAGACTGACATGCGAGTGTTCACTTCGCCTTCTCCGACGGCAATATTCTCGCGCTGCCCGCAATGCGGCGCGGTCACGAGGATCAAACTCGTTGAACCCGACCTGAAAGAGCCTTCTAAAGAGCGACACGTTTTTGAATGCGACGAATGTTGTTTACCGCGCGCATATTTTATTGAGGCGGCCTAATCAAAAATGGAGATCAATGAACAATTCGAAACTTGTCAGCTTTATCTTATCGTCGTCTGTTTCGCGCTATACGGCTCGCGTTCAGCCACTCGGGTTAGTAATTTACCGAACCGATGTCGAAACTCAGCATCGAGAAGATCTTCTATATTGTCGGAACGCTCGCGCACGAGCGCTTCGAATTGCTCTCTAACCAAGCTCCATTCATCCACAGGATTACTAGACATACGCTTAGCGCTCTCGCCGCCACTGTCGCTCTCACCGTAGTCCTTTTAATTGGCGCTGGATGTCAGAACGTGTCTGGCTCGTTGTTGCAAGTCCGAGGACCGAAAAGATCAGCGCGAGCGCGCCGGTGATTACGGTAAACACCACCAAACTGTGGTCCGTAAAAAGCACGGTCTCCATCGTAGGCCTCCATTACTCTGTCCAGCCGAACGATGCGGCCAGAGATCTGGTGCACTGCTGAGGTCTGTGTCGTTTGACACATGAAAAAACTCGGGAGCCGCTTATGTGTTCCACCCGGCACAGCCAAAAAATAAGCTTTCTCGAGAGATACTTGGCAGCTGTACGTCGGTCACCCTGGTCCTAATCCAGTACAGGTGTATCGGGTGCAATCCCGGTAAACACCTCGACACTCGAAGGACGAGATCACCTTCCTTGACCGGCAGTCGCGATACCGATCACGACAGGTCTGCATGCATTTCTGTTTAGCTGTCTGAGCCGCAGCGAAGGTTTGTGAGACCATAGAGGCGCCGCGAGCATCAAGCACACTTAGTGACTGAAGAAGTGCGAAGTGTATGAAAACAACGGTTAGCAACTGTTTGCTGCATTTCATGGTTCGGTTCCCTACGCCCGAGTGTGCCGAGTCCTAATTATCCGAGCGTTCGGCCGTCTAATCGAGTTGGACGGAGGGCCAACCTGGGACACTCAATAAGCGGCTGCAAATGTCGGCTTATGACCCAAAGCGAACATCGGCCGACCTTCAGGTGCCTTGATGGCTCGGGAGCCGGTGGCAGCTCCGCGCCGCACTTTAAACAGGTCAGCGCGTGCCTGCTGACTCGAGCGCTGCACCTTTGGCATCACGTCAGGGGCGTTGAGATAGCTGCTGCTGATAATTGGCTCTGTTGGTAACATGACGAGGGCCAAGGGACGGGTCTGGGCTACAGGAATCCCTCTCAAAGGAGCACACGATGATGCGTAAAAATTTGGTGCCGAGGGTCGATCGCCGAAAATTTTTGAAGGCTGTCGCGGTTGCTGGCGCATCCGGCACGGTTAACCCGCAGATCGCGAGCGCTACCACAGCGGCAGGGGCCACCCCCGCGCACCTGCCATCCGCGCTGCCGCCGACTGCACACACGATCGCCGCCGAGACTGGAACGTCGCAAGTGGAAGTATCGCGGATTGGCGGCATCGCTGGGTCCGACTTCATGGTCGACGTTATCAAGACGCTCGACATCAAATACTTGCCGGCGAACTGCGCCTCAAGCTATCGCGGCATCCACGAGTCGTTGATCAACTACGGCGGCAACAAGGTGCCGGAGTTCCTCACTTGCACGCACGAGGAGTCCGCGATCGGCATGGCTCACGGCTACTTTAAGGTAACCGGCAAGCCGCTGATGTCTCTGTGCCACGGCACGGTCGGCCTCCAGCACGCCACGATGGGAATCTACAATGCGTGGTGCGACCGCGTGCCGGTTATCGTTATGGGCGGCAACGACCTTGATGCTGCCCATCGGCCGCCTGGCGTGCCGACCTTTCACTCCGCGCAAGACATTAACGCGCTGGTGCGCGACTTCACCAAGTGGGACGACACGCCGGTTTCGTTGCAGCACTTCGCGCAGTCGTTCGTGCGCGCCTACAAGATCGCCATGACCCCGCCCTACGGCCCAGTCATGATCTCGCTTGACGCCGGTCTCCAGCAGCAGCCAATCCACAACAATGGCGAGGAACTCTATGTTCCGCGTTATACGCCGACTTCGCCTCCGCAGGGCGAGACTGGCGCGGTGAAGGAGGCGGCCCGTCTCCTCGCCAACGCGCAGAATCCGGTGATTGTTGTCGATCGCGCGGCGCGCACCGAGAATGGTGTCCGGCTACTGGTGCAACTGGCCGAAGCATTACAGGCGCGGGTCATTGATATGGGTGGCCGAATGAATTTCCCGAAGACCCATCACCTTGGCGCGCCCGTGACTGCGGTCAATAACGCCGACGTCATCATTGGCATGGAACTTTCCGACTTCTGGGGCGTAGTGAACTCCCATATCGACAACGGCGAGCACGGCATCGGCATAAACCGGTCCAAGATCAAGTCGGACACCAAGCTCATCAACATCAGTTCTGTCGAGCTGAACACCAAGGCGAACTATCAGGACTTCCAGCGCTTCCAGTCGGTCGACGTGTCAATGGCGGCCGACGCGGAAGCAACTCTTCCAGCTCTGATCGAAGCGGTGAAGTCAGCGATTCCGAACGATCACAAGGCCGAAATTGAACGGCGCGGCGAAGCCGCTAAGAAGGCGCGGGCTGAGGGCCGGGCCCGGACCCTGCAGTTCGCCGCGCTTGCGTGGGACGCAAGCCCGGTTAGCACCGCACGCCTCGTCATGGAAACGTGGGGCCAGATCAAGAACCTCGACTGGTCGCTTGTTTCATCCTCCGGCAACGTCAGCAACTGGCCAAATCGGCTGTGGCCGATAGAGAAGTACCATCATTGGCTCGGCGGGCCAGGCGGTTATGGCGTTGGCTACGGCGCCCCGGCCTCGATTGGAGCGGCGCTCGCGAACCGCGATCTCGGTCGGTTCTCGGTCAGCATTCAGTCGGATGGTGACCTGATGTACGCACCGGGCGTGCTGTGGACCGCTGCGAAGCACAAAATCCCACTTCTCGCCGTGATGCATAACAACCGCGGCTACCACCAGGAGCTCATGCATGTGCAGCGACTCTCCAGCTTCCGCAATCGAGTGGCAAATCTGGGCAACGATATGGGGCCGATTGGCACCAGCATCATGAATCCGGACATCGAGTACCACAAGTTGGCGGAGTCGATGGGCTGGTGGGCGAAGGGACCGATCAAGGATCCCGCGGAGCTCGGATCTGCGATCAAGGAAGCGGTGGCGGTGGTGAAGTCCGGCCAACCGGCTCTCGTCAATGTTTGGACGCAACCGCGCTAACCCCCAGGGCACCGTCATGCGTCATCAGATGTTTCGTGCCGCGCTGGCCGTTCTTGCGGTCAGTGCGCTCTTCGGTCACGGTGCCGCGCTTGCGGCGTCCGCCGAGCAGGGCAAGGTCGCCTTCATGAAATACGGCTGTTGGCAATGCCATGGTACGCAGGGCCAGGGATCGGTCGCTAGTAATGGAAAGGCGCTGGCGCCTGATCCGCTACCGTTTGAGTCGTTCTCGGCATTCGTGCGCTCGACCAACGGCGCGATGCCGCCCTACAGCGAACATGTCTTGCCCAACGACGACCTTGCCGACATTCATGCGTACCTGTCGTCGATCCCAAGGCCGAACGACCACACAAGCATTCCCCTGCTCAGTCAGTAGTTCCATCTTGGTGTGAGCTACCCCGGTGCGCCTTGAAAACCAGACGCATGCGCTGGTGCTGGCGGGTGCCCCCTTTTCGGTGGAAACAGCGACACTGCCTATGTGCGCGCACTCGCATCATCAGTGGGTCGCCAGCCCATCCGGATAGGACGGAAGCTTTTAATGACCCGTACGCACCGCCTCAGCGTTGTGGACCGCTCAGGCTCAGCTCGCGTTCGGCGCTAAAGATATTGCTGTAGAGATTGGCGATCCACTTTTGTCCGTTCGACGTGACATTGAGGTAGCGGATCGCGCTCTGGATATGCGGTGCTACGCTGGTCCAATAAAACTTTGGATACAGATCGATGAGATCGGCGGGCGAAGTATAGCCGCGTTGCTTATTCATTCCGACTTCTTCAAATTCGTAATAAAGTGCATTGGCTTTTCGCAGATATAGAGGATCACCAAGCTGGCCGATGAGATTGGCTGCGCACACCAGCATGCCCTCTTCCATGTTGCCGTCGTCAGCGCCATGAGACAACGGAAAGCGCGTGAACTCGATGGCCCTAGCGACGCGGGTGGCGTCGAGGTCTTTGATCTTGGCCATGCGATCCATCACGTACAGCTTTGACCGGTCAATGTGATACGGCAATAGCGCAGCGTCGGAGGAGCCGCGCGGCAGCTCGGCTTTGTTGCCTTTGGCGTCGATAATATAGCCGTCGATGCTATCGCCTTTAAGAACACCGCGAACGTAACCAATGTCGTGAAACAGACAAGCGAAGATGAGGTGCGCGAAATCGCTGGCATTTGTCTCCATTAAGAGCTGTCGTCCCCTCAAGATATCGTAGCCAACGAGCGTTACCAGCATCGTATGCTCAACGTTGTGATAAAGTGCGTCACTGTTGCCAATGCACTCGATTGCAAGTCTGGCAGCCGACTCGACGCGTTCAATCAAAGCCCCGTCCGTCGAGCCAAACCGGAGACGCATGCGCTCGGCAAGATAAGACCCAAGGGCATTCGCCGTCAGTTCGGGAACGGTAAACATAGCACCCTCCCACCGTGCTCGAACCACCATCGTGACGACTAGCCTTGCACACTCCAATCCCAATTATTGTTTCATTGCAGAGTGGTTGGCGGACCCTCGGAGCATGGCTCAACAATCGACGATGGATGTCGTGGCGCTCTGCGCCGGACATTTTCAAAGCGCGCCTGCCCCGTACGCCGCGTTATCGGACGTAGCTCAACACGAAAAACAAAAGCACGACCGTCGCGACGCCAAAGAGCACTAGGCGACCCACACCGTGGCGTTCGTCAGCTCTCTGGAATGACATTGCCGGCCCCATCGGAGGATTAGTTTTATCTTACCCCTCCACAATGACGTTCTCGTATTACGTTTTGGCAACTCTGGCAGTGGGGCCATGCGTTCAAGACAGGACCGCCGCTTTCGCGCAGGTCACCGTAGGTTGGACGATGGTCCAACCCTTCAATCACTTCTCTTGGCCCCTGCCAGCTAAAGGGAGAAGGACCATTGTAGCGGATACACGACGGGAGCGACCGAATTGGGGTCTTGCCTGACTGATGTGACCCGCGAAGGGTCGCTCCCGAAGAGCCGTTCGTGTGGTTACCGCTATGTTGTGGCCCGAACGAGTCACACAACAATCATCGCGGCCTTTTGATCCGGTGGAATCATTTAGACCTCCGCGTCACGAAGGCTGCAATAAAATTCTGGACGAAGATATGCAGATGTCAAGTGAGTTAATTCGATTCAACGAGGGTCGCGATGTCCGCTACTGCCCCATAGCGGACATAGGCTCTCGTGCTGCACATGTCTGCTTTTGACCCGAAGCGGACTGACCAATAGCCATGTAAACTTCATACGTTGGATCAAAGGAGGGGTCTCATGAATAAGCTGTTGATGGTCGGCTTGGCCGCATGCGTTTCCTGTTATGGTCAATCGGCAACTTTTGCGCAGGAGCAGACGAAATTCAAAAAAGAGAATTTCAGTTACAATGAATGGACGAAAGGGAAATTTTCCGAGGTCGTTACGGTTACAAATCCAGGCAAGATCATCTTCTTGGCGGGAATTGGTCCTGAGCGTGAGGGTGATGGAAAGATAGTCGAGGAAGGTAATTTCATCGGCCAGTGCAATTATGCTTACGGTAAGATCAAAAAACTACTCGCAGTTCAAGGTGCGACGATGAATGACGTGGTCCGTATTGTGACCTATATCACCGACATCAGATTTTTTCAGGATGCGTTAAAATGTAGAAAAGAGGCATTTGGTGACGCGCCAATTCCGGCGTCAACGTTACTCAACGTGCCCCAACTCGCCTGGCCGTACATGATGATCGAAGTTGACGTGACAGCGATGCTGGCAAAATAAGCAACCTTGGAGCTTTGATAATTGAACCGAGACTTGCGACGAGCGGTCTCGGTCTTTGATCGGTCGTCCGTCAACTGTCACCCTCAGTGAGTTCTTGTTGAGCGTTTGCCCTCGTCGGGACTAGGATCGATGACTCGATCGAACCAGAATCAAGGGCCAACGATGAAATCATTTGCGGCGGCGCGAGGTGTACCTTTTTCTCTCTTTGCGACTTGGTCTGCGACGGTATTTGCCCAATCCGCCGACACAATCCTGATCAATGGAAAAATTATCACTGTCGATGATAAATTTAGGACGGTGCAAGCTGTGGCAATCCAACGTGATCGCATCGTTGCAGCTGGTGGAAACGTCGAGATTCAAAAACTAAAGGGGCCTGCAACGCAATTGATTGACGTGCAGGGACGTACGGTGATTCCGGGTTCCGCTCTCGAGCTGACCCGTGTCAGCGGTCGGCAGCGTCAATGAAAAAAATTTAATCTTCGGGCGCCTAGCTGCGGGTGTCGTCGCGGCCAATTAAATTTGATGTACGGCGACAAAAATAAATGTCATTTGGGGAGAGGATGGCTTGGGAACGGGGTCATGCTATTTGGAATTGATATTTGCTGCCGCCGCCAGCACTTGCCAAACCCCGCTGCGGCGTGTGGCACGTCACGAGCTAGGGCTGCTGCCGCCCGGTAGCAGCCCCTTCTTTTCTAATCTAGATCGTGGGCATGGTATCGCGTAGCCCCCAGGCCCCACTATAGGTCCTCTGGTCGGGGGATTGATTTTTTCTGGATTTCTCTAGAGGCCCCAAGAAAAAATTGGTCGCACAGAGTTTTCTGGCCGGTTAAGCGACTAATCACCGCTTCTACCAGCTGCTTTTGCGGCGCGGAGGCGACAGCCGGATCGCCATTAGCAATGCTGGGCGAACATACGCGAGGCTTCTCATTCAGTGATTCAGCATCTGTCAGTAGTGCAAACTTCGACACCAGCTCCTGGCTCATATCATTACTGTGAAGCACAAACTTGCCATCGGGACGCTTGATGGCCCAACTCGTGCAAACCAGGTCGGCGTTATTGCCCTCCGCCGTGATTGGGGTCGGGAATCTGGTTACAAGGCCTTTGCGCGATGTCGTTCTTCGAATGTCCCAAGCGATGATCTGTTCGCACCTACAACTGTTGATGTCGTCGAAAATTGCAAGAAACCATCCCGGCTGTGCCGCGACGATTGTGTGGGTCTCGATTGATTTCATGGATTGCTACTCCCTACGCACTCACTCAGATACTCGCCGCTATATCTCGGTAGAAAACATTCCTATCTTAGCGTGACAGGCGTTTAAAGCCTCCGTACCATGTCACCTCCGATTAAAGGTCGGCTTCTAGGCCGTGCAAATCACGCTTTCTGTGATGTAGGGCTTCGTGAAGTTATGGGTCTGCAGCTCAAGGAAAGGGCGGCTCGCCTGACCGACCGAGCGAACGTCGCCACCAGCGCGAAACGGAAAAAACAGCGTGAGATGTCCGCTATCCTAGTTGCACTGCATATGTCCGCTTTCGGGGGTAAAGCGGACATAACTTTTTGAGTGCGAATGTTTGCTTTTGACCCAAAGCTGACGCCATTTAAAGCCGCTATAGGTGTAAGCGGGCTGGGGTTCCCGACTTGCTGTAAGGACCTGCGAGGCTATTCCGCTGCGACTCGCCGCGTTTCCGCCGGCTCAACTTTTGCCGCGCAGAACTTGAATTCCGGAATCTTGCCGAATGGATCGAGCGCCGGGTTGGTCAGGATGTTTGCCGCAGCTTCCACAAAGGCAAACGGAATGAATACGACACCGTCCGGGATGGCATCGTCCTGACGCGAATCGAGTTCGACTTCGCCGCGGCGCGTGGTCACGCGCACCATGTCGCCCGGCTTGATTCCGAGCTTGGCAAAGGTGCCGCGCGAGAGTGAGGCAACCGCCGCCGGTTCCAGTGCATCGAGGACGGCGGCACGGCGCGTCATTGCGCCGGTGTGCCAATGCTCGAGCTGACGCCC
>JBPYDR010000059.1:0-2549 GCA_051986235.1 Pseudolabrys sp.
AGATCGAACAGCGACTGGTCGAATGTCTGCATGCCGTACTGGCTGGTTCCGGCGGCGATCGCATCGCGAATCATGCGCGTCTTGTCGGGATTGATGATGCAATCGCGGATGTAGCCGGTCGAGATCATCACTTCGCAAGCCGGAACGCGGCCGACGCCGTCGCTCTTGCGAACCAGGCGCTGGCTGATGACGGCCTTGAGCGTAGACGAAAGCTGCAGCCGAATCTGCTTCTGCTCGGGCGGCGGAAACACGGCAATGATGCGCTGAATTGTTTCGGTGGCGTCGAGGGTGTGCAAGGTCGAGAGCACCAGGTGGCCGGTTTCGGCGGCGAGCAGTGCGGTTGAAATCGTTTCCAGGTCGCGCATTTCACCGACCAGAACCACGTCCGGGTCTTGACGAAGAGCGGCGCGCAGCGCGGTCGAGAACGAAGCCGTGTCGACCTCCACTTCGCGCTGATTGATGAATCCTTTCTTGTCCCGGTGCAGATACTCGATGGGGTCTTCGATGG
Source organism: Pseudolabrys sp. (assembly GCA_051986235.1). Lineage (GTDB taxonomy): Bacteria > Pseudomonadota > Alphaproteobacteria > Rhizobiales > Xanthobacteraceae > Pseudolabrys. The sequence continues at coordinate 509 of JBPYDR010000059.1, forward strand.
TGATGATGTGCTCGGGACGCAGCGAATTCATGCGGTCGATCATCGCCGCGAGCGTGGTTGATTTACCGGAACCGGTCGTGCCGGTGCAGAGAATCAGGCCGCGCTGCTCCTCGCAGACCTGGGCCAGAATAGGCGGTAGCTCAAGTTCTTCGATGGTGCGAATCTTGGTCGGAATGACGCGGAGGACCATGCCGACATTTCCGCGCTGCTGAAACACGTTGACGCGGAACCGGCCGAGACCCGCGACGCCATAGGCCATATCCAGTTCGGCCGTCTCCTTGAATTTCTGCTTCTGCCGGTTGGTCATCATGCTGAAGGCCATGGACAGCATTTCTTCCGGCGTAACGCGGGACACGGACGTCACGGAATTGAGGACCCCGTCGACTCGAATATAGGGGTGATTGCCGACCTTCAGGTGCAAGTCCGAGGCGCGATTTTCAACGGCGTGGCGCAGCAAATCGTCGATTGCAATGGCCATTAAGAACACTCCCCAAGTGTTTCGATCGAAATTAGCATGTGAGCACAGGGGCGGCAACAACGTCGGGAGAAGCGATTTCTAGACGTGCAACGGTGACGGGAAAGCCCCATTGCGAAACGCGGCCATTCGACAGAATGGGATCCAAACCGTGGAGGCACATCTGGTCGAGTGCCCCCGGGCCAGAGCCCACCCGTCTTGGGCGCTCAAATCCGGTGTATCGATGGCCATCAGCCAGGAGGTTGATCGCCGAGGAAGAGGCGATCGTAAACGACGGCGGCGATGATGCCTCCAAAGAGCGGGCCGATCCAGAAGACGCCGTGATTGTGCCAGTGTCGGGAGGCCAGGGCCGTGCCGAAGGTGCGCGCTGGGTTTTCAGCGGACGCCCCGACGAACGGTGCACCCATGAGCACGTCGACGGTAAGGGCAAGGCCGACGGCGAAGCCCGCGATCTTGTTGAATGCGCCACGCTCGTCGACGATCGTTGCGAAGTAGGCCATGACCATGATGAATGACAGGGTCCCAGCGATCACCATCCCGTGCCAGCGCGTAATGTCTGCCGTGAGGTCCGGCGTACCGAGGCCAACGGGCGCCCAGGCGGGCTCAGGGATGACCGCGATCAGCAAATAAGCCGCAGCGATTGCGCCTAGAAGCTGAGCCGCGCAGTAGCCGATGGTCTGCAGAGTTCCGAGACGGCGCATCACCCACAGGCCGACGCTGATGGCTGGATTGAATTGCCCGCCGGAGATGTGCGCGAACATCGTGACCACTACCGCGAGGGCCAAGCCGTACGCAATGGCGATTCCTACAAGACCGAAACTCGGCAGATTTTGGGACTGCAGGTATCGGTCGGCGCAAATCGCGCCCGCACCAACGAAGACAATGGCGAAGGTGCCCAGAAATTCCGCTGCAATTTTTCGCGCGAGACCGTACACGGGTCGCTCCGAGCGTGCGCCGTCAAACAACAGAACGCGCGAATTTTACCGGAGCAGCCGGGAAGTGGACAGCAAATTTCGCGGATGAGTCAGGCGCGGCTCGTCCAGGGAAGGTCGTGCAGATCCAGATTGCCGCCGGAAAGAATGACGCCGACGCGTTTGCCAATCGCGCCGATCTTGCGCCCAAGAACTGGCGCGGCAGACACTGCGCCCGAAGGCTCCACAACGATCTTCATCCGTTCCCAGAGGAGCAGCATGGTCGAGACGATGTCTTCCTCTCGAACGACCGAGATTTCATCGACGCGCTCGCGAAGGATGGAAAAGGTCAAGGGACAAAGCGTCGCGCGCAAGCCGTCGGCAATCGTATGCGCTTTCGAAACTGGCTCAATTTTGCCGGATGCAAGAGAGCGCGCAGCGTCGTCGGCGTTGTACGGCTCGGCGCCGATCACGCGAAGATCGGGCCGGAGGCTCTTGGCGGCAATTGCCGTCCCGCTCAGAAGTCCGCCACCGCTGACCGGCGAGATCACGACATCGAGGTTCGGCACTTCTTCGAGCAGCTCGATCGTGGCAGTACCCTGCCCGGAGATTACACGCGGGTCATTATATGGATGGACCAGATGGGCGCCGGTGC
>JBPYDR010000060.1:0-2155 GCA_051986235.1 Pseudolabrys sp.
GTGGTGCTGAGCCGCATGTTCCTCGAACACGCGAAGTTGATCGAGCGCTACCCGGCCTTAGCCAAACTGGTTTTCTCGGATCACCTCCGGCTTCAGTACCCGAGCCTGCAGGCGCGGTTTGGCAAGATTCACAAAGCCTATGCGGCACGCCTCGCCGTGATGATTGATCAGGCCAAGTCCGACGGCGCTGTCGGAGACGCTGTGACGGCGAAGGACGCGGCAACTATGTTTCTCAGCCTGATCCAGGGTCTCGGCTTCCAATTTGCGATCGCGCGGTTACCGGTGAAACTTTCGACTAAGGCTGAACGCGTGCTCGCGCTTTATCTTCAAGCGATCATGTCGTCAACAAATGCGGCGGAGCAACGGGCGCTCCGCATCATAGAAGCAGCAAATTCTGTTCGGGCGGCGATGCGGAGGTTGTGCTGATGCGGCCTGCGCAACGGCAAAGGCAGGGGGCAACAGGACGAATTTGAGAAAGGATCTGAGTGGTTTCATGGGGTGCCGCGTTGCGGGTTGAGGGCTTTAGCCTACCGCTGTGCTTGGCGGCGAGTTGTCGGTTGCTTCGCACATGACGCGACTTCCTCTTCGGCCCGGGCGCTGTGTGCTAGGCCCAGTGCTTCTTCGGAGACACTGCGCCAATCCGACCTCTGGACATTTAGCGTCAATAAGATATAGTGTGATTATATATTCTTCGGTTTGCATCAGACCGATTGTCACATCTATGTTACGAGCATCGAAGGATAGCCACTCGACGCCCAGTAGGATTTGGAAGCAGCATGCGCCTGACCAATTTTTCCGATTACACGCTGCGCGTATTGATGTACGCCGCGGCGCGGAGCGATCGGCTCATTACGATCGAAGAAACCGCGACGGTATACGGCATCTCGCGTGCGCACCTGATGAAGGTCGCCAATCTTCTCACGCGTGCGGGCTATTTGCGGGCGGTCCGAGGCCACGCTGGCGGCTTGGCCCTTGCGAAACCGCCAAGCAAGATTCGCCTAGGCGAAGTGTTGCGCGCCACTGAGCCCGATTTCGCTCTCGTCGAATGCTTTACGGCGGAGAACCAGTGCCTTATCACGCCGCACTGCCGCTTACGTGGGGCTCTGCGTGAGGCGCTGGCGGCCTTCATGAAAACGCTCGATCGTTACACGCTCGGCGATCTTCTGCTCCGGCCGGAAGATTTCGGGGTCAAGCCGGCCGCGTGAATCCGTTGAAGATGGACGCGCCCAGCCTCACATCGGCTTACCTACACAAGACAGCCAGGGCCGGGCCTGCCGAAGCCGACATCCGCCGGCTGATCCCCGCATTCTATGCAAGGGTCCGACGCGACCCCCTACTAGGTCCAGTTTTCGACGGCATCATCGGCGACAAATCGTGCAGCCACGCGATGCACGCACGTGCCGCAGTGAGCAGCAGCGGATCGATCGCGGCAACGGTCAGCCGCGTTGCCGCAGCGTGCCGCCGAACGGGATGACTCCGCCAAATCCGAGGATGAGTCCGACGTTTTGCTGAAACCGATCATTATCTTATGAAAAGAGCAACGCGGTTACGCTGCCCGGGAGCCCCTCGTCCTCAGGAACGTAACCGCCTCAACGCGCGGCCCTTATGCAGGGCGACATGATCCGTCCGATCGCTCTTGATCTCGTACTGGGGGTCGTTCGCGCTGGCGTGATGGATGTATCCCTTGTAATTGACGTCCTTCATATGCACTCGCACGATATGACCGGTAACGCGACCGGCCTCGGAATTCCAGCTTACGTGGTCACCGACCTTGAAACTGCGCGTCATGATTGACCCCAATGGTGGCGAATGGCGCGGCACGATTAGTCCTGCGACCGCGCGGAACGTTGCTCAAGCGCGTCGAGCAATTCGCTAGGTGGGTTAGCACGTCCGAGGAAGGCCTCTGCGGACGCTTGCGGCGAGACATAGGGATGACCTCTGCATTCAATGGGCGCGGGAAAAACCACCGAACATCCTGCCCGTTCCGCCCACGCGTCCCAAGACAGCCGACACCCACATCATCGCGCCACGAGCAAGCGGCACGTTACAAGACCGATGTCTGGAAAGGGCCGATCGTTCTCGGCAAGCGCAAGGACACGAGCGTCGCCGAGGTGCTCAAGCATGCGCTCGGCTTTGCATCGATGTGGGGGTGCAT
>JBPYDR010000061.1:0-6514 GCA_051986235.1 Pseudolabrys sp.
GAGGTGGTCATCGATGGCGGATTTGTGCGCGGCACGGATGTCGTGAAGGCGCTTGCGCTCGGGGCAAAAGCCGTCGGCATCGGCCGATTGCAGGCCTGGGCTCTCGGTGCTGGTGGTGCGGAAGGGTTGATCACCTGCCTAAAAATGCTGGAGACGGAGATCGTTACCACGATGGGACTCGTCGGTGTGAAGAATGTCCCCGAGTTGAGACCGTCGTACGTCACCAAAGCTATGCCGGTGCGTCATCCGCACGAACACAGCGCCTTCCCTCATTTGCCTGAAGACCGTCTGGTGTAGAACAGCGGCGTTTTGCACAGCTCGAACTCGAAAGATGGCCTCATGAAGATTTGTCGATTTGACGATCAGCGCGTCGGCGTTGTCGAGGATAACGACGTTATCGATGTCACGGAGGTCACGAAGGCCCTCCCGCTACAAAGCTGGCCGTTGCCATGCTATGACCTCTTCGTCGCAAATTGGGCCGCAATCCACCCACAAATTTCTGCGCTCAAGGCAAAGGGCGTCCGGCGTCCGTTCTCGAAGGTTTCGCTCCTCAGCCCCATCGCCAATCCAAACAAGATTATCGGAATTGCCGGGAATCGGAAGAACCGCGATTCCGAAGTCATCGATTTCGGGCCGGGTATAGAACTCAATAACACCCGCAAGGAAAGTGATCCACCACGTATGTTTCTAAAGGCGAACAGCGCGCTGGTTGGCTGCTCCGCAGGTGTAGAGCTACGGTTTGTCGAGCGTCGCACCGATCCAGAAGCGGAATTTACCATTGTCATCGGCAAGCAAGGCACCGATATCCCGTACGGAAAGGCGCTGGACTACGTCTTCGGCTACACCATCGGCATCGACATGAGCCTGCGTGGGTCGGAACCTCCGAGCACCCGTAAATCGATTGACACCTATGCCATGGTCGGACCGTGGCTTGTGACACCCGACGAGGTTCCGGACCCCGGCAACGTCGGTTTCAGATTGACAGTCAACGGCCGACTGCTGCAGCAATCGAACACCAACAATATGCAGTTCGGTGTCGCCGACATTATCTCGCATGCCTCGAAGTTCTTCACACTCTATCCCGGCGATATCATCATGGCTGGAACTCCACTTGGCTTCGACCCGAGCAAGCCGGGAGACGAACTCGTGGCCGAGTTTGATCACATCGGTAAAATGAAATTCTCGATACGCGCTCACGCCTCGTGACAACCAAAAGCAATCCACCGCTCAAGGGGCGGGGGTTGTAAGGCGCTGACCCGGCTCTCCCTGCCGGGCGACGGTCAGTAAAGCTTATCGCCAATGACGGTGCAGCGGCGCAGCTTCCGAAGTTGCTCCTTTGGCCAATCAGTCCGCGCGTGCAAGCAGGACAGGTTGTCCCACGCGACGAAATCGCCGACCTGCCACACGTGCTCGTAGATAATGTCAGGAGACTCAACGCGCTCGAGCAGATCGTGAAGAAGCGCCTCGCTCTCAGCCCGCTCCATGCCTTCGATCCACATCGTGTTCTGACTAGAGATGTAAAGTCCTTTGCGTGCCGAGTCAGGGTTTGTAACAACAAGCGGCTGCCGATGGTGGTGGATCGTGGCAAGGTCGGCGTTGATGTCGATCCGCCGTCCCGCACCATATTGATGGCCCTGCATCACCATCCTGCCCTCGAACTCCTTCTTGAGCTGCTCAGGCAACCGATCGTAAGCCTCGCAAAGGCTGGCGAATTTGGTATGGCCTCCTTCAGTCGGAATCACGATACCGTAGAGGAATGAAAAGCGGTGCGGTCGTTCGACGTAGCACTTATCCGTGTGAAACCACATCTCGCCCTGACCGAGTGCGCCCAAAGCTTCGCCTGCGGCACCGACCTCGTTGCTGATGATCATCAGATCGTCGTTCCAGGTCGGAAGTTGCTTGACGCCGGACTTTTCCGGCGGTTTAAGGCGTTCGGCAACCGGTCCGAAATACGATGCGAAACGGCGCTGGTCCGCGGACGTCAACGTCTGATCCCGGAATACCAAGACAATGGACTCGGCCCAGACCCGTCTGATCAGCCGTACTGTTTCTTCGTCGAGAGGCTTGCTGAGATCGACACCGTGCACCTGTGCACCGATGATTGGATGCAACTTGGTCACTCTTGGCTCCGCACGCCACATTGTCGCCGGGGCAGCCGCCTGTGCACGTGGTTCAGTCATGATCTCCATCAGAATCTCCTAGTCGAATCCGTGCGACCATTGTCTCCCTTATAGCGCGACTTGATGGGACGGGTAAAGTGAACTAACGCCGCAAAAAAAGCCTTGCGATATCTCGCGCCCAAACAGCTGGATTGACAATCTCGGCACCGCGTTCGGCTGTCCGTCAGTCGCGGCGAAGTCCTTGGTTTTGTAGGCGAGTCCGGTTGCGGAAAATCAACACTCGCCCTCGGCATTATTCGCCTCGTCGAACCTGCGAGCGGTAGCATTGTGTTCGATGGCGTCAACCCGCTGGGGTGTCGGATGCGCAGCTGCGGCGCGCACGACGCGACATCCAGATTATTTTCAAGATCTATATTCCTCGCTCGATCCCTGCCAACGAGATCATCGAGGAGGGTCTCGTCATCCACAATATGCTTAAGCCAGCACAGCACCGTGATCGTGTCGTCGGTTTGAAAGCGGGTCATTTGGACAGTTAGCCCCACAGTTTTCCGGCGGTCAGCGGCAACGGATCGCCATCGCTTCATGGATCTGCAACGCAGCATGAAGCTGACTTCTCTTTTCATTTCTCACAATTTGCACGTCGTGCGCCACGTTAGCGACCAGGCCGCCGTCATGTACCTGGGCCGGATCGTTGAGGTCGCTTCCGCGCAGGAGATCTATTCCAACGCCCGGCACCCCTATACGACGGCGCTGCTCTCCGTTGCGCTATTGCCCAATCCCGAGCGAGTGACGCAGAGGGTTGTGCTTCGTGGTGAGGTCGCGTGCTCGCTTACGCCCCCTTGCGGCTGCGCCTTCTATGCCCGATGCCCGATCGCCGAGGAGTTCTGCCGGGAACGCGATCCCGCCTTGAGATTTTCCGGGATGCACCGCGTCGCCTGTCACAAGGCAGAGAACGCAGCACCCCGAGGGAAGCGATAGTTCTTTAGGGCAGCGTTATTTGACCGTAATCGCAGTTCCAAACACGCGATTATGTGGCGTCGGCGAGAATTCGACTTGATTGTTATTGACGCCATAAATGTTGTTGGCCCTCCAAAGCCAAACAACGGGTTCATCGTCGTTGAGGACGGCGAAAACCTTTTGCAGGAGAGCCGCGCGCTTAGTGTCGTTCGCCTCCGTGCGCGAATCCGCAAGCAGCTTGTCGAATTGCGGATTGGAATATCTGACTCGCGCAGTCACGCCGGTTTGGAACATTTGCACGAGCGCGGCGGTTGGATCCATCATATTGCCGCGGCTATGCATATAGAAGGGTCGATTGCCTTTTTGGACCGCGGCGAATTGCGTTGCGTACTCTTGTTTTGAGAAATTCACTTTGAAGCCGACGGCCTCCAGCATGGGCACGATGGCTTGAGCGGCCTCTACGTCGTAGAGGAATCGATTCGTGGTGACCGTGAAATTTACCTTTGTCCCGATAAGGCCCGCTTTCTCAAGAAGTGAACGCGCCTTCTGCGGATCATACGGATATGGCTCCTTCATATCCGGTGACCAGCCGAACTGACCTGGCCCGACCGGGCCGTTGAGCAGCGTTGCTTGACCACGATAAATTTTGTCGACAATCAGCTTCTTGTTGATCGCATAGGCGACGGCGCGGCGCGCAATCTTATTGTCCCACGGCGGGTATTTGCTGTTCATGCCGATGAAGAACTCTTCCGCGGACGGAATTACACGCGCCTTGAAGCCCGCCTTGCTTTCGAGTCGTTTGATCATATGCGGAGGGATCGCCGAGGCGATCTGCACCTCGCCGTTGTGTAGGGCGGTGAGCTGTGCCTCGGGCTCCGGTATCCGAACGAAGATGAGTGTATCCGGATTGGACGGCTGTATGCTCGGAGAACCCCTGTTTTTCTTAAGAACCATGCTCTGACCGATCAGGTTCTGGCGCAATTCGTAAGGGCCCCATCCCAGCGGATAATCGCGATCTGCCTTTTCTGGTCCATATTGGTCGTACAGATCCTTTCCGGTAACGATGAGCTGGTCAAAAGTTTCGATCGGCATCACAGCGGAAACACCGTGGGTTTTGAACCGGACGTGGCTATCGTCGATGACTTCCGCGCTTTCGATGTCTTCGAAGTCCCCGGCCTGTCTTGAACTCGGATCGTGTTTGATGCGGTCAACCGAATGGACTACATCTTCCGCTTTTAGCACTCGCCCGTCCTTATGGCGCTTGAGACCTTTTCGAAGCGTGATGATCCATGACGTGGGATCGTTCGGGTCCTGGGACCAACGCTCAGCCAGCATGCCCTTGAGGGTCCCGGTCGAGGGATCGTAAGTCGCGAGGCAGCCATAGATCTGGCACCAGATACCGAACATTTGGGCAGTCGAGTCACCGTAAGGATTACGTGAGACGAAATCGCTCGTGATCGCGACCGTAACGGTGCTAGCTGCGAGCGCCCGCCCGCCGGGGATGACGAATGGCACCGCCGCCAACGAAAGTATCACCGACCCGCGACAAAGGACTCTAACGACTTGCGTAAGCCCGCATGCGATTCCAACCACTGCGCTTTCTCCTCCGTCAGCCGCGCAACCTCTGCACTCTAAGTGCAGAGATCGCAATGGCTGCGTTCCCGATCCAGCCTCCAGGCGCTACCTCAATATAGATGGTTTCGCGAAACGCTGCAGCACGCAGCTGATGAGGCGTCGGTCGTCTGGCTGCCGGAGCTCGATCCTGGTGCGCTTCTGCTTGCGGCGGCACCAGAGACTAAAACCGTCGGCACGATCACGCCCTCCTTTCAACGCAGCACGCGTGATTTCACCTATTGCACGGCCTCTTCGACCAGATAATCGACCCGGGCCCGACCTTTGCTATAGTCCTAGCCGTGGCTAGCACTGACCTTGCGCGCCCTGAACGGATGTCTGGCTCGCGCAAGCTATCGGGTCATTGCGCAAAGCCTGTCCAGCTGCGCGCGCGTTCACTGTGACTTCATGCGATTGTGTCTTTATTTGGAGTAACATTCTTTACTTGGCACCAGTGGCAATTCTCCACATGGTTCGCAGTCTGTGACCGCGTCGCCGATGCTTGCTTTACTTGAGCGTCGTCGCATTCTGGGCGAGTTCGACCACGACCGTCGGGGTCTCCATCGTTGTCGCGACTCTCGTCGCGAGATCCTCGCCGCTGCGATAAGTCACTTCGAAGCCCGACTCTTCGACATCTTTGCGGAACTCGCGATCCGTCATCGTTTCTCGAAATGCGTTGCGCAATTCCACAACGCGGTCCGCCGGCAATCCCGGCGGCGCGAAAAGCGGCCTGCCGAGCTCCATGCTGGACGCCAGGAAACCGAAGACCTGACGCTGCTTTTCCGTTTTCAGATACTGAAAGAGGCTGGGAGCATTGAAGTCCGGCACCGACTCGCGCTCCATATTGAAAAGGATGCGCATGCTGCCCGACTCTAGCCACTTTCGCCTTGGGTCTTTCGGACCGCCGATTGTGTCGACTAGGCCGCCGACCTCGCCGCGCTGCATTGCCAAAACAACGTCTTGAGGCGCGTGGTAACCCTCCACGATCTTGATCTTGAAGCCAGCGACGTTCTTAAGCAAAATTGGCGCGGTCGTCACACCTTGGGCGCCGCCCGTCGCACCGACGATGAGGTCGCGCTGGAATAGATCCGCGGGTTGCATGATTCCCGACTGGCTCGATGCCAATAACACTCGATGCGAGAGTTCGGGGCTGCCGATCCAATTGAACCTGGTCGGGTCGAATCGCACGCCGGGACTTTGCAGCACCGCGGACTCGACGATGTTGCGCGTGACCATGCCCAATACCGTGCCGTCATGGGCTGCCTTATTGTAAAGATAATTGGTCGCGATGATATGTCCTGCTCCCGGCAGGTCTTCGACTATGATTTTGGGGTTTCCCGCAATATGATCGCCGAGATGGCGCGCGATGATCCTCGCCCAGATATCATAATCCTGGCCGGGCGCCGTTCCGACGATCAATTGAATTTGTTTGCCTTGGTAGAACGGGTCGGAAGCGAGCGCCTGCTGCGGGTTTCCAAACGCTGAGGCGGCCAAAAGAAGAGATGCCGCCGCGACGCAATTCATGAGAATTCCCCTACCCAGTCTGCGCACCGGTTTCCCGGACAGATCGTGTCGCGCAGTATTTTATGATATTATATGTACTGCGTGCGCTCGGTGTCCACCGCGCGCCCAGACGTCCGGTTCAACCGATAGAAAGGGAGTGAACGTGGCGAAGATCCGTCACATCGTGTTCAACACGACAGATCCCGAAAGGCTTGCCAAGTTCTATGTCGATGTAATGGGTCTGAAGATCCAGCATCGCGCCAAGAATGGCGGGATCTCCCTCACCGACGGCTACATGAATCTCTCGATTCACACCAACAAGG
>JBPYDR010000062.1:0-77074 GCA_051986235.1 Pseudolabrys sp.
TTTCATAGGAAATGATGTGAGCTAATATGCGCGCGCCCGCTCTAGTGCCGCTCAACCCACCGGAATATGGCGTGACGCTCAGGCTCGACCATTCTCTGATTTCCGATTTGCCGGTGTTCGCCGGACTATCATCCAAAGAACTCGACACCATACTGGCTCGCGCCCATGCACGACATTATGCAAAGGGCGCGACCGTCTTCTCTCAGAATGAATCGGCGCATTCCTTCTTCCTGTTGCTGCATGGACGCTTGCGCGTCACTCAATTGACCCCTCATGGCGAACAGATCGTCGTGCGATTCGTCAATCCCGGCGATTTGTTCGGCGTGGCGATGGCCATCGGCCGCGACACCTATCCCGGGACCGCTATTGCTGTCGTTGATAGCCTGGCGCTGTTGTGGCCCTCAACAACTTGGCCGCCGCTGATGGGCCAGCACCCCATGCTCGCCGGCAATGCAATGCGCATGATTGGCGGCCGCCTACAGGAGGCGCATCAGCGATTACGGGAGATCTCCACGGAAGACGCCGAACGGCGCATCGCCCATGCGGTCCTCAAATTGGCCGATGAGGCGGGCCAGAAATCGTCGGCCGGGACGTTGATCGATTTTCCGCTGAGCCGTCAGGACATCGCCGAGATGACAGCAACGACTTTGCATACGGTCAGCCGGATCATAAGCGCTTGGGAAGCGGCCGGCATCATCGAAGGCGGCAGGCAGCGGATCGCGATCCGCGACCAGACCCGCCTGCGAGCCATTGCTGACGGTCACGAAACGTGACCGTCGCATACAATTCAAGACCCAGAGAATATGCGTACGAAGTTCCCCTCTCCCTCGTCGAGTCAGAAGCGGGCATCGGCCTATTCGATGACCGCATCTGGGCGGGCATTTCCTGTCCGACGTAATCTTTGCCGGCATATTCACGTTCCTGGTTATTTGGCCGATGTACGCTTTGATCTATCGCTGGTCGCACACCCGATTGGATGACCAAGCAGTGGAAACGGTACTCTTTTTCGATCCTTAGAGATGGCGGCTTCGTCAACAAATCCGCGCCGTGAGAAGCAGTGACGGGTTGCGTGTCCGCGGCGCAAAAGCCGATGTCCGCTAAGGGCCTAGAAGCGGACGTGCGCTATTTATGCGATGGCCTCGTCGGCAAAACGGTGGGGGAACTTTATTGCCCAAAATCCGGTTGATCCTCTGTCGATGACATAGTCGCGAGGAGGTCATGATGGTTGATGTGGCAAAACTAAAGATGGACAAAATCCAACATCCTTCGACTTTTTACGCCACGCCTGATGATGTTGTGAAAGACAATGACCTTTCTGCCGAAGAAAAGAAAAAGGCGCTCAATAGCTGGGAGCAGGACGCGCGTCAGAAACTTACTGCAAGCAACGAGGGGATGGCTGCCAGCAATGAAGGCATTGATGCGAGTAGTCACTCTCGCCTTGGCGAAATACAGCGCGCCAAGGATAAAATCCGCGAGAAGCCGAAGCACAAACCGTCCCAGTAGGAGATCGGGATTTATTGATTGTCGGTTTTCATTGGCGCAAAAAAGCCGCATCGAGAGCGGCATTGCATCGGCGAGAAACCGAGCGTTTAGCGGCTGTCAGGCATCCAAGAATGTTACCCTGCCCCGCTACGACGTTTTGGCAAAGCTGTGCTGCATCTCGATCACACATGCGCACCACATTGTTGGCTCGAGCGACGCATCTTGGAGGAAGTCTTTCGTGGTTCTTTTTCAGACACTCAAGCATGTTGTTAGCTAGCACTGGCACACCGGTACACTGTTGTTGAAGTTCTTTACCGCACGCAGCCCTGGATTGTCTCGGATTACCTTGTGCTTGAGCAGAAGAATTCAGTATTGCCATAGACAAAAGCCATACCGGAATGCTCGCTGCGATTACGCCGTAGCGGACGGTCTTTTGCATGATTTCATCCTCCCCAAATATTGTTATGCACCTACTCGAAGTTGCCACTTCAGACAGTCGCCCACACTTTAGAAAACAAGTTCAAAATTTGTTTGACCTACATCAAAGGCAACAATCGAGAAAGACAGTGCGGTACCTGCCCGCTGGGGTCATAAGCGGACGACATGTGCAGCGCAAAAGGCGATCCGCTAATAGCGGACATCCGATGGGAGGACCCGATATTGATCTTGATCAATGGCTCAGAATTTCGGCACGGTAGCGTCGTTATTGGAAAAACCTCGGGGAGGCTTAGATGCTCAGTGCGGTAAGGCTTTCAGCAATCGTAGTGGTAGCAGCCGTGCTGGCAGGTTCTGCCTCGCAGTCCTACGCAGACACCGGCACGGTACGACTCAAGATCACCAAGGTCGGGTTTATCGTCGGAGTCGGTGGCGGTTCTGGTACTTTGACCTTCCAAGGCAGGCAATATCGGCTGAGCGTTGGTGGCGTTAGCGCAGGTACCATTGGGGCGGCTGGCGCAGATTTAGTTGGCACCGCCTCCAATCTTCGGACTGCGGCTGACATCGCGGGCACCTATTCGGCAGTTTCGGCGGGGATTGCCGTGGCGGGCGGCGCGAAGGCTGCAACGCTGCAGAACTCGAAGGGAGTCGTTCTGCGTCTGCAAGGGCGACAAGTCGGTTTCGAAGCCTCCCTCAGTTTGAGCGGCATGACAATTTCTCTGCAGTAGCAGGCGGCCCTAAATCGCTTTAACGAGCGCGAAATAAAACGGCCCGCAGCGAAAGTGCGTTGCGGGCCGCTAGATGCGAATTGTGACGGCTAGGCATGTTCCACCGTCATTTGAATACTCCGGCAAGTTTCTCGCCTTCATCTCCTTAAACATTCACGTCCGCTGTTTGCTTTGGGCCAGAAGCGACCGTTCTTCGCCAACCCAGCGCCTCGCCAAGGGCCACTAGCGGTAACCTATTTTACTTCTCTACAACCCCCTTCAACTCTTCTCCGCACAATTCGCATCTATAGGTCCGAATCTCCCGCACACCTTGGGTGACCGTGCACGGAGCGCACTTCATCAGATGGGCCTTGTAACCACATGCATCGCACTGGATCAGGGTCAGGTGAGAATTGTCAAACTTCAGGCGAGGCGGCGGAGTACTCGAAGCCGATGTCGCGGGGCGTCGTCTAAAAACCGGTCGGCGCGTTCCACAAATCTGTAACTCTCGGCAAGCGTCATCCAACGATTCTCCAGATCAAAGTACATCGCCTTGATTTTGGGCTCAGCTATTGCTTGAGCCCGCTCGCGAGCATCAGCAGCCCGCGCGAGGCAATCGGCAATTTGCACTGAAATCTTGAGCAACACAGACGCACCCTTATGGCGCGATGTGCCGGGCGTTCAAGTCACTCAAATGGCTAACAATGGGCAATGAGTCGCCACCAGCGAGCACCCTTGGTGTTGATGCGCGCCTACTGCGTGTAGGGCGCGCTCGCCGCGGCGAGGTTGATCTCGGCGATGGCATGGCCGCCGTAGCTGCGGAAGCGCGCGGACACGACCGTCATGTTCATCTTCTGCAGATCCTTCGGCAGCGCGGCCTTGAGCTTCGCCGGATCAATCGCGCTCTGCAGCGCGGCGTAAACCTTCTGGTTGATGTGGGTCTTGGCGAGGTTCACGTTCGCGTTCGTCATCAAGGCTTCCTGTCCCTCGAGCTTGATGTTCGGCTCGACGACCTTCAGCGCGACGCTGGCGCCATCTTTCTTCACGAGCTGGATCGGCATGCTGCCGCGGAAGGCCTGGGCGCCGTCGTTGCGCTCCTTCACGGTGCGTACGACGTGTGTGACGGGAACCTTCCACTTCAGGAACAGGAGCTTCTTGTTCTTCAACACTGTCGCGGTTTTCTGCGGGCCGGCCACGCAGGACACGACGCCGACATCGCCACGAACCGACATCATCAGCTGGTCGTCGACCGGCACGATGGAGCCGTTACGGAACGAGACGACCGAGTTCTGGGTGTCGGCCGCCTTACTGGCGCAGTTGTTGGCGGACGGCTTGAACGCGTCGAGGATGCTGGCGAACTTCTTCTGCAGGTCGATCAAATCGGCGAAGATCCGCGCCTGGACGGTCAGTTCATTTCCGGACGAATTGACGGAAATCCAAGAGGTCGCATTTACCGTCACTGGGACCCCATTGACCATATTGGTTATTGCAACCGGGCCTACGGCAGTCTGGGCGGTGGCGCTGGAAATGGCACACACCGTGAGCAATGCACCCAGATGAAGTGCTTTCATGCCCAACCCCTACCTGACGACCTGTCGACTCAAAAAACGACGACGCAGACTCAGCCCAGCCCGGCCAGATGATACCGCGCATTGGAACCGGTTACCTGTAAAAACCGCAGGTATTCCCCAGAAAGCAGGTATCCGGCGGGGCGGCGATTGCCCACGGCAAGGGCACACAGGGGCGCGTCATTGAGCGCACCCCCCGACGCAAACCGCACATTCTCAGGCCGTACAGAGACTGATACCGGTTAAGGCGCGCCGGCGCGAGACCGGCGGAATTGCCGGAGGAAACATGCGAAAACGCTTCGTTGCGCTCGCGCTGGCGGCGCTGGCCGGTTTCTTCTGCGCGCAGGCACAGGCGCAGACTTATCCGTCACGCCAGATCACTCTCATCGTCCCTTTCCCGCCGGGCGGCTCGACCGATGTCGCCGCGCGCATCCTGGCCGAGCGCATGCGGGCGCCGCTCGGGCAGCCGGTCATCATCGAAAACGTCGGCGGTGCCGGCGGCAGCATCGCGGTCGGACGCGTCGCGCGCGCCGCGCCCGATGGCTACACGATTGACATCGGCCAGTGGGATACGCGCGTCGGCAGCATCATCTACAAGCTCGACTACGACCTGCAGAAGGATTTCGAGCCGATCGGGCTCATCTCCAACAATCCGCAGCTGATGGTCGCGAAAAAGGATCTCCCGCCGACAATCTCAAGGACCTAGTGGCCTGGATGAAGGCGAACCCGGGCAAGATCAACTTTGTCAACCAGAATGCCGCCGCAAACGTGAGCGGCGTTCTGTTCGAGAAGCTGACCGGCCAGAAGATGCACCTCATTCCGTATCGCGGCGCAGGCCCCGCCATGACCGACCTCGTGTCAGGACAGGTCGACCTACTGGTGGTGCAGGGTGCGGTCGCGCTGCCGCAGATCCGCGGCGGAAAGATCAAGGCGATCGCAAATCTCTCGCCGCAGCGCTCGGCGTCGATGCCGGACATTCCGACCTCCGACGAAGGCGGCGTGCCCGGGCTCTACATGTCGGGCTGGTTCGGCTTCTTCGCGCCGAAAGGCACTCCGAAAGGCGTCATCGCCACGCTCAACACGGCGATGGTCGAAGCGCTTGCCGATCCGGCCGTGAAAGCGCGCTTAACCGACCTCGGTCTCGACGTCGCCCCGCGCGAGCAGCAGACACCCGAAGGTCTTGCCGCCTTCCAGAAGGTCGAGATCGACAAGTGGTGGCCGATCATCAAGGAAGCCGGCGTCACCGCGCAGTGATGACAGCGTCCGCGTCAGCGCGGCAGTTTGTTTCGCTTCGGCGCGAAGGGATTGAGCTTCTTCAGTCTCTCTCCCAGCCCGCCACCGCGGCATTGCCGTCCCCAGACTTCCGGACGGTCCAACGTGGTCATTGGAAGAGCGCTGCGGCGAATCAAGCCGCCTGCGACAAAATCATTGCTTACAAGGACGACGTCAGGCGCAAACGTCGGATCGACTCACTTGTGAATCTTTTCACGTTTTTTCGCTGCGATATGGGAAAGCCAAATGGCAACACCCACCAACGAAAGGATCGCGACAACTTTGAGGTCCATCCGGTTACCGTGTTTGCTGACAGTCCAATGCCCTTCTAACTCGGTCGGCGGCACTATCATCATGAGGACAAATCACACCTGATTTGCATGCGCCGCAGGCCTCGCGAAATCTGACCTGAATTTAATTTGTTCCTCGGCCAGCAGCTGCAAAATCTCCTTGCGCTTTGCGGCGCTCGTCCTTTTGTCCGCAAGCGTTCGGTAAAGGGCGACATTCTGCCGGGTGAAAAACCTGTCGAGGCCAACGATGTTCATGTCAGAGCCATTTTCTTGCCGGTGCAGCACTTTCCTTTTTGCCATGCGCTTCGGTCCCAATTTCGGGAGATCGCGCCCGCCAATTTTTTAACGGGACCGCGCCGGGCGACCTGCGTTAACGCCCCGTAATTTTTGCGGATTTTGCAGAAAGAGCCTGCGCCGACATACGCAAGTATTTCGGGCAAATATTCAAAGAATGTCGCCAGTTTTGCCTGGCAGAGCGACGATCCTCTCCCCGCCCGGATCACGGGTTTGCGTATGGTGATGCAACAGGCGCTCGGGTCCGAACGATGCTGCGAGACCGTCGAGAAGCCATACCCCGCCGGTGATCAGAAGCATCAAGAACACGAATACGACGGCGTTGACCTTCATGCGCTCCCGGTAATCATCGTGCAGCCACAAATCGTCGGTCGATTTTTCCGGCGCTCTCAGCCTTGCCAAGTTAGACGACGAATGCAGCCGCCGAGCATTCCGGTACCGTCGCAGATCAACAATATTTGAAACGTCGGGGACCGATGATGATCGAAAGGGGTGCATTCCGTTCCCCCGAACTCAACGCGCAGGTCGCGCCCACCAAACAATAAGCATGTACGGATATATGTTCCATTCTCTTCAGAGACCGCTGGATTAATTGCGCATAAAAGTTACAAAACGGTCATGCCGAAACTGCATCAGGAACACAGGATTTGAACCGCGCAGACGTTATCTGATTGAAGAGGCGGGGCGGCTGAAAACCAGCGATGACTGCGGAGACGTTTTTGACCCGTATTTTTTCTTCCCGACTTGGCACCCTTACAGGCGTGCTCGGTATCTGCGTGATTGTGCTCATCGGTTATGCGGGTTGGCGTTACCTATCCGCCGACTCCGGCCAACGCGAGGCCAAAGGCCCGACGCCGGCGTCGGTGACGACGCAAACGATCCAGAACGCCGACTTCCCGGTGTATCTGAACGGCCTCGGCACCGTGCAGCCCTACCGCACCGTGACCGTACGCAGCCGGGTCGATGGCGAGGTGATCAAGGTCGAATTCCGCCAGGGTCAGATGGTGAATGAAGGCGATCTGCTGGTGCAGATCGACCCGCGGCCATATCAGGCAGCGCTGGAAATGGCGCAAGCCAAGAAAGCGCAGGACGAAGCCAACCTGAAAAATGCGCAGCTCGATCTCGAGCGCTACAGCCAGCTTGCCAAGTCGGACTACGCATCACGGCAGCAGCTCGACACGCAGCAGGCGAAGGTCGACCAGCTCAATGCACAGATCAAAGGCGACCAAGCCTCGATCGAAAACGCGCAGACCCAGCTCAGCTACACGACGATCCGCTCTCCCCTCACCGGCAAGGTCGGCTTCCGGCTGATCGACCCCGGCAACATCGTGCATGCGACAGACCAGACAGGCATCGTCACGATCGTGAAGCTGCAGCCGATCTCGGTTGTGTTCACGGCGCCGGAAGAAAACGTCGGACAGATCAACAATGCGCTCGCCGCCGGCACCGTGCCGGTCATCGCGCTGTCTTCGGACAGCACGAAGACGCTCGGTCAGGGCCATCTCGCGCTGGTCGACAACAAGGTCGACCAGGCGAGCGGAACGATCCAGATGAAGGCCACCTTCGAGAACAAAGACAACGCACTGTGGCCCGGACTTTCAGTGGCGACGCGGCTCCTGGTCGATACGCAAAAAAATGTACTGGTAATAGCGAACGACGCGATCCAGCACGGGCCGAATGGGCTCTACGCGTTTGTCGTCGGCAAGGACAACAAGGTCGAGAAGCGCGACATCGAGGTGGGCGATGAAGGCGCCTCGCAAAGCATCGTGCGCAAAGGTCTTGCGAGCGGCGACCGCGTCGTCACCAGCGGGCAGTACCGCCTGACTGAAGGCGCGCTCGTCACCCCGCGTAACGAAAACCTGTCGCCATCGTCGTCGCCGGACAAAGAGGCGGCCAACAACACACAAAAAGAACACTGATCATGGCTGGGGGAATCTCCGCACCGTTCATCCGACTTCCGGTCGCCACCTCGTTGCTGATGGTGGGCGTGCTGTTCGTGGGCCTTGTTGCCTATCCGCGGCTACCGGTGGCACCCCTGCCCCAGGTCGATTTCCCCACCATCCAGGTCAACGCCACCCTTCCGGGCGCAAGCCCCGAGACGATGGCATCGGCAGTGGCCCAGCCGCTGGAAACGCAATTTGCGCAAATCGCCGGCGTTTCGCAGATGACGTCGACCAGCGTCGTCGGCTCGACATCGATCACGATCCAGTTCGCCCTCGATCGCAATATCGATGCCGCCGCAAACGACGTGCAGGCCGCGATCAATGCCGCCGGTGGGCAATTGCCCAAAAATCTTCCAAGCCCGCCCACCTATCGCAAGGTCAACCCGGCGGACTCGCCCATCCTTCTGCTCGGCGCGACCTCGGATACCCTTCCGCTGACCGAAGTCGACGACAACATCGAGACAAAGCTCGCCCAGCAGATCAGCCAGATCTCCGGCGTCGCGCAGGTGTTGATCGGCGGCCAGCAAAAGCCGGCGATCCGCATTCAACTCGACCCGGCCAAGCTGGTTGCCAAGGGGCTCTCGCTCGAGGACGTGCGTTTGCCACTTTCAATATCGACCGTCGACAACCCCAAAGGCAGCATCCGCGGCGACAAGCGCGCCTACACGATCTACACCAACGACCAGCTGCCGAACTCAAAGGACTGGAACGACGTCATCGTCGCCTATCGCAACGGAGCGCCGCTCCGCGTGCGGGATATCGGGCAGGCGGTGAGCGGCCCGCAAGACATCACGCAGGCCGGATGGGCGGACGGCAAGCGTGGAATCGTTCTCGTGATCTTCAAGCAGCCCGGCGCCAACGTCATCGATACCGTCGACAAGATCAACGCCGCGCTGCCGAAGCTGCGCGCAACGATGCCGCCGGGTATCAACGTCTTCACGCTAAGCGATCGCACCCAGACCATCCGGGCTTCCGTCGCCGACGTGCAAACTACGCTTCTCATCACGATCCTTCTCGTGGTGATGGTCATCTTCGTGTTCCTTCGCAGCTTCTGGGCCACTATCATTCCCAGCGTGACGGTACCGCTTGCGCTGCTCGGCGCCTGCGCATTGATGTGGCCGTTCGGTTACAGCCTCGACAACCTTTCGCTGATGGCCCTGACAATCGCCGTCGGCTTCGTCGTTGACGATGCGATCGTCATGCTGGAAAACATAACGCGCTACGTCGAAGCGGGAGAAACGGCGCTCCAGGCAGCGCTGCACGGATCGCGCGAAATCGCCTTCACAATCATCTCGATCAGCATCTCGCTGGTTGCCGTGCTTATTCCGCTACTGCTGATGGGCGGAATCATCGGGCGTCTCTTCCGCGAATTCGCCGTCACCCTGTCGATGGCCATCCTGGTATCGGCCTTCGTCTCGCTGACGCTGACCCCGATGATGGCCTCGCGGGTCCTGCGGCCGCCGAAAGAAGCACACCACGGAAAGCTCTATGCCTGGAGCGAACGCGCCTTCGATGCGCTCCTGCGTGCCTATGAGCGCGGGCTCGACCTGGTCATGAGACACCAGCGCATAACGCTGGCGGTGTTCTTCGCCACGCTGGGTCTGTCCGTCTTTCTGTTCGTGGTCATCCCGAAAGGCTTTTTCCCGCAGCAGGATATCGGGCTGCTGACCGGCATTTCCGAAGCCGCACAGGAAACTTCGCCCGACCAGATGATACGCTACCAGCAGCAGCTTGGAGACATCGTGCGGGCCGATCCGGCCGTCGACCATGTCGCCATGTTCATGGGCGGGCCAGGCAATCCACCGAACACCGCCCGCATGTTCATCACCTTGAAGCCGCGCAGTGAACGCACGGCAAATGCCGACCAGGTCATCGCGCGGCTGCGCGGCCCGCTCGACAAGGTGCAAGGCGCGCGGCTCTTCCTGCAGGCTGCCCAGGACGTTCGTGTCGGCGGCCGCGCATCGCGCACGCAATTCCAGTACACGCTGCAGAGCGCGGACGTCGAACAGCTCAATGAATGGGCGCCGAAAATCCTGACCAAGCTCAAGACTTTGCCTGAATTGCGCGATGTCGCCAGCGATCAGCAGACGGAAGGTCTGACGCTGACCCTCAAAGTCGATCGCGACCAGGCCTCACGGTATGGATTCACCCCACAGGCGATCGACGACACGCTTTACGATGCGTTCGGCCAGCGCCAGATCGCACAGTATTTCACGCAGCTGTCGAGCTATTACGTGATCATGGAGGTGACGCCGTCGTTGCAGGGTGATCCCGCGACGCTCGACAGGATTTTCATGCGCTCGCCGACGACCAACGGCGAGGTACCGCTTTCCGCGTTCGCGAAGTGGTCCACCCATCCCATCGAGCCCTTGTCGATAAGCCATCAGGGCCAGTTCCCGGCGATTACTATCAGTTTTAATCTCGCGCAGGGAACGGCGCTGGGCCAGGCCACCGAGGCGATCGAGAAAGCCAAGGCCGAACTCAACGTTCCGGCGACGATCAACACGACGTTCCAGGGCAATGCACAGGCCTTCCAGGAGTCGCTCTCGACCGTGCCGCTTTTGATCGGCGCCGCGCTGATCGTCGTGTATCTCATTCTCGGAATTCTCTACGAGAGCTATATCCATCCGATCACGATTCTCTCGACGCTTCCCTCGGCGGGTGTCGGCGCGCTGTTGACGTTGATGCTGTTTCGTTTCGATTTCAGTCTGGTTGCTCTCATCGGCATCATTCTGCTGATCGGCATCGTGAAGAAGAACGGTATCATGATGGTCGACTTCGCCATCGTGGCGACCCGCGACGACGGTCTCTCGCCACACGATGCGATCCGTCGGGCCGCCGTGCTTCGTTTCCGCCCGATCATGATGACCACCATGGCGGCCATGTTGGGTGGCGTGCCGCTGATGCTGGGCCAGGGAACGGGCGCGGAGATCCGGCAGCCGCTCGGCTATGCGATGGTGGGCGGACTGCTTGTGAGTCAGGCCCTGACGCTGTTCACGACGCCAGTGATTTACCTTTATCTCGACCGGTTTTCCGCATGGGTCAGGAACTGGGCCAGATCCGCTCCGCACGAAGTTTTGCAGGACCAGGACGTCCATCCGACGCGAGAGGCCGCTGAGTAGAGCCTGTGGCTCGCGATTCGCTTGCGGATTTACTCCGGGCAGCCTGCGTACTATCGTTGCCTCGGCGCGAATCTGAAATGCATTGGATCAGAAAGAACAGCCGAATTGGGTCGTGGGCAGCGGTCTTCGCCGTTGCGATCCAGCTCGTGGTGTCTTTTGGCCATATCCACCTTGAAGATTTTCAGGGCGCATCGTCGGTAACGGCCTCGTCCTCGCAGTCACAACCGAATACCCCTGACGATGACGACCGCGGCACCGGACATGATTTTTGCGCCATCTGCGCGGCGCTCAATCTGACATCGTCGTCCGTTCTGCCGACTGTCGCGCTGCCCGCGACCCCGGTCGATCACCCTTATACCTGGGCCGGCGCGCTACAGCCCGCGCAGGTTTTCGAGCGCGTCCAGTTCGCATTCCAGGCACGCGCTCCTCCGCACTCCGTCTGACCAATGACTGACGACGGCCTCGGTTGAGGCCTGTTCGCGTACCCGTCCACGGGTCCGCACGTCATTCCAATCAGACCGGAGTTCGAAATGTGTCTTCGTTGAAGATGATGTTTGCGTCATGTAGCGCTTTTTCCTGTGCCTGGGCCGGTACTGAGATGACTTCATTCCATCGCAAATATTTCCAACTTCGTGGCGTCGCGCTTTCCGCCTGCCTGCTCGGTTTTTCGCCGTGTGTCGCCAGCTCACAGGAATCCCGTCCGCCCCTGGAAGCGGCGGCTGTTCTGCCCCGCGACCTGTCACCGTGGGGAATGTTCATGGGCGCCGACGTAGTGGTGAAAGTCGTCATGGTCGGCCTGGTCATCGCTTCGATCGTCACGTGGACAGTCTGGCTCGCCAAGACAATCGAGCTCATGAAGGCGCGCCGGCAAGCCAGGGCTGCGCTGCGCGCGCTCAATGCCATTCAAACCCTCCGCAATGTCAAGCCATCCACCGTGAAGGAGCCAGCGGCCAGCTTCTGCACCGAAGCAATCACAGAGCTCCGGTTGAGCGAGGGGATCGCCGGCAAAGATGGTCTGAAGGAACGCATCGGTTCCCGGCTGGAACGGCTCGAAGCGGCGGTGAGCCGCCGTATCAATCGCGGCACCGGCGTTCTCGCGACCATCGGAGCAACCGCGCCTTTCGTCGGACTTTTCGGCACGGTCTGGGGGATCATGAACAGCTTCATCGGCATCTCGAAATCGCACACGACGAATCTCGCGGTTGTCGCCCCGGGAATCGCCGAGGCGCTGCTGGCAACAGCCCTGGGGCTCGCGGCCGCGATCCCGGCTGTTGTCGTCTACAACTTCTTTGCGCGCCAGATCACGGGCTACCGCGCGATGCTTTCGGACACGTCGGCCGAAGTTCTTCGCATCGTCAGTCGCGATCTCGATCGCGCGATATCGGCCCGTGCGGCGGAATGATCGGATGAAGGACATCTGATGTCAGCCATCGTCGCCGACCGGTACGACCTTCGCCGCTGGTCACTCAGCGCGGCGGTGGTCATCACCTTGCACGCGGCGCTGGCCCTTTCGCTGGCGAGCTGGCACGAGCGCACGCCGGGTGACGAAGGCACCGACGCCATCATCGTGGACCTCTCTCCTGTGACGGCGCCACTGACCGAGAGCAGGAATGACCTTGCACCGGGACCCGAGCAACAGCAATCCAAATCAACCAGGGACGTCCAGCAAATCGAGAAGACCCCGGAGGAAAAGATCGAACCGCCGCCACCAGTGCCGGATGCGGAGGTCAAGCTGCCGGAGCAGATAAAGCAGCCGGAAAAACCCAAGGAAGAAGTGACGCCACCGGTTCCCGAGACAACTTCGCCGCCACGGCCCAAGCCATCCGCCGCGCAGGTCGCGTCGTGGTATCGTAGGATCGCGCAGCAAGTCGAGCGGCACAAAGGCTATCCGCCGTCCGCGCGCGCGCGTCACGAGACAGGCATCGCCGAACTCGCATTCACACTTGACCGATCCGGGAAGGTCATGACCAGCCGCATCGTACGGACGTCGGGCTCCGCGGTCCTCGATCAGGAAACAATCGACACCGTACGACGTGCACAGCCGTTCCCGTCGCCGCCCCCGAACATGCCCGGTGAAACATTCGAATTCACCGTGCCAATCCGCTTCAACATCCGCTGAAACATGAGGAGCCATTTCATGAGAAAGCGTCACGCGCGACGATCGTCACACCTTGAAGATCTGCGCGTATCGCTTCTTGACGTCATCAGCCTGCGTGAGGATCCCTTCCGGATCCTCGGTCATAAGCTTGATGTCGGCGAGCTTACGCACGCCGGGCTTCTCCACTGTCTGACTGTGCGGTGAATACTGGCGGGCATAGTTGACGAGCAGCTGCTGCCCCTCTCGCGAGTGCATCCAGTTCTGGAACAGCCGCGCCGCGTTCGGATGCGGGGCGCCCTTGAACACTGCGCTTGGGCCTGTTGCGAGGGGCGTCCCCTCTTCCGGATAGATTATCTCGACCGGCTGGCCGGCCTCCTTGAAGCGAATGACAAGGTAGCCCGCCCCATCGACCATCACCGCGCGTTCGCCGATCGAAATCCTCTTCGGTGTATCGGTGGCTGACTGGACTTGCATGACGTCCTGCGCGGCGAGCTTCACGAAATAATCCCAGCCGAGATCGCGCGCGGTTTCGAACGTCGCATTCATGATCGTACCGCTGTAGGCGGGATGCGCCTTGACCAGCTTGCCCTTCCATTTCGGATCAAGCAGGTCCTTGAAGCCTTTGGGCGCATCTTCCTTCTTCACGAGGTTGGTGTTGTAGGCGAGCGGAGAGACAAGAATGCGCGTCGTAACGTTCAGCCCCTCCGGGTCGTAGTAGCGCTTGTCGTAATATTTCACGACCTCTTCCGGCAGGTAGGGCGCGAGCCAGTCATTGCGTTTCCAGATGACGCAATGCGCCTGATCGCTTGTGTTGACGACGTCGACGGCGCGGATGTTCGATGCATATTCCTGCGCGATGCGCGAAAAGACGCGCTCGGCGCCTGATCGTTCAACGCGCGCGGCAATGCCGGGATATTTCGCTTCAAATGCCTTGCCGAGACGCTCCGCGAACTCGAGATCCATCGCGGTGTAGAAGGAAATCTTGCCCTCTTTTTTCGCCGCCTCGATCAATGCGGGCGTTACCGCTTCCGCGGCAGGCGCCGCGGCAACGCGAACGGCAAAGGCACTGATGCCGAGCGCGCCGGCCCCTTTGAGCACATCGCGTTTTGTGAGTTTTTTGCGCATGGGCTTTCCTCCAAATCGATCTTTTGGCGCGAAGCCTACCAGATTGGGCCAGCTCGATAAGAGCCCCAGTCGGCGGCTGAAGGCGTGCTTGTCACCCGCGCCCCGCCCCCAAGTTGGGCACCGCACAAAAAGCCCATGCAGTAACACTTTCGCGTGAACGCGCGGAACAATATCGCTGCTGGGCGCTCATCGTATTGGGAGCATGTGCCCGTGATTCATGCTCCTGCGGGGCGGCCATACAGGGCATCGGGAGGCTGGCCATGGCCGTGGCAGCCACTTACGGAAATCTTTCCACTTCTGAACACAGCGCGCAGCTGCGCAAGGCGGTCATCGCGTCGACCATCGGTACAACAATCGAATGGTATGACTTCTTTATCTACGGGACCGCGGCCGGACTGGTGTTCGGCAAGCTCTACTTTCCCAACGAAGATCCGCTGACCGCGACGCTTGCCGCATTCGGCACATACTTTATCGGCTTCGTCGGACGGCCAATCGGAGCCGCAATATTCGGTCACTACGGTGACCGCATCGGGCGCAAGGCAACACTCATTGCTACCCTGCTGTGCATGGGCATCGCCACCTTCCTGATCGCTTTCGTGCCGACCTACGCCTCGATCGGTATCTGGGGCGCCGTGCTCCTCACGATCCTGCGGGTGATTCAAGGCATCGGCGTCGGCGGAGAATGGGGTGGCTCGGTCCTCCTGGCGATGGAATGGGCGAGAACGCATGGCCACCGCGGCTTCGTGGCATCATGGCCGCAATTCGGTGTTCCTGCTGGACTGTTCCTGTCGAACCTCGCGATCCTCGCCTTCAGCCACTGGTCGGGCGACCAGTTTGCGACCTGGGGCTGGAGAATTCCGTTCGCGCTTTCCATCATTCTCGTCGGGATCGGTCTGTGGATTCGTCTCGGCATAATGGAGACACCAGTTTTCAAGCAACTGCTCGAAACGAACAAGATCGAACGAGCGCCCATCATTGAGGTCATCAAAAAGCAACCGAGAGAAATCATCTTGTCCGCCCTGTTGCGGATGGCGGAGCAGGCTCCCTTCTACATCTTCACGGCGTTCGTCTTCGCCTATGCAGTCGGTACGCTGCACATGTCGCGTGACTTCATTCTGACGGCCGTGCTCGTCGCGTCCTGCGTTTCATTCATCTCCATCCCGCTGTCCGGTCACATCTCCGATCGGATCGGACGCAGAAAGATGTACATGATCGGGGCAGCGACAGTCGGCGTGTTCGGCTTCCTGTATTTCGGGATGATCGATACGGCGATCCCGGCCCTGGTGTTTCTTGCAATCGTCCTGTCGCTGATTCCTCACGACATGCAGTACGGACCGCAGGCAGCTCTCATCGCCGAGGCATTTACGCCGCGACTGCGCTACAGCGGCGCGTCGTTGGGCTATCAACTTGCATCGATCATCGCCGGCGGGCCTGCGCCACTTATCGCGACCGCGCTGTTCGCGCGATATCAAACCGGTTATGCGATTTCGGTCTACATCGCGATTTGCGCGGTCGTGAGCCTGATATCGACAGCCATGATGCCCGACTACACGGGCCAGGATATTTCAAGGGAGTATGACGAGCTGGCACACGCGAAGTTGGCCTGATCGAGGTCAGACGACAATGAGATCGACGGCGGACCCATGGGGTATCATTCTTTATCGTGCGGCTACGCTCCTGGCCGTACTGATCGCGTTGTTCGCCGTCTTTAATTTTTTCGACAACCTCAGTGAAGACAGACCGATCGTTCCCCTGTTCGCTGGCGCGCTTGCCGTGATTGTCTGGCTGATCGGGTTCGGCTGCCGCTACGTATCGAATGCCCGCGACTCCGCCCGCCTTCGGCACGACACGAAGCGGGTGTGACCGCTAATCCGTCGAGTTCGTAAAGGATGTCAGACCATGCGCAACTCAAGACAACATGCGGTCCTGGAAATCTATCAGCTCGTGCTCGCGGTGTTTCTCTTCATGTCACCTTGGCTTTTCGCGTTTGCACACGGCACGCTTAGGGTCGATACCTGGGTGAACGCGGGGATCGTCGTGGCAATTTCGGCCGTGGCGCTGCTTGCGTTCCGCGAATGGGAAGAATGGATCGCGTGCATCCTCGGCCTGTGGATCGCAATATCGCCATGGGTGTTCGGCTTCCAGCACACGCGAGCGATGTTTATCAACCTCGCGGTCGGGATTTTGATCACGTATCTGGCGCTGCTTGAGCTCTGGCTGATCCACTACCGTCCGGAATTTCGCCGAATTGACTAAGAAGGCCGGACGCCAATTCCCGTTCGGCGACAACACGCAACCGTTTGCGCTTGTGGTTTTACAGCTGCGCCGAGGCAAAACGCGCGTCCAAATGCGGACGTGTCCACTCGGCGAGATGGTCCATGATTGCAATTTGATTCTGCGAACCAAACAGCCGGTCGGCAAAACCGGAAGTCGACCCCTGCATAACCCTCTCCCCGCCCTCCGATCGAACAAGAAGACTTCCCCAGCTCCTTTGTGTCAATGGTCACAAAAATGCGTAATTTCCCGCCATTACCGCCCGAATGTGACCGGTGGCACAGC
Organism: Pseudolabrys sp.; assembly: GCA_051986235.1. Taxonomy (GTDB): domain Bacteria; phylum Pseudomonadota; class Alphaproteobacteria; order Rhizobiales; family Xanthobacteraceae; genus Pseudolabrys. The sequence goes on from JBPYDR010000062.1 coordinate 16,896, forward strand.
CTGAGTCGGCTGAGCGGGTACGTGTATGGGTGCGAGGACGCCGAAGGCTCAAGGGTTGGTCCCCTATTTCGGCTGATCGCGGGATCGCTGGGCCCGGCGCAGCGGTCCCTTTTCGTGTTGGCAGGCCAAATCCGGGCCTACCAACCGACTTGGGAATGCATATCTAAGGGAGTGCCGGTCGCTGGTGGCCTCCGTCCCCGAGGTCTGTGTCCGTCCCCAACGAGTAGCAGCCTCACCGCCGGTGACCGGCACTTCGCTGGTTGTCAGTTATAAACATGGCCGCTTGACGACGCTCCATCCAGTCCTGCCCGACGGTGGACCATCGATCCCGCTTCTTAAATGCATGCGAGCGGCCGCTGACCTGAGTCCCCGCGCCCTTCCAGAGTTAGTGCGTGAATTGATACGATGCCTTCAACCCGGGAGGAACATCCCGGTCAAGGGGATACGCCAATGAACAACGTCACACGCCGCAATCTATTGGCAGGAACCGCTGGCGCTGCGGGAGCTGTCGTCCTGTCGTTTGAAACGCCGGTGAAGGCGGCGACCCCGCCAGCCGGCAAGCAAGCACCAGGCTGGTATCGCTACAAGGTTGGTTCGGTCGAGGTAACGGTCGCGCCGATGGCGTCGCCCGCTTCAAGATGGCCGAAGATCACGTCACCAACATCAAACTGGACGCCGTGAACGCCGCACTGGCGAAGTCTTCATGGAAAAGGACATGATGACGACGCCCTACAATCCGATCGTCATAAACACCGGTTCAAAGCTTGCTGTGATCGACACCGGCACCGGCGAGTCCAACTACAAGAAATCCGGCGGAGTTGGCGGCCAGTTGTCACCAATCTGACGGCAGCGGGAATTGATCGCGGCGCCGTCGACACCGTCATTATCTCTCACTACCACGGCGATCACATCAACGGTCTGTTGATGGACGACAACTCACTCACTTATCCAAACGCCGAAATACTGGTGCCGGCGATCGAACACGCGTTCTGGATGGATGACGGAGAGATGAGCCGCGCGAGTCCCGGCCGCGTGCAAACCAATTTCAAAAACGTGCGCCGCGTGTTCAATCCAGAGGTGATGAAGCGCGTGAAGACCTACGAGTGGGACAAGGAGGTAATTCCCGGAGTCACCGCAAAAGGCACGCCTGGCCACACACCCGGCCACACTTCGTTTGTGATCGCTTCGGGCCCCGACAGCGTCTACGTGCAATCCGACGTAACCCATGTGCCTTTCCTGTTCGTGCGTCATCCCGATTGGCACGCCTTCTATGATCAGGACGGTGCGAAGGCGGAGGCCACACGCCGCAAGGTGTACGACATGCTGGTGGTGGAAAAGCTGCGGGTTCAGGGCTTTCACTACCCATTCCCCTCACTGGCGCATGTCGAGAAATACGGCACCGGCTATCGCGAGATTCCGGTTATCTGGAACCCCTCGATTTAAACGCTGATATTGTCGCTGGCCCCTGGTGGAACGATCCGCCAGGAGTCGAACGCGCATGCGTAGGCCCATGGTCCAACTCGACCAATTGTCGAGGCGGGGTTTAGCTACTGGATAGGGAGTGGAGGAGCGCATAGTTGGAGCGCGGCAATGCCAGCTCTCACGTTCTTGGGCGTTGTTGGTCTTGTTCTTATCGGGTTGCTGTTCGTTGCGGACGCAACGCTCGAAAACGGCCCTCCGCCGATCGTCACAAGCGAGCGCACCGGCCTGCCGAAGCCCTGGCGTCCCGACGGCGCCAAGGCGTTGACGACAGCACCTGCGCCTGCCCCCGACATGACATCCCAGGCCGTAGTTTCTGCGCAGCCCAAGGCTGTGCATGACACGTCGGCGAAGGTCAGGGTCGCAGCACGGGCGGCGCGGGCCGAAGCGCTGCCCAGAAACACGCGCTTTGCGGCGCCGGCTGTCTACCCGCAGAACGGCAATCTTTTCGATAGGTTTTCGATCAAGGGTCAGTAGCCGGGGGGCCATGAGATTTACTGCCCGAGAGGACGGCGTAACGGCCGCCCTCTTTTTGTTGCCCGGATTTACCAGGTCATCAGCAACTGATTGTAACCAGGGCTGCCTCCCCCCGGTATCGTCGAAGTTGAAGTACCCGTTACGGCCGCGGCGCGGCGACAAGGCGTAAGACTGCTGAATGGACGCGCGCTGGCGTCGTTGTGGTGACGCGTCCCGCGGACCAGTGCCCGAATCTGTTGCCGGTCTCGTAGGACTGGGCGAGAGCCGGCGTACCAACCGTAATCACGAGCAGGGTGATCCCGATCCACTTTCCCATCGCGACACTCCATTGTTGTTCCTAGTGACGAAAACGGTCATCACCGCCGCCCAGTCCACGGAACGACCAAAATGTGGACCACGAGTCGCGCCGGTTTATTCCCTCAGAATTGGGGGAGCGTCGGACCACAAAATCGAAGTACCGGGCACTGCGACGCAGGAGTGTCCGATTACTTCCGCGCAAAAGATTGGCGCTTGAAAGCAAATTCTTGGCGGCCTACGACAGGCTAAGCCAGCCAACTTTTTATACATACAGCGCGAAAGCCCGCTGCGGCGAGATCGAACATTCCCGTTTTGGTGAGTGTCCAAGACGCGCAGGGCGAAGGTCTGCACAATGAGCGACTATGACACGTCACCGCTTTTGCATGTCTGCGCCGAGTGTGGCGCGGAGTTGATGCTGACTCCGAGCGGCCATCATTTTTGCGCCGATCCGAATTGCACTGAAGGGTTCGGTGTCGCGGGGCCGGTTTGGCAGCTCTACCGGCTTCTCGACGAAGCATTCGGTGTCAACACGACCGCGCCTGACAAGAAATTGCGCCACTGATCACATCATCGGGCCGAACGCCCAACCTTCACAAAGTGGGAAAAAGCGGCGTTCCCGATGTGACAAACAAGAACCAAACGGCGGCGAACCAGATCGCCGCCATCACAATATAGAACAGTACGATGCCGAACCTGGCCATGGAGCCCGGTACGTCCTCACCCCAACTCGGATTGTCGCCGTTCAGGATCGCCTATCAGGGGCGTCTTTGAAAGCGCGGTCGGCGAAGAAAAGTGCAGGCGACAGAAGCTCTGTCGCCCGCGAGGGAGAATACGCGGGGCAGGACATAGCCCTGTCGGCCGCGACAAGCTTGAAGGCAATCTGGAATTTTCGTCGAGGCTAGCCTGATTTTTTTCGCTCACGCCGCGTGTAAACGCCCTTCAATGAGGACCGGACCGTCAACGACAGGCCGTGTAATCCGATACACAGAGCTCAAAGCGCTTGGCCTGATTCTGGTAGCAATCCCCCGCTCCGCGCCGGACTGACGTTACCGGGCCAAGCACTCTCAGATCGTCGGTTCGACCGTCCCCGTTGTTCCACTTGGCCATCAAAGTGACCTTGTTATTCCGGTCAGGGGCGGCGGAAAGGATTACAACATATTTGCCTGCATCGATGACGCGCTCTTTTGCTTCGGCGGCCACCGCTATTCTGCAGCGCTCGTTGAGTACGACCTTGGCATTGAGGTTCAGGACACACATTGCAGTATCCGCGAGCGTCTCATCGCGCACACGCACTTCCTTGCAATCCGAATCCGGGTCGTTTTGCGCGGTCGCAGGCACGCAAAGGACTGAGGCAGCGAAAATCGCCGCCGCAGCCCAGCGGAGCGTGATGATTTCGCGCCGCCTCATTGCCGTTCTCCCCCAGCTCCAGAGGCATCGTATCAAGCTGGGCGGCCTTTTTGAAAGGGCTGAATATTGGCCCGACGTGCCTCGTGGCGCGATTGCTAGGACCGACCTAGCCATCGCCCAAGCAACCGCCCTTTGCTCTTGCGGGGCACGAGGTCGATATCGCGGACGAGTTTTGCACCGCCCTTGCGCCTTGCCAGCACGATTTTGCGGCTGTGAAAATCCTCAAGCTCGGAACGATGCGCGACGCTGACAAGAGTCGCGCCCGGCAGTTCCTTGATGAGCGCCTCCATCATCTTGTCCTGGCTTTTGGCGTCGAGTGCCGAAGTCGCCTCGTCAAGCACGACGATGTCAGGGTTGTGCAGGAATAGACGCGCGAAAGCGAGGCGTTGTTTTTCGCCGCCCGACAGCGTCTGGTCCCACGGCGTCTCCTCGTCCTCGATCTTGTCTTCCAAATGTTCCAATCCGACCTTGCCAAGGGCTTCCTTGATCTGATCGGGAGTCCAGTCATCGGCCGCACCGGGATACGCCGTCGCCCGTCGCAACGTGCCCGCTGGCACATAAGACCGCTGCGGGAGCATGAACAGCCGGCGGTCCGGGTGGATGTCGATGCGCCCGCTTCCCCAGGGCCATAGCCCTGAGATCGCGCGAACCAGAGTACTCTTCCCGCTCCCTGAATCGCCTGCGACAAGCAAACGTTCGCCCGGCTCGATCACTACTTCGGCCTGGTCGACGACGGCGGTGCCGTCGCCAAGCGTCACCGTCAGCTCGCTGAGGCTGAGCATCGAATCGTCCTTGGTCTCACCGCGGGCGATCCGGCCGATGTCGTCACCCGTTTCGGCGCGCTCGAGTGCGTCGATCGAAACCATCAGCGAGGCGATCCGCCGCGCGCATGCATTCCAGTCGGCAAGGCGCGGATAGTTGTCGACCAGCCATCCGAAAGCGCTCTGCACGATGGTGAAGGCGGACGCCGCCTGCATCACCTGACCAAGCGTCATGCTGCCGTCGAGAAATTTGGGCGCGCACAACAACACCGGCAGTACTGGCGCGATAACGTTCGAACCCTGCGACACGATCGTGGTCCGCATATGCTGGCCACATAGCCGCGCCCATTGCCTGAGCACATTGCGCAACGACTTGTCGATGCCATCGTGCTCTTCCGCCTCGCCGCCGAGCAGCGCGATGCTTTCGCCGTTCTCGCGCACGCGCGTCAGCACGTAACGCAATTCTGCTTCGGCCTGGTTACGGCTTTCCGAAATCGTAACAAACTTTCGGCCGATAACTGCCATTGCCGTGCTGGCGAGACCGGCGTAAGCAATTGCCGCAATCACGAGAAAGCCCGGAATGGTGAGCGTCGTGCGGGCAAGAGACACGTTCAACGCGCCGCCGATGGTCCAAAGTACGACGATAAAGGTGATAGCCGAGAGAAGCGCCGAAGTGACGCCGGCTACAAAATCGACGGGAGCGTCAGTTGCGACCCGCAGATCTTCGGCAATGCGGTATTCCGGATTCTTGTGATCCCCCGCGACGAGATTGAGCTGGTAGTAGCGCCCATGATTGAGCCACCGCGACACCATCTGGTTGGTCAGCCAGGCGCGCCAGCGTCGCTGAATTCCCATTCTTGCGTAGACTTGGCCGACGCCGAGCACAACGCTCGTCAGTGCAAGCGGAAAAAAGACCGCCGAAAGCCAGAGTACGGTTGCTGAGTCGCGTTTCTCGATTGCATCAAAGATCTTACGGTTCCAGACGTTGATGCCGTATTGCACGGCGACGTAGAAAACGATCAGCAGCAGAAGCCCAACAGAGGCAATCCACGCAATCCTCTCGCCGGATTCTCCCCAGAAGCCGCGTGCCGAGACCCAGAACCGTTTCAACAGATAACTTTTGCGCGCCTTCTCGATTTCTTCGGGCAACATTGTTTCGTCAGGCCGGGCGACCTCGGCCGGCGGCGGTTCGATCTTCGCCGATTCAGCAACGTCGGCAGGCGGGGATTCAGATGTTCGACCGTTGCCATTTTTCGGCGAGCCATTGGATGGCGATCTCCGGCCTGACGCCTTCCTGGATTTTCTCGCCGCGCCGGATTTTATTTTTGTGCCGGACGACTTCGTTTCCGAACTCGATTGGGACGATTGCGCATCCGAACTGGGTTGAGCGCTCGATTTTCTCGCCGATGTTTTTGCCCTGCCCATCACGTGACAACGGCAACCGGATCAGCGAGTTCCCTGAGGGCTGCGCACTGGCCTCCTCCCCGCGCGTCGAAATGAATGAAAAAGCGCTGCGCAATGGTCGATATGATCACCTACCAGGATGTGGAATGGCTAATTTGGCCAAAACAATGCCATTCGCTTGCTTCCCTCCTGCCTTTGTCCGGTCACACGGTGGTGGCCTGTTTTCGCCCCAAACGAGCCAAAAACAGGTGTTTCTACGCAAACAGGTTGGAGCGCCAAAATGGATTCCTTGCTGAGTCCGCCAAACGAGCAACGCCACAAGGACAATGTCGCGCCTCTCGTGCCCGAACCAACGGCAGTGACGGCTCGGCTCGACGGTCCTATGCAAGACTTCGACGGCTGGTTTGCCTCAGCGACGATGGCACTGCAGCCAATCGACGCCGCGGCCGAAGAAACTTGCCCGGCGCCAAGCGTTGAAATGCCGATCCAAAACGAGGCTGTACAGGCGACTCCCGACATCCATCCACCGCAAGTACCATCCGCAGCAGCGTCCAAGCTGATGGATCAGCTCGACAAGCTCGCGTTCGATCTGGCAGCCAAGGGACACTCGTCGCGCGAAGAAGCCGCTGAGACGGTCCCACAGACCTCCAGCGCTTCTGCCGAACCCAAGGCAGTGGAGCCGTCAATTCAGGTGCCTCCGCGCACCGATTTCGGACACACTCCATTCGCGGTGGGAACCCGCCCGATGCGTCCGCGAACAGTCATCACCTCGGTGGGCGTCTGCCTCGCGACGTTGCTCGGCGCTGCAATTGCGTGGCAATCCGATTTCGGCGCGCCGTCAAAATCGGCAAGCGATTCGAATCTTGCTGCGACAAAACAGGCTGTCCCCGCGGCCGCTCAGGCGTCCCCACCAAAGACGGCTTCGGCCCAACCTGCGCCCGAGACACAAGCAGCGGCCCCCAACCCGTCGCCAGAATTGACGAAGCAGCTTGACACAATGGCGCAAGACCTGGCCGCCGTGCGACGCAGTGTCGAGCAACTCACCGCCAAGCAGGAACAGCTTGCCGCCGCTCAACAACAGCTGGATCAGCTCGCGGCGAAACAGACACAACTCGTCGCCAAGCAGGAACAGTTGGCGCAGAATCTCGCGAAATTGCAGGCGACCGAGCAAAGCGTGAAACCGAAGACGACGCCTCCGACTCAATCGCGCGCGGCGGTTATACCTCCGCCATCGCGCACGATTTCGGAGCCTCCGGCGCAAGCACCGGCGCCGCGCGCGCCGTTGCATCCTGTGCCACCGATGCCAATACCTCAGTGATACGGGCACGGCATCGCTCGGACTCGGGAAATCTTGTGACCGCCATCACGTGCTGATTGCGCGCGCGGGTCCTAACTATTGCGCCACGGTTGATCTCTCCCGAGAGTGGAGGCGCTCATGTCAAACAGCTTCCTGGACTGGACCAGCCGGGTCGCCATCGCGGGGCGTGTCGCCGAACATCGTCGTTCCCATGACACGGACGAGTTGACAGCCCCTGGCGATTATCACTTGCCCTTCGCCAAAGTGGACGCCGGCACAAGCCACAAAGTGGCTGTGGCAGGTCTACATCATCTGAAAGTAAGGACCGCGCTCCCCTGTAGGGAGCGCGGTCAACGGGCCGACATCGTTGATGTGGGTCTCGTCACGGGAGTGGGACGAGCTCCGCCGGAAAATTCTTCATATCCGGCGGCAATGCAACGTGAAGACCGTAAAACGGCATTCCGGTTTCGGTCGTCACATTCCGCTGAGCGATTGTTTCGTCGGGACCGAGCAGCGCATCGAGGAAGATGCCGACCATTGCGGCCACGACCACGATCGATACTGCCTTGCGCATCTGAGCCTCCTAGTGCCCCGCGACACGGCCGGATATTGGAGCCAGTCCGCGGTAATGCATTGTGAGGCTGCTCACACAACGACGATTGTTTTTCGCGATCGACGATCCGTTAACGATGAAAATGGGCTATACGACCTTAAATGCCCTTAAACGCTGGAATATCGAGACAACGACGATCGAAAGTCCTACAGCGGTCATCAGCTTTTGCGCCGGCACTTTTTTGACCAGCCATCCCCCTAAGGGCGCCGCCAGCACCCTCCCAGAACCAGGGGTACGAAGTGATCGAGCGCTATTGCTCCGAGTTCTGTAAAGAATGTTGTCGCCGCGGCGACCGTCACGAAAAACTCGGTCGTATTGACAGAACCCACCGAATAACGCGGCGCATGTCCTGAGCCGACGAGAGTTGAGGTGGTCATTGGTCCCCACCGCCTCCACCACTCGCATCAAGAAATCCGCCGGCAAATCCGAGCAACGCCATCCATCCGGCGGGCTTGCGCGCCTTCACCACGATTTGCGTCGACTTCCATAGAATGTAGAGACCCATGACGAGGTGGTGAAAATTTCCGCGGTGCGAGCCGACGCGCTGGCGTGCGCCGGCGGAAGACCAATTGCCATAAGCGCGGTGTTCGACAACACACCGTACGCCACCCAACGTTCCGTCCACGAATTGCGCGCCGAATCCGACGGGGAAAAAAAAGCCACCAACTGTCCATGAAACGTCGTCCCCGATAGGCACCGACTCTATCAACTTCAGAGCAAACGCCGCCGCCCTGGAAAGGCACAGCAGACAATGTGACGTGAGCAATTCGTCGCGGCTAAAGTGGCCGGCTACCGCCGTTAAGTTGGATTCTTAACGTTCTTGGGCCATTTTCGCACCAAACTTGTGCGCAATTCGGCCTTGCCTTCCTTCTGCCATCTTGAACCTTACTTAAGCGACCCAGCACCCAGGAGTGATTCGGTTACGTGCCGATTCCGTCAGGGGATGTGAAGACATGATTCATTGCGGGGGACTCATAATGACAATGAAATCTACCAGCATCGGAATTCTGATTGGCTTGCTGATGGCCACTTCGGCCAGTGCAGCGGGATGGTCGTCGGTGCACAAATATGTAAAGCGATCCGGCAATTGCGCCGGACAAGAAGTTCTTGCCAGTCACTATTCTTCGGGCACACGGACGGCCAGCGGCGAACGGTTCGATGCAAGCGGCAACACCGCGGCAGCACGGACGTGGCCGCTCGGAACCGTTCTTACCGTGACAAATCCCAAAAACGGCAAGTCCGTCACTGTCAGAATCAACGACAGGGGCCCGTATGGCATTGCCTTCCAAATGGGTGCGCGGCTCGATCTCGCACGCGGCGCGGCGCAGCGGATCGGAATGCACTCGTCGCAATATGTCTGCGTTGCGTAGGTCGTTTTTCAGTAGCGTAGAGTCAATCGGGCCTGCTTGCCACTCAAGCAGGCCCGAAATGTTTGCGGCCAGGGAGTGGCTGCGTTTGTCAAATTGACCGAAACTGAGTTGCGCTTCTTACTGCACGCTCAGCTGCACCAAAGCGAGACCGGAAGATCCGATCGCCCGGGCGCCGGCGGGTGTGAGATCGATAATCCGCCCTTTGATGTACGGGCCGCGGTCGTTGATGCGGACGACGACCGACTGCCCGGTGCGGACGTTGGTGACTTTGACTTTCGTCCCGAAGGGCAGAGTTTTGTGAGCTGCGGTCAACGCGGAAGCGTGCGCGTATTCGCCATTGGCGGTCTTTTCGCCGCTATAAATGGACGCGATCCCCGTCTCTGAAGACGCCATCAGCGGCGACGACGACGCGACCATTGCTACCAAGGTGAGAACCCAAAACGCTACGTGACAACGATTCCTCATTCTCTCCGCTCATAGGTTGTTCATGATGCGCAACGACGGATTCGGCGCGTCGAAGCGAGGGGACTTCTATGAGCGAATGTCCGCCTGTGTCTTGTTGGGATCTGCCAAGAGATTGTTGAGGCGTGCCAGCTTGATCAAACTACGATGATGACGCGCGAGAATTATTTTCGGTCTCGATCTCGCTTACTGTCGTCCACGGTAGTCGAGTAGGCGGGAGACATAATCTTGCACCGGATGTTGGCAAACGCGACCGATCATTGCCTCTTCACCGGCGTGCCTCGCTCCGGCGCATTCCGCAGCACCAAGCACGCGATGCCGGCGGTTTTAATTTTCTTGCATATATCGTTTGCAGAGCCTCGGGTCTCCGCCCCGATTTTTGCCTGATAGATTGGAAGCGTGCCGCGGCTGCGGATCAACGCGACGGTAATGACCGGATCATGTTCGCCGATGAGTTCGGACAATTTCGTCATGAGCCGCGAGTAGGTCTCAAGCACCCGATCGCGGGAGAACCCGGCCGCAAGCTCAACGCCCCATGGCAGGCCGATGGCGGCCGTTATGCGCTCTTCAAGTTCGTAAAAGAACCGACTCGGCCCCTGCTCGAGCGAAGCAACGAGCTCAAGGCAATCCGCCTCCGGCGTCACCATTGAGACGTTGCCGGCTTTTGCCCATTCACCGACGCTGCGTCCAGTGATTGCCTGGACGTAACGCTGGGTTTCATCTGGCATTGTGCGCGCGCCATCGAGCCATCCACGGACGCGACCTGGGCCGGCGTTGTATGCCGCCGCGGCAAGTCCCAAGTTGCCGAACTCGTCCCGAAGCTCGCGCAGATACTCGGCCGCTTTGGGCAGCGCCTGCACCGGATCAAAGGGATTGCTGAGCGCTCGCTCGGCCGCCGTGCGGGCCATGAACTGAGCTATACCTTGCGCGTGTCCCCCACTCCGTGTTCGCGGTCCAACCGCAAGCGGATCGAAACGGCTCTCACGCCAGATGACGCGAACCAGAAAAGCGGTCGGTAGATCATTAGCGCGGGCCGCGGACTCCAGCATCAGACAAAGCGAGGAACGCGACGCCGTTGCCGCGGCTCCAGGCCTGCCTGTGAGCAGCAGCGCAACCGAGATCGCAGGTACTACCCATCGGATGTACCGCATGCAAACAGGACATAAGCTTCTAAGGCGGCCGTTCCAACCCCGCCGATTGCGCCACAGTCCCGATCTGGACTACGATTTGAAATGATCTTCCGTCAGCTCTTCGACCAGGTATCCAGTACCTATTCCTATCTTCTCGCGAGCCGTCCGGGCGGCGAGGCGTTGATCATCGATCCGGTCCTGGAAAAGGTCGACCGCTATCTGCATCTTGTTCACGAACTGGATCTCAAGCTCGTAAAGGCCGTCGACACCCATCTGCACGCGGACCATATCACCGGGCTCGGCGCACTACGTGACCATACGCATTGCATCACGGTCATGGGCGAGCAAACCAAGGCCGACGTCGTCTCTATGCGTCTTTCGGATGGCGACAGGCTGACGATCGAGGGGCTGTCGCTCGACGCTATCTATACGCCGGGACACACCGACGACTCATACAGCTTCGTCTTGCCGGATCGTGTCTTTACCGGCGACACGCTGCTGATCCGAGGCACAGGCCGCACCGATTTTCAGAACGGCGACCCGCGCCGGCAGTATGAGTCGATATTCAACCGCCTGCTCAAACTTCCCGAGACAACGCTTGTGTATCCTGCCCATGACTATAAGGGCGATACCGTCTCGACGATCGGCGAGGAGAAGGCCTTCAATCCGCGACTGCAGGTGAAATCGGTCGAGGAATATGTCGACCTCATGAGCAATCTGAAGCTTGCAAATCCGAAGATGATGGACATTGCGGTACCGGCCAATATCAAGGTTGGCCTTGCCCAGGAGAAAATTGCCCTTCGCGGCTGGGCAGTGACCGCAAAGCAGGCGCTTGCATTGGTAGGCAAGACAGACGTCGCACTTATCGATTTGCGCGAGCGTTCGGAACGCGAGCGTCACGGCACGATCCCCGGCTCATTGCATGTCCCCTACCCTGCTTTGCAGGAAAACATCAGCGAAGGCGGCATGCTGCACGAGCTTGCGAAATCGACGAACAAGCGCCTGTTGTTCTACTGCGCTTTTGGCGAGCGTTCGGCGATGGCGGTTCAGGCGGCACAGGACGCGGGTCTCGCTTCCGCGTGCCATATCCAGGGCGGCATCGATGCCTGGAAAAAGACGTCCGGCCCGCTCAGTCGTTAAGAAGCCCGCGCGATGTGCACGCGGGCTTCGTGAATTTTCCCAAACTCCCCGGCGCAGCGGTCAATGCCCGCCTTTGTTCTTCGGCTTGCCGCCTCCTCCCTGAACCTTGGGCCGATTACCGGGGCCGCGGGGACCCGCCGCATTCATTTGGTGGCTACTGACCATCCTCGCGTTTTTGTTGCCCCCGCCGGCACTGATGTTCTTGTTGCCATTCTGGATGTTCTTGTTGCCGGTCTGAACGTTGGCAATGTTTTTGTTGGTCTTGATTCCCTGCACGCCCTTGTTGTTCTGGAGACCCTGGCTGCCTTGAATGTTCTGGATACCCTTGTTCGTCTGGACACCCTGGGCACCCTGGACGCCTTGAATCGTTCTGGCACCTTGAATGCCCTGCACGTTCTTGCCGCCAGCATTTCCGAACTGCTGTTGCAGATTTACATTCTTGAATTGCACGTTGCCGTGGTGCGCCGGATTGAATTTCCAGTTCTGGAATTGGCCGCCGCCGGTGAAATTCACCTTGTTGAATTTGCTGTACAGCACGGTGTTGGTCTGGATCGCCGCGAACCCACCGTGTCCCCAATTGTAGTGGTACCACAGTGCCGGACCGACGAAGAGCGCGGCGCCAAATCCGAACACGGGCCCAACCGTCCACCAGGGCGGATGCCAGAAGAAGGGAACGTAAGCCGGAGCCCAGTAGGTGGGACCGTAGACAACGACGGGATCGTATACGGGCACATAAATGTAATCAGGCTCCGCCGGCTCGATGACGATGTATTCGGGCGGTCCTGCATAGCCTGTGCTTGGTGCAGCAACCCTGCTGACCTTCTGCTCTTTGCTCGATTTCAGATTCCCGGTGACTTCGGCCTGCTTGCGCAGAGCCTGAACTGCGAGCTGCACGTCGTCGGGCTGGGCGAGAAAGGCTTCGCCAAGCTGATTGGTCCAGTCCAGTTTTTCATTCATCATCGCCAGCACCTGCGGTACCGACGTAAGTCCCTTGACGCTTGGATCCCACGGTTGCTGTTGCATGGCGCCCTCGAGCGCCGAACCCTTGAGATTCGGGTTCTTCTCGACCCAACGTGCCGCCAGCGTCACTTCGAGCGGATAGGTCGATGCCGTCAGCACCTGTGCCAATAGAGGATCGGGGTAAAGCGCGATCGGTGCAACCAACTGCTGGATCTGCTGCTGAGCCAGCGCGGGCTGCTGTTGTTGGGGCGGCTGTTGCTGCGGCGGAGGTTCCTGCGGTGGCGGCTGTTGTTGCGGGGGCGCCTGTTCGGGAGGCTGCTGCGCATGAACCGTTGCGGTTCCATACGCGCCTACCAACGCGATCCCTACCGTCAATGTGAAACTGAATTTACGTGCACAACGCCAAGCCGACATGAGGGAACTCCTTTGCGGCTTCCGTCACCCCGCCGTCGATCACCTCACTCATCTTATGCATATGTCGCGCAATTCTCCATACTCGTTTTCCGATATGCAACGAGAGTGTCCTGCTTCACAGAGCCTGTGGGCGCCGCAGCCGTAAGTTGGTGGAATGGACTGGCTCAATTTGGAGGAGGCTTCAAATGGCCAGCACCATTCGATCGCATCGCGCCGACGCCGGCTTATGGAAAATGCTGGCTGTCGGCATTCTCGCGCGGATCGATGCGGGCCTTCGCTGTACAAAAACCGATCGACAACCCATCGATGGCACCGGCGCGCAAGAGCGATAGCAGCTCTCGTCCGCGTCTCACGTCGGGAATCACGCGCCCGCGCTCAAAAAGACCGCGGTGATCTTCGCGCAGTTCGAGCCACATGCCGACCGGCTCGGAAGGGTCGTGCTGGAACAGCATCGGAATACGCCGGAGCCCCCCGCGCTGCGAGCGTGTCGGCAAAGGCGCCGCACATGACCATGTCGCGCGCCTGATCAATCTCGCCGAACAGGCTGGCATAGCCCTCGACGGTGCCATAGGCATCGATTGTTGTTCGTGGCGCAAAAACGGAAGCGACGGTCGGTTCGGATGAAGGTGCAAGCATCAGGTTCTTAAAATAGAAAGCCGCCCCTCTCGGAGCGGCAAACATCGGTGGATGCGAAGAATGGTCAGAGGTTTGTGCCGTGCGTTTCATCGGGCGCGGTCTCGTTACCTCTGAGACGCGGAATGCGGCCCAGGTGATCGAGAAATTCGCAAAATGTGTCCAGCTGATTATACCCGCTCCGAGTCTCGAGACAGTTCAGTCGCGGGGCGAAATCGATTGTTTTCATCAGTGCTCTCCGAACTCGCGCACGAAATCGTCAAACCGCCGACTCGCAGCAGTCAGCTCGCGCAAGGCAACCAAGTGAGCGCGTTCACGGATAGCGCCCATAACAGCAGCGCGAGGTGCGCGAGATCGCCACGTTCGACGAAGGTACGGATGAGGTCTGACATGCTGTGGACCTGAGGATTTCATAGCGCTTAACGCTATTGCGAGCGCATAAACAGGAATTAATTCGTTTGCCTTGGGACGGTTCTGCTACGATCTTTTTTCATGGTAACGGCGTTTCTACACGGGGGCTGTATGCAAAGACGCGAATTCATCGCGCTTGTCGGCGGCGCAACCTTTGTGTGGCCCCGCATTGCGCGCTCACAGCAATCGACGCCCGTCGTCGGTTTCCTGAATGGCGCAACGCCTGAGCTCTACACGAAATTCCTGAGTGAGTTTCGACGTGGCCTGAACGAGATGGGCTTTTTCGAGGGCCAGAATGTTGTCGTTGAATATCGCTGGGCCGAGAACCACTACGAACGCCTGCCGGAGCTTGCTGCGGAACTGGTTCGCCGTCAGGTGACCGTCATCGCCGCAACAAGCACGCCTGCAGCGCTGGCCGTAAAGGCAACCAACACAAAGATTCCGATTATCTTCACTACGGCCAGCGATCCCGTCGCGCTTGGCTGGGTTGCGAGCCTGGCGCGGCCCGCCGGCAACATGACGGGGGCTACTCAATTGAACATGGAGCTCGGGCCGAAGCGGCTTGAGTTGTTGCGCCAGTTGTTGCCTGACGCAGCAAGCATCGCGCTAGTGGTCAATCCCAACAATCCGCGCGTGGCTGAGGTACAGACACGCGATGCGCAGGACGCAGCGCGCTCACTTGGACTGCAACTGCAGATATTGCAGGCGCGCACGGCGGATGAATTCGACAAAACCGTCGCCGGACTGTCCAAGCGGTCCGTCGGACTCGTGATCGCCGGCGGCGACTCGTTTTTCCTCAGCGAAAGCGCAATTCTCGCGACGATCACTGTGCGGCACGCCGTACCAACTGTTTTTCTCGGTCGAGAGTTCGCGGCAGCCGGAGGCTTGATCAGCTACGGCGGCAGCGTTGCCGATTCCTACCACCTCGCCGGCATCTACACTGGCCGAATCCTCACCGGCGAAAAACCAGGCGACCTGCCGGTGTATCGATCCTCAAAAGTCGAGATGTTCATCAATCTCAAGACCGCCAAGGCCCTGGGACTTACAATCCCGCCGGGGCTCGTGATCGCCGCCGACGAGGTCTTCGAGTAATCGCTCAGCAATTCACAGCGCGCATCTGGGCATTTGGCAAAGCACGCGCGCTTGTGATTTTATAATCGCGATGATGAGTTCTTCCGATCCAGACGGACCATATTTCCTGCCGCTGCGCGGTGGCCCGGATCGGCGGCGCGCTCTGGAGGCGCCGACACCCGGCCGCACGGTCCGAGGCATGGGCACGCTGACGCTGACGCGCGCCGGCAAAAGCCGCGATGGCGAGTGGTCGACCGATGACTACGACGTGTTCGAAGGACACCATCTTATTGGCCGTATCCTTCTCTCGACCCAAGGACCGCAAGGCATGCCATGGTTTTGGGAAATCACGGCGCGGCCCGAGAGCACGCAGAATCGGGGCTACGCGGTGAGCCGCGAGCAGGCAATGAAGGAACTCAAGGCACGCTGGGCCAACCCCGCCAAGTTCTAGCAACCTATCGGACAAAAAAATGACGCCCGGCTGCCGGGATGGCAGCGGGCATCATCAGGATCGACTGAAACAAATCCGCCGACAGTCGCGGGCCAGCGCGGCATAGTCGCGCGGCGTCCAGCGCGCGCGCCATCCGCTCTCCATCGCAACCAGTCGCGCCGCGCGGGAGGATTTTGTGAATAGAAACTTGAGAGGATTGAACATGCCATTCCTGTCGCCCGACGCGATCGTGCCGGATTAGTTCGGGTCAGATGTGAACTGAAGATCAGTGAAGGTCGTGCGGAGAAAAAATCGCACCGGGATATCCCGGCGCGAAAAGCCAGACGTAGGCCTGGGACGGTCAGGCCTTGGTCACCACATAGGCTATTGCGAAAAGAACAATGACTGCGAGCGTGCCGATCAGGAGCACGTAGCGCACGTTATGACCCGTGACGCCGGCGCGCGCTTCGGTCGTGCTTTCCACAATACGATCGTTTTCCATGTGCGGCATCGGTCACTCGTGGGCAGCAGCGCCACAACAACAACGCGGCGTGCCCCGCGGCTGTTCCGCAGCTGCCTGAACGACGAGTGCAATGTGGAGCGTGCCGAATGTCTATCCCGGCAGCGTCACACTGTCAAGACTTTTTTCCTAGGAATTTTTCCTCAGATCTTTCTCAACGTGATCAGTTTTTTGTCTTGGGATCGTCGAGCTTCGGCGGCGGCGGCTCGTACACAATATCATTTGTGCTGTTGCGCCTCGCCTGTTCTGCCAGACGCAGGAACGCCCAGCCCAGGTTTTCAAGCTCGGACCGCTTTCCCGGATCACGCTCGCACTCGGCCTTGGCCAGCAACTCGGCCGCACGAAACAGGTAATCGTCCCCCGAGGACATTTGCGGTCCTACTATGTCTTTTTACGCACGATACGCAGTTGCAATGCAACATTTCCAGAATCGTTCCTGAGATGCTGAAAAAAATGCAACAAGCAGTTCACAATTTCCAAATGGTAGCATTGTAGGTCGAAGCTAAGGATCTCGCCGCAGTGCAGCGAGCACTGCACTAAATTCGAGTCATATGTTTTCCGACACTCGACTCCTCATACACGCAAGCCCACATTCGACTCACCACTGGCCAAGGCCTGTCAGGCGCCGGTGGCTGAGAGACCCGTAGTGCTCCCGCCTGAACTTTCAGGGAGCAGTCATGCCGCAATCACACATCTTCGATCCGTCATTTCCCGACATCGAGCGACCGAGCTGTCCCAAATGCGGTACGGCAATGTGGTTATCGCACATTGCGCCCGATCGACCCTCGCACGACAGGCGCACGTTCGAGTGCCCGGCGTGCGACCATTCGGTCGAGGTCATTATCCAGTACGACGACGTCTGAGGCCGTCCGAAATCGCGCGGCGCGCATGGAACCCAGCCGCCAAATCGACTAGTCTCCCGCGGGCGAAAAACGTCGGGGGTGGGCTTGGCCGAAAAGCGAACCAAAAATTCCGGGGTGATGATCGTCGCTTTTGCGGCGGTTGCCGCCTGGCAGATTTACGACATGGCCACGGCGACTGAAACGCCAAGCCGCGCGCTCATGATCCTGCAATATGTGCTGCTTGCCGGGCTGCTCGTAGGGCTCGCTGGTGCGCTCCTTAATTTCCTACGCTCGCAATAAGAAGACTGTCGCCGGGTCGTCGGGTCTCAGCGTGGAGTGTCGGAGTGACAGGCGCGTGCGGGTTGGTCCCACAGCCAGCCGCACTTGGTACAGCCGGCAAGGCTGAGCCCGAGCAAAACCAAGGATATAATGACGGCTGCGCGTTTCGGGAGGGGTCCAAACATGGCTGCTAGCATAGCCGAATGAAGCGGAGTCGGCGAGAGCCGCCCATATGGTCCCGGATACCTATTTTCATTCGTTTGAATGATGATTCTTCTCCTGCAATCGGATGACAGCAATGCGTCCGACACTCTTCATCCGATGGACGAAAGCCCTATATGAGGTTTCGCATATGAATGGCAGTTTAGAGTGAGTGGGCGAAGCGACTCGTTCGCCCACCGCTGCCTAACAAAAGGCAACCAACTTCATGTCCATCCGCCCCGTCAAACGCATTGTGCAATCGCAGCCCACCATAGAGGGCGCCGGCGTCAAGCTGCGGCGCGCCTTCGGCTTCGGCGATACGGCGGAGACCGATCCGTTTCTGCTGCTCGACGATTTTCGCAATGATCGGCCGGCCGATTATCTCGCGGGATTCCCGTGGCACCCTCACCGCGGCATCGAGACCATCACCTATGTGCTCTCCGGCACCGTGGAGCACGGCGACAGCTTGGGAAATCGCGGCACGCTCGGCTCAGGCGATGTGCAATGGATGACTGCCGGACGCGGGATCATGCATCAGGAGATGCCGCTCGGCGACGCGCAGGGTCGCATGCACGGGTTTCAGCTCTGGGCGAACTTGCCTTCCTCACTGAAGATGACTGCACCGCGCTACCAAGACATCAAGGCAATTGAAATTCCGGAAGTCGTTGACGACGATGGCACGCGCGTGCGCGTCGTGTGCGGCGACTTCTGGGGCAAGAAGGGCCCGGTCGACGGCGTCGCCGCCGATCCGCGCTATCTCGACATCTTCGTGCCCTCCGGCAAGCGCAAGGTTCTCAAGGTTGAAGTTGAGCGCCACGCCTTCGCTTACGTGTTTGAGGGCAGTGGCATTTTCACCGCGGCTTCGCAGCCGATCGGCGTGCTCAGCGAGAAGCAGGTCGACGGAAACGAAATCCTCATCCGCGAGAAGGCCGGCGATCGCTCGCTTGTCCTCTTCGACTCAGGTGACGAAATCGCTGTGCAGGCGGGCGATCAGGGCGTCCGCTTCCTCCTCGTGTCCGGTAAGCCGATCGAGGAGCCGGTCGCCTGGTATGGTCCGATCGTGATGAACACGCAGACCGAGCTTCAGCAAGCCGTGTCCGAACTGCGCAACGGCACCTTCATCAAGGATCGGCCGTCAGGGCCCCCCGCGCGTTAAGCGCCAGCGATCGTGGAACTTTTCCCTTTGCCCTGCGTTTGCGCGCTGGGCGAAGGGGGATAGCATGCGCCGTTGGCGCGATGAAACAGCCGGGATCCCAATGGAATCTGTGACACGTGCGCGCGACATGCGCGCGCGCGTCCAAGAATTTGACTGGGCCGCCACGCAGCTTGGTCCGATTCAGCGCTGGTCCCCATCCCTGAAATGGAGCGTTGAGCTCGTCCTGGCGTCCGGCTTCCCGATGTCCGTTCGGTGGGGACCGGACCTGATCATGATCTACAACGATGCCTATGGCGCCGTGCTCGGTGATCGCCACCCGGGCGCCCTGGGACAGCCGCTGCGCGAAATCTGGCCGGAAATTTACGGCGAACTGGGTACGCTCAATCAGGCGATCCTGCGCGGTGAGCGCGAACGTTTCTTCGCCGAGGATCATCCGTGGCGGATTCACCGATACGGCATTCCCGAAGATGTGTGCTTCACTATCAGCTACAGCCCGATCCCGGATGTATCCGCGTCCAACGGTATCGGCGGCGTGCTTGCCACCGTCTTCGAGACTACCGAGCGAGTGCGGAACGAAAAAGCATTGCACGTACTCACGGACCGCCTTGAATCAGAAGTAGAGCAACGCACGCGTGAACGCGATCGCATCTGGAAGGTGTCCGAGGATCTACTCGGCGTTGCGAACTTCGATGGCTACTTCCTCAGCGCCAACCCCGCATGGACAAATCTGCTCGGCTGGAGCGAGGACGAAATCAAATCGCTGCATGTCAACGAGCTACGCCATCCCGACGATGCAGCAGCAGCCATTGCCGCGCGGAGACAGCTCGCGCGAGGCATGCAGAACCTGCGCATCGAAAACCGTTTCCGTCACCGCGATGGATCGTGGCGATGGATCGCCTGGACGATGACCACCGATCAGGGGCTCATTTACGTATCGGGTCGGCATATCTCGGCGGAGAAAAAGTCGGCTGAGGAGCTGAGGCGAAGCGACCAGCAATTCCGTGCGTTGGTGGCCGGCGTCACCGACTATGCTTTGTACATGCTCAGTCCGACCGGCGTGGTATCAAGCTGGAATGCGGGCGCCGAACGAATCAAAGGCTACGCAGCCGACGAAATCATCGGTCGGAATTTTTCGCAATTCTATACACCGGAAGATCGCAAGGCCGGACTGCCCAACCGCACGCTGGCAATCGCCGCGGCAACGGGTCGATTCGAGGCCGAAGCGTGGCGCATGCGTAAGGACGGGTCCTTGTTCTGGGCCAACGTCGTCGTCGACGCGATCCGCGACGAGTTCGGCAAACTTGTCGGCTTTGCCAAGATCACGCGCGACATCACGGAAAAGCGCAATGCGCAGGAAGCGCTCGAACGCGCCCACGAACAGCTCGCGCAGGCGCAAAAAATGGAAGCACTCGGTCAACTGACCGGCGGCGTCGCCCACGATTTCAACAACCTGTTGATGGTCGTAAGCGGTCAGACACAATCGCTTCTGCGCAGGACGACCGACCAGAAGAACATTCGTTCGCTTCAGGCGATTCTCACCGCTGCCTCGCGCGGTGAAGCGCTTACGCGGCAACTGCTAACCTTTTCGCGTCGCCAGACGCAAAATCCACGGACCGTGCATCTTGGCCAGACTGTCGCAGCATTTCATGACGTGCTTGCGAGTTCGGCGCGCGGCAAGATCGATCTGCGCATAGATATCCCGCAAGACGTCTGGCCGGTCTCGATCGACATTCCCGAATTCGAACTGGCGCTGGTCAACCTTGTGGTCAACGCGCGCGATGCCATGCCCGAAGGCGGCTCAATTACAGTGTCGGCGGAAAACGTGACGCTGCGCGGCACCGAAACCGTTGATTCTCTCAAGGGGGAATTTGCGGCGCTGACCATCAACGATATCGGGGCTGGCATCCCACCCGAAGTACTGCCGAAAATCTTTGAACCATTTTTCACGACGAAAAGTCCCGACAAGGGGACGGGGCTTGGACTCTCGCAAGCTTACGGATTCGTGCAGCAGTCGGGTGGCGGAATCGCCGTCCGCAGCCAGGTCGGCCGGGGAACGCGGGTCACGCTTTATTTGCCACGCAGCCATGCCGCCGTCACGGCCGTCATTCCCGAAACGACCACCCAGTCATATGGCGAAGGCCAGACCATCCTTGTTGTCGAGGACAATCCGGATGTGAAGACGGTGGCCACCACGCTGCTGGAGCAACTCAACTACCGCACCGTGGCGGTCGATGACGCAAAATCCGCGCTCGATTTTCTGGCGGCCGGGAAATCCGTGGACATGGTGTTCTCCGACGTGATGCTGCCCGGTGATCTCGACGGCCTTGGACTGGCCAAAACGATCGGCAAACGCTACCCGCAAATCCCGGTCCTGCTTACAAGCGGCTACGCGAAGGCGCTCAGCGCCCAGCACGGGATGCCGATCTTGCGCAAGCCGTATCAGATTTCCGCGCTGGCCGAAGCAGTGCGCTCGACGCTCGAGGCGAGCCGCACCAAATCGTAGCAGCACGCGCCAAAATCTTGGGCTTCCGCCCGTGGCGCGGGGAATGATAGCGTTGACGGGTCCGGGGTACGTGCTGCAACCGCGATCCGCCCGTCTGCAATCAAAAATGGACGGCAGATCCGCCGATGGGAGGTCAGACATGAGCCTATCGCGACTGATCAAGCCACTATTGTTGGGCGGAGCGCTTTTGTTCGGCGCGGTTGCATCGCGCGCGCAGGCGGAAGAACTGCGTGTCGGCTTTATTGCGCCGATGACCGGTCTTTTTGCCCAGGTCGGCAAGGACATGGTCGACGGATTCCAGATGTATCTGGACGAGCATGGCAACAAGCTCGGCGGCATGGACGTCAAATTCATTCTCGAAGATGACCAGGCCAAGCCCGATCTTGGCGTCACAAAGGCCAAGAAGCTCGTACTGAACGACCAGGTTCAGATGTTCATCGGCGGCGTGCTTGCCTCCACGGGCTATGCGCTCGCACCTGTCAGCACCGAAATGAAGACCGTCTACATCGCGTCGATTCCGGCGGCTGATGATTTGACCCAACGCCAGGCGGACAAGTTTCCGTATTTGATCCGCACCGGCTGGTCCTCTTCGCAGCCGTCGCAGCCGATGGGCCAATGGGCCTGCGATCAGGGCTACAAGAAAATTGTCGCGGTCGGCGCCGACTATGCCTTCGGTTACGAGCAGGTCGGCGGTTTCCAGAAGACGTTCGAGGATTGCGGAGGCAAGATCGTCCAGAAGATCTGGCCGCCGCTCGGCACCAAGGATTTCGGGCCCTTCATCCCCACCATCAAGCCCGACGCCGATGCCGTGTTCGCTTTGATGGTCGGACCAATGGCGTTGCAATTCCCCAAGCAATTGCGCGCCGCCGGATACAAGAAACCGATCATCGGCGGTGGCACGAGCTATGATGAATTCGCCCTGCCCTTCATGGGCGACGAAGTAGTCGGCGACGTCTCCTCGCTGCAGTACAGCGCCGCATTGACCACCCCAAAGAACGAGACGTTCGTTAAGGCCTACCGCGCCAAATACGGCAAGGTGCCGTCGTATTTCTCGGAGAGCAATTACACCACCGCGCAGTTGATCGACGAAACCATCAAGAAGAGCGGCGGCAAATGGCCAGGTGCGGAGCAATTCATCAAGACAATGTCAGGATTGAAGATCGACGCCGTGCGCGGGCCGGTGTCATTCGATGACATGCGCAACCCAATCCAGGACATCTACATCAAGAAGGTCGAGAAGAAGCAGATGTTCGGCTACGACAAGCCCGAGCTGTGGAACACCGTGATCAAGACCTACCCGGCCGTCAGCCAGTTCTGGACATACGGGAAGGACAAATTCCTTGCGCAGCCGGTGTACAGCCGCGACTTCCCACCCTGCAAATTCTGCGAGTGAGATGCCATGTAGAATGGAAAACCCCGGCCTCGCGCCGGGGTTTTCTTTTCGTCGACGTCGCAGCTCACATCACGGGCACGGATGACGCTGCCCGTCGTAACCCATGTAGGTGCCGCTGCGCGGATCATAGGATCTGAACCGGCGCATGCAGTACTCCACGCCGCCACCGCCACCACCGCCCTCCTCGTAGTAGCCAGGCTCGACCTCGTACGCGGGGGCCGCATAATACGGGCCGCCGCCATAGTAGTACGGGCCACCGTAGTAGCCGCCGCCGTAATAATAAGGCGCCGCGAGCGCGCCACCGATGATCGCGCCGGTGGCGAGACCGCCACCGAAGCCCCAGCCCCAACCTCTGCCGCGCCATTGCACAGTCTCGATGTTGCTCGTGGCTGCATTCTTGATCAACAGCGCGCCGCCAACTGGCGCCGCCGAAGCGATACCCGCAAATGACGGCACGGCCACCGCGATCAACGTTGCGGCCATCAATTTCGTGATTGTACTCGACATTGTTACACCTCTGAATTGAGCCTGCTGCACATTCTGTCCTGCCATGTGCCTGTTCGCCCGCAGTTTAATCCAGGCACGGCGGATGAAACTAACATCGGTTAACGCCAACCGGCACGAGTGAGTTGCACGCCTGCGCCGGTATGTATCACGCGATTCCGCGGCGAAATTCGGTCGGCGTGAAGCCGGTCGTCTTGCGAAATGCGGCTGAAAACGAGCTGGTCTCGGCAAAGCCGACCGCCAGTACCACCTCCGTTACCGAGCGGGTCGACAGCATCTCCTTGGCGCGTTCAATACGCCGGCCGATATGATAGTGGTGCGGGGGTATGCTGAAGGATTGCTTGAACGCGCGGGCAAAGTGATAGGGACTCAATTCGGCGAGCGCGGCGAGCTCCGACAGCTTTTCGAACTGCATCGCGATAACGCGTACGACGAATAAACTCAAGGTGCAGGATCACAAGCAAACCCCGGCCCGAGGCCGGGGTTTTCTCTTGAGCGTCGTGCCCTGCGTTGCCACTCTGTCGCGATGAGTGAATTCGCCGACAGAATCATCGGGCACTACGAGCGTCACGCGACCGCCTGGGACGAAGATCGCACCCGCGGCGCGTGGAACGACAAGCCCTGGCACGATCGTCTCATCGCCATGCTCCCAAAGGGTGCGAGCGTGCTCGACCTCGGGTGTGGATCGGGCCACCCGGTCGCACGGCACATGGCCGCACAAGGTTTGAAAGTCACCGGCGTTGATTCGTCCCCGACGTTTATCTCGCTGTGTCGCAGCCGCCTGCCTGGACACACATGGATTATCAGCGATATGCGCACGCTGTCCTTGAAACAGTCGTTCCAGGGAATTCTGGCGTGGGACAGCTTTTTCCATCTCACGCCTGCCGACCAGCGCGCAATGTTCGACGTGTTTCGCGAACACACCGCTCCGTCCACCGTGTTGATGTTCAATGCCGGACCGGGCCACGGCGAAGCGATCGGCAGCTATCACGGCGATCCTCTCTACCATGCCAGTCTCGATCCCGCCGAGTATGCGACGCTGCTCACGGGAATCGGATTCAAGATTGTTGCGCATGTCGTCGACGATCCGCAGGCCGGCGGCCGGACTGTCTGGCTCGCGCAGTCATGCGAGTAGCGGCGGCCGCTTCTATTCGGCGGGGATCGGGGTCGCGGGCGCGGTGGGCGCGGTCGCCGCTTGCGAAGGCGCCGAGGGCCCCCTGAGCGACCGCTCTTCCATCGCGATCAGAAATGCCATGCCGAAGGAAAGAACCAGGGCACAGGCCAGAAATACGAAACGGAATGCGTAGGCGAGTTCGGGCGCCGAAGCCGTGCGCGCCAGCATTTCGACCGACATGCCGGTGACGCCGCCGAGGCCACCCAGAACGATGGCCCCGAGCACCGCGACGACCAGTGCCGAGAACAGCGCGCGGAAGAAATTGGCGGCGCCGGTGGCCACGCCCATCTGCGAACGCGACACGGCGTTCTGCATGCAGACGGTGGAGACGGGAAACACCGTTCCTAAACCCGCACCGATCACGAGCAACAGAAGAAGGACGAGTATTGTCGGCATCGACGCCGGCCAGATTGCGAGCGGCGCAAGCGACAGAATGGAGATCATCAGTCCGATCAGCGACATCCGCTTGTAATGGACGATATAGGTCATCATCCGGCCGGTGATCGTCGAGAACGTCACGGTCGCGGCCATTAGCGGAATCAATGCAAGCCCCGACTGGCTCGCCGACAGGTGCAGAACGGTTTCAAAATAGAGCGGCACAAAGATCGTCATCCCGACCAGCGTGCCCATGTTGCACGCCCCCGCGAGCGTCGCGCAGCGAACGACCGGATTGCCCAGTACGGCAAGCGGCAGGAACGGCTCGCGCGTGGTCATGAGCCGCCACGCAAACAATCCCCACAGAATTGCCGAGACAAGCAGCAGCGCGCCAATCTGCGGCGATATCCATTCAAAGCGCCGCCCACCCCACGACAAAGCGAGCAGGAGCGCAATTGCCGCGGACATCATCAGCACTGCACCGATGACATCGAGCCGGTGCTTGCGCGGACGAAACGGCACGCGCCGGAGCACGTTGGACGTCATGCCAAGCGCAACCAGCCCCAGAGGCAGGTTGATCCAGAAAATAAACGACCAGTCGATGTGCTCGGTCAGGAAGCCGCCAAGCACCGGACCTCCCACTGACGAGGTTGCAAACACCGCGCCGATATATCCCTGGTACCGGCCGCGCTCGAGCGGCGAAACGATATCGGCGATGATGGTCTGCGCCAGCGCCATCAGGCCGCCACCGCCAAGACCCTGGAAGGCGCGGGCGAGCACCAGTGCTGTCATGCTTGGCGCCAGTGCACAGGCGATCGAACCGCCGACAAAAATGCCGATCGCCGTGAGCATCATTACCCGCCGCCCATGGATATCAGCGAGCTTGCCATAAAGGGGAGTCACGGCAGTCCCGGTGAGCAGATAGGCCGTGACCACCCAGGAGAGGTCGTCGAGGTTGCCGAAATGGCGGCCGATCGTTGGCAGAGCGGTGGCAACAATCGTCTGGTCGAGCGCGCCCAGGAACATTGCCAGCATGATGCCGAGGACGATGGTCCGTATTTCCGGGTGCGTCAGCGCCCTCGGCTCGGGTGGCGCCTCGGACTTCACCGGTCGCGCCTTGGACTTCGATTTCGGGGCGGATTTCGGGGCGGTCATCGCGCAGTGTATATAAGCTGAGTCATGAGCAGATAACCCGCTCATGCCTTGCTGGTACCGGTCAGGCAAGACGTGCCCGCGCGGGGGTGGTATGTGCAGCACGCCCAAATATTTGCAGCAGGCACTTGCCATGAAGGATTTACGAAGAAAATGAGGCTTCAGTTGTGCATTCGACCCCTTCTCTTTGTTGCCCTCCTCCTCGGGGCGACGTCCACACAAGCACGCGACAGGTTGCCGCCCGGCTTTGTCTACCTGCACGACGTCGATCCAAGCATCGTGCAGGACATCCGTTACGCGACGGACGACAATTTCACGGGGCGTCCCCTGCCCGGTTACGGCGCGGGTGAATGCATATTGCGTCGTGAAGCAGCCGAAGCGCTCAAAGCCGTGCAGGCCGAGCTGGCGCGCGATCAACTTGGGTTGAAAGTCTACGATTGCTATCGCCCGACGCGCGCCGTGCGAGCAATGGAAGCATGGGCGCATGACGGCGGCGACAGCGAAGCCACCCGGCGCTTCTATCCCACCCTGCACAAGCGCAATCTGTTCGCGCTCGGCTACATCTCTTCGCAATCACGGCATTCGACCGGAACGACCGTCGATCTGACGCTCGTCAGATTGCCGCCAGCCCCTGTCCCCCGTTTCGATCCTGCTGGACGCTATGGAGCCTGCACCGGCCCGGCCGCGAGGCGCGCGCCAGATAACAGCATCGATATGGGCACCGGCTACGACTGCTTCGACGTGAAGAGCTATGGCCAGAGTACCGCGATTGCCCCCGAGCAGCGTCAATGGCGCAACCTGTTGAGTTCGGTGATGCGCCGGCACGGCTTTGCCGGTTACTTTCGCGAATGGTGGCACTTTTCCTACAACGACTCCGCGGAGCCGCGCGCTTATGATTTTGCGATTGCACCGCGCGGACGTTGAGCCGACTTCCTGCGGGCTCCCTTGGGCCATTTCCCGGGCCAGCTGACGATATATTCCTCGAGCCTTTCATCAGGGACGTCGGCCTCGCTCGCTGCGACGCGTCCCTGAACTGAGACGCCGGCAGTGTGGACCGTTTCAGGGTCACCCGAAACGAGCGGATGCCACCAGGCGAGGTCTTTCCCTTCGGCCACGAGTCGATAGGCGCAGGTCGGCGGCAGCCATTTAAGCCGCCGCACGTTGCGCGGCGTCAGCCGCACGCAATCCTTCACCTTGGCCTGGCGATGGGTATAGTCGCTGCAGCGGCAGGTCTGGCAGTCGAGCAGCTTGCAGCTGACATCGGTGAACACGGTTGCATTTGTGTCTTCGTCGATCAGCTTGTTCAGGCAGCAACGGCCGCAGCCATCGCAAAGACTTTCCCATTCGGCCCGCGTCATCTCCGACATCGCCTTGCGGCGCCAGAAAGGGGTCTGTGGGTCGGCCTTCTCTGAACTCATGGCGGCCTTGTAGCGCCTTATGGCTGTTCCGTCATGGACACCTTGTCCCCAGCTACGCGGTCTGGAGTTTCAGTCCCTGTCACATCCATCACACCAGACTTCCTCGTACGCGCAGTCATCCGGCGGCGCGACAAAGGCAGAGGCTTATCTTCAGTCCGTGCGCCGCAACCTGCACGAGGCACTTTCCAGTCTGTGCGGGCGGGGGCTCATGAATCACATCGCCGACCTCATTCCTGAGATCATTAAGAAAATCGACGGGTTGGGCACCGGCAAAGCCGAGACCAGGCGATTGTCCTCCTGGGAAATCCCCATAGCTGTCGGCGCAAGGGCCCGCCCGACAGCTCCGTCTGCACGGCGCGGGAACCAAAGCGCGATTCGGACCAGGTGCGCGGTTCCTTAAGTACCCTCTGAGGGCGCTGGCACGAGCCGCAGCACTGATTGTGCAGCTTTCCTCAAGTTTTGCTGCAGCAAGAGTTCCTTGAACCTATGCTTTAAGATGAACCAAATGCGGTTTGGAAGCCCAAGGCCGTTTACCGTTGGTGGCCTGATTCTGGGGAAGACGGAAAAACGGGCCATTTTTCACCGCAATCTTCGTGTTCACCTTGGTTCCAGCCGAGCGGAATCGTGGCATTGGCTACACGTTGCGCGATCGGCTAAAATTCCCCTCGCCGGCAAACCGCCGGCGTTAAATTTACGAGCAATACAGCTTTGCGCGATCTGTTTCCCGAGGACTGGAAGCCCAAAATCCGGCGGTTCCTGCTCGGGCTGGACGCCTGGGTCGATTTCAGCGTCTTCCGTAGCGCCTCCGGCCTGCGCGAGACCTATGAGCGTTTCTCGACCTTCATGGACCGTTTCCACGTCTCCGGCTGGCGGCGCGGGCTCAATGAACTCGTGTCGGAAGGCGCGACTATCGGCACGCTCGGCATGATCGTGATGCTGGCCCTCGCGATCCCGGCTTTCCGCGAAACGTCGGACGATGACTGGCTGAAGAAGTCCGAACTGGCCGTGACCTTCCTGGATCGCTACGGCAACGAGGTCGGCTCGCGCGGGATCAAGCACAACGACGCAATCCCGCTTGACCAGTTTCCCGATCATCTCATCAAGGCCGTGCTGTCAACCGAGGACCGGCGTTTCTACGAGCACTTCGGCATCGACCTTGCCGGCACGGCACGCGCGCTGGTGGCGAATACCCGCGCCGGCGGCGTCGTGCAGGGTGGCTCCTCGATCACGCAGCAGCTCGCAAAAAATCTGTTCCTGAACAACGAGCGCACCATCGAGCGCAAGGTGAAAGAGGCGTTTCTCGCCATGTGGCTTGAAGCGCGCCTGACCAAGAACGAAATCCTCAAGCTCTATCTCGACCGTGCCTACATGGGCGGCGGCGCCTTCGGCGTCGATGCGGCTGCGCAGTACTATTTCAACAAGTCCGCACGCGACGTGAACCTCGCTGAAGCGGCAATGCTGGCCGGCCTGTTCAAGGCACCGACCAAATTCGCACCGCACGTTAACCTGCCGGCCGCGCGTGCCCGCGCCAACGTCGTGCTCGACAACCTCGTCGAAGCCAACATGATGACCGAAGGCCAGGTGTTCGGTGCCCGCCGGCATCCGGCGACACCTGTCGATCGCCGTGACGATCGCGCGCCGAACTACTATCTCGATTGGGCTTTCGACGAGATGAGGAAGCTTGTCGATACATTCCCGAAATCGATGACCGAGCGCGTCTTCGTGGTTCGCACCGCGCTCGACACCAATCTGCAGAACAACGCCGATGCGGCGGTCGAAAGTTCTCTGCGCCAATACGGCCAGGAATATCACGCCAAGCAGGCTGCAGCCGTGCTGATGGATGTCGATGGCGCCGTGCGGGCCATGGTCGGCGGCCGCGACTACGGTGCAAGCCAGTTCAATCGTGCAACCGACGCGATGCGCCAGCCCGGTTCATCGTTCAAACCGTATGTCTACTCGGCCGCCCTCATCAATGGCATGAAGCCGACCTCGATCGTAGTGGACGGGCCGGTCTGTATCGGCAACTGGTGCCCACACAACTATGGCAATGGTTACAGCGGGTCCATGACGCTGCTCAATGCGCTCACGCACTCGATCAATACCATCGCGGTTAAACTCTCGATCTCGATCGGCAACGGCAACGCGAAAGTCGGGCGCGCGAAAATCGTCAAACTCGCGCACGATATGGGCATCCGCACACCACTCCCCGACACGCCTTCGCTGCCGATCGGCGCCGACGAAGTCACCGTGCTCGACCATACCGGCGCCTATGCCACCTTCCCGAACATGGGCAAGGCCGTCACCGCGCATGCACTCCTTGAAGTGCGGACGGGTGCCGGCGATCTGGTCTGGCGTTTCGATCGCGACGGACCGAAGCCGCGGCAGGTGATGTCCGCCGGGGTTGCCGGCGACATGATCAAGATGATGAACAGCGTGGTCGAAAACGGCACCGGCCGTCGCGCGCGGCTTGACGGCGTTGCCGCCGCCGGCAAAACCGGCACCACCAACGCTTACCGAGACGCCTGGTTCATGGGCTACACGGGCAACTTCGTGTGCGGCGTGTGGTTCGGCAATGACGACTATCAGGTGACTAACCGCATGACCGGCGGCTCACTGCCGGCGATGACCTGGAACAAGATCATGGCCTATGCGCACCAGGGCATTGAGATCAAACAGCTGCCGGGCGTCGGGGCGCCGCAAGTACGCCAGCAGCCTGCGGTCGCCGAAGTGAAAACGAAGTCGAACGAACCGGCGCCTCCGCCGCGACCTGCCCTGCTGACGAAGCGCGGAGCCGATATCCTGGTCCGCGTCGAGCGCTTGATGGATGACGCCAATCGCGCGCTGGGTCCGGTGCGTCCGACTGTTTCAAGCGGCAAGGATCGTCAGGCCAGTGCGCCCGAGACCGGCGATGCGTTCGCCTCTTCGCTGGAAGGACGTGCCTTCGGCAACCACAACTGATTGGCGCGCGGCTTCGACCGGCGTACTCACACCAACCTCGCGGATTGTTTCGTGCGACTGCTTTTCGGAACGCTATTCGGACTTGCCATAGCCGCGGCGGTGGGGCTCGGCCTCACCTACTACGCGCTCGCCCACGGCACGTCCTTTGGCGGCCTGGAGATCGAAAGCTGGACTGCCTGGCCGAAAACCGGAACTGTCGAAGCAGACCCTTACGCCCGCGCATCCATCTCGCGGACCGGCCGGTTGCCGACGGCCATGGGCGATGGTGTGTCGTTCAGCCTGAAGTCCGATGACGATGGCAAAGCTCTCGACGGACGCTGCGAGGTCGTCGTCGCCGGGATAACACCAGTGGCGCGGTTCTGGACCCTGACGCTCTACAACGCGCATGGCGGGCTGGTCGCCAATTCGACCAACCGTTACGGCTTCACCAGCCAGGAGATCGTCCGCCGCAGCGACGGGAGCTTCGAGGTCGTTGTGGCGCCGCGCGCCAATTCCGGTAACTGGCTGCCGACCGGCGGTGTCGACCGTTATGAGCTCGTGCTGCGGCTTTACGACACCGCAGTGGGCGTTTCCACCAAGGCCGGCCGCGAAGTCCCGATGCCCGATGTCACAACCCGGAGCTGCCCATGATCCGGTGGCTCTTGTTGATTCTCGGCGGCGCGCTCCTCGGTGGCATCGTGCACCTGGCATCGGTCATCATCTTGCCGCGCACCGCGACGCAGGATGCCTATGCGCGGCTCGCGCCGATCGCCCCGGTGAATTCAGTGGTCGCCCTCCCCGCGCCCACGCCGGAGAAAGCGGTCATGCCATTCATGGATCCCGCGTTCGCCAGCGCCATTTGCCTTTACGATCTCACTCAGGGACCGGTGAAGCTGACCGTGCCGGTCAGTCCCGCCTATACATCGGTCTCTTTCTACACGCGCAACAACGTCGCCTACTACGCGATCAATGATCGTGCCGCCGGCCGGCGCGTCATCGAGCTCGACCTGATGACAACCGCCCAGCACGACCAGGTTCCGGAAGATGAAGAAGTCACGGCCGCCGACCGATTGATCGTAGAATCCCCGACGCCGACCGGAATCATCGCAATCAGGGCGATGGCACCTGAGCCGGGCTTGATGCGCGTGGCACAGGGTACCGTTGCAGCTTCAAAGTGCGCGACGCAGGTGGAACCGGCGCGGCCGCAACGCAAGTAGAAACTCAGTGGTTCGCAGCGAGGCGGCTCACGCACCCAGGTCGGCGGCAGCGCGCGATAGCGATCGATCTGCCTCTGCAGTTGATTGAGCACTCGTACCCTTCGACAGCTTGCGCCTTCTGCGTCTCAATGACCAGACGCTCGAGCGCGAAGTGAAATGAAGCGACCCGATCGGTCGGACACTGGTAGACGATTTCGACGACGTGCCCGTTCTCGCGAATGCAGCGTTTGGCGTCGATCCACTCTTTCTTGTCCAGCCTGGACACATAAGCGAGGCTTTTCTGCCGCTTCTGGTCGATATCCATCACGCGACCGGCCGTTTCGATTAAATTGTGATAGACGCGTCGTGTCGTTGCGCTGCCGCCCTCAGCAATGGGGGGCGGCTTTTCTGTTTCTACCTCATCCAAGATCACCGGAGACGATTTGCGCCGTCGCGGGCATGGCGACGACCATCGCATAGTACGCAATCCCGAAGACAGAAGTTGCTGTCGGCGATCAGATGGCCATCTTGAGAGCCAAGCTGGCGCGGAAGGCGACCTTTTTGCTGGCCTTGATCTGGATTGCCTCACCGGTCGCCGGATTGCGGCCTACGCGTGCGGCACGATCCCGCACTCGGAGAATACCGAGACCGGCGATCTTCACCTGTTCGCCTTTCTTAAGGTGCTTTCTGATCATTCCCGTGAGGTCTTCCAACATTTCCCGACCCTGCTTCTTGGTGAGATGATGCTGCTTCGCCAACGCATAGGCCAACTGCTTGGTGGTGACTGTTGAAGCTGCCATGAGCTTTGCTCCTTAGGTGCGCTGTGCGCTACGACATCAGCCTTATGAGATTCGCAGGTTTTTGACCAATTGCTGAATACATTGCGCCGTCGCGCGACATCCGAGATTTGTCACTCCAGAATTGCAACCAATGGGATAATGAATGCCGGCCTTCAGCAACGGGGGCGGCGTAATCGAACCCTGCCCAGGCCATACCTTTTGCTGTTTCTTGGGCTAAGCTGAGGAATTCAATATAATTATTTGATTTTGTTGGCGATCCCGGCTGGATACCAAGCAGCAACCATCGGCATTGACGGCTGCGACAGATTTCATCGGAACTGGTGTCCCGCTCAACGTGCGGCCCTTCGACGACGACGGCGTCCAGCCGTGTTGCCCGTGTCGGGCTCGCCGTCGGGTCCGCGGTCGATACGGATCACCGGAAGAATGATAACGGTCGCGGGCTCGGTGTTCGGGTCGACATATTTGCCGCCGCGCTGACCTAACTCGTCAGGAAATCGAATGACCTCGCCCATTGCAAGTTCCCCCTTACCGTCCGGGAGCCTCCTCCAGGCTGCCGGCGCGGCGCCATTTCGCGATTAAAGGACTTGCAAGGTTAACGGTCCGCTAACACCGGCAGACTAATCTCAGCGCCATCCCTCGGTTTCTGTAGCGTAAGTGATGGTGAAGCCTTCCGCATCCAATCCACTGGATAGTCTGGTCGATCTGGCGTGCCGGGACGGCGTCGATGTCCGCCCGACTTTGCTGCGCGTGGTCACCGACCTTTACGTCCAGAAGCCCAATCACAGCGCCGAGGAGGAAACCCAGTTTGTCGAGCTGGCGCTTGGGCTGATTGAGGCCGTCGACCACCAGACGCGGAGTGTCATCTCGGCGACCCTGGCCGGCTACCCGGGCGCTCCGGCGGCCGTCCTGGAAAAGCTCGCTGGCCTGGATACGGCAGGCGCCGGCGCACTCATTGAAGCGGGCCAGAACGACCTGACGAACCTTTTCTTTTCGGCCCCTCCCGACGAGCGCAGGCTCATTCTCGTCAATCTTGATGTCGCCGCCAGCAAGGCGGCTCGCCGTGTCATGCCGGTCGCCAGCGAACTGATTCGCCGGCTTCAGAGTGCCGCGCTTAACCGCAACCGAGGCGAATTCAGCCGCGTCCTGGAGCGCGCGCTCGGCGTCGATCGCGATCTCGCCGAGAAAATCACGGCTGACGAGCACGGAGAGCCGATTGTCGTTGCCGCCAGAGCAATCGGGATGAAGCTCGAGGTGCTGCAGCGCATTCTGCTCTTCCTGAATCCCGTTATCGGGCAATCCGCGCAGCGGATCTACAAGCTTTCGCAACTTTTCGAAGAGCTGAGTGCGGAATCGGCCGAATTCATGCTCACGATCTGGCAACCAACCGCGCGGCGGCGTTCGGTCCATGCAACCGTCTGTTGGAACGACGAGCGACCAAGCCTGCGGCCAAACCCGAAATCGACCGCACGCCGTGCGGCCGAAACCAACGCACGGCCCGCGTGCTTCAAAATCAATGAGCGCTAGCTCGCGTCGCTGACGGCATTGTCGAGAAAGTTGCGACCTTCGCGGTCTTCCACTTCGACAATCCAAAGGTCCGGATCGAAGCGAATTTCCCGCACCAGACGCGCCTCGATCTCGCTGTCCGCTGCGGGCGCCCCACGGCCGGCGACAATGCTGAACACGCGATCCGCCGGGCGCGCATCCTCAAAGACGGCCTGGGGCGCAGGCCCGTAGAGAATTCCCGTCCCGTCGAGTCGATTGATCTTAATGAAGATGGCGCCGGCTTCCTCAGCTCCACGCCGGCGCACAGCCGAAAACACCCCCTCGACATTACATCGGCGGAGGTAGGCCGCGACCCAGATGCCGGATTTCAACCGCATCAGCTTCAGTAGCATGGGCTGCCAATTACTCCAGCGGGCGACCGGTCATGCCCGCGAGCTCGCGTACGAAGCGGTCGGAGATCTGTCCGGTGACAGGCATCCGATGATCGCGCTCGAACTTTTCGACCGCGGCCCGCGTCTCTGGATCCAGAACTCCGGTTGGCTTGATCTGTCCGTAGCCGAAATCGGCAAGCGCCCGCTGCACTGCTATCACCTTCTTGGATGGTGTGATGAGCTTTGCAATCGGATCTGATGGTGGGCTCGGCGGCAGAGCGACGGTTGTCGGCTTTGGATTGTACGCAGCAATGGAACGCAGCAGACCATCACTGGCTTCTGGATTAATCTTCAACCCGGCGGCAGAGGCAAAGTCTCGCGCCGCGGCATCGGTCTTGGCGCCCCAGATGCCATCGGCAGGGCCGTCATAGAAGCCTTTGCGTGTGAGCTCGCGCTGGATATTGCCGACGAGTTGAAGTCTGGCCTGATCGGCCGCAGGCATGGCTTGAACAGCCTGAGGGCGCCCCGCGGGCGCGGCGTCGCGCTGAAGCAATGGCCGCGTTGCAAAAATAGGCGCCGGATGCGGCCCCTTTTGCATGAAGAGCGCGTTGGTCACGATCGCGAGAATCGCGAGGGTCCCCATGATGAGACCCACGAATTCGC
Organism: Pseudolabrys sp.; assembly: GCA_051986235.1. GTDB lineage: Bacteria > Pseudomonadota > Alphaproteobacteria > Rhizobiales > Xanthobacteraceae > Pseudolabrys. Next base: position 51,639 of record JBPYDR010000062.1, read on the forward strand.
GCGGATGGCCGGAAATCGCGGCCGCGAGCCTTCCGGCGCCATCAAATGCGGCGGCCTGTCTGCGCGAAGATCGTCTAGGCACTTTTCTTCACCTGAATGTTTGCGCTCATTGCAATGCCCTTATGCTACCGGTGCAGGCGGCCACCGGAATAACGAGAGCGGTCACCGACATCCCGACTTCGAGCGTCGTCGGCCCTCCGCGGCCGACGATGTACACCGGCGGGCTTGCGATGGCGCCGAGACTCCCGGGAAGCCGTGGTGCAATGAAGGCGCGGTGACGCGCCAACGTCAGCGCATCCTGCTGCGCCGCAGGGTGCGCCAGTGCGTCGACATAACTCCGTACCGGCGTGAAAAAGCTCACGGTCCCGTCTCACGTCTTAAGCAGAACAGACGCGCCCCTAACTCGCTGCAAACCTTAGGTCACAGCCGATTAAGCGAACGCTAAGTTTGAACGGCGCGAGAGCCCAATCGCTGTTCGCCGTGCCGATCTGAAACTGATCGTCCCGCCATTCGCCGAGCATGGTGAAATTTCAGTTGCCGAGAACGGGCAAGACAGGCGAACCGCCAATTCGTTACCGATCCGGTAACCATATCGAACCACGCATATTCGCGATGAATATTGGCTGGGAGCCGATTGCTTAAAATTTTCATCAAGTTCGAATTGCTCAACTTCGATGAAAAATTTCGTCGAATTTGTCCAAAAACCTCACTGCATTTCCAACAACAGCTTCAATCATGTCTGCTAGGATTTAGCTCAAAGGCAGCAATAGGCTGCTACGGGATGGGTCATGTTCTTTCTCTTGCGGCTGGCGTTCTGGCTGTGCCTCGTTTGTATACTGCTGCCCAGCGGTAACAAATCGACGTCGACTGATGCCAAGATCGATGCTTCCGAAGCGGTGACAATGGCAACCGCGGCAGTTTCTGACGTCCGCGGATTCTGCGAACGGCAGCCCGACGCCTGTGTGACCGGAGGCAAAGTCGCGGTCGCGCTGGGCCAAAAGGCCGAAGCTGGCGCCCGTACACTCTTTGAGTTCGTTACCAAGCTTCGTGAAAAGGCGCACTCGGGCGACAGGACCGGCTCGGTGCCGGGCACCTTGACCCCCTCAGATCTCGCGCCTGCCTGGCACTCGCCGGTTCCGCTGCCACCGCGCCGGGATACGCGCGACGGCCGCCCAGCGGCGGAGACCCCATAGGGCTACAGGCTTTTTCGGCCGGCGCCGCAGCGATCCTTTGGCCTTTCGCGCTCGTCGGCCTATATATGGGTCATTATGAGCACGATTGACGAAATCGTTGAGAATTTCGAGCTGCTCGACGAGTGGGACGACCGCTATCGTTATGTCATCGAGCTTGGCCACACTTTGTCGCCCTTGGCGGACAGTGCTCACGTCGACGCCAACAAGGTTCAGGGATGCGCGAGCCAGGTGTGGCTGCTCACCCACGCGCGGCCGAATGGGTCGTCCGGACCGGTCCTCACATTCGAAGGTGACAGTGACGCGCACATCGTGCGCGGGCTGATCGCAATCCTTTTCGCGCTCTATTCCGGCAAGAGTGCGCAAGACATTCTGGCAACCGACGCGCTCGCGCTTTTCGACCGGATCGGCCTGCGCGAAAACCTCACGCCGCAGCGTTCGAACGGTCTGCGATCCATGGTCGAGCGCATCCGCGCTGAAGCGAAGACGGCTTTGGCTACGGTCGCATAGTCAATCGTTCTCCACGCTAAAAGGCGCATCATCGGCGAGCCATGTTCTGACCTGCGCGCCCGCCGGTCCGCGCGCGTCTGCGACGCATAGCTGTAGTGGCGGGCCAGCCGGTCTAGGGCGAGTTGCAGCACAACTTTGCCGGAGCGCGCCGGCCAAGCGCGATCGCGCTCGATGTCCTCCAGGCCTTTCAAGAAACGCCAAACATCGGTCAACAACCCGGAGAATTCGGTGCCTACGGCGCCCCCGCATAAATAGCAGGTGTGGATATCCACAACTTTCAGGATTTGGCTATTTTGCGCGTCGCCGACGCTGCTGCCCGAGGCCCATCTGCTTCGCCAGTTGCGAACGCGCAGCGGCATAATTTGGTGCAACCATTGGATAGTCGGCGCTCAAGCCCCATTTTTCCCGATATTGTTCAGGCGTCATGTTGTACTGCGTGCGCAAGTGACGCTTGAGCGACTTGAATTTCTTTCCGTCCTCCAGACAGACGATGTATTCGGGCGTGATCGATTTTTTCACCGAAATTGCAGGCTTAAGGGGTTCGGCCGGCCCATCGGCCGATTTGCCTGAGACCCGGCTGAGCGCGAGATGCACCTGATTGATGAGACCAGGGATCTCTCCCGCGGGCACGGTATTGTTGCTCACGTACGCGGACACAATCTCCGCGGTCAATTCGATGAAATTCCCATCCTGTGCGTTTTCGCTCATCGAGCCGCCCCTGTTACGCTGCGATCGAGCTGCTGGAAGAGATCAGTTTAATTGCCCCCGCAATCGTCCAGTATCGCGATCGATAACAATATTTAAAAACTACTATCTGACTTCACAACCCGCAAGAACAACGTCGCCACCTAATGCGACAAATATTGGTAAAATGCGACCGGGACAAGAAAAACCCGAATAAAACCGGCATTAAAAACGATGAGTCGGCCGGCGAACACTACGAGTTCTTTGCAAGATGATCGCGCAACTCGTGGATAGAGGCAAAGCGCACTGTGCCTTGTGGCAACTCCGCTTCGATCGACCCATCGACGTACAGCGTATAGGCCATGCCGTCGACAACACCGGACTTCAGGACCGCGACCGAGCGCGATTTTTGTGCGTCCGGTTCGCCACGTTTCGCATCGCGCGATATCGGTTCAACCTTTGCATCGAGATGCGGCTCACGCGCGGCGGGACCTTTCGGTTTTGCCTCGGCCGGCCACATCGCATCGAAATTTGCGCCGGGCCGCGCCGGAGGTGGCGGAGGTACTGATACAGGCGACCGCCAGCCCGCCAATGGTTCGCGCTTTTCAGCCGCGCTTGCAGCCACGGCGGGAGACGGCACCGGAGTAGGCCGGGCGAACGCAGGCAGGTCGTTGGCAGGCGACTTCACCGCAGGCCCCGCCGGCCGCGGGGGTGACAGCGAAATTTCCTCTTCCTCAAGGGCCTCCGGAATGTCCGGGTTGCGCAGCCCAGGCGCGTCCTCGAATTTCGCATCGAACGGATCGGCTGCAGGCCCGGGCATAGGATGATCGAACGTGACTGCTGCTGGCCTTGCCGGGAATGGACCGCGGCCCTGAGCCGGCGCCGGGCGTGGCGCGTCCGCGTTTTCCAGGGCGACCTCGGGTGCCGGCGTGGACCGGATGGGCAGCATGGCCATGGTCTCGGCGACGCGCCGCAGCTGCCCGGCAACCACGCCAAGTCCAATGATGATCAGGCCCCCCACGCTTGCCGTGGTACCGGCCATGATCAGCGTATTTCCGAAGCTGAATTCGTTGATCGGAATACCAAAACCGATCATCAGCAGGCCTGCAAAAAGCGCAAACGCACCGATCCCATACAACAGAGCCGGCATGCTTTTTCCGATCCTCTCCTGTTACCAGCGACTTTCGCCCTAGACCGGCAGGCTAAATCCCTCTGGCAATGCTAAATTCTCGCCGTTTCAAACGCTGGCGGCAACACCTATTGTAGAACATCCGCTGGATTGTCCCTGTTTGGTGGGCTAACGGCTCAGTCTTCGACCGTTGCCCCCGACCGCGGCACTGCCTAATTAGCTTGATTGAGGAACTCGTGCAGGACAGACCGGGTTTCATCAAACTGTCGAATATTCCGCATTCATCGTTTGTCGATCGAGGAGGATCTGATGCCGTTCCAGTTGCCCGACCTGCCGTACGCCCATGACGCGCTCGCGCCGTATATGTCGCGCGAAACGCTCGAATATCACCACGACAAGCACCACAAGGCTTATGTCGACAATGGCAACAAGCTTCTCGAAGGCAGCGGGCTGGAGAACAAGTCACTCGAGGAAGTGGTCAAGGCGTCCTTCGGCAAAAACGCCGGGCTCTTCAACAATGCCGGCCAGCACTACAACCACATCCATTTCTGGAAATGGATGAAGCCGAACGGCGGCGGCGACAAGATCCCAGGCAAGCTCAAGGCGAAGATCGACAGTGATCTCGGCGGCGTCGCCAAGATGAAGGAAGACTTCGCCCAAGCCGGCATCACGCAGTTCGGCTCCGGCTGGGCCTGGATCGCGGTGAAGGACGGCAAGCTGATCATCAGCAAGACGCCCAACGGCGAGAATCCGCTCGTGCACGGCGCAACGCCGATACTCGGCTGCGACGTTTGGGAGCATTCCTATTACATTGACTATCGAAATCGGCGACCGGACTATCTGAAGGCATTTCTCGACCATCTGGTGAACTGGGAGCATGTCGAGGAAATGTTCGTCGCCGCGAGCAAATAAACATCGCCAGCACCTCGACCCTATCTCTGCCACTTCCGGGCACCCGGTCGGCAATTGCAATTGCCGACCGGATTGCCATTGGCGTTATCGCAATCGTCGCGGTCATCGCGGTGATGACCTTCGGCGACTATGGGCTCGGCTGGGACGACTACACCCATTCCCAGTATGGCGACCTGCTGCTCAAGCTCTACGGCTCGGGCTTCGCCGACCAACGCGCCCTCTCCTTCGTCAATCTCTACAAATATGGCGGCGGCTTCGACATGGCGGCCGCGCTTGCCGCCAAGGTTCTTCCGTTCGATCTTTTTGAAACCCGCCGGCTCGTGGGCGCGTTCGTAGGAATAGTCGGACTGATCGCAACATGGAGAATCGGCCGCCACCTTTGTGGTCCGGTCGCCGGATTGATCGCCCTGATCCTGCTCGCGACCTGTCCGCTCTATTACGGCCACATGTTCATCAATGCCAAGGACGCGCCTTTCGCTGTCGCCATGGCGGTGCTGCTGCTCGGCATGGTTCGCGCGTTCGAAGAATATCCACGGCCGAACGCGCAAACAGTCGCACTCACGGGCGTTGGCCTGGGGCTTGTCTTCGGTTCGCGCATCCTTGCGGGCATCATCGCGCCCTATGCGCTCGCCGCCCTGCTCCTCATCGCGGTGGGTGAAGCGCGCAACGCGGGCTTGCGTCAGAGCGCGGCGCGCGTCGGTGAATTCACCCGGCGGATCGTGCCGGCGTTGGCCCTCGGCTACCTGATCATGGGCTTGCTATGGCCTTGGTCTATCCTTTCGCCGCTTAATCCGGTTCGGGCCGCGGAATACTTTGACAAGTTTTTCGAGAAGCCGTGGCGAGAACTCTACGCCGGCGAGATAATCTCGGTCACCGCCATGCCGGCGGGCTACCTGCTTCGTCTGTTCGCGCTCAAGCTCCCCGAGATTATGCTAATGCTGGGACTGGCCGGCGTAGCTGGCGCGTTTTTTGCGGCTATGCGACGCCAACTACCGCTGAACCGACGCGCCAGCTTTGTGCTCGTGGCACTAGCCGCCGTCCTGCCAGTTCTCGTGGCAATCCTGGCGCATCCTGCCTTCTACAATGGCCTGCGCCACTTCGTCTTCGTCGTGCCACCGTTTGCTGCCATCGGCGGTCTTGCCGGCGCCTGGCTTTTCGAGCGGGCGCATGCTTTCGGCAAAGTCGCAACCGCCGCGTTCGTGGCGATCTTCGTTGGTGGTCTCGCGTTGCCGATCAGCGACATGGTGCGACTGCATCCATATCAGTACACCGCGTTCAATTGGGCTTCGGGCGGCGTGCAGATGGCGCACGACAACTACATGCTGGACTACTGGGGGCTTGCATTCAAACAGGCCGGAGCGGCGCTGCGCGCCAAACTCGACGAAATGCACCTCAGGCCGCCGGCCGGAGGACGCTGGACCATTGAAATCTGCGGGCCGCAGCGTCCGGCGGAAGTGGCACTCGGGCCTGAGTTCGAGACAACCTGGGACCGCAAGCGCGCCGATTTCGCAATGATGCTTGGCACGTTCTACTGCAGGGATCTGATCGCTCCTATTCTGGTCGAGATCAACCGCGAAGGCATCGACTATGCGCGCGTCTATGACATCCGCGGCCGGCCGGTGCCCAATCTGCTCACCGAACCTCCGCCGTAATGTCGCGTCACGCCCCCTTCGCCTCGTTCAATACCTCGGTGGCGATCCGGTGTGCTTCGTTTGCGGCCGGGATGCCGCAATACAACGTCAATAGCAGAAGCACTTCCTGAATCTGTTCGGCCGTGCATCCGTTCTTCACGGCGCCCTTGAGGTGTACGCGTAATTCATTCTGATGACCGGCTGCCGCCATCATCGCCACCATGGTGAGCGATTTGACCGAAGGTGGAAGCGCCGATCGTTGCCACACGTCGCCATAGGCGTAGGCATTTATGATGTGCTGCAGCGGCTTCCCAAAGTCGCCGAATGCATTCATCCGTTTGTCCACGGCCTCACGGCCGAACATATCAACACGCAGTTTCAATCCGCGCTCGTAAAGCTCCTTGTCATCCATGACCGCTTCCTTTCTCTGATCCCTCGCCTGATTTGCCGTGAGCATGCCGGCCCGTCTAGTATGCGCTGACCTGCTTTCATCCCACCAACCTGCCCACTCACATGATCAACGCCGCCGTAATCGGCCTCGGCCGCTGGGGAAAAAATATCGTCGATGCGGTTCAGGGCAAAAGCAAGCGTCTGCGGTTTATCCGAGGCGTGAGCAAAGAGCCCGAACTCGTCCGCGATTTCGCAGCGGCCAAGGGCTTGGAACTGTCCACGGAGTTTGACGACGCCGTTGCCGATCCTCGTGTTCAGGCGGTTTTCCTTGCAACTCCGCACTCGCTGCACATTGGACAGATTTCAGCCGTGGCCGCGGCCGGCAAGCCGGTCTGGTCCGAGAAGCCGCTCGCGCTCACCCGCGCGGAAGCCGAAATCGCCATTGCTGCGTGCAAAAAGGCTGGCGTTCCATTCGCTCTGGGCAACAACAAGCGATGCTTCCCATCCATGCGCGAGCTCAAACGCGTGGTTGCCGAAGGCGTCATCGGCGACGTTCTGCACATTGAGGGCAACTTCACCAATGAACATTCGACGCGGGTGAAGGGTGGGTGGCGCGACGACCCGCGCGAATCCCCGGGCGGCGGCATGACTGGTGCCGGGCTGCATGTGCTCGACGCATTCGTCAATCTCGCGGGGCCGATCAGAAAAGTGAACGCATCCGTCTATTCGCAGAAGCCGCCGCCAGATCCGCGCGACGCGGCGGCGGCGCTTGTGCAATTCAAAAGCGGCGCGACGGGCGTACTTGCCACCGTGCGTGCGGCGCCGATGTATTGGCGGATCATGGTGTTTGGCAGCAAAGGCTCGGCGGAAGCCCGCGAAGAAACGATGCTGACCGTCGCGAAGATTGGCGAGCAGCCGGCAACGCAGGTTTACCCGGCGGCCGACTCGCTCGGGGTACTGCTCGAATCTTTCGCCGAGACGATTGAGACCGGCAAGCCCTTCCCGGTATCGACCGCCGATATGCTCGACGTCGTCGACGCTTTCGAGGCGATCATCCGCTCAATGGCCGAAGAGCGCCCGATCAGCGTGACCCGCGTCTGACCCCTTTACTGCTGCGGGATCCCCGCGGCTTCACGCACGGCATCCCATCGCTTGTATTCGCCGGCCATGAAATCCCCGAAGGCCTCGGGCGTCGAAGCCTTGACCACAACACCCGCCGCGGCCAGACGCTCGCGCACGGTCTGGTCCGCCAGACTGTCATTGAGGGTCTTGTTCAATTTGGCGATGACCGGCGCGGGCGTGCCGCGGGGCGCGAACAGGCCATACCAGGTCGTCACGTCGTAGCCCGGAAGAACGCCGGACTCCGCCGCGGCCGGAATATCCGGCACCGCCGGAAACCGGTCTTTGCCAGTGACCGCAAGCGCCTTGAGCTGTCCCGACTGCACGTGTCCAATCAACGCCGACACGGTGTCGAACAGCACATCAGCGTGCTTGCCGAGAGTTGCGTTGATCGCTTCCGGCGACGTCTTAAACGGAACGTGCAGCAGATTGACCTGCGCGGTCTGCTTGAACATTTCACCCGCAAAGTGCTGCGTGGCCGCAAAACCCGGACTAGCGAACACGATCTTGCCCGGATCGGCTTTTGCCGCAGCTACAAGTTCCTTCACATTGTTGGCGGGAAAGTCCGGCCGCGTGACGATCAGCAGGCTCGCGGTCGCGATCTGACCGATGGGAGCAAAAGCGGTCAAAGTATCGTAACGCATATTTTTACGTGTGACGGCGGCAATGATCTGGCCGGCCGTCATGATGCCCAGCGTGTAGCCATCAGGATCGGCATTTGCGACCGCTTCATTACCGATGATGCCGCCGGCACCAGGCTTGTTCTCGACCACTACCGGCTTGCCCAATTGCGCCTGCATCGAGTCCGCAAGAATTCGGCCGATGATGTCGGCACCGCCGCCCGGGCCGAATGACACGATGATGCGGATCGGTTTCTGTGGCCATTCCTGCGCGTAGGACGATGACGCGAGCCCACCGGCAAGCATCAAAGCCGTCAATGCCAAGCCTGTCAGTTTTTTCATTGTCTTCCTCCCCAGCCGCATTCGGGACAGCTTATATTCTGCGGCGCCGGATTTCCTTGATGACGGCGCTGTTGTCGAGATCAGCCTCGCCGGCGCGCACGCAGGCCTCCAGCACGTCCGCATGCACGCCAAGCAAGGAAAGCTTCTGCCCGACCGCGGCTGCCTGATCGAGCATCAGATGCACGTCTTTCAATGTCTGCTTCACGCGACCTTCCGCGGAAAAATCACCGCGCACCATTTTCGACCCTTTGGTCTCCATCACCTGCGAATAGGACGCCGAGCCGCGCGCGACCTCGAGAAACGCGGCTGGGTCAAGGCCGAGCCGTTCAGCAAAGACGAGGCCCTCGGCCAGGGCCAGACGATTGAGGCCAAGGATCAGATTGACGGCAAGCTTGGCGCGGCCTCCATCTCCGACCTTACCAACGTGGAAACGGCGCACGAACAATGCGTCGAACACATCTTTAATCTCGTCCGCGATCGAGGCGTCGCCTCCGATCAACGCAACGCCGTCGCCGCGGCGCACCTGATCGCTTGTGCCGGATACGGGCACATCGAGATAACGGATGCCGCGAGGAATGACGCGGCGTGCCAGCGCAGCCACCCGATCGGGATCACAGGTGCTCATGCACAGGACTATCTTTCCTGAGCCCTCACCGAGTGCCGGCAAAAGCTCCCTCTCGACAACATCCTCGACCTGATCAGTGCTGAAGACCGCAAGAATGACGCAGCGCGTAGATTTGGCTAGGTCCGCACTGGACGGCGCCGGACGCCCGCCGATCTCCGCAAGACGCGTGCTGCGCGAAAGATCGATGTCAAAACCGATGACAGGAATGCCCGCCTCGATCAGCCGCCGAGCATAGACCTCACCCATCAGCCCCAGTCCGACAATGCCGACCGGAGCGCTGGTCGCGCGCTCAGGCATGCGCATAGTCCCAATACAGCTCGCGTGCCCTGCGATAGAGCGGTCCGGGCTGCAGCGATCGATCCTCGATGCGGTTCACCGGCATCACTTTCGAGTAGTTGCCGGAAGAAAAAACCTCGTCGGCAGTCTGGATGTCGCGGTAGCTCAGCGTGGTCTCGACGACGCTGATCCCGGCGTCGCGCAGCAGCTTGATGACGCGCTGACGCGTAATCCCGTTGAGAAATGTGCCATTCGGCGCCGGCGTGAACACGACGCCATCCTTGCCGATGAAGATATTGGCCGTCGCAAGCTCCGCGACGTTGCCGAGCAGATCAAGCACGATACAGTTACCAAATCCGCGCGCGTGCGACTCGATCAGCGCGCGCGCGTTGTTCGGGTAAAGGCAGCCCGCCTTTGCGTTCACAGGCATGCATTCGAGGCTCGGCTTGCGATAGGGCGACAGCGTGACCGAAAAGCCTTCCGGCTTGCGCATCGGCGCTTCGTAAACGCTGAGGCACCATTTCGTCGATTGCGGATCTGGCGCGACCAGCAGGGTTCCGCTGCGCTCCGCCCAATACATCGGACGTATGTACAGAGCGGCTTCCTTGTCGAAGCGCTTGATGCCTTCCCGTACAAGTTCCAGCCATTGTTCGGTCGACACCACCGGGGTGAGGTGCATCGTTTCCGCCGAGGCATTCACCCGCTCGCAGTGCAGATCAAGATCGGGCGAAACGCCCTCGAACGTACGGGCTCCATCGAATACCGAAGAGCACAGCCAGGTCGCGTGGTCGCGCACGCCCATGATCGGCAGGTTGCCCTCGTGCCAATCGCCTTCATAGAAGGTCCACGTCTTCGACCAACCTTGTCCCGGCGCCATTCATCACTCCCGGTCACGGCCACCACACGGCACCTTTGCCCTCGCGGCAATCCTTTGCAACCATAGTCCTCCGCTACGGAGGATACCATGTCGCCCATTTTCATCTTCGACGCCTACGGCACGCTGTTCGACGTTCATGCAGCGATCGTACGCCACAAGGCAAAGGCGGGGCCCGAGGCCGATCGGGTCTCAGCGATCTGGCGCACGAAGCAGCTCGAATACAGCTGGACCCTCACGCTCGCGGGGCACTACACGGATTTCTGGACACTCACCAAGCGTGCCCTCGACTATGCATTGGCGTCAGTACCGAGTGTCGACAAATCGCTGAAGCCCGCGCTGCTCGATTCGTACTTCAAGCTTGATGCCTTTCCCGACGCGCGCATCGCGCTCAAGGCGCTGAAAGCAAAAGGCCGAAAGACGGGCATACTGTCGAACGGATCGCCTGCCATGCTCAAAGGCGCGGTGGAGGCGGCTGCAATCGGTGGTGACCTCGACGCGATTCTTTCGGTCGACGCTCTGAAAATGTTCAAGCCACGTCCGGAAGTCTATCACCTGGTCACGGACCAATTCCGCTGCTCGCCCGCCGACGTCACCTTCGTCTCGTCGAACAGCTGGGACGTGATGGCCGGGGTTCGCGCGGGCTTTCGCGGTATTTGGGTCAATCGTTCCAACATGCCGGACGAATATCAGGACTTTCCACCGGCACTGGTCCTGAAAGAGCTGAGCGCACTGAGCGAAATCGACTAGCACTTTCGTCGCAATGATAAGGCTGGCGCGATGCGAATTTGCGGCCTATATGCCCAATGCGATTTCCCTCAAGTTCCCAGCCATGCAATCGATCATTTCCGTCTCAGACCTGTCGAAACGTTACGCGTCGGGATTCGAGGCGCTCAAGAAGATCAGCCTCGATATTCGTCGCGGCGAGATCTTTGCGCTGCTCGGCCCCAATGGCGCCGGAAAAACAACACTGATCGGCATCGTCTGCGGCATTCTCGTGCCAAGCGCGGGCAAGGTCACGGTCGATGGGCACGACATCATCTCGGACTATCGCGCGGCCCGCTCGTTGATTGGGCTGGTGCCGCAGGAACTCCACACTGACGCTTTCGAAAGCGTATGGGCGACGGTCTCGTTCAGCCGCGGTCTGTTCAACAAAGCGAAGAACCCCGCTTACATCGAAAAGGTGCTGCGCGCGCTGTCGCTCTGGGACAAGAAGGACGACAAGATCATGACGCTCTCCGGCGGCATGAAGCGGCGGGTGTTGATCGCAAAGGCGCTCTCGCACGAGCCGCAGGTTCTCTTTCTGGATGAGCCCACCGCCGGCGTCGACGTCGAGCTGCGCAAGGACATGTGGCAGGTCGTTCGTGACCTGCGGGCTTCCGGCGTCACGATCATTTTGACCACCCATTACATCGAAGAAGCCGAGGACATGGCCGACCGCATCGGGGTGATCAACAAAGGCGAAATCATTCTGGTCGAGGAAAAGGCCGAGCTGATGCGGAAGCTCGGAAAGAAGCAGCTGACGTTGCAACTCCAGCAGAAGCTGCAGGCGCTTCCGGCGGAACTGTCGGCCTTCATGCTCTCGATCGGCGAAGACGGAAGCACGCTCATATACGACTACGATACCAAGGCGGAGCGCACGGGCGTGGCGACGCTCCTTGGCGAGCTGTCGCGCGCGGGCCTGCGCATCCGCGACCTGCAGACGACGCAGAGTTCGTTGGAGGACATCTTCGTCGGACTGGTGAGTGACCGACAATGAACCTGAGAGCAGTCCAGGCCATCTACAGCTTCGAAATGGCGCGCACCGGGCGCACCATCTGGCAGAGCATTGTCTCGCCGGTACTCTCCACGTCGCTCTATTTCGTCGTGTTCGGCGCAGCGATCGGATCTCGCATCACTGAAATCGAGGGGGTGCCCTACGGGTCATTCATCGTACCCGGACTGATTATGCTGACGCTGCTGACCCAGAGCACGATGAACGCATCTTTCGGCATATATTTTCCGCGCTTCACCGGAACGATCTACGAAATCCTCTCGGCGCCGGTGTCGCCGTTCGAAATCGTCCTGGGTTATGTCGGCGCGGCCGCAACCAAATCGATCATCCTCGGCCTGATCATCCTGGTGACTTCGTGGCTGTTCGTTCCCTTGCGCATTGCGCACCCGTTCTGGATGGTCACTTTCCTTGTGCTGACCGCGGCAACCTTCAGCCTCCTCGGCTTCATTATCGGGATCTGGGCCGATGGTTTCGAAAAGCTGCAGATCGTGCCGCTTTTGATTGTCACCCCTCTGACCTTTCTCGGCGGTACCTTTTATTCAATCAGCGTCTTGCCGCCGACCTGGCAAACCGTCGCGCTGTTCAACCCAGTGGTCTACCTGATCAGCGGGTTCCGCTGGAGCTTCTTCGAGATCGCCGATGTCGGCCATGCCGTCAGCGTCGGCATGACTTTGCTGTTCCTTCTCGTCTGCCTGGTCACGGTCTGGTGGATGTTCAGGACAGGCTACAAATTGAAAAAGTGATGACCGGCGTCCTGAAATAAGCCGCAGCGCTCGGGGTAAGTCCTTCGGGTCCGGAAATTTCAGGGAGTTGCAGATGTTGCCGGTATCAAGAACGTTTGCAGGCCTCGCCCTGGCGACCGCGGTTTCGACAGCGGTTGCCGCGCAAGGGTTGGTCACGCAAAAGAACATTTCGCTCGCAATGGCGCAGACGATTGCCCAGGCCGCCCTCGCCCAGTGCGAGAGCATGGGTTTCAAAGTGTCGGTAACGGTCGTCGACCGTGCCGGCCTGCCGATCGTGATGCTGCGCGGAGATGGAGCCGGCCTGCATACACCCGAAGGCGCCGAGCGCAAGGCTTACACCGCGCGCACCTTCAGCCAGCCTTCCGCCGACTTTGTAAAGCGATTGACCGAAAGGCCGGAGACGGTCGGTTCGCGTCAGTATACGCGCGTGCTGGCGCTCGGCGGCGGACTGCCGATCAAAGCCGGAACTGAAGTCGTTGGTGCCGTCGGCGTCTCCGGTTCGCCCGGCAAGGATGATGTCTGCTCGCAGGCCGGCATCGACAAGGTCGCCGACCTGCTGAAGTAAGTCCTCTAGCTCGTCGCCAAAGCGTCGAGGATGCGCGCCCAGCTCCTGATGCCTTTGTGATAGCAGGCCAGGTCGAACTTCTCGTTCGGCGAGTGCACCCGGTCGTCGTCGAGAGCGAAGCCGACAAGCAGCGAATCCATGCCGAGGACTTCCTTGAAGTCAGCCACGATCGGGATGGAGCCGCCGGCGCCGACGGCCACGGCCTTGTGGCCCCACTCCTCGGCGAGCACGGTCCTCGCTTTTGTCAGGGCCGGGTTGTCGAACGAAAGCTGGATCGGCGGCGCGAGAGCAAAATTGCCGAACTCGACCTTGCAGTCGGCCGGCAGCCGCGCCCGTACGAAAGTGCGGAAGGCATCGCGGATTTTTTCGGGGATCTGCTCGCCGACGAGACGGAAAGAAACCTTTGCGCTGGCCTCGCCGGGAATAACGGTCTTTGCGCCCTCCCCTGTATAGCCGCCGATAATGCCATTCACCTCAGCGGTCGGACGCGTGGTGACCATTTCGATCAGCATGCGATCCTTCTCGCCAGAGGGCTGCTTCAGCCCGATCGGGCCAAGAAATTTCTCCGGCGTGAGACCGAGCCCTTTTAGATCGGCCTTGATGTCGGCAGGAAGCTCTTTCACGCCGTCATAGAATCCCGGGATAGTCACGCGCCCGTTCGCATCCCACATTGCGCCGAGGATCTCGGACAGAAGACGCAAGGGATTTTGCGCGGCGCCTCCGAACACGCCCGAGTGCAGATCGCGATCGGCGCAAATGATCTTCACGTCCTCGTAGACCAGCCCCCGCAGCGAGGTCGTCACCGCAGGCGTTTTCTGGTCCCACATTGCCGTGTCGCAAACGAGCGCCAGGTCGAGCTTGAATTCGGCAGCATTGTCGCGAACGAAGCTGAACAGATTTTTCGAACCACACTCCTCCTCGCCCTCGATCATCAAGGTGATTGGCAAAGGCAGCTTTCCGGTGACAGCCTTGAATGCGCGGCACGCCTCGATGAATGTCATCGCCTGACCTTTGTCATCGCAGGCACCGCGGGCGACGATGATCTTCCGCCCGTCCGGCAGAACTTCGATGCGCGGCTCGAATGGCGGCGTCTTCCATAGATTGAGAGGATCGACCGGCTGCACGTCGTAGTGCCCATAGAACAGGACACGCGGGCCTGCCACGCTGTTCGACTTGCCGACCACGACCGGGTGGCCCGCCGTCGGGCGCACGGAGGCTTCAAAACCAATTGATTTGAGGTCGGTGGCGACGTGCTCGGCGGCTGCTCGGCACTGATCCTTATAGGCGGGATCGGTCGAAACCGAGGCGATCCGCAACAGCGCGAACAGCCGCTCTACGCTTTGATCAATATCGTGGTCGATGCGGTTGAGCACCGCGTCGAGGGTTTTCATGACGAACTCCTTCGGGGGCTGGAGTCCGAAACTAGCAAGCTGAAACGACGCGTCAATGCAGGGTCGGCTTGCCGAAAACGGCTGAATTTGAACGGTCGGCCATGGGGATGCCCCTGGCGAGCCAGCGCGGCTCTCGACGCGCGGCATGACGGCCCTGAAGGGCGGCGCCAAGCCGGCGATAGAGCATCTGCGGCGGAATTGTCGCAGAAATTGCGGTGAGATAACCGCGGCGACGAGCAGCGCGACGCAGCTGGGGTGTGACGACTGGAGCGATCATCAACGCCGGAACGCCGCAGCACAGCCCGGGCGCATCGCCTTCTTTCATCGGCGGAGCATCTGGGACTGGGGCGCCGACCGACACCAGGCACGCATCGGCCCTGCCCGACTGACACAAGAGCCGCGCCTCTTCGAGACCGGCCACTGCCATGACCTGTGCGACTTCCGTTCGTCGCAAACGAGCCGCCAGCACATGGCCATGCTCGCTGTCAGTCACGACGACAACACGCAAACCTTTCATCGACCTCATGACGCGACCCTTTGCGATACAGCCCGACCCGGTCTGCGCCGCCCCTCAATCTCGCATGATCATCCGCAGCCAAACGGCACCGGTATATCCTTCTTCTGTCAGTATTATTTGAGATTACACCGGCGGCGGCACCTAACAATCGACAAATCACCCGATGGTGAAACTACGAACGCGCATGTTGTATTTGTGCACGGACGTTTGGTGCGTGCGCTCTCGGTTGTCGAATGTTCTCGCCATATGCAATTGCAGCATCGTGCAAGACCGCATCAGTGGACTTGAATTCGTATCTCGGGCTTCTCATTTCGCTTGACTGTGGCTTTCGCGACGTCCGAGGCGTGATGTCGCTAAGCATCATTGATACCGCATCATGCTTGTCATTGACGAAAACGCCGTCCAATATAATCGCAGTTCCGCCGCAAGCGCGGGGGGCGTGAGGGGATCATGGAAGACTTGATCGGGCGTCTCGTCGCCAACCTTGGCGTCGACCGAAGTACCGCGGAAAAGTCAGTCGGCATTATCCTCGATTTCCTGCTCAAGGAAGGTCCAGCCGACAAGGTGAGGGCCCTCATCGACAAGATTCCCGGAGCAGAAACCTTGCTGGCGAACCAATCGGAAAGCGGTAGCGGGTTCTCGATGGGCGGCATCATGGGTGCAGGTACGAAGATGATGTCGGCGGGATTGAGCATGGGCCAGGTGCAAGCTGTCACGCGCGAGACCATCGCGTACGCCCGCGAAAAGATCGGCGACGACGCTGTCGGAGAAATCGTCGGCGCCATTCCCGGATTAAGTCAGTTTCTTTGAATCCTTCAAGAGCAACCAGACAAAAGAAGCGGCAGAAAAAACGGATGTCCTATCCCATCACCGACATCGACGGGATCGACGGCGAAGTCGCCGCCGTTCTCAAGTCGGCAGGGATCCGGTCGTCCGACCGGCTGCTGGAAGCAGCGCGTACCGTCAAAGGGCGGAAGACACTCGCGGCGAAAACCGGGTACGACGAGAAGCGGCTCCTGTACTGGGCCAACATCGCCGACCGCATGCGCATCAAGGGCGTGCGGAAGGAATATGCCGAACTGCTGCAGGCCGCCGGCGTCGATACCGTTAAAGAACTCAAGTATCGGAATCCGTCCAACCTGGCCAAGGCGATGGCCGACGCCAACCGCAAGCGCAGGCTCGTACGGCTTTTACCATCGGAGAAAGTCGTGAGGCGGTGGATCGAAAACGCCAGGACGTTGCCGCTGAAGATCACCTATTAGCGGTCTGAGGCCTGCTTGACAGTCCCTCGCCGACCGCGCAAAGCGACCGGCATGGAAAGCGTCCGTACCCTCGATCACGAAGCGGGAACCACGCCAAAACCATTACCTCTCACCCTTTCGGCGCTGTTTTCGCCCGGCCGCCCGTTGGTCATGGGTGTCCTCAACGTGACCCCGGATTCCTTCTCCGATGGGGGCCGTTTCCTTGACCCAACGGTTGCGATCGCGCACGCGGCCGACATGGCTCGGCGGGGCGCCGACATCCTCGATATCGGAGCGGAGTCCACGCGCCCGTACGGCGATCCAGTCCCGGTATCAGTCGAGGATGAAAAGGCGCGTCTGGCGCCGATCGTGCCCGATGTGGTCAAGCTTGGTCTGCCGGTGTCGATCGATACCATCAAGGCTTCGATTGCGGCCTGGGCGCTCGACCAGGGCGCGGCGATCGTCAACGACGTCTGGGGCCTGCAAAAGGATCCAGACATGGCACCACTGGTGGCCAAGCGACGGGTTCCGGTGATCGTGATGCACAACCGTGAGGCTGCCGATCCCAGCATCGATATCGTTGCCGATGTGATGGCCTTCTTTACCCGTTCGCTCGAGATCGCCGCCCATGCCGGCATTGCGCGCGAGAGTATCGTGCTTGATCCCGGCATCGGCTTCGGCAAGACGCCGGAACAGAGCATCATTTGTCTTGCGCGGCTTGCGGAGTTCAAGTCGCTCGGCTTGCCGCTGCTCGTGGGCGCCTCGCGCAAGCGTTTCATCAATTCGGTGATGCCCTCGCCGCCGGACGAGCGGATTGGCGGGTCGATTGCCGCGCATCTACTGGCGGTCCAGGCGGGCGCGGTGATCGTGCGCGCCCACGACGTCGCGGAAACAGTCCAGGCGCTGCGCGTGAGCGCCGCAATCGAGGCCATCCGATGAGTGACCGGATTTTCATTAGAGGGCTGGCCTTGCATGCCTATCACGGCGTGATGCCGCACGAGGCCAAGGTGGGGCAAACCTTCTCGCTCGATCTCGACCTCGAAATCGATCTGGCGGCGGCCGCCCGCTCGGACAAGGTGGTTGATACCGTGTCCTACGACAAGGTTGTGGACTGCACGGCCGAGGCGTTTTGCAACGAGCGCTACCGCTTGATCGAGGCGGCGGCCGGCAGCGTCGCCGATGCGCTGCTCGCCACCTTCCCGCGCGTGCGCTCGGTGCGGATCACGATCCACAAGCCGCATGCGCCGATCGCCGCGACCTTCGAGGATGTTGGCGTGGTGATCGTGCGGAGCCGCCATGGTTGAAGCGCTGCTCGCACTCGGCGGGAATGTCGGAAACAGCCGGGCCATTCTCGATCGCGCTATCGCGTTGCTCTGCGACGGCAAGGACGTGCGGCTGACCGCGCGCTCGTCCGACTATCGTACCCCGCCGTGGGGCTTCAAGTACCAGCCGCACTTCGTCAACCTCGCCATCGCGGTGGAAACGACGCTCACGCCGCGCGAGCTTCTCGAACGCGCGCAGCAGATCGAACTGAAGCTCGGGCGGGATCGCGCTCACGAAAAGAGAAATGGTCCGCGCACGGCCGATATCGACATCATCGCCTATGACGATGTGACGCTGAACGAACCCAACCTCACGCTGCCACACCCGCGCCTGTTCGAACGCGCTTTCGTTCTCATTCCGCTGGCCGAGATCGCGGGTGACCGCGTGATCGCCGGGCGACGTGTCGACGAGGCGGCTAGCGTGGTGGATGGCGGAACAATCCAGCGGCTCCCCTAGAGGCCTGCGCGTTCCGGCTATGCACCTTGTGTCAATGCGATGGCTCCATCGCGCCGACTGTGCCATTTTGCCTGCATGACCGATGAACTTTCCCTCGCCGCCGAATTTCCGCCCGTGACGGAGGCGGAGTGGCGCAAGCTGGTTGAGGCCGCGCTCAAGAGCGCCGATTTTGACAAGCGCCTAGTCAGCCGGACCTATGACGGGTTGCGGATCGAGCCACTTTATCCGCGCGCGGCGGGCGCAAAGCCGATCGCCGGACGAAGGCCGGGGGCCGCCTGGAGCGTGATGCAGCGGGTGGATCATCCCGATCCGGCGGCGGCCAATGCCCAAGCACTGCAGGATCTGGAAAACGGCGCGACCGGGCTGACGCTGGTCATGGCCGGCTCGATCAATGCCAATGGCTATGGCCTCGACCCCTCGACCGAGACGCTCGCCCGCGTGCTCGAGGGGGTGAAGCTTGATGCCGGCATCAGGATCGATTTCGATCAGGGGCCGGCGAGCCTGTCCGTGGCGCGGCATCTTGCCGAACTGGTGCGCGCGCAGAATCTGGGGCCCGACGCCGTCGACGTCGCCGCCGGTGTCGACCCGATTGCCGCCTTCGCTCTCTCGGGCCACTCCAAATTGTCGTGGAACGAGTTGTCGACTGATTTTGTCGCAGCAGCGCGCGAACTTGGTGAGCGCGGGTTTCGCAAATCATTTGCAGCCGGCGACGGGCGAACGATTCATAACGCTGGCGGCTCCGAAGCGCAGGAACTGTCTTTCACCATCGCAAGTGCTGTCGAGTATCTGCGCGCGTTTGAAAAAGACGGCGTGTCACCTGATATCGCGCGCGACATGATTTATTTTCGGCTATGCGCCGACGCAGATGAATTTCTGACCATCGCCAAATTTCGCGCTTTACGGAGACTCTGGGCGCGCGTGGAGGAGACTTGCAAGCTCACGCCAAAACCCGCGTACGTAGCCGCGGAAACTGCGTGGCGAATGATGACCAAACGCGATCCCTATGTGAACATGTTGCGCACGACAATCGCCATCACTGCAGCCGGACTTGGCGGTGCCGACAGTATTTCAGCACTGCCTCACACTGTGGCTCTCGGGTTGCCGGACGCCTTCGCACGGCGCGTCGCTCGCAACACGCAGCTTATTCTCCTTGAAGAATCGCACCTGGCGAAGGTGGCCGATCCCGCCGCCGGATCAGGCGCTATCGAAGACCTTACAAGCAAACTATGCACGGCCTCCTGGAACAAGTTTCAGGAAATTGAAACACATGGTGGCGTCTGGACGGCGCTGGAAAAAGGCTTCATCCAATCAAGCGTCGCCACCGTTAGGTCCGAACGGCAGCAGGCAGCTGCCCGACGGAGGGACGCAATCACAGGCACAAGTGATTACCCGAACTTGGGGGAGGACATGGCGGTCACCCTTGATGTCGCGAAGATCATTCCGAACAAAAAGACCGCGCCGGCAATTACGGTTCAGGCCTTACCTCGTATGCGCCTCGCCGAACCGTTTGAGCGTTTGCGCGATTCTTCGGACCGCATATTGGAGAGGACCGGGGCACGACCGAAAGTCTTTTTGGCCAACCTCGGAAAAGTCTCTGATTTCACTGCGCGCACCACTTACGCCAAAAACTTCTATGAAGCCGGCGGCATAGAGGCGGTGACCAGTGACGGATTCAATCGCCGAACTGACATCATAACCGCGTTCAAGAGGTCGGGCGCTCGGCTCACCTGTTTGTGCTCATCAGACAAGGTTTATGCAAACGAAGCAGCGGAGACTGCGAAGGCGCTGACCGATGTGGGTGCCATCGTTCAGCTTGCCGGTCGTCCCGGTGAAAACGAGACCAAATGGCGGCAGGCAGGTATTAAAGCCTTCATTTACGTGGGGTGCGACACGCTTGCGACCTTGCAGGCCGCACATGATATTCTGAACGTCAAATGAGTCAGATACCCAACTTTGCCAAAGTCGACTTTGCTGAATCGACGACGCCAGCCGGCACGGCTACGGCCGCACCCTGGACAACGCCGGAAGGCATCGCTGTCAAGCCAATTTACAGCGAGCATGACTTGGCAGGTCTCGACTTCCTAAGCACCTTCCCGGGCAAGCCGCCATTTCTTCGCGGTCCTTACCCCGCAATGTACGCGGCTCAGCCCTGGACGATTCGTCAATATGCCGGCTTTTCAACCGCCGAGGATTCAAACGCCTTCTACCGGCGCAATCTTGCCGCCGGACAGAAAGGCCTCTCAATCGCCTTCGACCTCGCAACCCACCGCGGCTATGACAGCGACCATCCTCGCGTGTCGGGCGACGTGGGAATGGCCGGTGTCGCAATCGACTCGATCTACGACATGCGTACATTGTTCTCGGGCATCCCGCTGGACCAGATGAGCGTATCGATGACTATGAACGGCGCGGTGCTGCCGGTTCTGGCGCTCTACATCGTCGCGGCCGAAGAACAAGGTGTGCCACACGAGAAACTCTCGGGCACAATCCAGAACGATATCCTCAAAGAATTCATGGTCCGTAATACCTACATTTATCCGCCAGGTCCCAGCCTGAGGATTATCTCGGATATTTTCGCGTTTACGTCGGCTGAAATGCCGAAATTCAACTCTATTTCCGTATCCGGCTATCACATGCAGGAGGCGGGTGCGACGCAAGACCTAGAGCTCGCGTACACCCTGGCCGATGGCGTTGAATACGTCCGTGCCGGACTTAAAGCGGGACTTACAATCGATCAGTTTGCGCCTCGCATATCTTTCTTCTGGGCGATCGGCATGAACTATTTCATGGAAATTGCCAAACTGCGCGCGGCCCGCATGTTGTGGGCAAAATTAATCAAGGCATTCAATCCTGAAGCCTCGCGCTCGTTGTCGCTGCGGACACACTGTCAGACGTCAGGCTGGTCTCTCGCCGCGCAAGATGTCTTCAACAATGTCGCTCGCACCATGATCGAGGCGATGGCTGCTACACAAGGTCAGACCCAATCGTTGCATACGAATGCGCTCGACGAAGCCCTTGCCTTGCCCACAGATTTTTCTGCTCGCATCGCGCGCAACACACAAATCGTTTTGCAGCAGGAGGCCGGCGCTACTCGCATCGTCGACGCATGGGGTGGCTCCTACTATGTGGAGCGCCTCACCTACGAGCTCGCGCGGAAGGCTTGGGGTCACATCGAAGAAGTCGAAGCCCTGGGTGGGATGACCAAGGCGATCGAGGCAAGCATTCCCAAGCTACGCATCGAGGAAGCTGCAGCAAAGACGCAAGCCCGTATCGACGCCGGCGCACAGTCAGTCATCGGTGTTAATAAATACGCCCCGACCGACGAGAAACCGATCGAGGTGCTCAAGATAGACAATTCCGCAGTTCGCGCCCATCAAATCGAAAAGCTTCAACGCCTCAAAGCAGAACGCGACCCAACCGTGTTGCAGGAAGCCCTTGACGCGCTTACACGGGCTGCCGACCGCGGCAATGGCAATTTGCTGGCTCTTGCAGTGGAAGCTGCGCGGGCGAAGGCGACCGTCGGAGAAATCTCGGCCGCGCTTGAGAAAGTATTCGGCCGCCATCGCGCCGAAATCAAAGCGATTACCGGAGTTTATAAGCGGGAGGTCGGCATGACCGGCGCCGTCGAGCGTGTGCGCACCGTAGTTGAGGCATTCGAAGTTGCCGAAGGCCGACGGCCTCGCTTGTTGGTCGCGAAGATCGGACAAGATGGCCACGATCGCGGACAGAAAGTGATTGCATCGGCCTTCGCGGACCTCGGCTTCGATGTCGACATTGGACCGCTGTTCGCCACACCAGCCGAAGCAGCCCGCCAAGCCGTGGAAAACGACGTCCATATTCTGGGCGTGTCATCGCTTGCTGCAGCTCACCTGACCCTTGTACCGGAGTTAAAGGCGGAACTGGCCAGGCAAGGTCGAGATGACATTATGATCGTCGTCGGAGGCGTTGTACCTCCTCAGGACTACGAGGCACTGATGCAAGCTGGAGCCGAGGCAATTTTTCCGCCAGGCACGGTTATTGCGGATGCTGCCGAAAATCTTCTCAAGACCCTCAACAAACGTCTCGGACACGGCAAAGAGGCTGCGGAGTGAGGCGGCTACTCGTACTGCCACTCATTCTCGGCAACCTGTCCCTGGCAGCTTGTATCGATTCCTCCGGGGCGATTTTGCAGAACGCGCAACCTTTGTTCGGCCAACAGTTGCGACTGCAATTTTACACGTTGCGTAAAGGCTTTGCCGACGAACCCGAACAAGCGTCATTCAATTGGGACGGCACACGATATACCCGTGTCGGCGGTGGCATGAGCGATATAACTTCCTTTACCGTGCATCGGCTTGAAGGTCGCGCCTATGTTATTCAAAGCGCGGCGGCCAAGCGTCAAAGCATTTTTGAGTACGCCGTTGCGTACAAGCTGACTGATGGCGTCTACCAAGTCACAGCAATTGACGAGGACGACGCCGATGGTGCCACACGGGCGCGGTACTGTCGTCGGGTCGACGAAAGCCCTTGCCGTATTTCGACTCAGAAGGAATTGTTTGCATTTGCGCGTGCTACTGACGCCCGACAAAAGAAAGAAGGCGCTTTGGTGCTTCGTCTGCCAACCGACAATTCAGAGCCGCTACGCTAAGGACGTCGATGGCCCCGCGTACGCCTCCCCCGGCTGACCTCGCTCGTGGTATCCGCACGGGCAACCGTGCGACCATGGCTCGTGCGATTACACTGATAGAAAGTAAGCGCTCCGACCATCGCAAAACAGCGCACCTACTCGTACAAGAATTGTTACCACATACAGGGAGCGCCGTCCGCCTCGGCATCACTGGTGCACCCGGCGCCGGAAAATCGACCACTATTGACGTTCTCGGCACCTACCTGACCCGCAAAGGCCACAAAGTAGCAGTCCTTGCTGTCGATCCGTCGTCCAGCCGTTCTGGTGGATCGATTCTGGGTGACAAGACACGCATGGCTCAGCTTGCCGCCGACGCAAACGCGTTCGTACGGCCGTCTCCGTCCTCTGGGACACTTGGAGGCGTTGCAGCCAAGACACGTGAAACCATGTTGGTTTGCGAGGCGGCCGGCTACGACGTCATCATGGTCGAGACCGTTGGCATTGGCCAATCGGAAACCGCTGTCGCAGATATGACCGACTTTTTTCTTGTGCTGATGATTCCTGGCGCTGGCGACGAGTTGCAAGGTCTGAAAAAGGGAATTGTCGAGCTCGCGGATATGCTCGCAGTCAACAAAGCCGATGGCGACAAGATTGAAGCCGCAAACCAGGCAGCGGCGGAATACCGTGCTGCGCTCAACATTCTGACCCCGCAATCATCGACGTGGTCACCGCCGGTTATTACTTATTCCGCTCTCACGGGGAACGGCATCGACAGACTGTGGGCTCAAATTCTCACGCACAAGGAGAAGATGACCGCCTCGGGCGAACTCTCAGCGCGCCGGCGTCACCAGCAGGTAAAATGGATGTGGACGATGCTTGAGGAACGGCTCACCGGGCGTTTGCGGAACGACACATCCATTCGTGCGAGATTGCGGCAGGCTGAAATTCAGGTCGCTGCCGGCAAGCTGACACCAACACTCGCGGTTGACGAAATCGCACGGCTACTCGGCGCCTAGATGTCCGCACTCACAATTTTGATCACCGGCTTCGGGCCCTTTCCGGGCGCGCCGTTCAATCCTACTGGGAATATGATTGAAAGGCTTGCAAAGTTGCGACGACCGGCCCTCGCCGAGGTAACGATCATCCCTCATGTTTTTCAAACTAGCTACGCAGCCGTCGACCGTGACCTGCCTAGACTGCTCGCCAAACACAAGCCAGACGCGCTTCTTATGTTCGGGCTCGCCCCAAGGGCAAAGGTGCTGCGCATTGAGACTCGTGCGCACAATACATCAGGATCGTTTCCCGACGTATCGGGTCGCTTGTTGCCCGGCCGACGGATCCAAGCTGATGGCCCACCCGATTTGGCGCTGCCTCATGGCCGCCAGTTACTCGCTGCCGCCGGCAGAATGAAAGCTCGTGTCACACTCTCACGCGATGCGGGACGCTATCTGTGCAACTATCTCTGTTGGCGCGCGAGTGAAGCGGTGGCAGAAAATGGTCCACGTCTCGCCGCATTTGTCCACGTGCCACCCGTTACGCGCAAGGTTTTACGCCCAGGCAAAAAACATCACGCGAGCCTCGACGACCTTACGCACGCTGCCGTCTGTTTTCTGCTGGCCACCACGACAGCCACTCGGCGGTTGAGGCGCCACCTTTAGGTCCGGAACTCGAGGTGGCATCACCATGATCCGCTATCGACACTTTGGTAGGAGAATCTTCGTCATGGTCATCGTATTCATCATTTTTCTCGTACCAATTGCTGCTCGGGCAATTGTGTACGCCATCGGCGACAATCCCCGCTCGTGGCGCGACGCCGACTGGTCGAGCACGGGTATGTTGCCGCCCGCGGATGAATACGCACCAGCACGCTTGGTCGTTTTCACCGGCAAGGCGGGCGCATGGAAGGGAATTTTCTCTGTTCACAGCTGGATCGTGTTTAAGCGGCGAAACGAAGCGCGTTGGACTCGTTATGATGTCGTAGGCTGGGGCGAGCCGGTGCGTCGGAATAACTGGCCCGCGGACGGACGTTGGTACGGCAACGAGCCAGTTATGCTTGCCGACATTTCCGGGACTGACGCCGAGAAACTGATCCCGCGCATCGAAGAAACTGTGAAGGGCTACGACTACTCGCAGTCTGGGGACTATCGGATCTGGCCGGGCCCAAATAGCAACAGCTTCATTGCTGCGATCCTTCGTACTGTTTCGGAGCTGGGTATAGCCCTGCCATCAAACGCGGTTGGACGCGATTTCCGGCACGGTTTTTATCTTGGACCAACTGACAGCGGCACGGGCCTCGAGCTCAATGTCGGCGGATACGCCGGTATGAAAGTCGGTTGGGTTGAGGGCATTGAGATTAATTTCTTGGGTTGGTCGCAGGTCTTGATGTGCGCAACCCCGCAGTGAAGCTTCCTGGCTACGGCCGTCTCGGCATTGAATCACCGGTGACAACCACATTGGCGCGATAAGCCAACTACTGCACGCGAATCAGGATCAAGCCGCAAACGATCATGCAGGCCGC
>JBPYDR010000063.1:0-2039 GCA_051986235.1 Pseudolabrys sp.
CAATCCGCGCACAAAGCGGCACCACAGGCCGATAATTCGCCACCAGCGTCCACCGCATCACCGCCCGCGATACCGAAGTTCTGGCTCGAATTGCACCGCTACGTTTCTGTCGTCAGGAGGCCTTAAGGTATTGTTTTGCGATGTCGGCACTGAGATTCCATTTCCTCCGGCTCGCCGTCTGCCCGCCGCGCCGTCCGCGCGCTCGCCGCATTAGCGGAGAAACGAGCTGCAGCCGCCCGGCACCTTCGCGGCGCTGCGAAGGTTTGGCCGCTTTCCGATCGCGAGGTCGAGGCGCTGACCGAACCTGATTTGCTGGCGCGGCTGGCGACAACCATGCGCCCCTCCTAGATCATCACTAGACGCTGCGCGCTGCGGCGTCTTCTCGTCTTGTGCAAAGCGGCCCGCGCTTCACGGTGCGGACCGTTCGGTTTGTGATATGCTCGGTTGGCCGGCGAGCCCGGCAAAGCTCCAGTGAATGACGACGCCCGAGTGGGTTCCAGCCCTTGAGAGAAGCGGTTTTTACCATTGCTGCATGTGACAAAGACAAATCTTGAGAGGATGGCTATGGAAGAAGCACAGTGTGGTTCCCGTGTAATGCGGATTCTGATCGATCATGGGTGCGAACCCGGCAACGACTATTCGGACACAGACGCCCAGGGTTGGTACGACGAGGCCGACCTCGCTGATCAAGATCGTGAGCGTGGACTTGCGTTCGCTCGGGACAAGGAATGGATGATAATGAGCCGCGAACACCTGGGAATCTTCCAGATTACGCAAGCCGGATTTGATGCCGCGACCATCGGGCGTTCGTAAAGCGTCCGGTGTGTCTTGGCTTTGCAACTTCAAGAGGTTTATTGTTCCGGTTGCACAAGACGAAGGAGGCACATCATCGCCGCCCGTAAGCGGCCTTTGGAGATTGAAACTATGAGCGACTTTACGGGCATCGGCGAACTCGTCGAGCAAATCAAGAGGCGTCCCGCAACATCGAGGCGGGCGACAACTCGTTCAACAAGCGGCTCGATACACTCGAGGGATCAATCAACGATCTCTGGCCGATCTGTGAAATCTCGGCCGCCACCCAACCGGGGCAGTTCAGCTGGCAAGACTTGACAATGTTGAAATACGAGTTGCCGATGCAGTGGCACGCGAACGGGCGTTATCTGATGAATCAGGGAACGTTCGCTTTGTTGCTGACGAGCGAGGCCACGGGGAGGCCTTTGTTGAACCTGTTGCCGCAAGGGCAGCCAAGCTATTCCCTGGCGGGCTCGCCAATCACGATCGCAACCCAGATGCCGGATGTCGCGCCGGGCAGCACGCCAGTCGCTTTCGGCGATTTCTCGAAGGCCTACACGATCGTGGAGCGAAAAGCGCCGACGGTACTCGGCCGGCTGCTGTCGCATCTTCAAGTTCGAGGCACGAGTCGGGGGTGCCACGACCTGTCCTAATGCGGCGAGGCTGCTGGGAATTCGGTGAGGTGAGCGTTCCTATCGATGCCCTGAGAGGCCATTGCACTAGATGGGTTTTTGCGCAACCCACCTAATTTAAGAGGGCGGCCGCGGTTACGCCGACCATCACAAAGAAGATATTTCAACACGAAGGAGTCTTCCCAGGCCACGGGTGCGGCTGCATTGCTGTTCATTTCAATTTCTCCAGGCGTGAGAAATTCGAGCAACCGCGCCGGATATGGGTTGATTCTAGTCTCCGAACCGTGGAAATCGCGTCAATTATTTGCTTATTTTGGACATCCCATTACATTCGCAAGTGCAAATTTCCCCAGAGAGCGCGGGAGTTCTCCTATGACGGCATCGACGCTGCAAGAAAACCAAAGCAAGGGCTCGGCGGGCTGACGATCGCAGCCGCGCAGCGCCTTGGCGGCGAGACTTTCATGATCGAGGACGACGACGGGGTCCGGCAGGTGCGCATGGCGCGCGTCAACAACATCGTGCTCCTCGACCACCCAGCGGACGCCACCGGACCGCGCTCGATCAATAGCTACTTCGTTGAGGTGCAAGACGCGGCGGCGCTCGGCGAGGACGGAA
>JBPYDR010000064.1:0-127408 GCA_051986235.1 Pseudolabrys sp.
GGCTCGCTTCAACTTGTCGAACTTAAAGCTCTTCCGATCTTGCTCACCAGTGTGGTGATTATGTCCCTCTGCGGGTGCACCTCCGAACAGACGGCTGGCCGCCTTTTCGCCGATCCAAACAAATACGTCCTCTACACCTGCGCGGAGATGGTGAACGAGGCGCGTGGGATTACCAATCGTCAGCACGAACTCGCCGCACTGATGGCAAAGGCGGAGACCGATGCTGGTGGACGATTTGTCAGCGCGCAAGCCTATCGGCCGGAATACTATCAGCAGCGCGGCCGGATGGACCAGCTTCGCAAGACGGCAGCGGAAAAAAACTGCAATCTTTCGGGAGTCAGCGGAGCAAGCGGCCCGCCAGTCGAACAGCCGCCAACTTCGGCTACCGAAAGAAATTGGCTCGGTACGGATGGGGGAGGATTCCTCAGGGGCCAGTAGCTTGCTGCGCCAACGCAATCAGCGACCGGCGAGGATGCATGAGGACTTCAGGAATGGCCGTGCAAGCGTTAGGGGCAGCGTTTTAATCCCGCCATCAAAGAAAATGGCCCGCAACGGCCAAGACGTTACGGGCCAAGGTCATTCAGGAAGTCATCTAGCGGCTCTATACTGACATGGGGCTGCACGGGCTTTTAAGTTGCCATTTTGACGCACGACGCCGCATGGTTCGTTACATCGATCTTATGCCGTCGAAATTATAAAAGGCGTCAAGGCCTGAAGTCCGTGGTCTTTTTCATCACCCATCAAGAAAACGGAAACGAAAAAGCGTGCAGCAGCGTTATCCTTCTAATGAGCAGAGGAAATCGAACCATTCTCGCGCTGTTTTCAATCGTACTGACCGCGTCGCAAGTGGTTTTAGCGGCGGATTCGGTCCCGAAATTCGATGTCGATCGGGCCTGTCGGTCAGTCGCTGAGGTAGCGGGTATGCCTGGACGCGACGCGCCGGCTTGCCAGCGAGATGAGCAAGACGCTCGTAACACGCTCCAGAAGGATTGGGCTCAATACGGCGAGGCACAGCAAAGCCGTTGCGTGGGCTTAGTCTCGACCGGTGGCGCTCCAAGTTACGTGGAATTGCTGACCTGCCTGGAAATGGCCAAACACGCCGAGCAGGTGCGAGAAAAACCGAAGAACGAGACTGTTGGCCAACACTAAGGCAAGGGGGTTCGGCTGACCGGACGGGGCAAGCGTGCGAAATTGCTGATGCGCCCTGGAAACTCCGCCGAGCGCAGGCGTTTGTTGGACCCAATTTTGGACCCAAACTCCGAAATACTCAGCAACACACGGCGAACCGTGGCGGACTGAGTAGCTGCGTTTTGGCTTGAAATTACGGACTGAACGATACGCCGCGACACTGCACGATGTGGGGTGTTCAGTTTTCGCTAACCGGTTCCGGCGCGTCAATGCGGCCTAGGTTCCCGGGCTATCCGGACGCGCCATCCAGCTGATCAGGGGCATCGCCGGCAGGACCCAGCCAAGGCCCGCTACAATATAATAGAGCGTTGCCACGAACCCATTGATATTGGTCAGCACCGACTGTGCAAGGGCCATCGCAAGCAAACCCCATACGGACACGAGAATAAGCAGAGCGATCGTGCCGACGAATTTGCGCGCGCGTATGGACATTTACCTTCGTCGCCCTCAATTGCGAATGCAGGCCCATAACTATATGGTCCGCGCCAACCCCTCAAGCTGACACTTATGCACGAGCCGGCCAAAGCGTCCGAAATCCAGCTGCGACCAGTGCGGCTGTGGCTGCTCATGGCGGCGGCGATGATCTTTCTCACTTTGATGGTGGGCGGCGCGACGCGATTGACGGAATCCGGTTTGTCAATTGTGGAGTGGAAACCGATCACCGGCGTGCTGCCTCCATTTTCCGAAAACGAATGGCGCGCCGAATTCGGAAAATACCAGACTATTCCGCAGTACCGGGAACTCAACCGCGGCATGAGTCTAGAGGCCTTCAAGACGATCTACTGGTGGGAATGGTCGCACCGGCTGTCGGCACGACTGACCGGTGCCGTTTTCCTTTTGCCATTCCTCGTGTTCCTGGCGCGCGGCACAATTCCGCCGAGCCTGCGCATTCGGTTGTGGAGCATTTTTGCCGCGGGCGCAGCGCTCGGGGCGGTTGGCTGGTGGATGGTGTCCTCAGGGCTCACGCAAGGCGTGAGTGTCTCGCAATATCGTCTGGCATTTCACCTGACGCTTGCAACCGCGATCTATGGCGCGATCGTCTGGACTGCACAGCAACTGGTAACACGTGGACCGGTTGAGGTGCCCGCGCGCCTGCGCTTTGCCGCGTCGACGATCGCGATTTTGCTGCTGTTTCAGATTTATCTTGGCGCGCTGGTGGCGGGGCTCGATGCGGGTCTCGTCTACAACACGTGGCCGACCATCGATGGCGCCTTCGTGCCGTCGGCGGAACGGCTGTGGTTCATTAAACCGGCCTGGCGCAATCTTTTTGAGAACACGCTCACTGTGCAGTTTCAACACCGCGCGGTCGCCTATGTCACCTGGCTACTGGCGATATTGCACGCCTGCGATGCCTGGCGCGGGAAGCGCGCATTTGCCTACGCTGTGGTCCTTGCCGGCGCGGTAACGCTGCAGGCCGGCCTGGGCATTGTCACGCTTCTCCATCAGGCGCCCCTTCCACTGGCGCTCGCGCATCAGATACTGGCAATCATCGTTTTTACGATCGCGGTGGTGCATGCTGAAGGTCTGTCGCACCGACTGACGTTTCAGTTGCCGCGATCAAGACCAGCGGAGCAGGGCGCATGATCAAAAGCGATACCGTTGACGGAATTGCGGTGCTGACGCTGATCCACGGCAAAGCCAATGCGCTCGACATCGAACTTTGCGATGCGCTGGCCGCGCGCTTTGCGGAGCTGCGCCGGTCCGGCGAAAAGGCCGTTATTCTCACTGGCCAGGGGAAGATATTTAGCGCGGGCGTCGACCTGAAACGGTTGAGCAGTGGCGGCGCCGACTATATTCGCCAATTCCTGCCCGCGCTTCATCGTCTCTATGAGGCGGTATTCTTCCATCCGAAGCCGGTGGTCGCCGCCATCAATGGCCATGCCATCGCGGGCGGGTGTGTGCTGGCATGTTGTGCCGATCGGCGGATCATGGCCCGCGAAGCGGGCCGCATCGGAGTCACGGAAATTCTGGTCGGCGTTCCGTTTCCGGCATTGGCGTTCGAAATCGTGCGCGCCTCCGTCCCTCCCAGATATCTGCCGAAGTTCACCCTGTCGGGCGCGACCTCTGTCACGGATGAAGCCCTGAAACGCGGTTGGGTCGACGAATTGGCCGAGCCTGCAGACCTCATGGACGACGCAATGGCGGTTGCGAAGGAACTGTCGTTGCTCTCACCGGCTGCTTTCGCGCAGACGAAAATGCAAATTCGCCAGCCGGTGGTTGAGCGTCTGCAAAAAAGCGGTAAGACGACCGACGACGCGGTGATCGAGATCTGGGCCGCGCCGGCGACCCTTGCCTATATTCGCAACTACGTGGCTCAAACGCTCGGCAAGTCCTAGCCGTTTATTTCGCCTTCAGGCCGAGCTCGAGATCGGCAATGATGTCGTCCGGATCCTCGAGACCCACCGACAGCCGCACGACATCCGGGCCGGCACCGGCTTGTACTTTTTGCGCGTCCGACAACTGGCGATGCGTCGTTGAGGCCGGGTGAATGATCAGCGAGCGCGTATCGCCGATATTCGCAAGGTGCGAGAAAAGTTTGACGTTGGAAACAAGCTTCACGCCCGCGTCGTAGCCGTCTTTAAGTCCGAAGGTGAAAACCGCTCCGGCGCCTTTCGGCGAATATTTCTTCGCGAGCTTGTGATACTTGTCGCCAGGCAGCCCCGGATAACTGACCCAGGCGACCTCGGCTCGCTTCGCCAGCCATTCGGCGACGACCAGCGCATTGTCGCAATGCCGCTGCATGCGCAACGGCAGAGTTTCGATGCCAGTAATCACCAGGAAGGCGTTGAAAGGCGACAGAGCCGGACCAAGGTCGCGCAGCCCGAGCACGCGGCAGGCGATCGCGAAGGCGAAGTTGCCGAAGGTCTCGTGCAGGATAATGCCCTGATATTCAGGTCGGGGCTCGGAAAGCATCGGATATTTCTTGTCGCGCGACCAATTGAAGGTGCCACCATCGACGATCAGCCCACCGATCGAGTTGCCGTGACCACCGAGAAACTTGGTGAGCGAATGCACGATGATGTCGGCACCATAGTCGATCGGCTTGCACAGATAAGGTGTCGCCAGGGTGTTATCGACAATCAGCGGCACCCCGGCCTTGCGCGCGATCTTCGCAATCGCTTCGATATCGACAATGATGCCACCAGGGTTGGCGATCGACTCGATGAAGATGCATTTGGTCTTTGGCGAAACAGCTTTCTCGAACGAGCTGAGGTCATCGGGATCGGCCCAGACGACGTTCCAGCCGAAGTTCTTGATTGAGTGATTGAACTGGTTGATCGAGCCGCCATAAAGTTTTTTCGATGCGACGAGCTCGTCGCCAGGCGTCATCAGCGCATGCAGCACGACCACCTGCGCCGCGTGCCCGGAGGCGACGGCAAGGCCGGCTGTGCCGCCCTCTAGTGCTGCCACGCGCTCTTCAAGCACTGCGCAGGTCGGATTGCCGATGCGGGTATAGATGTTGCCGAAAGTCTGCAGGCCGAACAGTGCGGCGGCATGATCGACGTCGTCGAATACGAAGGACGTCGTCTGGTAGATCGGCGTCACGCGCGCGCCGGTGGTTGGATCGGGTTTGGCGCCAGCGTGGATCGACAGTGTCGCAAATCCCGGAGTGCGTTCGGCCTCTGGCATAGGTCCCCCGAATGTCAAAAGCGGGCATTGATGCCCGCATTTAGGCTGTAATGATTAGAGAGGGCCTATAGCGGCGCCGTCAAGGCATAGGGCCAATCGTCGCCTTCAGCCGGCGCGCGCTACCGAACGCCATTTTTGTCCGATTTATCAAGACTCATGCGCTGGAGCCCTGTGCCCAAATTATGTGCGCGTTTGGACGAAAGCGTCCGCGAATTCACGCCGATCCACGAAATTTCCGACGACAGGCGGCCGTATTCGATCTTCGGACAGCGGTTCATGACAACTTTGAGACCCGCCTTCTCGGCGAGCTCTGCGGCTGCATTGTTGCGGACCGTGAGCTGCATCCAGATGACCTGCGGCTTCGGTGTGAGCGTCAGGGCCTCTTCGACGATCGGCAAGACATTTTCGGACGATCGAAAAATATCGACCATATCGATAGGCTCGGGAACAACGGAAAGCGTCGCGTAGACTTTTTGCTTCAGAATTGTCTTTCCGGCCTGTCCTGGATTGACCGGGATCATGCGATAGCCGCGATCAAGCAAGTATTTGAACGCAAAATAACTGGGCCTGTTCTCCTTCGGTGAGATGCCGACCATGGAAATGGTCTTCACCGTATTGAGAATTCCGCGAATGTAATTGTCGGAGTAGCTGTCGTGGTTCATTCAGACTGCGATGCCGATTGTTTCGCGAGCGCGGCGCGCAGGCGTGCGTTTTCCGTTTCCAGCTCGGCGATCTTGCCTTGCACCGCAGCAAAAGCTTCCGCGACTTCCTCTTCGGTAAAGCGTGTCACGATATGGGAGGAGCAGTTAACGTCCCAGGCTTCGATCGTGAACAGGATAGCGCGCTCGGGGCATGCCTTATAGCCTTGGTCGAACAGGCGCTCGATCAGGGCAGGGTCGTTTTCTACCACGCGGGCCCGGCCCCAGATCTTGATGCGCTGACGTCGCGCCGGGTCGAGCAGGAACAAAAAGGCGCGGTCGTTCTCGGAGAGATTGGCGAGCGTGATGTACTGCCGGTTGCCGCGATAGTCGGCAAAGCCGAGCGTTTTGTTGTCGATGACCTTGATGAAGCCTTTCGGCCCGCCGCGATGCTGAATATACGGGCCGCCGTCGGCAGTTGCGGTGGCAATAAAGGCGGTATCCTGTTCGGCGATAAATTTCGCGAGCTCTGCCGTGACGCGATCAGGGAAGCCCTCAGCTATGCGCCGCTCGTATGCCTTCGACGATCCGCGCTCGGCCTGTGCCTGCCGCGCAGCCGGCGTGAAGACTTGCGTTGCGTTGTTCATCTGGCTTTCGTCGATCAACTCTCGTTCGTAGTCGTCGGCTCTGGAACAAAGATAGCCTCTCGCTGTTGCTCACGGTAGGGCCGCGTTTGATTTGGGCAGGATTGCGGTGGCAGTCGACATAAGAAGGTCATGCTGCTTTGCTGCGATCCACAGAGCTGAGGGGCGCCGCCTAGGTTGTGCACAAACAGGAGGCGTTCTATGTGTGACTACAGTCTCCACGACGTAGCGTCCCGGCCAGCGAAGGTCGGTGACAAACTGGTCTCGACACAATTCCCCAATGCCATCACGCGCGGCTTCGCAGATCCGAGCCAGCCGCGCGTTGCCGTGTGTCTCCTTCCCGGGACAGAGCTTGCATTCGAAAAAGAGGTTGAATGCGATGCCTCGTTCCGTTTCTTGCCCACCCGGAAATCGACTCACAAAGTTGCACGCTTCCGGCAGGTCAACATGAACCGTCCGGCGGCGCATCACGATGCGCTGGAGTTCCCCGATGGAAAGATCGTGCTGGTGACCGATCTCTGTGAGGGCCAACAGGCCACCGTGTTGCAATTGCCGAGCAGCGGGCGGCCCGCGGAGGAGCCAGGCGACACCGAAGTTCGCGAAAACGCATCGCTTATCGCCTGAAAGCGGCAGCTGAAGCTGCGGCTCAGAATAGCAAGAGAGCCATCGGGACGCCGATGGCTCTCACTTGACCTCTGACATTGAACGATTAGCGGTCTTCCCACTTGGGTTCGCGCTTGTCGATGAAGGCTTTTAGGCCTTCCTCTGCGTCGCGTGCCATCAGATTTTCGACCATCACTTCGGATACATATTCGTAGGCGCGCGCGAGGCTCATTTCCGCCTGCCGGTAAAAGCCCTCTTTGCCTATTCTGACGGTGTGGCTCGATTTGCTGGCGATCTTGCGGGCGAAAACCAACGCTTCCTCACGTTCTTTTCCGGTTGGAACAACGCGATTGACGAGGCCCATGCGGTAAGCGTCTTCAGCGGAAGCGGCATCTCCGGTCAGAAGCATTTCCATGGCATGCTTGCGTGCGACGTTGCGGGACAGCGCAACCATCGGGGTCGAACAGAACAAGCCAATGTCGACGCCGGGCGTTGCAAATTTTGCATTCACCGAAGCGACCGCCAGGTCGCAGCTCGCCACGAGCTGACATCCGGCCGCAGTTGCCATGCCCTGTACGGCCGCGACGGTCGGATGCGGCAGGTTGACGATCTGCTGCATCATCGCGCTGCACATCGTCATGATGTAGCGAAAGTAAGCGCGCCCTCCATCCGCATCGCGGCGACGGCTGGTAAGCTCCTTGAGATCATGACCAGCACAGAAAGCCGGCCCATTTGCTGCAATCACGACCGTCCGCACGGTCCTGTCCGCGGCAATGTCGGTGAGCGCGGCGGAGAGGGCCGTCAGCATTTCCTCCGTTAGGCTGTTTCGCGTTTGCGGGCGATTGAGAACGAGGATAGCGACATCTTTGTCCCGTTCGCGCAACAGCACAGGCGCGTCGGCCGTTACGCTGGTTTTCGGAGCATTCATAAGACTTTCCAGGTCAGTTCAAATCGAACCTTAATCCTAAGTGCAGCCCATGCAAGGCTCGGAACGGCGCCCAATTGGCGGGCATTAGATGGAAGCAATGGCCAAACGGCGCACAAGATCGAAGAGGGCCAAGCGGAGCGGCAAACGCTGGTCGGCTCGCGTGACCCGCGAGAGCGACGCACTCACCCTTGAAGGTGGTGTCTTCACAAAATCGACCCCGCGCAGGATTGCCGTCTCCCTGAAACGGTCGGCGGACCGAAGTCGGCGCCGCAAATCCAATTCGTATCGCTCGGCAATGTCCATGCTGACCTTCTTCCTCAACCGTGCCGGAAGGGGCCTTTCAAGGAGCCGTAAGCAGAAGCTGGAACGGGCGAAAAAAGAACTCCGCGCGCTTTACGGCAAGGATTGAACTGCCGGGTTGACCTCCCAACGGTGCTGTCTAAGACCAGGTCGCCGGATAAACCGGCAGGGAGGCGCCGATGCCGGCTCCGACGATGAATGCCGATGAGATCGCGAAACTGCTGCGCGACGAATTTCCTCAGTTCTTTCATCCCGGCCGTGGGCTCTCGATCGAGCGCGTGGACTACGGAAATATCCGCGTAAAGCGGCGTTTTCAGGAGGATTCCATCCGCCCGGGCGGCACCATTTCCGGGCCGACCATGATGGAGCTTGCGGATTTCGCGATGTATGTCGCGGTCTTTTCTGTGGCCGGTCCGATCCCGATGGCGGTCACTACCAATCTCAACATCAACTTCCTGCGTAAGCCGGGACGGGGCGACCTGGTCGCCGATGCCAAACTGTTGAAAGTGGGAAAGCGACTGGTCGTTGGCGAGGTCGCCATTTATTCGGACGGCGAGGGCGATCCGGTCGCCCACATCACTTCGACCTATTCCATCCCATAGAATTTAGTCGCAGGTATGAAATTACCAATAATATAACTAGCTGATATACAATATGTATTATTGATGTAAGAGCGTTGACCGGAGTGAACCGCGTCGGCTACATAGCGGGCGGTTTCGCGGCTTGGACTGCTCGATTTCTCAGGGAAAGATCATGAAGACTTACTCGGCCAAGGCTGCCGACATTGAAAAGAAATGGGTGACTATCGACGCCACCGGGCTCGTGGTCGGCCGCCTTGCATCCATCGTGGCATTGCGTCTGCGTGGAAAGCACAAGGCATCGTATACGCCGCATGTCGATGACGGTGACAATGTCATCGTCATCAACGCCGCGAAGGTCGTGCTGACGGGGCGGAAGCGCGATAATAAGGTCTATCACCACCACACCGGCTTCATCGGCGGCATCAAGGACCGTACGGCGAAATCGATCATGGAGGGGCGTTTCCCCGAGCGCATCGTCGAAAAGGCGGTTGAGCGCATGCTACCGCGTGGCCCGCTGGGCCGTGTTCAGCTTGGAAACCTGCGGGTCTATCCGGGTGCGGAACATCCGCACGAGGCGCAGAAGCCTGAAAAGCTTGATGTAGCAGCGATGAACCGCAAGAACGTGAGGAGTGCCTGACCGTGGCCGAGACTATGCAATCGCTTGAAGGTTTGGCGACCCTCAAACCGGCTGCTCCGGAAGCGCCGAAATATGAAAAGAAAGTCGACGCGCAGGGGCGCGCTTATGCGACCGGCAAGCGCAAAAACGCTGTGGCTCGTGTCTGGATAAAGCCGGGCTCGGGAAAAATCCTCATCAACACAAAGGCGGTGGAAGTGTTCTTCGCGCGGCCGGTGCTGCGCATGCTGATCCAACAGCCGCTGATCGCCGCCAACCGGGGCGGACAATACGACGTCACCTGCACAGTATCCGGCGGCGGCCTTTCCGGCCAGGCCGGTGCCGTGCGTCATGGCCTGGCAAAGGCGCTGACGTATTTCGAGCCCGAATTACGCGGAGCGCTCAAGCGGGGCGGGTTCCTGACCCGCGATCCACGCGTCGTCGAGCGTAAAAAGTACGGCCGAGCAAAGGCGCGGCGCTCGTTCCAGTTCTCGAAGCGCTAGTCGCGCACATTCTGCACGTTGTAAAAAGGCGCGCCGTGGGGCGCGCTTTTTTTGTTTAATTAGCGAATTCGCCAACTGTGAAACTGCCTGCGTTTGGCTACTGGGACGCCGGCGATCGTCAACTTTGGTTTCGCCATTGATTACAATTCGAGGAAGTCTTTCGTCGAAGCCTGCCGAATACCGCAACGGATTTTCCTACAGCGATAGCGCTATGGTGCGGCACACGGATCGGTGCGATGCGCGCTCCGGCCCCGGCAAGCGAGAGTGGGCTTTATGGTCTTGGCAGTCAACGTGCATCCTTCTTTTGTCGCTGTGCAATACCGCTGCCTGAGAAAGTCGGCCTTGGCGGCCGGCTGGCCGCAATCGCAACCACTCATTTACTCTGTGGGCGTTACCATGCGCCCATGTGGCGTTCTCAGCTTCATCCCGATCTACTCTCGCTCGAGGTCTGCGCCGAGCGGGCAGGTGCAGCATTGGCCTGCGAGTACGCGAATTCGACCGAGTTTGATGCGGCTCTGATCGCCGCCCGCCGTGCGGCCGGCGTTTACGGGCCAAAACGGCATCGCCGCCGAATGCTGGTCACCGCGGCGGGAATCGCCGCCGGACTGGTCGTCGTTGCTTTCCTGTTCGTCTGACCACTTCCTGGCGGGAAAAAAAGGCGCCCTTGTGGGGCGCCCTAAGTTGCATCGCAAAACCTAAGTTGTGCGATGGCTGGGAGGAATTACTTACGCGGAGTAGTACATTTCGAACTCAACCGGGTGCGGAGTGTGCTCGAACCGGATGATTTCCGTCATCTTGAGGTCGATATATGAGTCGATGAAGTCGTCATCGAACACGCCCCCGGCTTTAAGGAACGCCCTGTCCTTGTCGAGGTAACCGAGCGCTTCGCGGAGGCTACCGCATACTGTCGGTATTTCCTTGAGCTCAGCCGGCGGCAAATCATAGAGGTCCTTGTCGACTGCATTGCCCGGATCGAGCTTGTTCTTGATGCCGTCGAGGCCGGCCATCAGCATCGCTGCGAAGGCGAGATATGGATTGGCGAGCGGATCGGGGAAACGCACCTCGACACGCTTGGCCTTCGGGTTTGTCGTGTAGGGAATGCGGCACGACGCCGAGCGGTTGCGCTGCGAATAGGCGAGCAGCACCGGTGCCTCGAATCCCGGGACCAGCCGCTTGTAGGAATTTGTGGTCGGGTTGGCGAATGCGTTGATTGCACGAGCATGTTTGAGAACGCCGGCGATGTAAGAGAGGCAAATCTCTGAAAGATCGGCATACTTGTTCCCGGCGAAAGCGGGTTTGCCTCCCTTCCAGATCGATTGGTGGCAGTGCATGCCGGAGCCGTTGTCGCCATAGATCGGTTTTGGCATGAACGTTGCGGTCTTGCCGTAGATCTGCGCAACCTGCTGGATGCAGTATTTATAGATCATCAGTTGGTCGGCCATCTGCGTCAGCGGCGAGAACTTCATGCCGAGTTCGTGCTGCGCCGAGCCAACTTCGTGATGATGCTTCTCGACTTTCACATTCATCTTGGCCATCGCCGCCAGCATCTCGCTACGCATGTCCTGTGCAGTGTCTTGCGGCGGTACCGGGAAATAACCCTTCTTCGTGCCGATGTGGTGGCCCAGATTTCCGCCTTCATATTCGGTGTCGGAATTGGTCGGGAACTCGATCGAGTCGATCTTGAACCCGGTGTTGTAAGGCGTAGCCGCGTATTTTACGTCGTCAAACACGAAAAACTCTGCTTCGGGGCCGAAGAAGACCGTGTCACCCACGCCGCTGGCTTTCACCATGCCTTCGGCCTTTTTGGCAATGCTGCGCGGGTCTCGGTTGTAAGGCTCGCCGGTTGTGGGCTCGAGCACGTCGCAGACCAGTGACAATGTGGTCTCTGCGAAGAACGGATCGATGCAGGCAGTCGCCGGGTCCGGCATCAAATTCATGTCCGATTCATGTATCGCCTTCCAGCCGGCGATGGATGAGCCGTCGAACATCTGGCCCTCGGCGAAAGTGTCTTCTTCGATCATGCTGATGTCGAAAGTGACGTGCTGCCATTTGCCGCGCGGATCTGTGAACCGGAAGTCGGCATATTTCACGTCATTCTCTTTGATCAATTTCATGACATCTTTGGCTGTTGTCATCGGTTTGCATTCCCCCTTGTTTTCATAAAATTACTCGCGTGACCTTTTGCCCGCGAGTCAGATTGCATCAATTCCGGATTCCCCGGTCCTGATTCGAATAGCTTCTTCGATGTTGGAAACGAAAATTTTCCCGTCGCCAATCCGGCCAGTTTGAGCCGCGCGCCGGATCGCATCGATCGCTTTTTCCACCATATCGTCGCCGAGAACGATCTCGATTTTCACTTTGGGGAGAAAATCGACCACGTATTCGGCGCCGCGGTATAGCTCGGTGTGTCCTTTCTGTCGCCCGAAGCCCTTGGCCTCGGTTACGGTTATCCCCTGTAGGCCTACCTCCTGCAGCGCTTCCTTCACCTCGTCGAGTTTGAAGGGTTTGATGATGGCTTCGATTTTTTTCATTGACGGTCCTTGCCCCCAGCTCCCCGGGACTGACCGGTCGAGCCGCGCTAGCGGTTTGCAGGACCCATGCCAAGCCGGGGTCGCGCAGAAACTCTATTGAATCCATCGAGTTAATGGACGGGTACGGGTTGGCCAAGACCGTGCCTAATGTTCGGCGCCTACAACTTAAGCAAACTGGCTAGATTTTAATCAGACGCCAAAGGCGATTGCCGCCGGCCGGATTGCGGCGAATTGTTTGGCGCTGGACTGCCCGTTAGGTTCCGTGGCGATGCTCGAATTGCTCACGACTGCCGAGATGTCCGAGGCGGACCGCCTAACGATCGCCGGCGGCACTCCGGGCACGACGCTCATGGAAAACGCCGGGCGAGCCGTCGCCGATGCGACCGCCCGCATGCATCTGGAACGCATCGTCGTCGTGTCTGGTCCCGGCAATAACGGCGGTGATGGATTTGTGGCCGCCCGCCATTTGGCCGAACGCGGTCACAAGGTGCGTCTTTGCTTCGTCGGAGACCGTGCGAAACTGAAGGGTGATGCTGCGCAGGCGGCCGGCCGCTGGAGCGGTGCGGTCGAAGAAGCCTCGCCG
The DNA here is from genome assembly GCA_051986235.1 of Pseudolabrys sp. GTDB lineage: Bacteria > Pseudomonadota > Alphaproteobacteria > Rhizobiales > Xanthobacteraceae > Pseudolabrys. The sequence goes on from JBPYDR010000064.1 coordinate 12,743, forward strand.
GGGTCTCTCGCGAATTGCGATGCGGTCGTCGATGCACTGTTCGGTGCGGGTCTCGACCGCGAAGTCAGTGGGCTGCCGCGGGCAATGATCGAAGCGATAAATGCTTCAGGCGTCCCGATTGTCGCCGCGGACCTGCCGAGCGGAGTCAATGGAACGACCGGCGCGATCATGGGCGCGGCCGTGAACGCCTCGCGCACGGTGACGTTCTTCCGGCGCAAGACCGGCCACCTCCTGCTGCCCGGGCGCCTGCAGTGCGGGGACGTCGAGGTTGAGGACATTGGAATCCCCGAAAAGGTGCTGGAGGAGATCAAGCCGCAGACCTTCGCCAATGCTCCTGCGTTTTGGGGCATCGCGTTCCCCCGTCCTGACTCGCGCGGGCACAAATATTCACGCGGCCACGCGGTGGTGCTTTCGGGAGGGGCGTCGACCACAGGCGCCGCGCGCCTGGCTGCACGCGGTGCGTTACGGGCGGGCGCGGGTCTCGTGACCATTGCCAGCCCGCGCGAGGCACTCGCCATCAATGCCGCCGAAAGCCTGGCCGTCATGGTCCGCCCGGTCGACGGGCCGGCCGAGCTGGGGGAGTTTCTGGCCGACAGGCGGCGCAATGCAGTCGTTCTCGGCCCTGGGGGCGGGGTTGGACCCCAAATGCGCGAGGAGGTCCTGGCGGCGCTTGCGAGCCGCGCTGCCGTTGTACTGGACGCTGACGCGCTGACAAGCTTCGCCGAGCATCCGGACCTCTTGTCCGGGGCCATCCGCAAGCGAGGCGGAAATGTCGTTTTGACTCCGCACCAGGGTGAGTTTTCGCGTCTTTTCCAAAAGATACAGGAAGATCCTCAATCTCATTCGAAGCTTGAGAAAACACGCCTGGCGGCCGATTTCTGCGGGGCTGTCGTCGTTTATAAGGGCGCTGACAGCGTCGTGGCGGCGCCGGACCGTAGGGCGACTGTCGCCGAAAATGGCCCACCCAGTCTGGCGACCGCAGGGTCGGGGGATGTCCTCGCGGGCATCATTGGTGGCCTCATGGCCCAGGGGATGCCGGCGTTCGAAGCGGCCTGCGCGGGGGTCTGGCTGCACGGAGATGCGGCGACCGAATTCGGTCCGGGGCTGATTGCCGAGGATCTACCGGATATGCTCCCGCGCGTTTATCGGCGGCTACTGGCCGGGCTTGGGGGCGGCGCCGAGCGGCATTGACGCTGAAGGCTTGATTTCAGCGGTGCGGGCGAGCGCCAGGCCTGCGTTAAGTCTTGCCTTGGCGGGTACCGTCGCGTTAAGCCGTGCCGGGATTGCGGCGTGAACCGTCCGTAATTTTGACCTCTGCGGGCGTGGCGGAATTGGTAGACGCAGCAGGTTTAGGTCCTGCCGCCGCAAGGTGTGGGGGTTCGAGTCCCTCCGCCCGCACCACAAAGAGGCCAATGAATTAGGGAAAGTTGCGGGTCCGCCCGTTTTCCGACACAAGCGGCGCGTTCGGTTCATGGTGAACTGCTGCGACGTGAGTGCAAGCAGAGAAAAAAGTGTGTCCGATGCAAGTCATTGAAACGCTGTCCGAAGGCCTGAAGCGCGAATACAAGGTCGTCGTTCCCGCCGCCGAACTGGATGCCAAGGTCAATGCGCGCCTCGATGAGTTGAAAGACCGGGTCCGCATCAACGGATTCCGTCCCGGCAAGGTACCGGTTACACACCTCAAGCGCATGTATGGCCGCTCGGCGATGGCCGAGGTCATCGAGGCGACCGTTCGCGACACCAACAACGAGATTGTCACCGAGCACGGGTACAAGCTCGCTGCCGAACCCAAGGTCACGTTGCCGACGGAAGAGGGCGCGATTGAACAGCTGATCAACGGCAAGACCGATCTCAACTACACGATGGCGCTCGAGATCGTGCCGCCGATTACGCTCGGCGATTTCAAAACCATCAAGCTGACGAAACTGATGGCGGATGTCTCCGACGCCGAAGTCGACCAAGGTTTCGAACGCATCGTCCAGCAGAACAGGCCCTACGCGGCGCGCGCGCCGGGCGGGACGGCATCCAGGGACGATCGCGTGACGATCTCTTTCACCGGCACGATCGACGGCCAGCCATTCGAAGGCGGGTCGGGTGACGATGCCGTCGTGCTGATCGGATCGAACACGTTCATTCCGGGCTTCGAGGATCAGCTCATCGGAATCACCAGCGGTGAAACCCGCACGCTGAAAGTGACTTTTCCGCAGCACTACATGAAGCAGGAACTCGCCGGCAAAGACGCGGTGTTCGTGGTCACGGCCAAGTCGATCGAAACGCCGGGCACGGTCGCCGCGGACGACGCTTTTGCGCACTCGCTCGGTCTCGAATCGCTCGCCAAGCTTCGCGATGCGGTGAAAGACAGCATCGCGCGCGAGCATACGGGGATGTCGCGCCAGAAGCTCAAGCGCGGCCTGCTCGATGAACTCGACAAGATGCACAAATTCGAGCCCCCGCCGACGCTCGTCGAGGAAGAGTTCGAGCGCGTCTGGAAGTCGGTACTCTCCGAACTGGAAACCGAGCACAAGACTTTCGCCGACGAGGGCACGACCGAAGAGAAGGCCAGGGCGGAGTACCGTGAGATCTCCGAGCGTCGGGTCAGACTCGGTCTCGTGCTTGCCGAGATTGGTGAGAAGAACAACATCACCGTGACCGAGGAAGAGCTGAGCCGTGCCGTCATGGACCGGGCCCGTCAGTTCACCGGCCAAGAGCAGCGCGTGTGGGACTATTATCGCCAGAATCCACAGGCCGTTGCCGCGCTGCGGGCGCCGATCTTCGAGGAAAAAGTGGTTGATTTCCTGCTTGAACTTGCCAGCGTAACCGAAAGCAAGGTCTCGCGGGACGAACTCTACAAGGACGATGATTCGGCCGCCTGATGCACGGGGGGCATTGCGCAAACGCCCCGGCGAAAATAGATCACCGGACGCACCGGCACGGCTAGTCTAACCGGTATGATTCGCGTCAAGGAGACGAAATGAGAGACCCACTCGATACCTACATGAACTACTTGGTGCCCATGGTGGTGGAACAGACCAACCGTGGCGAGCGGGCCTACGATATTTATTCGCGGCTCCTGAAGGAGAGAATCATCTTCATCACGGGCGGGATCGAGGACGGCGTAGCCACCCTGGTGGTAGCGCAATTGCTGTTTCTCGAGGCCGAGAATCCCAAAAAAGAGATTTCGATGTACATCAACTCGCCGGGCGGGGTGGTGACCTCCGGCATGGCGATCTACGACACTATGCAATTCGTCCGCCCGCCGGTGTCGACGCTCTGCGTGGGACAGGCGGCCTCAATGGGGTCGCTGCTGCTGGCAGCAGGTGCCAAGGATCAGCGTTTTGCACTGCCGAATGCCCGTATCATGGTGCACCAGCCCTCGGGCGGGTTCCAGGGTCAGGCCACGGACATCATGCTGCACGCGCAGGAGATTTTGAACCTGAAGAAGCGCCTGAACGAGATCTACGTGAAACATACGGGCCAGTCGCTGAAGAAGATCGAAGACGCGCTCGAGCGTGACTATTTTCTCACTGCCGAAGCCGCCAGGGACTTCGGTTTGGTCGACAAGGTGATCGATAAGCGCCCCGAGGAGATGCTCCCCAAGCCCGCCTGAACGGTTCTGCAGGCGGTTCCAGCCGTCCTTGAATTTGATTGCGAGCGGGCGCTTTCGCGGCTGTGAGTGCGGCATTATCGTTAATAGAATCTTGATTATCACGTCGTTAGCATGCTTCGCTTAAGGTGCTGGGGGGAGTGAACGGAGCGCTAGGCCCTCCGAAGTGAGGCCCGCCGTACTGGAAGTCCGGTGCGAAACTTGCTTGGCTTTGGAAGAGTACGGAAGGTGTGACGGAGAATTGAATGAGCAAAGTCGGCGGCAGCGATTCGAAGAACACGCTCTATTGCTCGTTCTGCGGCAAGAGCCAGCACGAAGTGCGCAAGCTCATTGCCGGGCCGACCGTTTTCATCTGCGACGAATGCGTTGAACTCTGCATGGACATCATTCGCGAGGAGAACAAATCCTCGCTAGTGAAGTCGCGCGACGGAATTCCGACGCCGAAGGAAATCCGCAAGGTTCTCGACGACTACGTGATCGGCCAGGATCACGCGAAGAAAGTTCTGTCCGTCGCGGTTCACAACCACTACAAGCGACTCAACCACCAAGCCAAGCACAACGACGTCGAACTTGCGAAGTCGAACATCCTGCTGATCGGTCCGACCGGATCGGGCAAGACGCTGCTGGCGCAGACGCTCGCGCGCATTCTCGACGTACCGTTCACGATGGCGGATGCGACGACTTTGACCGAAGCCGGCTATGTCGGCGAGGACGTCGAAAACATCATTCTGAAGTTGCTGCAGGCAGCCGACTACAACGTCGAGCGCGCGCAACGCGGCATCGTTTACATCGACGAAATCGACAAGATTTCTCGTAAGTCCGACAATCCCTCGATCACCCGTGACGTTTCGGGCGAGGGCGTGCAGCAGGCGCTCCTGAAAATCATGGAAGGCACGATCGCTTCTGTGCCGCCCCAGGGCGGCCGCAAGCATCCGCAGCAGGAATTCCTGCAGGTCGACACGACGAACATTCTGTTCGTGTGTGGCGGCGCCTTTGCGGGGCTCGAGAAGATCATTTCCGCGCGCGGCCGATCCACTTCGATCGGTTTCGGCGCCAAGGTCGTGGCTCCGGAGGACCGGAAGCAAGGCGAAATCTTCCGCGAGGTCGAGCCTGAAGACCTGCTGAAGTACGGATTGATCCCGGAGTTCGTCGGCCGCCTGCCGGTCGTCGCCACGCTTGAGGATCTTGATGAGGCGTCGCTGAAGAAGATCCTGGTCGAGCCCAAGAACGCGCTGGTCAAGCAATACCAGCGGCTGTTCGAAATGGAATCGATCGACCTGACGCTCGCCGAGGAAGCGCTTGGCGCCATTGCCCGCAAGGCAATCGACCGCAAGACCGGCGCGCGGGGCCTGCGTTCGATCATGGAGGGCATCCTGCTCGACACCATGTTCGATTTGCCGAGCCTGGAAGGGGTCGAGGAGGTTGTGATCTCCAAGGAGGTCGTCGAGGGAACAGCCCGGCCGCTCTACATCTATGCGGACCGCAGCGACAGGACTGTCGAGACTGGCAGCGCGAGCGCCTAATCCTGCTACCCGCCGGCGTTAATTTTCCCGGAAAAGGCTACCGGCTCCCCCCAATTGTGGGGTTGTTACCTGCGCGGGACTCGCTTTAACTGGAAAAAAGCGGGCCTTCTTGCGCAGGATTTAGCCCCGCCATACGTATAGTGTCGGGAGAGAAGTGGCGTACGAAACGTCGTATCTGACTACCGACCGAGTGAGGGCTCTTCTACTCTCCTAAATGGGCGCCTGGCATTTCGCCATGCGTTTCCTCGCTCCTCCTACTGGCACTGCCGCGCGATGCCGCACCAGCGGGTCAATCGGCAGGGGCACAACAAAAGGACAATAGAAATGACGAACAAACCACGACCCCAGCTGCAACCCGGCGAAACCCGGGCTTATCCGGTTTTGCCGCTGCGCGATATCGTGGTGTTTCCGCACATGATCGTCCCGCTCTTTGTCGGCCGTGAAAAGTCGATCAAGGCGTTGGAGGAGGTAATGCGGTCGGACACCTTCATCCTGCTTGCGACGCAAAAGAATGCTTCAGATGACGATCCGGCAACCGACGCGATCTTCGAGGTCGGGACGCTGGCGAGCGTACTGCAGCTGCTGAAGCTGCCCGACGGTACCGTCAAAGTGCTGGTCGAAGGCGCTACGCGTGCGAAGGTGCTCAAATATACGGATCGGGTCGACTATTACGAAGCCGACGCCACCGCGATTGCCGACGACACGGGGGACCGGGTCGAGGCGGAAGCCATGGCGCGTTCGGTGGTCAACGAATTCGAAAACTATGTGAAGCTGAACAAGAAAGTGTCGCCCGAAGTGGTCGGCGTGATCCAGCAGATCGAGGATTACGCGAAACTGGCCGACACGGTTGCTTCGCATCTGGCCGTCAAGATTTCAGACAAGCAGGACATCCTGGAGACGCCATCCGTCACCCAGCGCCTTGAGAAGGTGCTCGGCCTGATGGAGAGCGAAATTTCCGTCCTGCAGGTGGAAAAGCGCATCCGTACCCGCGTGAAGCGGCAAATGGAGAAGACCCAGCGCGAGTACTACCTCAACGAACAGATGAAGGCGATCCAGAAGGAGCTCGGCGACGAGGAAGGTCGCGACGAACTCCAGGAGCTGGAAGACAAGATCAAGAAGACGAAGCTTTCGAAGGAAGCTCGCGAGAAGGCCACGCACGAACTCAAGAAGCTGCGTCAGATGTCGCCGATGTCTGCCGAAGCAACGGTCGTGCGCAACTATCTCGACTGGCTGCTTTCGATTCCGTGGAACAAGAAGAGCAAGGTTAAAAAGGATCTGAATCTGGCCGAACATATTCTCGACGCCGATCACTATGGCCTCGAAAAGGTCAAGGAACGCATCGTCGAGTATCTCGCGGTCCAGCAACGGGCCAACAAGCTGACCGGACCGATCCTCTGCCTTGTCGGACCTCCCGGCGTGGGCAAGACCTCGCTCGGCAAGTCGATCGCCAAGGCGACCGGCCGCGAGTTCGTGCGCGTGTCGCTCGGCGGCGTCCGTGACGAGGCGGAGATCCGCGGTCACCGGCGCACCTATATCGGCTCGATGCCCGGAAAGATCATCCAGTCGATGCGCAAGGCAAAGAGCTCCAACCCGCTCTTCCTGCTGGACGAGGTCGACAAAATGGGCGCCGACTTCCGCGGCGATCCGTCGTCGGCTCTGCTCGAGGTGCTCGACCCTGAGCAGAACCATACGTTCAATGACCACTACCTTGAGGTCGACTACGATCTCTCCAACGTGATGTTCATCACGACGGCGAACACGCTCAACATCCCGCCGCCTTTGATGGACCGCATGGAGATCATTCGGATCGCCGGCTACACCGAGGACGAGAAGGTTGAGATCGCTCGCAAGCACCTGATACCGCATGCGATCGCGAAACACGGCCTCAAGCCCGAGGAATGGTCGATCGACAACGAGGCCCTGCTGACCATGATCCGCCGTTACACGCGGGAAGCCGGCGTGCGCAATCTCGAGCGCGAGCTCTCCACGTTGATCCGCAAGGCGGTGAAGGAGCTGATGACTTCGAAGAAAAAGTCGATCGTCGTCAGCGCCACCAGTCTGGGCGACTATCTGGGGGTGCCCAAGTATCGTTACGGCGAGATCGAGGCGGAGGATCTGGTTGGCGTCGTGACCGGACTGGCATGGACCGATGTGGGCGGCGAGTTGCTGACCATTGAAGGGGCCATGATGCCAGGCAAGGGCAGAATGACTGTCACGGGCAATCTGCGCGACGTCATGAAGGAATCGATCTCTGCGGCGGCGTCTTACGTCCGCTCGCGGGCGGTCGCTTTCGGCATCGAGCCTCCGTGGTTCGACAAGCGCGACATCCACGTGCACGTGCCGGAAGGCGCGACGCCGAAGGATGGGCCGTCTGCCGGCGTGGCGATGGTCACGGCGATCGTTTCGGTGATGACCGGCATTCCTGTCCGCCGAGACGTCGCAATGACCGGTGAAATCACGCTGCGTGGCCGTGTACTGCCGATCGGTGGCCTCAAGGAGAAGCTGTTGGCTGCGGCGCGCGGCGGCATGAAGACTGTCCTGATCCCGGAGGAGAACGCCAAGGATCTGGTGGAAATCTCCGACACGATCAAAAAGGGCCTGGAAATCGTTCCGGTGACCCGCATGGACGAGGTGCTTGAGCGCGCGCTTGTGCGCAAGCCCGAGCCGATCGAGTGGGATGAGGCGAGCGCCAAACTGGCGGCCGAAACGGCCTCCGGCGAACCCGCGGTCGATGAGGACGGCTCAGGGCTGACCGCGCACTGACGCTGACGCATCAAACATGAGAGAAAACGGCGCCGAGAGGCGCCGTTTTTGCATGGAATGCCGGAAAAATCTGTCGTGCTTGCGTCGCGGCCTCGGATAGCGATAAACGAGCGGTGAGGGCGGTTAGCTCAGTTGGTAGAGCGCCTGCTTTACACGCAGGATGTCGGCGGTTCGAGTCCGTCACCGCCCACCAGGTCGGGTTTGTCGAATTTTCTCGGGGTAACAATTGGGGTAACAGCGGCAGACCCAACCGGCCGCACCGCGGACTTCTCTCCTTTGCACTCACGGCTTGACCCTCCAAGGGAGCACCTCTCTTCCTTTTTCGCGGCTCCGCGGCGCGGCCGGTTGGTGTCACGCACCAGGAATAAAGAAACCCAGCGCTAAGGCCGGGGCTAGTTAGACCTGCTTGCACATTACATCCAGCAGTAACTCGTGCTCCTCGCTGCGGCGATCCTTGCGCCATGCCAGCCATTCGAGAGGCTCCTTAGGCTCACGTCCGTACTGACTACAAAACGCCTCCACGTCGCTCTCAAACAGACAGACCGCCTCATAATCGTCGGCGTCGACCTCGTCCATGAGTGCCCTCGCTCTGGGATAAGTTTTCTCGAGCTCCCGCTTGAGCCATTGGGCCTCCAAATCAAGCTCGTCGTCAGTCATTCATTTTTTCCCGTCTCGAAGTCTGACAGCCTGTCGGGGCAGCTTCCACTTGAAGCCAACCGGGCTGCGCCTAATCCACAGGCCGGAACTGAGCCGGGAGACCGCTGCGCGGGTAACCCAGATTTCTCAACAGCTTTAATCGGTCCGGGGACTCGACTCTTCTGCAGGGCTCGCGCACGATTTAAGACCCCACCGAAGGACCGAGGCTGTTGGCCAGCCCTTTCCCAAGGTTGGGTTACTCGCCCCGACTTTGAGCCGAAGGTTCATAGTTTCGGGGAGCCAACGGGTACTGCTATTGACGGCTCATGAGACGCAGTAGCGGGGCCGATGCTGGTCATAAACGGCGGCCCGAAAACCGTTTGATGATGCGCAGACGTGACCCCGTGAGGGTCGCGCCGGTGTGGTCAAAATCAATATTGCCGCGGCGCTTTCGGGCAACGCGGCAATATCAAGGTCTTGATCTGACGGGAGCGAGGATCGGTCACGCGATCCTCGCTTCTCCGTTTTTATAGGCCAGATTCGCGATCACTAAGCAACTCAATAGTTACTCACGACGCCGCTCCCGGAGTTATCGGGAAGCAAATCGCCCCCGTAGTCGCACCGTCGTGTGTCGTCGTCACCAACGCGGGTCGCTGGTCGGCACCGCCGAGTCGTCGTGCATTGAGATTTGCTACCGGCTCTCGGTAGCGTTCTGGGCACTCGCCGCCGGGCACCGGCACCAATCAACCTTCAACTTATCAACAGGAATCACTTGGCGCTTACCTGTATTAATTCGCGCAGTCGGCAAATTATACGGAATGAAACCAGACGAACTATTCCGAAATGTTCCAGCAAACATCCATGAGCTTCGACTAGCTCTTGCTGGCTTGCCGCAAGATATGAAGGTTCTAGCTGACTCCGAAACGGGCGTTTCGGAAAACACCGTTGAGGGTCTTTGTGGCCGGACAACATGGCCGTTGGGGTTGGTAGTCACGACGCCACGCTCGCTCCACCCGAAATCAGTGGTCAAGGTAAGTAAGGCGGCCTAGCCGTATGTTGTGGTGTGGCGTAACTCTCGCGGCAGGCCATTAAACGCACCTGCCGCTTTCATCCTCTAAGCGAAGGGTGGGCTGGTGGTTGGTCGACGAGTGAGGCCCCATAAGCGGCGGCCCCTTGCGCGGCATCGTCGAGAAAATTGATCACCTGCCCATTCAGCGCACCGATGTTGTTGGCGAGGGCAACGCCCACCACGTCACCCCAGGCAGCACCTCGCGCCGCAAGATCGATTTGAGCTGCTGTTGGCGTCGCGTTGCCCGGAATTCCAACTGATGTGTAGAACGCCGCCCAGTTGGAGACGAAGGTCTTCATCACGCTGACCAAATTGGCGGTCTGTGCCGCTCCAAAAGATCAAGTGAAAAATCCAAAAGCACCTGCAGCGACGCGCGTCCTTGAGGGCACTTTTCTGACCAGAACCTAAGCCCCGCGAAGGCGCAATGTCTTTGTTGCGTATGGTGCCCAATTACTGCCTAGGGCAGTTTATACCTGCGTATAACTTGATTAGCCAAGATCGAGGTTTGTCCCGCTCGGGATTCTATAGAATCGGGGCCGCTCTCATCCCCAAGAGAGCGCGGCCCCGACTTTCTCTCCGTCCCCAAAACCCCGAAGGTCGGGGCCGACATCAATACAAGGAAAATGTGACTTTCGGTTGTCGAGCCGCCAAGATTTTCTTACGGTATTCTGGTTAGCGACCTGTCCGTGGGTCCAATTGCCCTGCGCCCTCGTGGTCTCGGACAGGCGATAGTCGGAGAGCCGCGGAAATGGGGCGCGGCTCTTTTATTTTTGGAAAATGGCGGTCATGGGTTAGTGAAAGGTAAACAGCTGTAGCCTTTCAGCCTCTCGCGCCGCTCGCCATCCGTAGTTTTTGCGAACGAAGGATAAGCTTTCAGCGCGGCCTGCTCGTTCCCACTTCAGTTCTTGGTGTCCGGATTTGCCGAGGATACTGCAATCTCTGGCGAAGGCTCACTTGGCTATCGGCTCAGCGGCGCGTTTTACTTGGCCGTCTTTGAGAATGCGGCGGGACGCAGCCACTCGCGATAAGGCTTGCCCTAGTTTCAAAAAAAGGCCCGCAACGGAAGGATCACCGTCACGGGCCACATGAGACCATGTCTGTTATTGACTTGGATACTGACGCAGCTTCAATGGGCTTTCAAGTTGGACCTTGAATTAACCAAAAATCATTCAAGGGTGGCGCGCTTTCTTGACCTTCTCAGACCGGACCATAGACTGCGTTCGCGTATGCGCCCCCATTTCGATTATTTCTGTGTGAGGACAAAGGAGGCAATGTTTATGATCGACACTTCAAGAAACATTGAGGCAGTAGTTCTGGCCTTTGACGTCTCCGACGAAGCGTTGGAGCTCGCAGCGAGCACAGTAAAAGAAAAGGCCAACTTCACTCTAGGGGCCTGCACTGGCCTGTCTGAGTGCCCGGGTTGACCGGATACCTGACTGCATTTCGGAAAGACCGCCGCGAGGCGGTCTTTCTGTTTGCAACCTTTTGGTTCCGTTTGGAATACTTCATTGTGACCTCTCTTAAGATTACTACCACCTATGTCGCTGACTGCTTCGGGCTCAAGATATACTCACCGCCAACAGTGATAATCGGTACACGCTCTTCACCAGCATAACCGCCGCACCTTCAGCACAAATTGGGTCGAGCACTGGGGCGTCCATGTCCGCTTACCCCAAAAGCAGACATCGCGCCCTCATTCGATCTCGCACGCCCGTTCGCGCATCACGCGCAAGTTTGCTCCCCGACCGATTGACCTAGCGCAATCGCGCTAGCGAATAAAAAAACGAACGAATTCTACCATGCCGCACACGATGACGATGACGGCGAGCGCCACGACCACGCCATGAAAGCTTGGGTCGGTATGTTTCATGCGCAAGTCGGTCATAGGTCGCCCGGCTTGTTAAAACGGAAGCCTCGCCGGCGCCTCGTGATCCCACTCGCGCCGGATCTGCGTGATGAAATCCAAGTATTCGACATTTGATCTAGGGCGTTTGATTCCCAACTTCCTCGTGAATCAAGGCACGCAAATGCCGCTTCAATTTGAGATAGGACTTGTCATCTTCGTCACGCGGCCTGGGCAGATCCACGCTAATGAATTGTTTTACGCGCCCGGGTCGGCGCGTCATTACGGCGATGCAGTCCGATAACTTGATGGCCTCATCGATACTGTGGGTCACAAGCACAACTGTCTTTGGTTCGCGCTGCCAGATTCGAACGAGTTCGTCTTGCATAAAACTACGATTCTGGGCGTCGAGCGCGGCGAACGGCTCGTCCATCAAAAGCAAATGTGGTTGAACAGCTAGAGCCCGTGCGATGGCCACACGTTGGCGCATCCCCCCCGAAAGTTGATGCGGAAACTTGTTTTCAAAGCCGGCGAGGCCAACAAGATCAATATAGTGCCGCGTGAAATCGTGGCGCTTGTGCGTGGGCAGGCTCTTCATTTCGAGGCCGAAACCTATGTTCTGGGAAACATCCATCCAGGGAAACAATGCGTAGTCCTGGAAAATCATCGTGTTCTGCCAGCCGGGCACACGGATCGGCACACCGTCGACGGCAATGCTGCCAGACGTAGGAGGTTCGAAACCCGCTGCAATGTTGAGCAAGGTTGTCTTGCCGCAGCCGCTGTGACCGAGGATTGCACAGAATCGGTGGTTCGGGACCTCGAAGCTCACATCGCGGAGTGCCACCACGTTTCCAGTCGTGTCAGGGTCGCCGTAAACCTTGGACAGGTTCTTGATAGCGAGATGGCCCATCCCACGCCCTATTTGCTGAGCGCCAAAGACCACGGCAATAACTTGCGTCCGAGGCCGCGGATGGCAGTATCGATCAAAAGTCCCACGAGACCGATGGTGAGCATGCCGACGACAATCGTGTCGGTGCGCAGCATGCTTCGCGCGTCGTTGATGAGAAAACCGAGGCCGGAATTCGCGCCCACGAGTTCAGCCGCCACGAGGGCCATCCAGCCAACCCCCAGTCCAATTCGCACCCCGGTGATGATCTGAGGTAGCGAGCCCTTGAGTACAATGCGTGAAAGGACCTTGTGCTCGGGCGCACCCAGACTGCGGGCCGCGCGCACCAGGTTCGGATCCACATTCTTCACGCCGACAATCGTGTTGATCAGGATCGGAAAGAACATTCCCAGGAAGATGATGAATTCATTTTGCGCGTCGCCGATACCGAACCAGAGAATGCTGAGAGGTATCCATGCCAGCGGCGGAATCGGGCGCAGGATTTCCATGATGGGATTGACTTGATTGTAAATCAGCCGCCACCACCCCATCGCGACTCCAAGAGGAATTGCTGTCGCGGCGACAACGAATGCCGAAGCTTCGCGCTTGAGGCTGGCTACGAGATGAAAGAAAAGTTCGCCCGATACGACCAAACCGGCAGCCGTGCGTGCAATCGTTGTTGGCGCCGGCATGAGTACCGCCATGTGCGGATCGATGCTCGGCAACCACACCGTTGAGGCGAATTGCCAGGCCAGGATTAGCAGCAATAGCAGGGTGAGGTTTGGAAGGAATGCTAACAGCCTGCTTTTTCGCATTCCCGCAGGCCGCGACGCCAACCCGGTGTCCTCGCTTTGAGTCGATGCGCTCAAATCGGGCGACCCTTCCTCACCAAAACCCTGCCCGGGCCCGATCAGGGGCCTGGCGGATATCTTCACAAAGACCGACTCATGGTTTGTACATGGTTCCGCCGAATGACCATGGTCGCGTCAGATCGCCCGGCTGAGGCCATGGCTGGGGCTCCTTAAGTGTATTGGCATTCGCATAGCTTGGATACGGAAGGTTGCCGATCTTGCCCGCCCAGTTCGTTGGGAAGAAGGGCGCTTGCGTTGGGATCTTCCAACCAAGCTTGTCGTATGTCTTTTCCATGAACTTCGTATCGAATGAATCTTCGTAATCCTTGGCGGTCAGCGCCTTCGTAACTCGGTTACGATCTTTCAGCCATTTGGCGATGCGCGCGTTTTCCTCGCCCCACAGCTTCGCGAAGGGATAGCTGTAAGTCGGCTTGTAGAGATTGTTGTAAAGCTGGGTTTGCTGAAGAAGCAGGGGTTTCCCGAAAGATTTCAGCGTAGGCTCCGCGGCGAGGAAGTCGGCCGCCTTGTCCGGATTGAGCCTGATCCACAGGGTCGCTTCCATGAACGCGTCGCTGACCGCCTGCACAACGTCTGGAACGTTGTCGATGAGCTCTTGTCGTACATAAAACATGCCTTCGTAGAAGTTATAGGGAAAGATCGTATCGACCTCGCGGCCAGTCTTCCTCTCCTCGATGATGGTGACGGACGGCTCCCATGGCACAACTGCGCCAATGCCTTTCGCCATCAAGATCTGTTCGCTGGGGGGCATGTTCTTCAGGATGACGTCCTTCCCAATCTGCAGGCCGATGACTTCAGCGGCTTGCGTGAAATAGAATTCGGCGGAGGAACCTGTGACGATACCGATCGTCGCCGGCGGATTGCTTCCCTTGAAATCCGCCAGGCTTTTAATCGGCGAATCCACCGGCACGACGGTCGAATGCTTCAAATTCGGGGCAACAACGGCGATGGCCCGCACCGGCACCCCGCGATCAAGCAGCGATGTGAATGGAAAATTTCCGCCGTTCCCAACCTGGATGCGGGCCGCGGCAACAGCTTCATTGACATCGGGGCCTGCAGCGAACACTTGGAATTTGGCTTCGATACCGCGCTTTTGCATAAGCTCGGCCTTGTCCATCACGACGTTGATCGTGTTTTGACCCGAGAACGGCCCTTGCCAGCCAAAACCGAGCGGCCACCAACCTTTCTGCTTTAACCAGGCAATGGATTTGTCGGAAACTTTTTCATAGGGCTGCGGCCAACCCCAATCCGTAAAGCTCTGAGCCGCCGCTGGAACCGATGCCAAAATGAAAGTGGCGAAGGTCGCACCGGCTATCGCGCTCAATCGCGTTCTTGCTTGCTTGTGCATTTCACTCCTCCCCATTTTCGTTTGCGTGGCAAATGTTCTTTTATCTTTTCAAATTCTGATAACGACTTCTCCAACTAGACCGGTTCGATGACAAACAAGGTGCGTCCGTACTCGACGAGTTCGCCATTCTCCACACCGATTTGAACGATCCGGCCAGCAACTTCGGTGTTGATCGTCGTAAAAAGCTTCATCACTTCGATGAGGCAAAGTGCCTGGCCGACGCCGACGACAGAGCCGATCTGGACGAAAGGCGGCGCCTCCGGATTGGGCGCGCGATAGAAAGTTCCGACCATTGGCGCGGTCACTTCGATCTGACCAGCGGCGGCTTCGACCTTTAGTGCAGCGGGGCGTACCTTTCGGGGCGCGGCTCGCGAAACGGTAACAGGCGTGGAACCGTGTTCGACGTATCCGGCCGTCGCTCCTAGAGCAGCACCATTCCGCCGCACCACGAGTTTTATATCGCCCGTCTCGACGACAAGCTCATCACAGGAGCTGCTGTCGACGAGCTTTATGATCTCGGCAATCTCATCGTATGTCAGGCTCACGTGTGCTCCTGTCCGTTCGGATCGGACCCTGTTTCATCGATGGTCGCCGTCAATCGATTGGCCGTGGCCTGGAGAAGCGGGACATGCTGCAAAGCCTGGTCCAGCGACATGCGTGCAAGCGGAGCAGAAATTGCGAGCGCTGCGACCCGCTGTCCGCCCGCAGCGCGCACCGGAACCGCGACGCACACAACGCCCGCCAGAAATTCCTGGTTATCTTTCGAGATCTCGGTCTTTCGAATGCTCTCGAGCTCTGCCTCCAGCTTTGCGACATCGGTGAAGGTGTTTTCCGTGTATCGATAGAGAGGAATCGATCGAACGAGCAGGGCGCGCTTTTTTTCCGGCAGTTGACTCAAAAACAGTTTGCCCATGGACGTGCAGTGCAATGGTACGCGTGAACCGGGCTCGAAACGCAACCCAAATGGCCATGCAGATTCTACCCGATCGAGGTAGATGACGTGGCTGCCGGTCATCACTCCGAAGTTGCAGGTCTCGCCGATTTTCTGTGAAAGAGCTTCCAGAATTGCGTGGCGCGGACCACGCAGCATCGAGGCGGCGACGATGCCCAGCCCCAGTTGCACCATGCGGGCGCCGGGCACGAACCTGCGGCTTCCCGGCTCCCGCTGCAACAGGCCTTCCGATTCGAGCATGCGCATGATCCGGTGTGCGGTCGGCTTGGGCAGACCCAAAAGCGCTCCAAGTTCGGAAACACCGAGAGGGCGCCGCGCAGTCGCCATTGCCTCGAGAATTGCGACAGCCTTGACGGTGGGGAATGTCTTGCCCGGCGATTCCGTGGTCGCGGCCCGCCGTTCATCAAGTCGGTCGTCGTTCGACTGCTGTGTGCCGAGGATGGGCTGCATAAGGAAGTATCAAAAACCGAAACAAAACGTCTTGCAATATGAATTTATCCAGTGTGACATTTGGGGAAGACACTTAAAAGCACAACTGGGAGGCGAGCGATGCAGCGTGTGCTGGTCGCCAATCGCGGTGAGATCGCCCTTCGAGCTATCCGCGCGTGTCGCCAGCTTGGACACCAAAGCCTCGCCGTCTTCTCATCTGCCGATGCGAACTCGCCCCACCGATGGGCCGCCGACCACGCGGTATGTATTGGGCCGCCATCAGCAACCGCGAGCTATCTGAACATCGGTGCTCTGCTGGAAACTGCGATCGCGATGAAATGCGACGCGATTTATCCCGGTTATGGGTTTCTCGCCGAAAACAGCGCATTCGTGGAAAGCTGCAACGAAGCAGGTTTGACCTTCATCGGTCCTGACAGCGATTGCATCTCGCGCATGGGCGACAAGGTCGCGGCGCGGCGAACTGCGGCCGCAATTGGAATTCCGCTCGTGCCGGGGTCCGATCAGGGCTTTACCGTGGCCAACGATGCCAGTGCTACTGCAGCCGACCTCGGGTTTCCGCTTCTGTTGAAGGCAAGCGGAGGCGGCGGCGGCCGCGGAATGCGCGTTGTGACGGCCCCCGAGAACTTTGCGGCACAGTTCGAGCAAGCTTCGGCGGAGGCCAAAGCGGCATTTGGAAACCCGGAGATCTATCTCGAGCGGTTCTTTCCGGAGGTCCGCCATATCGAGATTCAGGTGTTCGGTGACCGTCACGGCAATTACGTCCATCTGGGTGAACGTGACTGCAGCGTGCAACGTCGTCATCAGAAACTTGTCGAGGAATCGCCGTCGCCAGTGCTCGACCAAAAGACCCGTGAACGGATGGCAGAAGGAGCTGTGGCTCTGATCAAGGCACTTAATTACGTCAATGCCGGCACAGTGGAATTCATCTTCGACCCTGAAAGCGGCAAGTTCTTTTTTATCGAAATGAACACACGGATCCAGGTCGAACATCCCGTGACTGAAATGGTCACGGGTACCGATCTTGTCGTCGAGCAGTTTCGGGTCGCCGCCGGCGAAAAACTTTCATTCCGCTCAATGTTTTCGGTGGGGAAGGCAGCAATCGAATTCCGCATCAATGCCGAGGATGCCGCGCACGACTTCCGGCCTTCGCCGGGTGTCATCAAGCGCTGGCGTCCGCCAAACGAGCGCGACGTCCGCGTCGATAGCCACGTGTACGAAAGCTACGCCGTGCCGCCCTATTACGATTCCATGTTGGCCAAGCTCATTGTTTCAGCACACGATCGTACGGCTGCTATCGACCTGGCCAAGTCGGCGTTGTCGCGTTTTCAAGTGTCCGGACTGCAGACAACGGTTCCGTTTCATGCGTGGCTTTTGCGGCAGCCGGAGTTTGCAAGCGTTGGGGTGCACACACGGTGGGTCGAGGAAAACCTGAAGACCGAGGCCATCAATGGCTGAGAAGAAAGCTATCAATCTGGTCGACGTGACGCTGCGCGACGCCCACCAATGTCTATGGGCGACCCGCATGACGACGGCCATGATGGAAGATTTGGCACCGCGTCTCGATCGTGCCGGATTTGAGGCAATCGATCTTGTTGGTGGCGCAGTCTTTGATGTTTGTGTGCGCTACCTGCGAGAGGACCCGTGGGAACGAATGCGCATCCTCAGTGACTGGATCAGACAAACGCCGCTGATTGTGATGACGCGTGGCCAGAGTCTGTTCACATTCGAGTTCTTTCCAGATGATATCGTCGAACTGACGGCCGAACGGATCTTCGCCAACGGCATCCGTTATCACACCCCGTATGACGCCCTGAACGACATGCGGAACATGCAGGTGCCGGTTCGGGCAGCGAAGAAAGTCGGACTCTATACGGCGGGTGGAATTGTTTACACCGTTAGCCCCGTCCATACAGACGACTATTATGTGCGCAAGACACGTGAGCTCGTGTCGCTCGGTGCCGATGCCGTCTACATCAAGGATCCAAGCGGCCTGTTGACCCCGGAACGAGTTTACACGCTGGTGCCAGCGCTCAAAGCGGTGTGCGGAAGTTTACCTTTGCATCTCCACTCGCACTGTCTTACCGGGCTTGCACCGTATGCTGCGTGTCGCGCCGTGGAGCTTGGCGTCGACGTGGTTCACACAGCGACATCTACTTTGGCCAACGGTGCGTCCCATCCGGCCACTGAATGGTTCGTCGAGAACATACGACGCGCGGGATTCAACACACCGGTCGACCTGAAACCGGTGCATGAGGTTGCCGAACGCCTACGCTACATCGCCAGACGCGAGGGGAAGCCTGTCGGCAACATTGTCGAACACGACGCATTTCATTACGAACACCAGATGCCCGGCGGAATGGTGTCCAACCTGAAGTCACAACTTACGCCACTTGGGATCGCCCAGCGGTTGCCTGAGGTGCTTGAGGAGGCCGCGCGCGTGCGCTGCGAGTTGGGCTATCCGATCATTGTCAGCCCCTTTGCGCAGTTTGTCATGACGCAAGCCGTCCTCAACGTGATGGGCAAGGAGCGATATGCGACCGTGCCCGACGAAGTAAGGAAATATGTGCTCGGCTACTACGGTGAGATTGCCGGCCCGATTGATCCGAATCTCTATGATCGGATCACCAATGGGGCTGAGTCGACGTCCGCCCGACCAGGCGATTTGCTGGAGCCGGGAATTCCGAAAATCCGGCAAGAACGTGGTCCATTCGCTTCTGATGACGATCTCCTGCTCGCTGCCTTCTACGCCCGGCGCGAATATGACGCGTTGAAAGCAGCAGGGCCCATCAACACCAACTATCCGCTGGCTTCGACGCCGCTGGTCACGTTGCTCAAGGAGATCGCGCAGCGACGCGACATCCGGTCGATTCATCTCGTTCAACAGGCCCGGTGATGCCCATGACGACTCCGGCAATAATTACCGTCGCTATCACAGGAGCAATCCCTCGCAAGGTTGACACGCCGGCGGTACCGGTAACCCCCAGCGAGCAGATTGAATCCACGCACGAAGCGTTCGAGGCCGGGGCGTCGGTTGTTCATATTCACGTGCGTAACCCTGATGAAAGCCCCAGCTCTGATCCGCCTCTTTTCGCGCAGGTCCAGAAAGGGGTCCTGAAGCATTGTCCCAAGATGATCATACAGTTCTCCACCGGCGGGCGCGGCCGTAGCCAGAACGAACGTGGACGGATGTTGTATCTCAAACCCGATATGGCCTCGCTGGCCACGGGTTCGGTCAACTTCCCCGCGCAGATTTATGAAAATCCACCGCAGCTTGTCGAAGAGCTCGCGCGATCCATGCTTGAATTCAACGTCAAGCCTGAAATCGAAGTTTTTGACGTAGCGATGCTCTACAACGCAAAGAACATGGCTGATCGCGGTCTCCTTAAGCGTCCGTGTCAGGTTCAGTTTGTGCTGGGCATTCCAAACGCCCTCCCGGTTCGGCGCAGGCTGCTGGAATTTCTGATCGCCGAACTAAAGGATCTTATGCCGGATGCAACGTGGTCGGCTGCGGGAATTGGACGCCATCAGCTCGAAGTCAACGAGTGGTGTCTTGAACTGGGCGGCCACGTCCGTACCGGCCTGGAAGACAACATCAAGTTCGATAGGAATCGTCTCGCCCGTAGCAACGGCGAGTTGGTTACGCGCCTCGCAGGATTGTGTTCTAGTTTTGGGCGACATTCAGCAAGCCCTGCGGAAGCGCGTAAAATCTTACAACTGCCGACAGAATAGATCTGAGCGGCGAAAAAGGGGGGAAACTATGCAGTCAAAATCACCGAGTGGCTTCGGAACATCGATCGGAACAATCGCGTTCGCAAGTGCGATTGGCACAACGATTGAATGGTATGATTTCTTCCTTTTCGGAGTAGTCACTCCTCTCGTTCTCAATAAATTATTCTTTCCAAATTTCGATCCTTTGGTCGGCACATTATTGGCCTATACGACGTTTTTCGTTGGCTTCATTTCGCGACCAATCGGCGGAATTATTTTTGGCCACTATGGCGACCGTATCGGACGCAAGACGGTGCTCGTTCTCACCATTTTGATCATGGGTATCGCCACATTCCTGATCGGATGTCTGCCGACCTACGCCTCGGTAGGGATCTGGGCCCCCGTAATGCTGCTTTTTCTACGCATCTTCCAGGGCATAGGCATCGGCGGGGAATGGGGCGGCGCGGTGTTGATGGCAGTCGAGCATTCTCCAGCCGGGAGACGAGGGTTCTACGGCAGCTGGCCACAAATCGGCGTTCCGGCCGGCCTGCTGCTAAGTTCGGGGGTGGTTTATCTGCTGTCCTTTCTTCCCGAGGCGGACTTTTTTTCGTGGGGTTGGCGAATAGCCTTTCTCATCAGCGCCGTGCTGGTGGCAGTCGGCCTCTATATTCGTTTGAAGATCATGGAGACACCGGCGTTCACGCGAATCCAGGAAACCAAAAAGGTCGCGCACGTACCTTTCTTCGAACTGATACGCACGCACGGCAAAAACACTCTTCTTGGCCTCGGCGCGCGTTACATCGAAGGCGTTACGTTCAATATCTTCGGTGTGTTCGTCGTCGGATATCTCGCGGGAACATTGGGCCTGCCACGGCAGACGGCGCTCGCCGGAGTGATGATTGCATCAGCAATCATGATCGTCATGCTGCCGATTTACGGCAATCTGTCTGACAGAATCGGACGCCGGCGGATGTTTGCGGTCGCGGGAGTGTTGATCGGATTTCTTTCATTCCCGTCCTTCTGGCTGATGCAAACCAAGGAGCCCCTGTTG
This sequence comes from Pseudolabrys sp., assembly GCA_051986235.1. Classification (GTDB taxonomy): domain Bacteria; phylum Pseudomonadota; class Alphaproteobacteria; order Rhizobiales; family Xanthobacteraceae; genus Pseudolabrys. Next base: position 33,445 of record JBPYDR010000064.1, read on the forward strand.
GTCTGGCTAGCGATCGCAATTCCATTCGCAATCGTATATCCAGCGGTTTATGGCCCCCAGGCAGCATTGTTTTCCGAGTTGTTCGATACGCGTGTGCGCTATACCGGAGTATCGTTCGTGTACCAGTTCTCCGGAATCTACGCGAGCGGACTTACGCCGATTATTGCCACTGCATTGTTGCCGGCGGGCGGCAACAAGCCATGGCTGATTTGCTTGTATGTCCTGATCGTCAGCATCATCAGTGCCGCTTCTGTTATTGCGATGACTGAGGCACACAAACGAGACATGGCGATCGACAACAAGTAACCGTGACCTCGACCGCGACACGATCAACATGGACCTCAATCTGAAAGGTCGCCTCGCGGTCGTTACTGGCGGCGCCGCCGGGATCGGCGAAGCGATTGCTCGCGCACTTGCGGCCGAAGGCTGCCAGGTGAGCATTCTGGACCGCAACGAAGTCGCCGCGCGCAAGTTGGCTGAATCACTTGGAGCGGGTACTCAATTTGTAACCGCAAACGTCGGCGAGCCCGCGTCAGTGGCGAGCGCATTTGGTCAGCTTCTTACTCGCCACAACAGCCTCGACATTCTCGTCAATGCAGCGGGCGTTCTTTCAACTGGACTTGTTGCGGATTTGCCAACTGCGGAGTGGCAGCGAGTCCACGAGGTCAATCTTTCCGGCGTGTTGTATTGCGTCAAGTCGGCGATTCCACTCATGCGTCAGCGGAAACACGGCCGAATAATCAATATTGCATCGGTGTCCGCCATCCGCGGCGGCGGTTCAGTCGGGAATACGCTTTACGGCGCAACCAAAGCCGGAGTCGTGGCCCTCACAATGGGACTGGCGCGTGAGCTAGGTCCTGACGGGATAACGGTCAATGCTATCGCGCCCGCGGTCGCCGATACTGCGATGACCAACGCTGCACTGACCGAAGACGTCAGGCGCAAAATTGTCGCGAGGATTCCTCTGGGGCGGCTCGCAAGTCTTTCAGATATTGCTGATTTGGCGACGTTTCTCGCGTCCGATCGCGCGAGTTTTATCACTGGGACAGTTATCCCGGTCGACGGCGGCATCCTGACAACATAACGGCCTTAGCCTATGGGCACGACCGAGCTTGCCGCTATTGCCATCGTCATTGTCGCGGGGCTCGTGCGAGGTACGACAGGCTTCGGGGGCGCAATGTTAATGACCCCCGTCTTGTCCGTCCTTTATCCTCCGGTCAACGCAGTGGTGATCGCGCTCCTTCTGGAAACTGCAGCGGCCTTGGTGATGTTTCCAGATGCCGTGCCGAAAGCGCGATGGCGTACGTTGCTTTACCTCACGTTGCCAGCGGTCTTCACAGTGCCGCTGGGTGGGTACCTTCTGTTGACCCTCGACCCAAGCATTGCTCGGAAGGTAATTTCGGGCGTCGTAATTCTATTCAGTTCGATGCTGCTGTTCGGGCTTCGCTACCATGGGACACCGCGTGTTGTAACGTCGCTTGCACTTGGCAGTGTTGTCGGTGCGCTCTTGGGTGCCACGAGCGTTGGGGCACCACCTGTGATTCTCTATCTGCTTTCGGGGCCTGACCCCATTGCCGTCACGCGCGCCAATTTGACCGTTTTCGTTACGGCAATTTCTGTAATTGGGTTGGCCATGCTGGCCGTGGCTGGCGCCATAACCGGTGCGCTCGCCGCCACGGCAGTGCTCCTGACCATCCCTTTTCTGTTGAGTACTTGGCTGGGAGGCAAGCTTTTTGGGCGACTGAGCGATACTGGCGTGCGCCAACTTGCTCTTGGTCTGATGCTCTGTGTCGGGGTGGCCAGTCTTTTTACGTAACCCATCTATTAGCGTTCGAGAATCTTCCAATTGTTGTAGTAGATGAATTTGAAGCTCTGTGTCAGAAATCGAACCACCGAAACCACGGCGCGCATGAAGGCAGGGAACAGGGTCGGGCGAACGATGTCGACAAACAGGCAATAACGTGTCTGGTCGGTTTCGTTGACCGATTGATGGAGCAGCGTGTCATCGAAAATGAATAACTTGTTTTCGCTCCAGTAATTGATCGTATTTCCAACCTCGATATAGGCTGAGCGGTCCTTCATGTCGTTCAAGTTGTACAAAATGCGAAGGGAGGCGCGCAGGTACCCAAAATGTTTGGAAGTGGAGACCTTTTTGTTGAAGACGGAAACTCCGATGGTCTGAATGTACTTCCATCGCTCATGAAACGCTGGAATATTCACGATCGCGTCCATGTTGACGCCATACCACCTGAAAAAAATCATCGTTCGTGGAAACTCCTTCGCGCGCTCCTCTAGCTGAGCGACAAGGTTATGATCTTTCGTGATTGTTATCAGGCGCTCCACCTCTTCCTTGTAAGAGGGCGGCAGATCCTCGAGCCGATAGACGCCTTTATTGATGTACGGGAGCGACAGCAGATCGAGCAGAATATTGAAAGGTGACAGAAGCCAAGTGCCAAATCCGTTGCCGATGAAATAGCGCCGCAGCGTCGACAGGTTCAATCCCTTATTGCGGCCAACATCATAGGCTCCGCACGCAAGGTAAAAGATTGCGATCTTTGGAAAAAAATATGCGAATGGACAGAGCACGCCGATCGGGAACAGCAGTCGCCTGATAAAGTATTTGCATACTCTAGTTACACGCTCTCTCCCTGTAAGGGTCTCAGTGACAGTCGTACTCATACCGTTTACCCCGTGATCACGCGGCCTCTCGCCGCATTCCGCTCGGTCTGTCGAAGGAAAACATGCCGGACTATAGCAAAGCCACCCCGAGTTTCCCACAGGCGGCCAACCGCAAACCCCGCGCTCCATGTCGCACGCGAAGGCGTAACTGTTCTACCTTCGTCCGTGCAAGATACACCGAAGGTTCGACTCGCAAGGGGTTTGGAAATACTCGACGGTCTCGGCTTTGGGACACAAGGCCAGACCAAATATAAAATGCGGATTTTGGCCGTGGTAACTTATTGTGGCGATACGTTTCAGTGTCGAATTAAAACTCTGCCGCGAGTTGCACAACTATTTGGTGGAAATCGACAAGACCGCAAAGCAGGCCAAAATCGCTGGCTGGCTCTTTTTTGCACAAGAGGGTTCGGTGTGGCGATAGGCCGTTATGGAGCGCCGAGCAATGCCCACTATTGGTCCTTGGCGGACGACGCAAGAAGAGTCGCAGTCCATAAGCTGCGGCTCTTCTCGTTTGGAAAAAAAGCTAGCGCATGATCACCAGCCACTCGTCATCGTCGTCAGACTGCATGCGCTGCTCAATTGCATTGCTCGCTTGATGCAACGCAAAGATCGTAAGCGCAGCCATCCGCTGTTTCTGTTCGGGACTCAGTGTCGTGTAAAGAGGCCGCCACGCGTTTGCAAGCTTTTTTAGATCCTGAGATCGTTGAGCCAAGGCATCTGCCCTTCGATCCAGGAACGCGATAGGATCACGGTTGCGCAAGACGTCGCTGGCGCTTTCGTCACTCATTTTGCCCACAGTCTCCGCTATCCGCGCCAAGCGGGCGTCACGGTTTTGCGCCCTGAATCGAATGGCGTCTGCGATGGCCGGCCAGTATTTCTCCTGGTCAGGTGTCAGCTGCAAAACAGATTTGACGATCGCAATCCGCTCGTCGGTCAGTCTGGCTAAGTCTGCTGGGCTTAACTGACTTGGCCCCATGCCAGAGGGGGCCTGTGCGAAAGCAGTTGGAGATAGAGTGACGAAGAGCGCTGTCGCTCCGGCAGCTAGTAGTTTCAGCATTGATAACCTCCGTAGAGAGTTGCAGCCCCCCGCGCAGATCGCCGCCTCCAAAGCGATTAGTATTCAGCTGTACCTGCGGCCCGCCTTTCAGCCCGTCCACCACGGCTGGTATCCGTACGGCTGATACGCGTACCCGTACGGCTTCCTCCAAAGTACATCTACCCCGGAGCCAGCGAAAAGAATGACAACGTACCGCCGCTCAGCATTGATGTGCGTCAAGTGCGGAACACCAAAAGTTCAGAGTGCGCGATTACCTATGCGACGGTAGTGCCGGCCACGGCCGGCAGGTGTCAACGACCAAGGCGCCTGCGCATCTTATGCGGGCGCGGTGATTTTACGGCGCTTTTTGTCCGAACGCGGCAGATAATCGTGCGCCGGCGGCCTGGACGGCTTTCGCTTTTGTTTGGAGCGCCTGACTGGATTCGCGCCAGATCGGGCCGGAGATTCCGATTGCACCGATGGTCTGGCCGGTAAAATCTTTGGTCGGAACGGCGATACAGCGCACTTCGAGATTGAATTCGCCTTGATCATACGCAACCCCGGTGCGCTTAACGTCTGCAATCTCGCGCAAGAGGGCCGGCACCTCAGTAATCGATTTCTTTGTCGATGGTTTCAACTCAACGCGCTGCAAAAATCGTTTGATCTGGTCTTCGTCCAGTGCCGCAAGGATGACCTTGCCCAACGCGGTGCAATGAGCTGGCCGGACCACGCCCACGCGGTCGGTCAATTGAAATGCGCCTGAACCGCTGGTCCGCGCAATGACCACCACAGCATCGCCCATACGAACGGCGAAATGGCCGCTCTCTCCGGTATCTCGCGACAGTTGCTCAAGTATGGGCGTAGCAATATTCACCATCTCGATTTCATCAAGCGCGCTGGCCGCCAAAGCGAACAACGGGAGGCCGATACGGTAGCGCTTGGAATCTCTTTCCTGACGGATGTAACCGAGGGACACCAGTGTCTTGGCGAGGTGAAAGGCGGTTGAGTTGTGCAGGCCGACCGTTTTGCTCAGTTCGGCAAGTCCGATTCCGACTCTATGCCGTGCAATCTCCTCAAGGATTGCGAACGCGCGACCGAGGGACTGTACGGGAACGCGCTGACGGTCCGCCGCACCGTGACCGACATTGCGTTGAAGCGGCTTTGAGCGCGACTCAATCTTGAGTGCGGGTGGAATTGCGGCAGGTTTCAGGCGCGCTTTCGTTTTGGGTGTTCTTCTCAACGGCGAAATCTCCACAAGGTCCTTAGCTGAACAAACGACCGCTTTTCAGTCATTCGACAAAGAGAGTCAGGATGCCCTCTACCACAATATCAATTGACCTGCAGCATTATGAGACATAGCTTCGCGCCGGCTTGCAAGCCTCAGCGGGCGTGAAAGTACGGAGAGGGATGCGATGTCGACAAATATGCTGAACGGTGCCCAGGTTATCGTCGACTATCTGATCCAGCAGAAGGTGCCTTACGTTTTCGGACTTTGCGGACACGGCAATATTCAGTTCATCGACGCGCTGTTCGAGCGCAAAGCGGACATCAAGACCATCTCCGTACATCACGAGAGCGTCGCCGGCTTCATGGCTGACGTTTACTATCGCGTTGGCGGCCAACCGACAGCGACCTTTACGTCGTGTGGGCCAGGTTCGGCCAATTTGCCAATCTCGCTTGGCAACGCTTTTCTCGACTCGGTGCCGTTTATGGCGGTGACAGGCAACGTGCCGACCAGCCAGTTCAACCGCGGCGCGTTCCAGGAACTATATCGCCACTATCAGGCTGACTTTCCCTCGACTGTACGTTCGTACTGCAAAAAGGTTTTCCAACCGACGCGAGGCGAGATGGTGCCGCTTGCGGTACGACAGGCCTGGAAGACGATGGTGACTGGACGTCCGGGACCTGTGGTTCTCGATGTGCCATTCGATGTCTTTATGGAAGCTTCCGCCGCTGAAGCGCCCGATCCGGAAGCGTGGAGCGCCCACATCTCCTGCCGCTGTGGCGCCGATCCGGAAGGGGTCGTGAAGGCGGTGGACATGCTGTTATCGGCGGAACGGCCGACCATCATCGTCGGACAAGGCGTGCGCTGGGGCGGCGTCTGCAGTGAATTACTGAAGCTCGCGGAGCGCCTGCAAATTCCCGTGGCCGCGTCCGCCAGCGGGCTCGGTGCGATTGATACTAATCATCCGCTTGCACTTGGCTTGGTCGCGCGCGGTGGCCACTACCAGGCCAATCATGCCACACGACAGGCTGACGTGTTGCTGGCCCTCGGCATGCGCTTTGACGATCGCACCTCGAGCTCGTGGATCCCGGGCTACTCGTTCACAATTCCGCCAACAAAGCTCATACACGTGGACATCGATCCAGAAGAAATTGGTCGTAACTATCCTGTGGCGCTCGGCTTAATGGCTGATGTCCGCACTTTCCTTCGTCAGGTGCATGCTGAACTTGACCGTCGCGCCGATTTGACCAAACGAGCCGATGCCCGCAAGAAATGGCTGCAGGCAATCGATCGCTATCGCAAGGAGTGGGACAAGTTTGTGGCGCCTGGGTTTACCGACGACAGTAAACCGATCAATCCGCAGCGCGCGGCCGTCGAGATCGATCGCGGCCTGCCGGAAGACACCATTTTGGTCAGTGACATCGGCGTGCACCACAACTGGCTTCTGGGCTACTGCAAGCCACGGCGTCCCGACTCGTTGATCGGCTCGATGGGATTCGGGCCAATGGGCTTCGGTGTCGCTGGCGTCCTCGGAGCAAAATTCGCCGCACCCGATCGGCCTTGCGTCTCGGTATGCGGTGACGGCGCCTTCTTCATGCACGCCAATGTCTTGGGCACTGCGGTGGAATACGACCTGCCGGTGGTCTGGATCGTGTGGAATAACTACGCTTACGCATCGATCCGGGGACTGCAGCGCGGATATCTCGGCGGTCGCGAACTAGCGACCGATTTCCACAATCCAAAAACTGGCGAGCGGTACAATCCCGACTTTGCCGCAATGGCCAGGTCGGCCGGAGTCGAGGGTGTGCGCATTGATCGGGCCGCCGATCTCGCAGAGGCGGTACGCGGGGGCGTTCAAACAAACAGGCCATATTTGATCGACGTCGACATCGCCGCCGATATCAATCCCGCCGGTGCCGGTGTGTGGGAATTGCCGGGTCTCGGCCAGAGCAAGCCGTCAATCGGCACGCGATATCAACCGACGTGATGGCGAATGCTCATGCGATTGTTTGTCCCCTATTTTGAACGATAAAGCTGGAGACGAATTTATGCTGCTTGCAGGTCAGAAGGTTGTTGTCGTTGGCGGCTCTTCCGGTATAGGTCTGTCGACAGCCGAACTTGCAAAGAACGAGGGCGCTGATGTCATCATTGCATCGCGTAACACCGACCGCCTGAAGACGGCTGCGGCACAGCTGGGCGCAAAAGCGATTCCGACTGATGTCACAAGCGACGAAAGCGTAAGCCAACTCTTTCGGCAATGCGGGCCGGTGGACCATGTGGTCGTCACCGCCGCGCAACTTCGCACTGGCCCTTTCAAGGAAGTGCCAATGGAAAACGTGCGCGCGACTATGGAGGGGAAGTTCTGGGGTGCATGGCGCGTTGCGCGTGCGGCCGAAATTCATGCCGGCGGATCGCTCACGCTGGTTTCTGGGTTCTTAAGTGTTCGTCCGCGACCGGCCGCCGCGATTGTGGGCGCGGTGAACGGCGCGCTGGAGTCACTGGGGCGCAGCTTGGCTCTTGAGTTGGCACCGGTGAGAGTGAATGTGGTATCGCCCGGCATCATCGACACACCAATCCGGGCCGCCATGCCGGAGGCAGCTCGCAACGAGATGCTCGCCAAAGCAGCTGCCGCGTTGCCGGTTGGTCGCGTTGGGGTTGGTGACGATATCGCGCGGCAGATTCTCACTTTCATGACGGTTGGCTTTGCCACTGGATCCATCGTCTATCTCGATGGCGGCGGCCTTATTGTCTGATTCACTTTTGGTCTTGCAGGGGCGAAGCACCAATGACCTACGTTATGGTGGCACGCTGGCGACCGCGCGAAGACGTAGCGGAAAAAATCGAAGCCATACTGGGTGAACTGGGCAAGGCGATTCGCACGGAACCAGGCAATGTGCAGTTTACGCTGCATCGGAGTCGCAACGCGCCCGTTGAGTTTCTGCTCTATGAAGTTTACACATCCGAGGAGGCCTTCCGTCAGCACCAGCAAACCGAACACTTCAAGACGCTTGTGCTTGATCGCGCCGTGCCTTTGCTGGGTGTGCGCGAACGCAGCGTCTATTCTATTGCGGACAACATTTGATGATCTTTTTGCGAGTATGTCCGCTTCTGACCCAAAGCAGACATTTTCAACTCGCGGCAGCGGTCGCTTTGCTGTTGACCTGCAGCGCTTGGTTGTTCATTCAGTTCACTTCGATCAGCGACTCATTTTGTTTCAATGGAGGCTGGCTTGGTTGAAACCGATTTTCCGCTTGGCGGTGCTTCGATCTTGGCTGTGAAATTTGCGGCGTGTGTCGCCGCTCTCGTCCTGACAGCAGTATCTCCGGTGAGCGCCCAGACCTCATCTCCGCGCCCGAACATCGTGTACATTGTGGCCGATGATTTGGGCTGGAAAGACGTCGGCTTCCACGGCTCCGACATCAAGACGCCGAATATCGACAAGCTTGCTCAAGGTGGGTCGCGGCTCGAACAGTTCTATGTTCAGCCAATGTGCACGCCGACGCGGGCGGCACTCCTGACTGGCCGTTATCCGTTCCGCTATGGCCTGCAGACCGCAGTCATTCCAACACCGAGCAAGTACGGTCTGCCAACCGATGAGCGACTCCTGCCTCAGGCTCTCAAAGAGGCTGGCTACAGCACGGTGATGGTTGGAAAATGGCATTTGGGTCATTCAGACCGAAAGTACTGGCCGCGCCAGCGCGGGTTTGACTACCACTATGGCTCGATGGTTGGCGAGGTCGACTACTTCACGCACGCATCGGCGAACGTGAAGGACTGGTTCCGCAACAATCAACCGGTGAAAGAGCCCGGATACGTCACCCAACTGTGGGGCAAGGACGCTGTTGCGCAGATAAGCGCCCACGATCCAAAGACACCGCTCTTCCTCTATCTCGCATTCACGGCACCGCACGCTCCCTATCAGGCGCCAAAGGAATACCTCGAAAGATACAAGCACATTGAGGACCCGACACGACGTGTGTACGCGGCAATGATCAGTGCGATGGATGACGAAATCGGCAACGTGGTTGCAGCGCTCGAAAAAAAGGGAATGCGGGACAATACGTTCATCGTTTTCATGAGTGACAATGGCGGCAATCGCACGACGATGCTTTCCGGCGACGTCGATGTCTCCAATCTGAAACTGCCCGCCGACAATGGTCCGTATCGCGGCGGGAAAGGCATGCTGTACGAAGGCGGTACGCGCGTTGTGGCACTCGCCAACTGGCCTGGCCACATCAAGCCGGGCGAGAACAACGAAATCATGCATATCGTGGACATGTTTCCGACGCTCGCCGGTCTTGCTGGCGCGAGTCTGAACAAAGGAAAGCCACTCGATGGCGTCGACGTCTGGTCCACCCTGAGCGACGGCAAGCCATCACCGCGTCACGAGGTCGTTTACAACATTGAGCCATTCCGCGGCGGCGTGCGCGAAGGGGACTGGAAACTGATCTGGCGCACGCCGCTGCCCTCCGCTCTGGAGCTCTACAACATCGCGCAAGATCCCGGTGAAAAGATCAATCTGGCTGAGAAGAACCCTGAGACGGTTGCGAAGCTGCAAAAGCGAATTGAGGAGCTGGCGCGCGAAAGCGCCAAATCCCTCTTCCTTGTGGATGCCTTCACCGCGGTCAAGGCCTCTGCTCACGGAGCGCCTGCGCTACCAAGTGACGAGGCGTTTTTCACACAGGGCGACTAGCTCGATGCCCGCTCTTGACCCAATGCATCACCATTTTTTTTCAGCTATTGGCCCAAAGTGGACATCGCAACGCCGACACAGGGAGAGACAGTTGTGGTGAAGGTTAGGCGCTCATCTTGACACTTCAGCATTGTTTTGCGCGAAATGTGGAACATCGTCACGCGTTTGGCATAATGAACATATGACCCCTTTTGTATTGTCTTGCGTGATATTTTTGTTAGTGCTGGGTGGCATCCTCGTTGGTACGGCACTTCGCCGCGTATTGCCGGACCATCATCTCAGCAAAGAAACACAGGACGTCGTGCGTCTTGGTGCAGGCCTCATCGCAACGATAGCCGCACTCGTCCTCGGCTTATTGATCGGAGGCGCAAAAGGGTCTTTCGACGTCAGGAGCACCCAAGTCAAGCAGCTTACAGCCAACATTATTTTACTCGACAATTTGCTGGCACAGTACGGCCCCGACGCAATCCCTCTCCGCAGACAGGTAAGGGAGGCAATAAATCCTCTTATCGAGCGGCTCTGGCACGAAAAAATAACGAACGAGCCGTTTACGGCCAGCACCGAAGGTGAAAAAGTTTATTTATCCATTCTTGGGCTAACGCCAAAGACTGAAATCCAGCGCTCGCTCCAAGGCCGGGCGATACAGGTTGCCAATGATGTGGCCCAAACACGTTTCTTGCTGTTTGCAGAGTCGGAAAATCAAATTCCAAAACCGTTTCTCGGCATTCTTGTGTTCTGGCTTTTCATCATATTTTTAAGCTTCAGCTTATTCTCGGATATCAATACAACAGGTCTGGCTTTTCTATGTGTCTTCGGCCTATCGGCATCCTGTGCAATCTATTTGATTTTAGAACTGAACGAGCCGTTTGGCGGTTTGATGAGAATTTCGGACATTCCGCTACGAAATTCTCTTGCCCCCATGTAAGTCCGTTGGCGCGAGCAAAAGCGTCTGGCCGGTTTTGACCCTTGGTCCACCTTGATTGATTTCCACGGAATGTGTGACATCGTCGTCGCCTCACGGTGCAGCACCGGAATGAAAGGAACTCACCATGACCTTTTCCATGAAAGTCAACGGTGCCTCGCACGACATCGATGTCGACGGTGACACCCCGCTGCTCTGGGTCTTGCGCGATGTTCTCGGTATGACAGGCACCAAATACGGCTGCGGCATCGCCCAGTGTGGTGCTTGCACCGTGCACATCGATGGTAACCCCGTGCGCTCGTGCCTGCTGCGGGTCGGCGCGGTTGGCGACCGGGCCGTCACCACGATTGAGGGCGTCAGCGCAACCGAAGCAGGCGCCAAGGTGCAAAAGGCCTGGCTCGATCTCGAAGTAATCCAGTGCGGTTACTGCCAATCAGGGCAGATCATGTCGGCGGCGGCGCTACTCGCGAAGAATCCGCATCCCGACGACGCCGACATCAACGCAGCGATGGCGGGCAATATCTGTCGCTGCGGCACCTATGTACGCATCCGCGAAGCCATCAAGAGTGCCGCGGGCAACGGCGGAAGGAGGCAGTCATGATGTCAACGCGTGCCGCCCTTTCGCGCCGGGTTGTCCTGCAAACCGGCCTTACCGGTGGTCTCGTGCTGGCCTTTCAGTGGCCGCTGCGCGCCGCGCCCGTCAACGAGCCGGAACAACAGCCCGACCAGCCCGGCGGTCAGTTCGCGCCGAATGCCTTTATCCGCATCGACAATGCCGGCAAGACGACGCTGGTGATTCCACAGGCCGAGATGGGCCAGGGCGTCTACACCGCGATCGCCATGATCCTCGCCGAAGAACTTGACGCGGACTACGCCCAAGTGGTGATCAAACATGCGCCGGCGAGCGACAAACTTTACGCTAATCCGCTTTTCGGCATTCAGGTCACCGGCAATTCCAACTCGATCCGCTCGTTCTGGGACAAGTTGCGCGGGGCAGGGGCCGCCGCTCGCTCTATGCTGATTGCGGCTGCAGCTTCGCAGTGGCAGGTCGATGCGGAAAGCTGCAGCGCTGCAAATGGCAAGGTCACACATGCCGCGAGCAATCGCACCCTCACTTATGGCGAGCTCGCCGATGCCGCCGCCAAGTTGCCGGTCCCGGACAAACCGAAGCTCAAGGACCCGAAAGATTTTGCGCTGATCGGTAAGCCGTTGAAGCGTCACGACACGCCTGACAAATCCGACGGCAAGACCATCTATGGCATCGACGCGATGGTGCCGGACATGAAGTTCGCGACCCTCGCCCAGTGTCCGGTGCTCGGCGGCAAAGTGAAGCATGTCGACGACAGCGTCACGAAACAGCTGCCTGGCGTGAGCCAGGTCGTCGTGCTCGACGATCTCGTCGCCGTGGTCGGTGACAATATGTGGACTGCCTGGCGGGGACTCGACGCCCTAAGAGTGACTTGGGATGAAGGGCCGAACGCCAAGATTAATTCGACTGACATCTGGAACGGACTGCGTGTCGAGAGCACGAAGAATGGCGTCGTCGCCAAATCCGAAGGCGACGTCGACAAGGGCCTCACGCAGGGCGAGCGCTTCGACGCCGACTACGAGCTGCCATTGCTCGCCCATGCCGCGATGGAACCCATGAACTGTACTGTGCGTCTGACTCCGGGCGCATGCGAGATCTGGACCGGCACGCAAGTACAGAGCCGGTGTCAACAATATGCGGCCAAGGCCGCGGGTTTGCCGGTCGACAAAGTCACCGTCAACAACCACTACCTCGGTGGTGGCTTCGGCCGTCGTCTCGAGCCCGACATGGTCGAAAGCGCAGTGCGCATCGCCAAACAAGTTTCGAGCCCGATCAAAGTCGTGTGGACGCGCGAAGAGGACATGCAGCACGACGTCTATCGGCCGGCCTATCGCGATACGATTTCCGCCTCTCTTTCGAGCGGCAAGATCGTCGCCTGGAAATACAAGGTCACCGGCTCTTCGATTATGGCACGCTGGATCCCACCGGCATTCCAGAATGGGATCGATCCCGACGCCGTCGATAGTGCTGTGGACATGCCCTACGACATCCCGAACAAACGCGTCGAATATGTGCGCGCCGAACCGCCTGCAGTGATTACCGGCTTCTGGCGTGGCGTCGGGCCGAACAATAATGTCTTTGCGATCGAAAGCTTCATGGACGAACTTGCGCGCAAGGCGAAGATGGACCCGGTCGCCTTCCGACTCGGCATGCTCGATGGCACGCCGCGGCTGAAAGCGGCGCTAAAGCTGGTCGCCGAGAAATCGGGGTGGGGGTCGCCGCTGCCGGCGCGAGTCGGACGTGGCGTGTCCGCACAGCCGTCGTTTGGCAGCTTCATTGCCACGGTGGTCGAAGCCGAAGTCGATGATGTCGGTGGCGTGCATTTGCGCCGCGTCACCTGCGCGGTCGATACTGGCATCGCCGTCAATCCCGATACCATTATAGCGCAACTCCAGGGCGGACTGATCTTCGGCCTGACCGCAGCGCTATGGGGCGACGTCACGCTCGAGAAAGGTCGCGTGCAGCAGTCAAATTTCAACGACTACCGAATGCTGCGCATCGATGAGGTGCCGCCGATCGATGTCCACGTGATCAAAAGCGCCGAGCATCCCGGCGGCATTGGTGAGACAGGTGCGACCGCCGGTCCACCCGCTTTGCGAAACGCGATCTATGCGGCAACGGGAGTGCCGCTGCGCCGCCTGCCGATCGACCGCGCCGCCATTGCCGTGAAGAAGGCGTGACTGCCATGCGCCGGTTCGTCACGACCGTTATTGCCGCCATCATCCTCGTGGCCATCGGTGTGTTCGCCTGGCGGACCTTCAATCCAGGACCGCTCGCATTTGCCCGAGGCGCGACAGTTGCGCTTGCCGACTATAAGGAGGCCAATCCGACGGGCGTTCCGGCCGGCCTCGCCAAAGCCGACATCGTCAAACGCGGCGAATATCTCGCGAAAGCTGCGGACTGTATGGTCTGTCACACCGCGCCGGGCGGCGCTGAGTACGCCGGCGGCCTTGCTTTCCCGCTGCCGTTCGGCACGCTCTATTCGACCAATATCACCGCCGACAAGGACACCGGCATCGGCAATTATAGCGATCGGGATTTCCTCGACGCTGTGCAGCGCGGCATTCGCAAAGATGGCGCGCGGCTTTATCCGGCCATGCCCTATACCTCGTACACTTTTATGACCGACGCCGATGTATTGGCGATCAAGGCCTACCTTCTTAGCCTGCCCGCCGTGCATAGCGAGAAACAGGACAACACGCTGCAATTTCCCTTCAACCAGCGCTGGTCGATGATCCTTTGGTCGACCGCGTTTAATCCCGACCGGCGCTTTGCGCCGAACACTGAAAAGAGCGCCGAATGGAACCGTGGTGCCTATATCGCCGAAGCGCTGGCGCACTGCGGCGACTGCCACACCCCACGCAATCTCGCTTTTGCGCTGAATAATCGTCGAAAATTCGCCGGAGCCGTTGCCGCCGGTTGGCGTGCGTATGACATTACATCAGACAAAGGCACGGGCATCGGCTCATGGAGCGACGAGGATGTCTTTAGCTATCTCGCCAAAGGCCACGCCGCCGGGCGCGGCACAGCCTCCGGGCCCATGGGCGAAGCGGTCGACAACAGCTTCAGCCAGATGGACCCGGCCGATATCAGGGCGCTCGTGACTTATCTAAAGAGCGTCCCAGCCGTTGCTTCATCCGAACCGGCAACCATCGCGCCGCCGGCACCCGCATCGCCGAAAGAGGGTGGGGCGGTCACCGATACGCTCGGCGGCAAGGTGTTCGCGCAGGCCTGCGCCAGTTGCCACAACTGGACAGGCGTAAGCGCGATCTCACCCTTCGCCACGATTTCGGGCAGCCGGGCGGTCAACGATCCGAGCGCAACCAATGTCGCGCAGATCGTCATTTCCGGCACGCGACGCTTCGCGCCAGGCGGATTGTCGATGCCGGCATTTGGCAGCATTTATACTGACACGGAGATCGCGGCGGTTGCCAACTACGTCACGGGTCGGTTTGGCAGCGCAGCATCCAAGCTCACGGCAAAGGACGTGGCGGATCTACGAAGCCAGACCGCCCGCTGATTGGCCGCGCGGCGCGCTCGCAAAGTGCTAGGCTTTTTGCCAGCTCACGGGGGGCACGACAGCTTTTTGGCCGCGACCAGCAACAACGAATATATTCGGCAGGAGGAAGGTCATGCTTTCAGTCGTTCGGACCGCCTACGGAATTGCGTTCGCTGCTCTTGCGACAGCCTGGATGTCAACCGCGATGGCGCAGGAGGCAAAGCATTATCGCTTCGCCTATGACCAGCCGAAGACCACGGGTTATGGCATCGCCGGTGACATTTTCGCCGAACGGCTCAAGGAATTGAGCAAAGGCACGATGCTGATCGATCAATATCCGGGCGCGCAGCTTGGCCAAGAGCCGCAAGTTCTCCAGCTTGTCAAAGCGGGCGACGTCGAGTTCTGCATCAGTTCGTCAGCCAATGCCGCAACTCTGACACCGCAGGCCGGCGTGATGTCGCTGCATTTTCTGTTCCGCGATGAAAACCATCTTGTGAAAGCGCTCGCCGATCCCAAGGTCGCTGGCGCAGTGAGGACTTTGGTCGAAGACACCGTGCAAGGCGCGCACGTAATTGCGGTCATCACACTCGGCCTGCGGAACATGTATGGCAAAAATCCGATTGCCAAGCTTGAGGACATCAAGGGCCTCAAGGTCCGTGTACAGGCGACGCCAACCGAAGATCTGATGTTCCCCGTCTACGGGGCCCAGACCGTCCATATGCCATTCGGAAGCGTTTACACATCCCTGCAGACCGGCGTCGTCGACGTCGCGGAAAACGGCGTCAATGTCTATCAGGCGAATAAGCACTATGAGGTCGCGCCTGTGCTCTCGATGACCGAGCACGAGGCCAACAACAATCTGATCTGGATCAGCGACAAACTATGGAAAAGTTTGACCGACGAGCAAAAAAAGTGGGTGCAGACAGCTGCGGATGAGGTGAGCAGCAAGGAGCCGGCCAAAGCCATCGACCTGGAGCACCAGTCTGCGGACAAGCTGAAGTCGCTTGGCGTCAAAATAGTCCCCAACGTCGACAAATCCGGTTTTCAGAAACTCGCAGATCCCTATCTCGATAAACTCGCCGCCGAACTTGGGCCGCACGCGGTGAAGATCAAGGATTTGATCAGGGCCGTGCAGTAACGCGGTCAGAGGGCCGACTCGTTGGCCCTCTTCCTCTCCTGGACGCAAGCGGAGTTCCCGATGACCATCGCGGTCAAGCTCGTCGCTCAGCGACAGCGCCACCTGAAGTGGCGTGCGCTTGACGGTCTTGAGCTGGCATTGATGGTGCTGTGCGGAGTCCTGCTGTTCAGCTTCTGCGCCACGGTCACGTTCGACATCATCACCCGCACGATCGGCACCCCTTGGCTTTGGCTGCAGGAGGTCACGTCGACGCTGTTCATCTATGCGATCTTCTTCGGCACGGCGGTTGCTACGCGCCGCAACGATCATCTCTATCTGACAGCCATTGCTGAGGCGCTTGATGGCAAAGCGCGGCTCGTCGTCGAGATTGTCATCCGGCTCATCGTGCTCGGCGTCGCAATCAGTTTCATCTATTTCGGGTACCTGAATTTTCTGCGCGGCTTTTCAAGTTTCCGCATGCCGTCGATGACGCCCATTGCCACGCTCTACGCCGCTATTCCGATTTGCGGCGTACTGGTCGCGCTGTTTACCATTGAGCAAATCGTCAACGGCTTGAAAAACGGTTTCGATCACAAAGAACCAGAAGCCGGGCCGATCAACGCAGCTGATCCCGCGGGGCTGCGCGAATGAATTCCGGCCTTGTTCTCGGGTTGATGAGCTTCTTGTTCCTGTTTTTCGGATATCTCGGCGTGCCGGTCCCGTTCGCGTTGATGGCCGGAGTGCTGGTGGGCGCTTCGTTTACGCAAGTCTCGCACATCGCGATCATCCAGAAGATGTTCGACGGAATGGACGTAGAGGCCTTGCTCGCCATTCCTTTCTTTCTTCTCGTCGGCGAACTCATGAGTTCGGCCAACGTGGTCATTCGCGTCGTAAAACTTTCACTGGCCCTGGTCGGACATGTGCGTGGCGGGCTCTCTCAGGTCGTCACGGTATTCAGTATGTTTTTTTCGGAGATGTCGGGATCTACGACCGCCGATGTCGCGGTCATAAGCCGGGCACTTGGCCGCCCGATGAAGAACGAGGGATACAGCCCCGCCTTTATCGCGGCGATCATTGCATCGGCCTCGACAATTGCCGCTCTCGTGCCACCAAGCATTACCGCCGTGGTTTACGGCGCAATCGGCAATGTCTCGATCGCCGGGCTTTTTATGGCGGGCGTTGTGCCTGGTCTGATGATCGGCTTTGGCTTGATGATCTTTTGCTATTTCTTCGGTCCGACGGGTATACAGCGCCAGCGCGCCCCATTTCGCGAAGTCGCCGGCGCATTGAAAGACGCCTCACTGCCGTTGATGATCCCGGTCATCCTTTTGGGAGGCATTCTGACCGGGTGGTTCACACCAACCGAGGCCGGTGTGGTCGCAGTTGTCTATATTCTTTTTGTCGTCATTCCCGCGCTGAACAGAGGCCATATCAGACTTCTCGCTTATGATTTCTGCCTTGCGGGTCTGATTTTCTCGCTCCCGCTCATCACGATCGGGGCAGCCAATGCTTTCGGGTGGCTCTTTGCATATTTGCGCGGCGCGATCGTCATCGCAGATTGGATTACCGGCCTGGCTGGCAATGACCCGCACCTGATCATGTTGCTGATGGTTGCTCTTTTCACAGTCATCGGCGATTTCATTGAGCCGGTGCCGACGATCATCATTTTCATGCCACTGGTAAACGCGCTGACCGAGGCAGGAAATATCAACCCCGTTCACATGGGTGTCGTCCTGATTGCGACACTTGCGTTCGGATTGATTACGCCGCCTTACGGTCTCGTTCTGCTCATGGCTTCCAAATTCGTCGGAGTTCGTTTCTCGCAGGCCTTGCGTGCAGCGTGTCCGATCTATGCCGTTTTTCTCATTACGATTGCGTTCACGATCTATTTCCCGTCGGTTGTGCTGTGGCTGCCGAAATATGTTCTTCCGGCTTCGGTCGGCTGTTTCCCCAATCCGAGCGGCCCAGGTTATATCTGCCCGCCGTAGCTCATTTGGCGTGCGGTTCGATCAACTCGATGCGGTTGCCGAACGGATCGTCGATATGACGCCTGTCGGACCCCTCGATGGGATCATCGGCCGTGACTTTGTAACCGGCCTGCATTGCTTTCGTGATCATCGCCGCGAGGTCATCGACGATAAAGGCCGGATGCGCCTTTCGCGCGGGAATGAAATTGTTCTCAACGCCCAGATGGACCTGCAAATGTCCGCTTTCAAACCAGCAGCCGCCACGCGCGGCTAGCTGTGGCGGCTTCACCTTTTCATCGAGGCCGAGGATGCCATGATAGAAGGCTCTTGCCTCGTCTTCGCGACCGGGGGGCATCGCAATCAAAATGTGATCAATACGGCGCACTGGCATTTGATACCTCGTGGCAGCGATTATAACCGTTGTATGCCCACGTTCATCGCCACTCCCGGGAACTCGAATTTTGCCGTTACTATTCGCAGCGACCATGTCGAGCGAGAAATTTCATGCAGTTCGTCAGTGATTATATGAAGGCTATTGATTTCGTGGCTTTGGCGGCGCTCGTCGTAATCGCGGCAGCGTCATTCTCTCGCGGAGGGACCATATGGCTCCTGGTCGCAGTGGTCGTCGTTGCCATTTGGGGTGCAAGTCGGTCCGTGATCAATCTCAAAACGATAAAATCCCTCGGCCTCACCGTGCCGGCCGCGGTGCTCGCGCGCGCTGACGCGGTGGTCGAATAGCCGATATATCGCCTATTCGCCGACTTCGACGCCAGGAAATTCGGCGATTGACCTCTGCTGGAAAGGGGCGAGTGGAATTTTCTTCTTTTTCGCCTACCGATGCGACGTTCGGTAAAAATGAAACGGCAGGCGAGAAGCCTTTCGCTTCGCGCCTGCCGTGACTCCCCGGAGGGTCAGGCAGAAAGTCGTTAGATCGATTCTTTCAATTCTTTAGAGGCGCGGAACGCGACTTTCTTGCTGGCCTTAATCTGGATTTGCTCGCCGGTTGCGGGGTTGCGACCAATACGGGCAGCGCGCTTGCGCACCTGAAGAATGCCAAGACCGCCAATACGGATGCGTTCGCCCTTCTTCAAATGCTTCACAATATTTCCGACCAGATCGCCGAGCACGGTCTCCGCCTGTTTCTTCGACATCTCATGCGTTTCCGCGAGCGCGGCCGCGAGATGTTTAAGCGTGACGGTCGGTGGTGTCGGAGCTTTTCCAGGAACCATTGCCATCAGTGGGACCCTCCTCTTGAATCCGCCAGTTTGGCGAAACGCCAAACACCATGCCCGCATAGACGATTCGGGGGCACTCTGACCATCGATTCTTCTAGGTAAATAAGGCTTTTTCGCAATTTCCGTGGGTGCGAAGGCGTTTACCTTGACTTGCCTTTTGGGCGCCTATAACTCGAACAAACGCCCGCGGGGGCGTAGCTCAGTTGGTTAGAGCGCTGCCCTGTCACGGCAGAGGCCGCGGGTTCGAGTCCCGTCGCTCCCGCCATTTTATCAATGACTTAGCCATGATATTGCGTGGCAAAACCGGCGCTAGACTGGCCCGGAAAAGCAGGTTGCAGCGCCGGCCATGACCTCCATCCGGGCGATGTTCTTCGACGTCTTCGGTACCCTGGTGGACTGGCGCACGGCGGTCGCCAGGGAGGCTGACCGGGCACTGGGGCCGCTTGGATATAGCCTCGACTGGACCCGCTTCGCCGACGCCTGGAGGGCTGAATATCAGCCCGGCATGGAGGAGGTGAGGGCCGGCCGCATCCCGTTCAGTAAGCTCGACCTGCTGCACCGTCGCAATCTCGAGCGCTTCATGCCGCGCTTCGGCCTGACCGATCTCTCTGAAAGCGTCCGGCACGAGCTCACGCTGGCGTGGCATCGGCTGGACGCATGGCCCGACGTTCCAGCAGCGCTCAAGCGCCTGCAGAAAAGGTTTCTGCTGGCGCCTGTCTCGAACGGCAACATCTCACTGATGGTCGACCTTGCGCGCCGAAACAGTTTTCCATGGGACGCGATCCTTGGCGCAGAGATTGCCGGCGATTACAAGCCAAAGCCGCGCGTCTATCTTGCTGCCTGCGAGGCGTTCGATCTCGATCCGGCGCAATGCATGATGGTCGCGGCGCACAGCAACGATCTCGCGGCCGCCGCGGCGTGCGGTTTGCGCACCGCGCATATTGCGCGTCCCGGCGAATACGGCCCCGGCACGGGTGAGCGCGTACCCACTGTGCCGGTGGATTTCGCCGCCGCCGATCTTGCCGACCTCGCGGGCAAACTCGGAGTCTAGGAACTCGTCATGCCCGGCATCAGCCCGGCCATGACAAATAAAAGTCACTAGCCCAGGTAAACCGGCGCCGGCTGCGCAAAGAAGCTTGCGAGAATGTGGTAAACCAGCA
This sequence comes from Pseudolabrys sp., assembly GCA_051986235.1. GTDB lineage: Bacteria > Pseudomonadota > Alphaproteobacteria > Rhizobiales > Xanthobacteraceae > Pseudolabrys. The sequence continues at coordinate 53,567 of JBPYDR010000064.1, forward strand.
TGTAATTTTTCTGCTGGAAACTCGCGTGCGAAATTCCCGGCATGACGGTGAACTGCTTGTCCGGATTCGGGAGCTTCGCGTAGAATTTCATCAGGTCTTCGAGCGACGCGATCCCGTCGTGTTGACCGCGCATGATCAACGTCGGCACCTTTATTTTTTCCGGGTCGACGATCGGCAGTTTCGAGCACATGTCGACGTAGGTTCCGGTCGGCACTGAATCGTCGAGCGCAGTCACCGCGTCAGCGAAAGCATCGATCACGTGGCGTTCGGCCGTATCGGGGTGATCGCGGTCGAACACCGAGCGAATGAACGCCTTGTCGATCGGTCGCCGGTTTGTCGCTTTGAACTCGGCGAGATTCTTGCGCCGCTGCTCGAGCGTGGGAGAACCTTCGCCGGTCCAGACCATGGCATCGAGCGCGAGTCTCGCCACCATCTCCGGGTGCCGCTCGGCGAACATCGCCCCGCGCAACGCGCCTGAGGAAATCCCATAGATCAAAAAGGGACGTTTGCCGCGCAGTTTCTGGATGTACAAGGCGGCCGCGTAGCAATCATCCGCGCCCTGGGATATCGGCGCGTTGTTGTCGCGGTCCTTAGTGGAACGTCCGTAGCCCTCCATATCGACGGACCAGCAGTCATATCCACGTCGCGCGAAATGATCCATTGCGGATGAATCGGTTCGACCCGGGACCTGCAAATCGAAGGTCGGCTGAGACGCCATGGACGACCCATGGACAAACAGGATCGTGCCGACGGTCTTCGCGGGATCGTGCGCATACTTCTCAAACAGAAACAGCTTCACGCCACCATCTTTGGTAGTCCAGTGCTCCTCGCTCTTTACCGCTGCTGCGGGGCTGATCATTTCGTTCATCACTCACCTATGTTGGACTGGGCACGTGTCGTCGGCGTCAGTTGATGGGCGGAATGTGGTTGGCCTTGATGACGTTCGCCCACTTAGCGACCTGTTCATCCATAAACACCTTGAAATCGGTTTGCGTCATTGTGGTCGGAGTCGCACCCGTCTTTTCCCAGGCTTCCTTGATATCGGGCCGCGATGCGATCTTGGTAATTTCCTGATTGAGCTTGTCGACGATCGGTTGCGGGGTGGCCGCCGGCGCCATGAAGCCGACCCAGAGAGTCGCGTTGAAACCCGCGACGCCCGCTTCAGCGATCGTCGGCACGTCGGGGAGGATAGGTGACCGGGTCTTTCCGGTCGTTCCGAGGGCGCGGACGAGGCCAGCCTTGATCATCGGCGCCATGGTGGGCACCGAGTCGAACAGCATCTGGATTTGCCCGCTGAGGATGTCGTTCCGCGCACCGGTCGAACCCTTGTAAGGCACATGCACGATGTCGACGCCGGCCAGGTTCTTAAGCAGCTCGCCGGCCATATGGTAGTTCGAACCGGGACCGGACGAACCGTAGTTGATGGTTCCGGGATTTGATCGCGCGAGCGCCAGCAGCTCGCCCAGGGTTTTTGCCTGCACCGAGGGATGCACGACCAGCACCAGATCGGTGTCGATAAGCGGGGCGACCGGAACGAGGTCGCGCATGAGCTGATATTGCTTATGAGCGTAGAGGGTCTCATTGACGGTCTGGGTGCCGGAGACCATCAAAAGCGTGTAGCCGTCGGGGGGTGATTTGGCGACGAAATCGGTGCCAATCGTTGTGCCCGCGCCGGGGCGGTTTTCCATCACAAACGGCTGATGCAGGGCCTTGCGCAATTCTTCGCCGATCGCCCGTGTGTAGACGTCCGTCGGTCCTCCGGCCCCGAATGGCACGATAATTTTGACCGGACGGGAAGGGTAGTCGCCGGCATTCACCGGACCGCAAATTGTGGCAGCAAAAGCAGCCGCAGCCAGAGCGATCCGTCGCACAGCACCCATGCACTATTTCCATTGTTCGGCCGCCCGCTTTGGCGGCGATGATTAAGGGCTCGTCGCCCCTATCAATCACGCGGGTGGCACCTTTGCAATTTTGGATGACCAATGTTGGCTTGCCACCCATTGTGCGCTGCGCTAAGCCTCGGCCGCTCCCGCCTTGAGGTCATTCCCAACTAGCAACGGCCTATTTGTGCGGGACACCGGCGCCTTTTCGGGCCGCCGAGCGGTCCGGGCGGGCGTATATCAGTAAGGCGGGGCTGCACGCTGAGGTCGCGATGAGCGCATTGCTGCTTGATTATCTGCCATTGGTCATTTTCATCGCGGTGGCGTTGGCCATCGGCCTTGCGTTGCTGATTGCCCCCTTCATCGTCGCCTACAAGCAGCCGGACCCCGAGAAGCTCTCCGCCTACGAGTGCGGCTTCAATGCTTTTGATGACGCCCGCATGAAGTTCGACGTGCGCTTCTATCTCGTGGCCATCCTCTTCATCATTTTCGATCTCGAGGTCAGCTTCCTGTTCCCCTGGGCCGTCGCTTTCCGCGAAATCGGGCTATTCGGTTTCTGGTCGATGATGGTTTTCCTTGGCGTTCTGACCGTCGGCTTCATATATGAGTGGAGGAAGGGGGCGCTGGAATGGGATTGACGAGCCCATGACCGTCGTAGCACCCGCCGCGAGGGGGATTATCGATCCGCGCACCGGAAAACCGGTCGGGGCGGACGATTCGTTTTTCACCGGCGTGAATGCGGAACTTTCCGACAAAGGTTTCCTCGTCACTGCCGCTGACGACCTGATTACGTGGGCGCGCACCGGGTCATTGATGTGGATGACATTCGGGCTCGCGTGCTGCGCGATCGAAATGATGCAGATGTCCATGCCGCGATACGACGCGGAGCGTTTCGGCTTTGCGCCGCGTGCGTCGCCCCGTCAGTCGGACGTCATGATCGTCGCCGGCACGCTAACCAACAAGATGGCGCCTGCGCTCCGCAAGGTCTACGACCAGATGCCGGAGCCGCGCTATGTCATCTCCATGGGATCGTGCGCCAATGGCGGCGGCTACTATCATTATTCCTATTCGGTCGTCCGTGGGTGCGATCGCATCGTTCCCGTCGACATCTACGTGCCCGGCTGTCCTCCGACCGCGGAGGCACTTCTCTATGGCGTGATGCTTTTGCAGAAAAAGATTCGCCGTACCGGCACGATCGAGCGCTGAGCGGAGCCGGACATGGACGACACGCTCGACAGGCTTGGGCAGACGATAAAGAGCGCCCTCGGCGCTTCAGTCTCCGGCTACACGGTCGCGCGTGGCGAGTTGACGGTGGACGCGCGCGCAGCCGATTTGATCAAGGTCGCGACCTTTCTTCGGGACGATCCGGCCTGTCAGTTCATCAATATCATTGATGTCACCGCGGTGGATTGGCCGTCGCGCGAGCAGCGTTTTGACGTCGTCTATCATTTTCTATCGCCGCATCTGAACCAGCGCGTGCGACTCAAGATCATGACGGACGAAACGACGCCTGTTGCGTCACTGATCAATGTGTTCCGCGGCGCCGACTGGTTCGAGCGCGAAACCTACGATCTCTACGGTGTCCTGTTCACCGGACACCCGGATATGCGTCGGCTCCTCACCGACTACGGATTCGAGGGCCATCCGTTACGCAAGGACTTTCCCCTTACCGGATTTGTTGAGGTGCGGTGGGACGATGAACAAAAGCGTGTGGTCTATGACAAGGTGACCCTGGCGCAGGAATTTCGCAGCTTCGATTTCCTCTCGCCATGGGAAGGCACGGATTATGTTCTGCCCGGCGACGAGAAGGCCAAGCCGGAAGGCAAGGGATCCTGAGCATGAAGCCAACACTCAAGCCCGGCCTCAAACATTCGTTCTCCTACAAGGTGCCGGAGAACAAGACCGTGCCGTACACCTATCCGGAATCGCCGATCATTGCTCAAATGCCGAAGGTGTTCGCAACGGGCTTCATGATCGTGCTGATGGAATGGACCTGCACTCAGCTCCTCAGCGACTATCTGGATGCCGGCGAAGGCAGCCTGGGCACGCATGTTGACGTCTCGCATCTGGCGGCAACGCCACCCGGCATGACGGTAAAGGTTGACGTCGAGGTCAGCGAGGTTCAGGGCCGCAAGATCATGTTCAAGCTGAGCGCCCACGACGGCATGGATCTGATCGGGGAGGGACGTCACGAGCGCGTCGTGGTGAGCTGGGATCGTTTCAATACGAAACTAGCCGAAAAGGCGAAAGCCGCGGCAGAGCTGGTGAACTGATGGCCGAAACAGCAGTACGCAACTTCACTATTAATTTCGGACCGCAGCATCCGGCGGCGCATGGGGTGCTGCGTCTCGTGCTCGAACTCGACGGCGAAGTTGTCGAACGTGTCGACCCCCATATTGGTCTGCTCCACCGTGGCACCGAAAAGCTAATCGAACAAAAGACCTATCTGCAGGCCGTGCCCTATTTCGACCGGCTCGACTATGTCGCGCCGATGAATCAAGAGCATGCCTTCTGCCTCGCGGTCGAGAAACTGCTCGGCTTTCATGTGCCAAAGCGCGCGCAATTGATCCGCGTCCTGTATTCGGAAATCGGGCGCTTGCTGTCGCATCTGCTCAATGTCACCACTCAGGCAATGGACGTTGGTGCGCTCACGCCCCCTCTGTGGGGATTCGAAGAGCGCGAGAAGCTGATGGTGTTCTACGAGCGCGCGTCAGGCTCGCGCATGCATGCGGCCTACTTCCGTCCCGGCGGCGTACATCAGGACCTGCCGCCGAGGCTCATCGACGACATCTACGCGTTCTGCGATCCGTTTCTGAAGGTGGTTGACGATCTGGACGCATTGCTCACCGGCAATCGAATCTTCAAGCAGCGCAACGTCGATATCGGTGTGGTGAAGCTTTCCGACGCCTGGAATTGGGGTTTCTCCGGCGTGATGGTGCGTGGCTCGGGCGCCGCATGGGATTTGCGTAAGGCGCAACCCTACGAGTGCTATTCCGAGCTCGATTTCGACATTCCGATCGGGAAGAACGGCGACTGCTTCGACCGCTATCTGATCCGCATGGAAGAAATGCGCCAGTCGACGCGGATCATGAAGCAATGTCTGGAAAAACTGCGCTCACCTGCTGGCGAAGGTCCGGTCACCGTCGACGACAACAAGATCGTGCCGCCCAGGCGGGGCGAGATGAAGCGCTCAATGGAAGGCCTGATTCATCACTTCAAGCTCTACACCGAAGGCTACCACGTCCCGGCCGGTGAGGTTTACGCGGCCGTCGAAGCGCCGAAAGGCGAGTTCGGCGTCTATCTGGTCGCTGACGACACCAACAAGCCGTACAAGTGCAAGATCCGCGCGCCGGGCTTCGCGCATCTGCAGGCCATGGACTTCCTATGCCGCGGCCACATGCTCGCAGACGTGTCCGCCATTCTTGGCTCGATCGATATTGTGTTCGGCGAGGTGGACCGATGAGCGTTCGCCGCCTTGCTCCACCGGAAATGCAGCCTAAGGATTTCTCTTTCGACAAAGAGAATCTCGCCTGGGCGCAGAAGGAAATCACCAAATATCCGGAAGGCCGTCAGCAGTCGGCGATCGTCCCGCTGCTCTGGCGCGCACAGGAACAGCACGGCGGCTGGTTGCCGGAGGCGGCGATCCGCCATGTCAGCGACTTCCTCGGCATGGCGCACATCCGCGCTTTGGAAGTTGCTACGTTCTACACGATGTTCAATCTTTGGCCGGTTGGAAAATTTCACGTACAGCTTTGCGGCACGACGCCGTGCCGGCTGCGTGGCGCGGATGATCTTGAAAAGGTCTGCCGCAAGCGCATTGGCGACCAGGGCGAAGTGACCAAGGACGGCAAGTTCTCGTGGGTCGAAGTTGAGTGTCTCGGGGCGTGCGTCAACGCACCAATGGCGCAGATCAACTACGACTACTATGAGGACCTCACCGCCGAGAGCTTCGGCAAGATTCTTGACAATCTTGCAGCGGGCAAAAAGGTCAAACCCGGTCCGCAGATCGATCGGCAACTGTCGGCACCCATCGGTGGCGCGACCACGCTCAAGGAAAAGGCGTGAGACATGCTGGCTGACAAGGACCGCATCTTTCGCAATCTCTACGGCCAGCACGACTGGAGGCTGAAAGGCGCGCGTGGGCGCGGAGCCTGGGATGGCACGAAGGAGATTCTGGCCAAGGGGCGCGACGCGATCATCGAAGAGGTGAAAACCTCTGGCCTTCGGGGGCGCGGCGGCGCCGGATTCCCGACCGGATTGAAGTGGTCGTTTATGCCGAAAAAGTCGGACGGCCGGCCACAGTATCTCGTGGTCAACGCCGACGAATCCGAACCCGGAACCTGCAAGGACCGCGAGGTCTTGCGGCACGATCCGCATTTGCTGGTCGAAGGGTGCCTGATCGCTGCCTTCGCCATGGGCGCGAACGCCGGTTACATCTATGTGCGCGGCGAATTTATCCGCGAGCGCGAACGCCTGCAGGCGGCAATCGACGAGGCCTACGAGGCCAGGCTTATCGGCAAGAACAATGTGAACGGTTGGGATTTCGACCTCTACGTTCACCATGGTGCGGGCGCCTATATCTGCGGAGAGGAAACCGGGCTCCTGGAAAGCCTGGAAGGCAAGAAAGGGCAGCCACGGCTGAAGCCGCCATTCCCGGCGAACGTCGGGCTTTATGGTTGTCCGACGACTGTCAACAATGTGGAGTCCATTGCCGTCGTCCCCGACATCCTGCGGCGCGGCGCCTCATGGTTTGCCGGTATCGGTCGTCAGAACAATACCGGCACCAAGCTCTTCTGCATTTCCGGTCACGTTGAACGGCCCTGCAACGTCGAAGAAGCCATGGGCATTCCGCTGCGCGAGCTTCTTGAGACTCATGCTGGTGGGGTGCGCGGCGGATGGGACAATCTGCTCGCCGTAATCCCCGGGGGTTCGTCGATGCCGCTGGTCCCCGCCGGAAAAGATCAGGCCGACACTCTGCTCATGGATTTCGACGGCTGCCGCGACAAGAAATCCGCGCTTGGAACAGCTGCGGTCATCGTGATGGATAAATCGACCGACATCGTCCGTGCGATGGCCCGCATCTCGTATTTCTACAAGCATGAAAGCTGCGGCCAGTGCACGCCATGCCGCGAGGGCATGGGATGGATGTGGCGCGTACTGACCCGCATGGCGGATGGCCGCGCGCAAAAGCGCGAGATCGACATGCTGATGCAGGTGACCCAGCAGATCGAGGGTCACACAATCTGTGCGTTCGGCGATGGCGCCGCATGGCCCGTCCAGGGTCTGCTGCGCCACTTCCGCCCCGAGATCGAGCGGCGCATCGACGAGTACACACGTAACGCAGATGCGCACGGCGCTGTGCGCGAGGCGGCGGAGTAAAAGATGCTGCAACCGCCCCATCATCATCTGGCACAATTCAACGTCGCGCGGATCCGATATCCACTCGACGATCCGCGAATGCGCGAATTCGTCGACAATGTCGAACGGGTGAACGGGCTCGCCGATAAAATCACCGGGTTCGTATGGCGGCTGCAGGATGAAAGCGGTCACGCCATGGACATGCGCGTTTATGACGACCGGGCCATCCTGCCAAACCTGACGGTCTGGGAAACAGTCGAGGCGCTTGAGCGCTTCGTCTGGCAGACCCTGCATCAGCGCTTCTACGCACGGCGCGAGGAATGGTTTGCCCCGATCAAGACCACGTTGGTCATGTGGTGGATCCCGGCGGGTCATCGTCCGAGCATGGCTGAAGGTGTTGCGCGCCTCGACCACCTGATCGCGCATGGGCCGAGCGAGCATGCGTTCAGCTGGGAGGACATTCCCGGCGCAAGACTATGGAAAAACGCGCGGCGCAATCGACCCAGCGAGCACGCGGCATGACGAAGATTATTGTCGACGGCAAAGAGATCGACGTTCCGCCGGAGTACACGTTGCTCCAGGCCTGCGAAGCGGCTGGCGCCGAAATCCCGCGCTTCTGCTTCCACGACCGCCTGTCGATCGCCGGAAACTGCCGTATGTGCCTGATCGAAGTGGTCGGAATCCCGAAACCGCAGGCGTCATGCGCCATGGGTGTCAAGGACCTGCCGCCCAACAAGGACGGGTCACCGAAGATCCTCAACACCAAATCGGCGATGGTCAAGAAGGCGCGTGAAGGGGTGATGGAGTTCCTGCTGATCAATCACCCGCTCGATTGTCCGATTTGCGATCAGGGCGGAGAATGCGATCTGCAAGACCAGGCCATGGCCTATGGCGTTGATGCAAGCCGCTATCACGAGAACAAGCGCGCGGTCGAAGACAAATACATAGGTCCGCTGGTTAAGACCATCATGACGCGCTGCATCCACTGCACGCGTTGCATCAGGTTTGCGACCGAAGTGGCCGGTGTTCCGGAGCTTGGTGCGATCGGTCGTGGCGAGGATATGGAGATCACTACCTATCTCGAGCACGCGATGACATCCGAGTTGCAAAGTAACGTCGTCGATCTTTGTCCGGTCGGTGCCTTGACCTCCAAGCCATACGCGTTTGCGGCGCGTCCATGGGAGCTGAACAAGACTCAGTCGATCGACGTCATGGACGCGGTGGGCTCGGCGATCCGTATCGATACGCGCGGCCGCGAAGTGATGCGGATCCTGCCGCGCGCCAATGAAGACGTGAACGAGGAATGGATCTCCGACAAGACGCGTCACGTGGTCGATGGTTTGCGTACACAGCGCCTCGACCAGCCGTATGTACGCGTCGCGGGCCGTCTCCAGCCTGTCTCGTGGAAAGAAGCTTTCGCGACCATTGCCAGCAAGGTGAAGGCCAGCAACGGCAAACGCATTGGCGCCTTGGCCGGACAGTTAGCCGGTGTCGAAGAGATGTTTGCGCTCAGGTCGCTGATGGCAGCGCTCGGATCGAAAAACATCGACGCGCGCTATCCTGGTTCGCCGCTGCACGCGAAGTTCGGACGGGCGAGCTACTTGTTCAACTCGACGATCACGGGGATCGACGAAGCGGACGCGATCATGCTGATAGGCACGAACCCGCGCCGCGAGGCTGCAGTGCTCAATGCCCGTATCCGCAAACGCTATCTCAAGGGCAATGTCCTGATCGGCGTTGTTGGCGAAAAAGCCGATCTTACATATCCCTACAATTATCTCGGCGCCGGGCCGGAAAGCCTTGCGCAGTTCGTCGATCACGCCCCTGCACAAAAAGAAAAGCCGATGTTCATCATCGGGCAGGGTGCACTCAACCGACCGGACGGGGCGGCTGTGCTCGCGACGGCGGCGAAGGCCGCGGCCTCGATCGGCGTTGTCAAGGACGGATGGAACGGCTTCAACATCCTGCACAGCGAGGCGGCGCTTCCCGGCGCGCTCGATATCGGATTTGTGCCGGAAGAGGGCGGGTTGGACACGGCTGGTATGCTCAAAGCCGGCGCGCTCGATATGCTGTTCCTGCTTGGTGTCGATGAGGTGGAAGTTCCAACGGGGGCCTTCGTCGCCTATATCGGTACGCATGGCGACCGTGGCGCGCACCGCGCGGATGTGATTTTGCCTGCCGCTGCCTATCCGGAAAAATCCGTGACTTATGTGAACACCGAAGGCCGCGTGCAGATGACGAGCCGCGCGGCGTTTCCGCCGGGCGATGCGCGCGAGGACTGGGCGATTTTGCGTGCGTTGTCGGATACGCTCGGACACAAACTGTCGTACGATTCACTCAGCGCTCTGCGTCAGGCTCTTTATGTCGCTCATCCGCATTTGGCGCGCATCGGCGAGATTGCGCCGGGGAATGCCTCCGACATCGACAAGCTTGCGAAACTCGGCGGCACGCATGAGAAGGCCCCGCTGCGTTCATGCGTGAGCGACTTCTATTTCACCAACGCCATCACCCGCGCCTCCGCAATCATGGCCGAATGCTCGGCTCTTGCGCACGCGGCGGCCAGAACTGCCGCGGAGTAGGGCGATGGAGTTCTTCTGGACCTACCTCTGGCCGTTGATCGTCATCGTGGCGCAGTCGGTGCTGCTGCTCGTCATATTGCTCGTTGCGATCGCCTACATCCTTCTTGCCGACCGCAAGATCTGGGCAGCCGTGCAGATTCGGCGCGGGCCGAACGTTGTAGGACCGTGGGGATTATTCCAGTCCTTCGCAGATTTGCTGAAATTCGTCGTCAAAGAGCCGGTTATTCCCGCCGGCGCCAACAAGGGCGTGTTTCTACTGGCGCCGCTCGTGACGTGCGTACTGGCGCTGGCCGCCTGGGCCGTGATCCCGGTCAACAAGAACTGGGTGATCGCGAACATCAATGTCGGAGTGCTCTATATCTTCGCGATCTCCTCGCTGATGGTCTACGGCGTGATCATGGCCGGGTGGGCGTCGAATTCGAAATATCCATTTCTTGCTGCGCTGCGTTCGGCGGCGCAGATGGTCTCCTACGAAGTCTCGATCGGCTTTGTGTTCATCACCGTGCTGCTTTGTGCCGGGTCGCTGAATTTGACAGCCATCGTCACGGCGCAAGACGGGAAATACGGACTGTTCAGTTGGTACTGGTTGCCGCTCTTCCCCATGTTCGTCGTGTTTTTCATCTCGGCTCTCGCCGAGACAAACCGGCCGCCATTCGATCTCGTCGAAGCGGAGTCGGAACTTGTTGCCGGCTTCATGGTCGAGTACGGCTCGACGCCTTATATGATGTTCATGCTCGGTGAGTACGTGGCGATCGGGACCATGTGCGCCATGGCGACCATCCTGTTCCTTGGTGGCTGGCTGCCGCCTGTCCCGGTTGCGCCATTCACCTGGGTGCCCGGCGTGATTTGGTTCACGCTCAAGGCGTTATTCATGTTTTTCCTGTTCGCCATGGCCAAGGCCATAGTTCCACGCTATCGCTACGACCAACTGATGCGGCTCGGCTGGAAAGTATTCCTCCCATTGTCGCTCGCGATGGTGGCGATTGTAGCCGCCGTCATCCAGTACGACGCGCTGGCAACCGGCGCGATGAAATGAGAAAGCGATGAGACTCGATCGCGCAGCCAAAGGCCTGTTTCTGACGGAGTTCCTGACCGGCTTCGTGCTGGCCATGCGCTACTTCTTCAAGCCTAAAGCGACGCTCAATTATCCATTCGAGAAAGGCCCGATCTCGCCACGCTTTCGTGGCGAACATGCCTTGCGTCGTTATCCGAACGGCGAGGAACGCTGCATCGCGTGCAAGCTTTGCGAGGCAATTTGCCCAGCGCAGGCAATCACCATTGAAGCCGGCCCTCGACGCAATGATGGAACGCGCCGAACCACGCGCTACGATATTGATATGGTGAAGTGCATCTATTGTGGACTTTGCCAGGAAGCCTGCCCCGTCGACGCCATCGTCGAAGGCCCGAATTTCGAATTCGCCACCGAGACGCGCGAGGAGCTCTATTACGACAAGGAGCGCCTGCTCGCGAACGGCGATCGCTGGGAGCGGGAGATCGCCAAGAACATCGCGCTCGACGCGCCGTACAGGTGATGGCGATGGAAATGGTTTGCCAGCTTCGGTGCCGAGGTGGCCAGGCTTGCGCGGAGGCCCGCGCATGATAGTCGCCGCCCTGTTCTTCTATCTCTTTGCCGGGATCTGCGTGGCTAGCGCCGTGATGGTGGTCGCTTCGCGAAACCCGGTACATTCGGTTCTTTTTCTCATTCTGGCGTTCGTCAACGCGGCCGGCCTGTTTGTGATGATGGGCGCCGAATTCCTCGCGATGATCCTGATCGTCGTCTATGTCGGCGCGGTCGCAGTACTTTTCCTGTTCGTCGTCATGATGCTTGACGTCGATTTCTCCGAACTCAAGCAGGGCGCGTTGCAGTATCTTCCGATCGGCATGCTGATCGGCGGGATTTTCCTCGCCGAATTGCTGCTCGTCGTGGGTGCTTGGGCGATTGGGCCTGGCATCCCCCAAGCGATCACGTCGCCGATACCGACAACCGTTCCGAATACCGAGGCGATCGGCCTCGTGCTCTACACCCGTTACGTCTACTTCTTTCAGGCCGCCGGGATGATCCTGCTCGTCGCCATGATCGGCGCGATCCTGCTCACCCTGCATCATCGCGACCGCGTGCGCCGGCAGAATATCGCCGCGCAAGTCGCCCGCACCCCGGCCGCATCGATTGAAATTGTCAAGGTGCGGTCCGGCCAGGGACTGGGGGGCGGCGCATGACCATCGGCCTCGGTCATTACCTCGCGGTCGCCGCAATCCTGTTCACGCTCGGGATCTTTGGCATTTTCCTCAACCGGAAGAACGTCATCATTATTCTGATGTCGATCGAACTGATCCTGCTGGCGGTCAACATCAATCTGGTCGCCTTCTCAACTCATCTCGGCGACATCGTCGGACAGATCTACGCGCTGGTGGTCTTGACCGTTGCCGCCGCGGAGGCAGCCATCGGCCTCGCGATCCTGGTCGTGTTCTACCGCAATCGCGGATCGATCGCGGTCGAGGACATCAATCTGATGAAGGGCTGAAGGCGACATGTATCAAGCCATCGTCTCCCTGCCTTTGCTCGGGGCGATCCTCGGCGGCGTCATTGCGCTCGTCGGTGCACGTGCGCGATTTCCTGGCAAAGGTCCGGTTGCAGGTCCGTATCACGGTGAACCGGGCGTGCACGGCGGCACCGTCATTCATTCCTCCGATCACGAGGAAGAAACGCACGAACCTGCCGCCGCCGGCTCGCGAACGGTGGAACTTGTCACGACCACACTTCTGATGATCTCCATGATCCTGTCGTGGATCGCTTTCGTCGATGTGGGCTTTGGGCATCACGATGTGCGCGTGCCGGTCTTCACCTGGATGACGGCGGGCGACCTCAAGGTCGAGTGGTCACTGCGAATTGACACGCTTACTGCCGTGATGCTGGTTGTCGTCAATACGGTATCGGCGTTCGTACATCTTTATTCGATCGGATACATGCACGAGGATCCGTATCGTCCGCGGTTCTTCGCCTATCTGTCGATGTTTACGTTCGCCATGCTGATGCTGGTGACGGCCGACAACCTTGTGCAGCTGTTTTTCGGCTGGGAAGGGGTCGGCCTCGCAAGCTATCTTCTGATTGGGTTCTGGTATCACAAGCCGGAAGCAAACGCGGCGGCCATCAAGGCTTTCATCGTCAATCGCGTCGGTGATTTCGGATTTGCGTTGGGCGTTTTCGCAGTTTTCATGCTCACCGGCGCAATCGATTTCGACACGGTATTTGCCCAGGCTCCTTCACTCACCGGCAAGACCATCAACTTCTTTGGCTGGCAGGCCGATGCGCTCACGCTCACCTGCCTTTTCCTGTTCATGGGCGCCATGGGCAAGTCGGCCCAGTTTCTGCTGCACACCTGGCTGCCCGACGCCATGGAAGGCCCCACGCCGGTCTCGGCCCTCATTCATGCCGCCACCATGGTGACGGCGGGCGTGTTCATGGTTGCACGGCTGTCGCCGTTGTTCGAACTCGCTCCGAATGCGCAGACCTTCGTGACGTTGATCGGTGCGACCACGGCGTTTTTCGCCGGCACCATCGGTCTCGTGCAGAACGATATAAAGCGCATTGTCGCTTATTCGACCTGCTCCCAGCTCGGCTACATGTTCGTGGCCATGGGGGTTGGCGCCTATTCGGTCGGCATGTTCCATCTGTTCACGCACGCCTTCTTCAAGGCGCTGCTGTTCCTCGGCTCTGGCTCGGTGATCCATGCGATGCACCACGAGCAGGACATCCGGAACATGGGCGGACTGAAAGATCGCATTCCGTACACTTACATCGTCATGCTCATCGGCACGCTGGCGCTGACCGGTTTCCCGCTCACGGCCGGATACTTCTCAAAGGACGCAATTATCGAGGCGGCTTTCGTCGGCAAGAATCCGATGGCGCTTTACGGCTTCATTTGCACGGTCACCGCGGCACTGCTCACGTCGTTCTATTCCTGGCGGCTGATCTTCAAGACGTTCCACGGCGAGCCCCACGATCGCAAGCACTGGCGCGAGGCGCACGAGAGCCCGATGGTGATGCTCATTCCGCTCGGTTTCCTTGCCGCCGGTTCAGTGCTTGCGGGCCTTCCGTTCAAGGAGATCTTCGCAGGTCATGGCGTCGAAGGCTTTTTCCGTGAATCGCTGGCTTTCGCAAAATCAAACCACGTGCTCGAAGACATGCATCACGTGCCGCTCTATGTCGGCATCCTGCCGACGGCAATGATGCTGTTAGGCTTCCTCGTCGCGTGGCACTTTTATATTCGTCGGCCGGACATTCCCGTCGAGCTCGCGCGCCAGCACGACTGGCTTTACCGCTTCCTGCTCAACAAGTGGTATTTCGACGAGCTTTACGACCTGATCTTCGTCAGGCCGACCAAGTGGCTCGGGCGTCTGCTATGGAAGAGCGGCGACGGCTGGCTCATCGACGGCTTTGGTCCTGACGGCGTTTCGGCGCGAGTCCTCGATGTGACACGCAACGTAATGCGGCTGCAGACCGGCTATCTCTACCACTATGCGTTCGCGATGCTGATCGGCGCGGCCGCCTTTATCACCTGGTTCATGTTTTCGGCGGGGACGCACTGATGAATTGGCCGATTCTCTCCGTCGTTACGTTCCTCCCGCTCTTCGGCGCGCTGCTGGTCGCCCTGTTCGTGCGCGGCAACGAGCGTTGGGCCCGCGGTACAGCGCGCTGGATAGCGCTATGGGCGACACTCGTGACATTCGCTATTTCGCTGGCGATGGTCTGGCGCTTTGACGGTGGATCGCCGGAATTCCAGTTCGTCGAAAAGTACAACTGGCTCGGTATCGCGTCCTACCACATGGGCGTTGATGGCATTTCATTGCCCTTCGTCATTCTCACGACCGCGCTGATGCCGATCTGCATTCTCGCGAGCTGGACCGCAATCCAGACGCGCGTGAAGGAATACATGATCGCTTTCCTCGTTCTGGAAACGTTGATGGTGGGCACCTTCTCGGCGCTCGACCTCGTGCTGTTCTACCTGTTCTTCGAAGGCGGCCTCATCCCGATGTTTTTGATCATCGGCGTCTGGGGCGGACCGCGCCGTGTCTACGCCAGCTTCAAGTTCTTCCTCTACACGCTGCTGGGCTCGGTGCTGATGTTGCTCGCCATCATGGCGATGTACTGGCAAGCCGGCACCACAGATATCGCCGTGCTGCTGCGGCACGGATTTCCGATTGGCCTGCAGAATTGGGCCTGGTTTGCGTTCTTCGCTTCATTTGCGGTGAAGATGCCGATGTGGCCGGTGCACACCTGGCTGCCGGACGCGCACGTCGAAGCGCCGACCGCGGGCTCTGTGATCCTTGCGGCGATCCTCCTGAAGATGGGCGGCTACGGGTTCCTGCGGTTCTCGCTGCCGATGTTCCCCGCCGCAAGCCATGAATTCGCGCCGTTGATTTTCACACTCTCGGTTGTCGCCATCATCTACACCTCGCTGGTGGCGCTGATGCAGGAGGACGTGAAAAAGCTGATCGCCTATTCCTCGGTGGCCCACATGGGCTTTGTCACCATGGGAATTTTCGCTGCCACCACGCAGGGCATCGCCGGCGGCATTTTCCAGATGATCTCGCATGGCATTGTTTCCGGCGCGTTGTTCCTCTGCGTCGGCGTGGTCTACGACCGCATGCACACGCGCGAAATTGCCGCCTATGGCGGGCTGGTCAATCGCATGCCGCTGTATGCCTTTGTGTTCATGGTCTTCACGCTTGCCAATGTCGGCCTGCCGGGAACGTCGGGTTTCATCGGCGAATTCCTGTCACTGATCGGGACCTTCAAGGTCAATATTCCGGTTGCAACGCTCGCAACGCTTGGAGTCATTCTGTCCGCGGCCTACGCATTGTGGCTCTACCGGAAAATGATCTTCGGCAATCTCAAGCCTTCGCTCGAAGGCATCCGCGACATCGGCTGGCGTGAATGCGTGATTTTCGCGCCGCTAGTTGTGCTCACCATTCTGTTCGGTTTTGCACCCAAACCGGTCCTGGATATGTCGGCCGCTTCGGTCGCTCAATTGCTTGAAAACTACAACCACGCCATCTCCGCGGCCAAAACGGCCGCCCTCATGGCGCAGTAGGCGAGGCCATGACCCAGTTGCCCGCCTTGCAGGACCTGTTGCCACTGCTGCCCGAGCTTCTGCTCGCGTGCGGGGCGATGTTGATGCTCATGGTCGGCGCGGCAATCGGCGAGCGCAGCTCCGCGGTTGTGAACGGCTGGTGCGTGATCATATTGGCGCTGGCGGCCGCGGCTCTGCTCTGGCTACCGCGCGGTCCGCACTTGATGTTCGGCGGAAGCTTCCTGGTCGACGATTATGCCCGCTTTCTGAAGGTCCTGACGCTGATCGGGTCGGGTGGCGCGCTCATTTTGTCGCTCGACTATCTCAAGTTCGAGAAACAGCAGAAATTCGAATACGGCGCGCTGTTCCTGCTCGCGACGCTTGGCATGCTGATGTTGATCTCGGCGTCGGACCTGATTGCGCTTTATCTCGGCCTCGAACTGATGAGCTTGCCGCTTTATGTCATCGCCGCGTCGAACCGCGAGAACGCAAGGTCGACGGAGGCGGGGCTCAAATATTTCGTTCTCGGCGCGCTCTCGTCCGGAATGCTGCTCTACGGCGCTTCGCTGATCTACGGCTTCACGGGCACCATCAACTTTGCCGGCATCGCCAAGGCAACGCAAATTGGTGCGAGCATCGGGCTCATCTTCGGGCTGGTGTTCCTCTTCGTCGGCTTCTGTTTCAAGGTTTCCGCCGTGCCATTTCACATGTGGACACCGGACGTGTATGAAGGCGCGCCCACACCGGTTACGGCTTTCTTCGCGGCAGCCCCCAAAGTCGCCGCCATTGCCATCTTCGCGCGCGCGACCGTCGTCGCGTTTCCAGGCATCACCCACCAGTGGCAGCAGATCGTCGTATTCGTCTCGATCGCCTCGATGGCCTTGGGCGCCTTTGCTGCGATCGGCCAACGCAACATCAAGCGCCTGATGGCCTATTCGTCGATCGGCCACATGGGTTATGCGCTGGTCGGTCTTGCGGCCGGTACGCCCGAGGGCGTCCAGGGCGTGCTCGTTTATATGAGCATCTACGTGGCGATGACGCTCGGCACATTCGCGGTAATCTTGTCGATGCGCCGCGACGGTAGATACGTTGAGAACATCGGCGACCTTGCAGGGCTTGCGCGCACCCATCCAACCATGGCGTTTTTCCTGGGCGTGCTTTTGTTCTCGCTCGCAGGCATTCCGCCGCTCGCCGGCTTCTTCGCGAAGTTCTACGTATTCCTCGCCGCCATCAAGGCAGGGCTCTTTACCCTTGCCGTCATCGGCGTGCTTAGCAGCGTGGTGGGCGCTTACTACTACCTCGCCATCGTCAAGATCATGTATTTCGACGAGCCGGTGAAGGGCTTCGAGCCTATGCCGACGCTGCTGCGGCTGGTCCTAGGGGTTTCCGGCCTCATCAACATCCTGTTTTTTGTCTACCCGGCGCCGCTCCTTGGTGCGGCGACCGTTGCGGCAAAATCCTTGTTCTGAATGAACCGCGAAGCCACGGACCTGGCGGGGGTCCGGCACATAGTCTACGAGACGCTCGGCTCGACCAACGCCGAGGCGCTGTCGCGTGCGCGCGCCGGCGAGCGCGGACCGTTGTGGATCACAGCAAAAACCCAGACTGCCGGCCGCGGTCGTCGCGGCAGCCAATGGGTGTCGCCACCAGGCAATCTTTACGCGACCCTTCTGCTGACCGAGCCGTCGCCGGCCCCTCACGCACCGCAATTGTCTTTTGTAGCTGCACTAGCATTGCATGATGGCATCGCGTCCTGCGCGCCGCAGATCGGTCCGATGCTGAAGCTGAAGTGGCCAAATGATCTGCTCATTGGGCATGCGAAGGTGGCCGGCATTCTGATCGAGGGTGAAAGCGAGCCGGCCTTTGCCGTTGCGGTCGGGATTGGCGTTAATTGTGCCTCGCACCCGCCAAACACGGCCTATCTCGCGGTCGACCTCGCTGCGGCCGATACGCTGGTTACCCCCGAAGCGCTGCTTGTTTCCCTCGCGGCTGCAATGCAAGGGCGTCTGAAACAGTGGAACTGCGGCCAAGGCTTTGCTGCCATTCGCGCCGACTGGCTGAAGCGCGCGGCTGGTCTTGGCGAGGCCCTGCAGGTACGGCTCCCGGAACGCGAAGTGTCGGGACGCTTTCAGGGGCTCGATGACGCTGGAAGGTTGCTGCTCGAGCAGGCGGGCACCGTGACGGTGGTCACCGCCGGCGAAGTTTTTGGCTTTGGGGGACGCTGACCATGCCCGCGCCACAAGAACTGGTCTTTGCCCCTTTGGGCGGCGTCGGCGAAATCGGCATGAACCTGTCGATCTACGGCGTCGGCGACGCGCATCATCGAACCTGGCTTGCGGTCGATCTCGGCGTGTCATTTGCCGCAGAGGATCATCTGCCCGGCATCGATCTGATTTTGCCCGATGTCCGCTATCTCGTCGACGAGCGAAAGAATTTTGCCGGGCTGGTGCTTACGCACGCGCACGAGGATCACTTCGGCGCGCTGCTCGATCTATGGCCGCGGCTGAAGTTTCCCATTTACGCGACCCCCTTTACGGCCGCACTGCTCGAAGCGAAGTGCGCGAGCGAACCGGGAGCGCCGAAGATTCCCGTGAATGTCGTCGCGCTGGGAAGTCGTTTCAATGTCGGGCCCTTCGACATCGAACTCGTCACAATGGCGCATTCGATCCCGGAATCGAATGCGCTGATCATCCGTACACCGAGTGGCACGGTGCTGCACACCGGCGACTGGAAGATAGACCCGACCCCGATACTGCGTGATCCCACCGACGAGAAGAATCTGCGCGCACTAGGTGAGGAGGGCTGTCTTGCGGTGGTTGGCGATTCAACCAATGCGGTGCGCGAAGGCCGCTCACCGTCGGAATCCGATGTCGCGCGGACAATCGCGGAACTCATCAAGACGGCCCGGGGTCGGGTCGCTGTTACGACATTTGCATCGAACGTCGCACGCCTGCGGGCCGTCGCAGACGCGGCACGCGCAGCCGACCGTGAGGTTGTTGTCATCGGCCGGGCAATGGAGCGGGTCGTGCAGATTGCGCGGGAGACTGGTTATCTTGAGGGCATCCAGGATTTTCGCCCAATGGACGCCTATGGCTATTTGCCCCCGAACAAAGTCGTCGCGCTTTGTACCGGCAGCCAGGGTGAACCGCGCGCAGCGCTTTCGCGTATCGCGGAAGACCAGCACCCCGAGGTGACGTTCTCGCCAGGGGACCGCGTGATCTATTCCGCCCGCACCATTCCGGGCAACGAAAAGGCGGTCGGTCGGGTCATCAATCTGCTGATAGAGCAGGGGATCGAAGTCATAACCGATCGAACCCATCTGGTGCACGTATCGGGGCATCCGCGGCGTGCTGAACTTGAAGAACTCATCGGCTGGGTAAAACCGAAAGTATTAATCCCCGTGCACGGGGAGGCATTGCACCTGCATGAGCATGCTGCTCTCGCTCGCCGCTGTGGCGTCCGCGAGGTCTTGCAATGTCGTAATGGTGATTTGGTACAGCTTTCGCCGCAAGTGCGTATCGTCGATGAGGTGCCTTCCGGACGGATTTACAAGGATGGTAGCCTGTTGGTCGAGGCCGAAGCGCGTACGGTCGCCGATCGGCGAAGGTTAAGTTTCGCGGGGGCAATTTCCGTCGCTCTAGCCATCACCGACAGAGGCGAAATGGTCGAAGACCCGTCGGTTGACATGATCGGCATTCCCGAGCGCGACCGCGAAGGTGGGTCGATGTACGACGCCGTACGCGACGCCCTGATCGAAACATTTGAGTCACTGCCGCGCGGCCGTAAACGCGACCCCGACGCGGTGGCCGAAGCGCTGCGTCGCGCGGTCCGCGCCGCCGCTGCCGAGCGCTGGGGCAAGAAACCGATGTGCCATGTCCATGTCTTGACGGTATGATGAGTGATCTGGAGCACGCGAAATCATGATCGGTCGTCTCAATCACGTTGCCATCGCCGTCGGCGATATTGCCAAAGCCTCCAAGGTTTACCGTGACACGCTGGGTGCCGAAGTGTCGGCCAAGGTCGCGCAGCCCGACCACGGCGTTTCGACGGTCTTCATCACGCTGCCGAATACTAAGATCGAGCTCCTCGAGCCGATGGGAGCGGACTCACCGATCGCAAAATTCCTTGAGCGCAATCCCGACGGCGGCATCCATCACGTTTGCTACGAAGTACCTGACATTCGCGAGGCTCGTGACAAGCTCAAGTCGCAGGGTGCGCGCGTTCTCGGCGACGGCGAACCGAAGATCGGTGCGCACGGCAAACCGGTCCTGTTTCTTCATCCCAAGGATTTCTGCGGAACGTTGGTCGAGCTGGAACAGGCTTGACGCGAGCGATGAGCACGACCACCGCGATCGCCATTTATTTCCTGATCTGGTGGATCACGCTGTTCGCAGTATTGCCGTGGGGGGTACGCAATCAGGAAGAAAGCGGCGAGGTGACGCCGGGGACTGATCCCGGAGCGCCAGCAATACATCGGGTCTGGCACAAATTAGGTTGGACCACGGTTGTGGCCACTGCATTTTTTGGAATTCTCTACGTCGCATACACGCGGGGGCTCATCCCGTACGATTTTCTGATCGCGATCTCCAGCCCACCGCTTCGCTAGACAAAGCAGGTCGAAAAAAAGAGCAGGGCGCGGAGCCCTGCTCGTCGATTTCTGTGTCCTTTGCCCCGGCAATTTTTGTTTTCTGGGGTGGGCAGCGGTTCGCGCGCCCGGACTTGCTTCTCTCCCAAGACTTGGACCGCAGGTGAGGACCCGGTCTTGCGCCCGGGTTCCGCTCGTACGGACTCGGGCGGACGCTACCCGATCGTCGAAAGCGTGTCAGCACATTTGTGACAATTCAGCGCTCGATCACGATCGGAGCGTCGAGCAGGATCGTTTCTCCTGGTTGCGGAGTAATGGTGACCTTCACCGCCCAGATGCCCGGCTCCGGGATGGTAAATTCGCTGACCTGCCAAAGCCCGTCTCCCAGATCGGCAGCCTGTCGTTCGAGGGCCAGATGGGACGGCGATGGCGTTTCGAGTCGAAGGTCGCACCTCCTTTACCGTGAAAACCGTAAAATCCTCGCGCATTACGCGAATCGCCGCCTGGACGCTCCAGCGCGCCCGGGGGTGATCGTCACCTCCGCCATGGCCTCCGGGGCGTGGATGTGAACGAAGGCGGCGTCCGGCGTCCGGTCCTCACTTGTGGCGTGCGGATGGGCGGTCGGGGACAAGGTTCCTAGCGCCCCGACAAAACCAAGCACGCAGAGACCGAGAAGGATTTCGGCAAGACCATTGCGTTGCAGACAACGGATTGGCCGCGTTCCGGCAGCCGCGGCGAAGTAAAACTTGTTCACCGCTGCGATGACGAGCATCAGGCGCCCGTAATCGGTTGTGAAGAGGTCGCGCGGACTGCCCAGTAGGTTCCAGCTGTTAATCAATCCGCTCCCCAGCGGACCGCTGACGCTGAGAATGGCGAAAAGCGTCGGGTAGCGCGCGTCGCGAAAGCATCCTACGCAGGGTTTGCATTCCGTTGTGCCTGCCAAAGCAGCAAAACGAACGCCGGCAGGCCGCCGAGCCACGCTCCGGCCGTCAGCAGATGCAGCGTGTCGGAGGCGAAATGGATGTTGCCGGTCGGACCTGGCGTCGCACCGGCATGGCCAACCATTGCAGGCCGGCAAAGTCACAGGGCAGCGGTCGCGAGTTGGAATCCTTTCGGGAGCAGACGAAACAGCGAAAGCGCGAGCAACAACGCCGGAGCGAACCGCGTGCACCAGACGAAACCGAAGCGGGTTTCGAAAAGCACCGGCCAGGCTCCGCCATGCAGGCGGACATCGAGGAGCGTCGCGCCAAGAATGTCGGCAGAGATTAGGACCAGCCAGACAGCGCCCGAGAGAATAGCGACGATGAGCGCAAGCAAAATCAGAACCGACAGTCGGCTGCGAAGCGGCTGAAAATCAGCAGGTACTTTGGCGGGCTCCGCTACCAGGTAAACGAACCCGATCGTGCCGCATGCCGCCAACGTCGCACCGAAATGGACGCCGCGAACGAAGATCAACGGACTCCGCTCTACGGTCCGATGCGAAACGAGAAATCGCCCTGCGTACGGTGCGTATCCACGGACAATACACGCCACATCACCTTGTAGCTGCCCGGAGGCAAAGCCTTGAGCGGCACGCTCATTCGCGCGCGGTTACTGCGGTCGACAACGGCCTTGCCCGCGTGCACTGAGGCACCTTTCTCGTCGCGCACCTCGATGCTGCTGAAGGCCGGCTCCAGCTGATTGGTGAACCAGAGCACGACCTCTTTCGGCGCCAGAGTAACCGTACTTCCAACTGCCGGGCTTGCCCGATCAAGATGCGCGTGCGCGAAAACAGGGCCCGAAGCAGCGAACAGAAATGCGATGGATGCGATGATGATACGCATGGCTAGCGGCCGAACATCGGCCTCCCTGTATTGATATTGTTCGCGAAGATGGGTCGTCCGAGCGTTTTCGGAAATATGTCGTCAAGGTAGAAGTGGAGCTGGCCGATAATGCCAACGCTCGTACCGCTCTGACGATTCACGGGGATCACGGCCTCCACCGCCACCTGGTAGGTTTTGCCCGTATAAATGATCCCCGGATTGATCGTACCGGTCGTCACGGTGCCGGACGTCGCGGTGTTCGAGACGGGAGTCTGGAATGATGCCTCAACAATCGGAATCAGCCGATTGATGAAATAGGGCAAACCAAGATCGACCACTGCCGATTTCAGGTACGGCATGCTGTATTGGAGCGTGGCACCCCAATTGAAGACACGCGGGATGTACTCCGTATCGATATCCTGCTCGAGGGTATCGGGATCAACCGTCGCGATGACGACCTTTGACACACCGGGAATCGAGTAGCCGAACTGGCCCGTGATTGCGAACGGCCGCGCCCAATTCATGCTTGCCGGCAGGTCACCGAAGCCTTTTCCGAAATAAAGTGTGGGCGTGTAGACGTTGAAACGCTCGGCGCCGACGCTCTGCGCACCGCTTCCGCCCCATTCGATTTCCAGTCCTGCCGACATCACGAACTCATGCTCGGCATTCTTGTATAGTCGGTACTTGAATAGCGTCTCCACATTCTCGAAACCGCGTGCGCCATTCATCGTAGGACCGCCGGGGGCATAGAGACGCGACCAAGTGGGGGCAATCGAGACCGCAAAATCCTCGGTGATGCGTTTGGCGTATTCCGCCGAGATATCCAGTTGCTTGAAGGGAGGATTATCGCCGGTTTTCGACATGGAGACTGTCGGTAAAGCCAGTTCGTCGGTTACGCCGGGGTCGTCGATGGCGAGCGTCGCTGGGAAGAAACGATTGCCAACGATCTCGTGCGCGCGCGCAGTAGACGCTGCCAGTGTGACAGCGAACATGACCAAGGACCATGAGTTCTTGAACACGGGAAACTCCAGTATCGCGATGACGGAGAAGACAAGCCGCGCTGAACGCGGCAACGACGTCAGGCAATACCGGGGGGACCTCGCGCAAGACCAGGCTCGCCGACAACTGCATCGTGCCGGGGATTATCGATGGGTGGCGGAACTGCCGATTCCGGGGCCGGCGTGACGTAAGCGCCGATCGCAGTGCCGTGCGGCAAGGGCGGCGCAGACGCACTGCAAAGGTTGCAATGATCGCAGGCGTGAGTCGGTGCAAGCGAGCTTTGGTCGGACGCCGGGTCCACCGCGGCGGACGCGTCGCTGTGGCAGATGACTGAGAACGGATCGACCGATGCAGGCCCGGGCGCAGGGACAATGCCCCACGCGACCGTGTGCAAGGCAAGCGCCATGGCCGCCACAGCGCCAAGAAACTGCCTGATGCCTGCTCGCATGTTCTCGTCGGCCCCTATTGTTGCCAGCCTAACATGGATATAGATGCGGCGGCATCCGATAAATTCCCGAAATAGCGCTCTGGCCCTTGTGTTTTTGCGAGCGATCCGCTTTCTCTGACCCCGTCATCCTCGAATCCTTTCAGACACCATGCGCCTGTCCCGCTTCTTCCTGCCGATCCTGCGTGAGACCCCAAAAGAGGCGGAAATCGTCTCGCACCGACTGATGTTGCGCGCGGGAATGATGCGGCAGGAGGCCGCGGGCATTTATGCGTTCCTGCCACTCGGTTTCCGCGTGCTGCAGAAGATCTGCCAGATTGTGCGCGAGGAGCAAAACCGCTCAGGCGCGATCGAATTACTGATGCCTACCATTCAGTCGGCTGACCTCTGGCGGGAGAGCGGACGCTACGAGGCCTATGGCAAGGAGATGCTGCGCATCAAGGACCGACACGAGCGAGACATGCTCTACGGTCCGACCAACGAGGAAATGATCACGGAAATCTTTCGGGCCTACGTGCGCTCGTACAAAGATTTGCCGCTCAACCTGTATCACATCCAGTGGAAGTTCCGCGACGAAGTGCGCCCGCGTTTCGGACTTATGCGCGGCCGAGAATTCCTGATGAAGGACGCCTATTCATTCGATATTGATCAGGTCGCGGCGACACATTCGTACAACAAGATGTTCGTGGCCTATCTGCGCACGTTTGCGCGAATGGGACTGAAGTCGATTCCGATGCGCGCGGAGTCAGGACCGATCGGTGGAAACCTTTCGCACGAGTTCATCATCCTCGCCCAGACCGGCGAGTCCGAGGTCTTCTGTCACAAAGATTATCTCGACATGGCCGTGCCGTCGGCTGATGTGAATTTTGACGACGTCGCAGGTCTTCAGAGCATCGTCGATAAGTGGACTGCCCAATATGCGGCAACGTCTGAGATGCACGATGCCGCGGTCTTTGCCCGCGTGCCAGCGGAGAAGCAGGTCTCAGCACGTGGCATCGAGGTTGGCCATATTTTCTATTTCGGCACCAAATACTCCGAGCCCATGAAGGCCGTCGTCGCAACGCATGACGGAAAGGAAGTTCCCGTCCACATGGGCTCTTACGGTATTGGCCCGAGCCGCCTGGTTGCCGCCATCATCGAAGCATCCCATGACGATGCCGGTATCATCTGGCCGGAGCCCGTGGCGCCCTACAAGGTCGCCATCCTGAACCTGAAGCAGGGCGCATCCGATACCGATGCCGCCTGCGAGCAAATCTACCGTGAACTTAGTGCGAAGGGGATTGAAGTTCTCTATCATGACCTTGATGAACGGCCTGGAGCAAAATTTGCTACCGCGGACCTGATTGGACTTCCTTATCAGGTCCTGGTCGGTCCCCGCGGTCTCGCCGAGAGCAAGGTTGAGCTCAAAAAGCGTGCTGATGGCAGCCGGGAAAACCTAAGCCCGGCGGCTGCCATCGATCTGTTGTCCAGGTAGTCGGCCGCGATTCGCTGTTCTGCGGACCCGCGACAAGACGTCCAGAGCAAGAATCTTGTGTGTTACCAATGGCTTTGCCCTCGCGCCTTTGGCACGAATCCGCCAGAATCTCTATGAACAGTCGAGCGCGGGACCAATCAACGATGAGCGAGCCCCAGGGGACGCGGGCCTTTTCCCCGTTCGAATGGATGCTGTCGCTGCGCTACTTGCGGGCGCGGCGCAAGGAAGGATTCATTTCGGTCATCGCGGGGTTTTCGTTTCTCGGCATCATGCTCGGCGTTGCAACCCTCATCATCGTCATGGCGGTGATGAATGGCTTCCGCAAGGAACTCCTCGACAAAATTCTCGGGCTCAACGGACACCTGCTGATCCAGCCACTCGAGAAGCCTCTCACTGACTGGGAGGAGGTGGCCGCGCGCGTTGCCGGCGTTCAGGGTATCCGGCTTGCTGCGCCGATCGTCGAAGGGCAGGCGCTTGCGTCGTCGCCGTTCAATGCGGGCGGCGTCCTGGTGCGCGGCATTCGTCTGATGGATCTGGAAAAGCTTCCCTCCATCGCCAACAACATCAAGCAGGGCTCGCTGAAGGGCTTCGATGACGAGCAGGGCGTTGTGATCGGACGCCGGCTCGCCGATCAGCTTTCATTGCGATCCGGTGACAACATCACGCTCGTTGCACCGCGCGGTGCTGTCACTCCGATGGGAACAACGCCGCGTATCAAGGTCTACAAGATCGCAGCGGTCTTCGAGATCGGCATGTCGGAATACGACAATGCCATGGTGTTCATGCCGCTGAAGGAGGCGCAGGCCTATTTCAACCGCGCCGGCGACGTCACCGCGATCGAGGTCTATACGGACAATCCGGATCGGGTCGATCGTTATCGGGGCGCAGTGCAAGACGCCGCGCAACGTCCGATCTTCATCATCGACTGGCGTCAGCGCAACGCGACATTCTTCAATGCGCTGCAGGTCGAACGCAACGTGATGTTCCTGATCCTGACTCTCATCGTGCTGGTCGCCGCCCTGAACATCGTTTCGGGTCTGATCATGCTGGTGAAGGATAAGGGCCAGGACATCGCCATCTTGCGTACAATGGGCGCAACTCAGGGCGCGATCATGCGCGTCTTTTTGATAACCGGCGCGTCCATTGGTGTTGTAGGCACCATCGTCGGCTTCATGCTGGGCGTCGTCGTCTGTCTCAATATCGAAAGCATCCGGCAGTTCTTGTCGTGGCTGACGAATACAGAACTGTTTTCGCCCGAGCTTTATTTCCTTTCGCACCTGCCCGCCGACATGGACTCCGGTGAGACGACTGCGGTCGTCATAATGGCGCTGGTGCTTTCATTGCTTGCTACTTTGTACCCGTCATGGCGGGCGGCACGCCTCGATCCGGTGGAGGCGTTGCGCTATGAGTAAAGCCTACACCGCCGCCAGGGTGGAAATGATCGAACAGCCGGAGCCGCCGCAAGCGCGCCAGGAAGAGGACGTTCCGATCCTGTTCCTGCACAACATCGAACGGCATTACCGCCAGGGCGACGAGACCTTGCACGTGCTCAACGGCATCGAGCTTGCACTTTGGGCGGGCCAGTCGGTCGCCTTGGTGGCGCCGTCAGGCGCCGGCAAATCGACGCTGCTGCATATCGCAGGTCTGCTTGAGCACCCGGATCACGGTGACGTCTATATCGAAGGACGCGCGACCGCGATCCTCGCGGATCACGAGCGAACCCGCATTCGGCGTAATGAAATCGGATTTGTCTATCAGTCTCATCATTTGCTGCCGGAGTTCTCGGCGCTTGAGAACGTGCTGCTGCCGCAAATGATCCGCGGCCTCAAACGCGCGGAAGCGAAAACGCGCGCGGTCGAACTCCTTGAATATCTGGGATTGGGCGCTCGCCTGAACCACCGGCCTGCAGAGCTTTCGGGCGGCGAACAGCAGCGCGTGTCGATCGCCCGCGCGGTTGCCAATGCGCCGCGAATTTTGTTGGCCGATGAGCCGACCGGCAACCTCGATGTTCACACCGCCGAGCATGTCTTCAGCGCGCTCTCGCAGTTGGTGAGGGCCTCCGGTCTCGCGACCATTATCGCCACGCACAACATGGACCTTGCGGCCCGCATGGACAGACGCGTGACCTTGCGGGACGGCAAAATCACCGAGATGGCCTGACCAGCCGCCTGAAGAGATCCCCATAATTCATTGAATTCGCACAAAGTTCTGCCGATTGACTTATCGCTTGACTTTAGAACAAACGATGAACTATGTTCTCTCTCTGTTCCAGGAGATGAAGTCATGTTCAAAGCTGTGATCCAAGAAGCTGCTGCTCTGGCCTCGCTCGCCTTGTTTATCGGAATGATCGCCATCTGGACCCAGGTGCTGGGGAGTCTTTGAGGGCCGCGGGAACGACCTTCCCCCGTCATGCCCGGCCTCAGCGCCGGGCATCCACGTCTTACAGGCCGTCCCTCCCGAGAGACGTGGGTGGCCGACATCCCCCGGCCATGACGCGGGGACAACCGCAAGAAAAGCGGGAATAGCTTCGTGGCCCGAGGTGGACAGCAGGGGGCGACATCCCCACTCTGAGTGCGACAAGGAATCAACAACCCCGTTCTGACATGGCCGGCCTCGATTTCGTGCACTTGCACGTGCACTCGTCGTTTTCGCTGCTAGAAGGCGCGCTCACGATCGCGCGTCTCGCCGAATTGGCGAAAGCCGACCACCAGCCGGCGCTCGCATTGACTGACACCGACAATATGTTCGGTGCGCTGGAATTCTCGGAGAAGCTGTCGGGTTCCGGCATTCAGCCGATCATCGGGTGTGCGCTTGCGATCGATTTCGGCGACAGCGACCACGGCCCGCGTAACGTCAATGCGGCACCTGAACGCTCGCGTATCGTGTTGCTGGCCACGCGGCGAGAGGGTTACCGCAGCCTTATGCGGCTCAATTCGCGCGCCTTTCTCGACACGCCGGCGAACGAGCCTCCGCGCCTCAGGCTCGAATGGCTGGAGGGAGTAACTGCGGACATCATCGCGCTGACGGGCGGACCGGGTGGCCCCCTCGATATAGCTGTCGCGGCCGGGCAGAGTCATTTTGCGGCAGACCGCCTTGATGCGCTGCTTAAGCTCTTTGGCAACCGCCTGTACGTCGAATTGCAACGGCATGGCACGGCGGCCGAACGGCGCGCCGAGCCGGTGCTGATCGATCTGGCCTATGGCAAAGGCGTACCATTGGTGGCGACCAACGAACCCTATTTTGCAACGGGGCAGGACTATGAGGCGCATGACGCGCTGATCTGCATCGCCGAGGGTCGCCTGGTCGCCGAAAGCGATCGCCGCCAGTTGACGCCGGAGCATCGATTCAAAAGCCGCGCAGAAATGGCGGAACGATTCCGCGATCTGCCGGAGGCTCTGACAAACACTGTTGAAATTGCGCAGCGCTGCGCGTTCCGTCCGCACACACACCATCCGATTCTTCCGCGGTTTTCGCCCGGAGATAGCGACAAGTCGCTTGACGAAGCCTGTGAGCTGCGCAAGCGCGCGGAAGCTGGGCTCGAGCGGCGACTTGAATCCGCCGGGGTCGCCCGTGGTCATACAGTTGATGAATATCGAGAGAGGCTGGAGTTCGAGCTCGGCGTCATCGCCGGCATGAAATATCCGGGCTATTTCCTGATCGTCTCCGACTTCATCCAATGGGCAAAAAAGCAGGGCATCCCGGTCGGACCCGGCCGTGGTTCTGGGGCCGGATCGCTTGTTTCCTATGCGTTGACGATCACCGACCTCGATCCGATCCGGTTTGGCCTGCTGTTCGAGCGCTTCCTCAACCCGGAACGCGTGTCGATGCCGGACTTCGACATCGACTTCTGCCAGGATCGCCGCGACGAAGTGATCCGCTACGTGCAGGAGCGCTACGGCCGGGACCAGGTCGCGCAGATCATCACCTTCGGTACTTTGCAGGCGCGCGGTGTGCTGCGCGACGTCGGCCGTGTCCTGCAAATGCCCTACGGGCAGGTCGACAAGCTCTGCAAATTGGTGCCGCAAAACCCGGCCGCGCCGGTATCGCTCAAACAGGCAATCGAAGGCGAGCCGCGCCTCCAGGCAGAGCGGGATGGCGACGCCGTGGTGAAACGCGCCTTCGATATCGCCCAAAAGCTGGAAGGTCTCAATCGTCACGCATCGACCCATGCCGCCGGGATCGTGATCGGAGACCGCCCGCTGTCCGAGCTGGTCCCACTGTACCGCGATCCGAAGTCCGACATGCCGGTCACCCAATTCAACATGAAGTGGGTCGAGCAGGCCGGCCTTGTGAAATTCGATTTCCTCGGACTGAAAACGCTGACTGTCCTGCAGACGGCGGTCGCGCTGGTGAAAAGGCGCGGCATCAATATCGATCTCGCGGCGATACCGATCGACGACAAGATTACCTATGACCTTCTGGCTCGCGCTGAAGCGGTCGGTATCTTCCAACTGGAAAGCGCGGGCATGCGACGGGCGCTGCTGGACATGCGACCGGACCGGTTCGAGGATATCATTGCGCTGGTCGCACTCTATCGTCCCGGCCCGATGGCAAACATTCCGACCTATTGCGCGCGCAAGCACGGGATGGAGCAACCGGATTATATCCATCCAAAACTCGAATCGATTCTGCGCGAGACGTTCGGCGTCATCATCTACCAGGAACAGGTGATGCAGGCGGCGCAGATCCTCGCGGGCTTTACGCTCGGCGAAGCCGACCTGCTGCGCCGGGCCATGGGCAAGAAAATCAAGAAAGAAATGCAAGCCCAGCGCGAGCGCTTCGTATCAGGTGCGGTCGACCGCGGGGTCGAGCGATATCAGGCCGACGCCATTTTCGATCTGCTGGAACGCTTTGCCGAGTACGGCTTCAATAAAAGTCACGCGGCGGCCTATGCGCTGGTCGCGTATCAGACCGCCTACATGAAAGCGAACTACCCCGTCGAGTTTCTGGCGGCGACCATGACACTGGACATTGGCAACACCGACAAGCTCGCGGAATTCCGCGCGGAATCTGAACGACTGGGCATTGCGGTGGACCCACCTTCGATCAACCGCTCGGCGGTCGACTTTGAAGTTGACGGCAATACGATCATCTATGCGCTCGCAGCGCTCAAGGGCGTCGGCAAGCAGGCCGTTGAAACGATCATTGCCGCGCGCGGCAACCGAGAATTCGCCGATCTCGCGGACTTCGCGGCGCGCATCAATCCGCGTGCGGTAAACAAACGCGTGTTGGAAAGTCTTGCCGCGGCCGGAGCATTCGATCCATTCGAGAACAACCGAGCCCGGGTTTTTGCCGCCGTCGACGTCGTGCTTGCCCGAGCGCAGCGCGCTCATGATACGGCTGCGATCGGTCAGAGCGAATTGTTCGGGGGAGGTGCGACGCGCGAGCAAATCGCGCTGCCGCAAATCGAGCCGTGGCTGCCGGCGGAACGCTTGCGTCGGGAATATGAGGCCGTCGGCTTTTTCCTCTCCGGACATCCACTCGACGACTACGCCGCCGTACTCAAGAAATTGCGGGTACAGCCCTGGGCAGAATTCGCGCGCGCGGTAAAAGCCGGCGCGACGGCGGGTCGCGTCGCAGCGACTGTCGTTTCACGCATCGAGCGACGCACCCGCACCGGTAGCAAGATGGGTATCCTCGGCCTGTCCGATCCGACCGGTCATTTCGAGGCTGTCATCTTCTCGGAAGGGCTCGCCGAACACCGCGACTTGCTTGAACCTGGCAACGCGGTGTTGCTTTTCCTGTCTGCGGAAGTGCAGGGGGACGAGGTGCGTGCGCGCATCCAGTCGGCGGATCCGCTCGACAGCGCCGCCGCCAATCTACAAAAGGGCCTGCGCGTTTTTCTGCGCGATGGCGCGCCTCTTGAGGCGGTGGCAAAGCGGCTGGAGACCGCTCCGCGATCATCTCACGCCAATGGCGATGGTGAGGTAAGTGTCGTGCTCCTGCTTCAACGCGGCACGGAAGTCGAAGTAAAATTGCCGGGCCGCTTCAAAGTCTCGCCGCAGATCGCAGGTGCCATCAAGGCCGTGCCGGGCGTGGTGCAGGTCGAGGCGCTGTAACGCTCGTCCGCTGGGGCTTGTCTCAGTGTCCTCGCTCAAGGTCTGGAAGGACGATCCTGCCGCGGTCGAAGCGCAAGGCGAGGAGATCAAACGGCTACTCGCAGATCTTCCGGGTCTGATCACGACGAACCGAGGTGCGGAACCGCGAACAGAAATACGAGGCCGAATATCGTCATGCCGAAAGCGACGGCGGCGATGGGCAACAGGATTTGCATTGATGCTTCGCGGCCGCTGACACCGCCCGTCCAGGTTTGGAACGACTGCGAGGCCCAGTCGTGAAACGGCGCGACAAAGCCGTGTTGTTCATTGGGGTCGGTATTCCGCCGCCACGTCAGCCACAGAAGGACCGGAATGCCAACGAGGATCAGGAAGAACAGGGTGATTACCGAGAGTGTGAGCCCCTCGTAGGTGCCGCGGCTGAAAAGGACCCATACGGACAACACGAGCCAGATTGTTAGCCCGATGATTGCTCGATAGACCCACGGATGCAGTTCGTCAGTGGCGGGCGGACTGTAACGGACCGGAAGGGAATTGGCCATGGCGTGCTCCTCCACGCGGCGCCGTCCCCTATTTGTCCTTCTGCTTGGTCAACGCGCGGGCAAGGCCGTGGTTCGACACCGCGGCCTGCAGCATCACATCAAATTGCTTTGTCAGGTTCCGCTCAGCGGATCGTGGGCCCGCCATTGCCAGTGTAGACAGTTCGCTGCCCGGCCTTGACTACGACTTGAGGCGCCCCGCTCTCGACGCGCGAATTGATTCCGACGACGACCACGACAATCGAAGCCATGAGCGCAACGGCCACGATCTTGAGATGCGTGTTGCGACCTGCGGACCAAAGTGAGCTGTTCATGAGATGCCTCCGCTTGATCGGCTTCGGATCGGCTCAGTAGACTCCGTGTGCCCGGGCAACGTTGGCGGCAGCGCTTCGCGTTGCCGGAACTGATTGGTCTTGCGCCACGCTTGGACCACGACCCGGATGCATCGGCAGAACAACAACCTTTGTTCCAACATTCACTCGTGCATAAAGGTCGATGACGTCTTCGTTGAGCATCCGGATGCATCCGCTCGACACCTGCTTGCCGATTGTGGTGGGAGCATTCGTTCCATGGATGCGATAAACGGTGCCGCCGATGTACATGGCGCGTGCACCGAGCGGATTGCCTGGCCCGCCCGCCATGAAGCGAGGAAGGTAGGGCTGTCGCTGAAGCATATCAGTCGGCGGAATCCAGTCAGGCCACTCGGCCTTGCGCTCGATTGCCTTCACGCCAGACCAAGTGAAGCCCTCGCGACCAACGCCGATCCCGTAACGGATCGCCTTGCCGCCGCCGAGCACGTAGTAGAGGTAGGTATTAGGTGTATCGATGACGATCGTGCCCGGCGCTTCACGCGTCGGATACTCCACGATGTTGCGATGCAGCCGCGCCGGAATGTCGCTTGTCAGACCATCGTCGGCCTCCTTGGGCAACTGCCGCATAGCCGGTGCGAAGACCGCTTCGCTGCGGTTGAAATTGAAAGGCGAATTTAAACCAAGCGGGTCAGCCGAAGCCTGGCCAGTCTGGAAAAACGCAACTGCAGCCAGGGTCGCTGCGATGGTGAGGCTCATTCCGCGGATCTTGCCGGTGGTCAACATGACAAAGTCTCCAGGAGCTTTGTTGGATACGGCCTATTTCCCGTTGCTTGAGGCTGCGTTCGGCATTTGGCTCGCGAAGACGACGCGTACATCGGAGGCTTTGCCGGACGAGCGACGTTGGTCACGAATGCAGTCACCCGGGTAGTACGGCCAGGTGTGCTGCGTGCATTCTTGCGTGGTGAGCTGAATTTCGGGTCGATCGTTTTTCGTTACGGGAGTGTTCGCTCTGACCTCAGCCCCAGGTCCTGCAAAAAGGGCAACGCCGCCGACAATGGCGAGAGTTGCGAGACTGGCAATAAGCAGAGGCCGAAACATAAAAACTCCCTGCAACGAGTTCTGCTTTTTGTTGCAGCGAGCCTAGGTTGGCGACGGCTTGTAAGGCCACTGTACGCTGGTTAATGGCCGGTATCGAAAAGGGAAGGACGCATATACGAAGGTATCGCCGCGAATCCGATTAAATGGCCGCAAATAGGCTTCAAACACCATTGATCTGCCCATTTATTCCAATGACCTCAATTGTCATGTACGTTGGGCTTCAGGCTTTGTTGGCTGAGTAAAGATGCACAAACCGGAAAAGCTGGAGCAGATCGGCTCTCGACGCGCTGCGCCGACCGGCAGAGTCGCGCTTTCGCAACAACAACTGCGCGATGCACATCTGTATGACCGGCTGCCTGAGCTTCAGCTGATCTATGACACGGCGCCCGTAGGGCTCGCGTTTCTTTCGCTTGATTGCCGGTACGTGCAGATCAATCAGCGCCTCACGGAAATCTGCGGTATTTCGGTAGCAGATCATATCGGTCGTTCGGTTCGCGAAACTGTCCCGGCGGTGGCGGCGCAAGTCGAGCAACTCGTGCAGGCCATTGTAAGCACCGGCGAGCCGGTTACCGGGGTCGAGGTACGCGGGCAGAAGGCCGACAAAAGCAACGCCGATCACGTCTGGATCACCAACTGGCACCCATTGAGAAACGCAGATGGTCACATCATCGGCATCAACGTCGTCGCGGAAGACATAACTGAGCGCAAGCGTTCCGAGGCCGCCTTGCGCGAGCTCAACGAAACGCTCGAGCAGCGCGTGCAGGCGGAAACGTACGAGCGCCTCCAGATCTGGAATGTTTCGCAAGACCTCCTGGTGATCGCCGATGCCGACGGCAAGTTTCTCAACGTAAACCCAGCGTGGACCACGGCCCTCGGGTGGCCGGAGGCGGACCTGATCGGCAAGACGTTGCTATGGATGCTGCATCCAGACGACCGCGAGAATGCGCGCGCCGAAACCAAACAACTTGCCGCAGGTCACATAACTCAACGCTTTCTCACAAGGTTGCGTCACAAAGATGGATCTTATCGATGGCTGTCCTGGAAAGCGGCTCAGCACAAAGATTGCATTTATGGGGTGGCGCGAGACGTCACCGAACTCAGGGATGCCGAGAACAAGTTGCTGGAAGCTCGGCAGGAACTCGCGCAAGTGTCCCGACGAACGACGCTGGCGGCAATGTCTGCCGCGATCGCGCATGAGATCAGACAGCCACTCGGCGCAATCGTCACGAACGCAAATGCCGGCCTTCGCTGGCTGGACAGATTAACGCCAGACCTTGCCGAGGTGCGGGACACCCTCAAGCATATTTCCGCCGACGGCCACAGGGCCAGCGAAGTGATCCAGTCGGTGCGCGCGATGTTTGCAAAGAGCGACCCGGTGGGCGCGCCGCTCGATGCAAACGAGCTCATTCGTGAAACGATTGCAATGGCGAGTGATGAGCTTGAGGCAGGCAAGATCGATGTCCAGCTCGAGCTTGGTCAACTTCCCATGATCCCTGCGCATCGGGGACAGCTTCAGCAGGTCGTGTTGAACATCCTGACAAATGCCGCCGAATCCATGCGCAATATTGACGATCGAGCACGGACTTTGCGGGTACGGTCCAAACCCTTCGATTCAGCAGGGGTGGCACTTTCAGTACAGGATTCGGGCACAGGAATTGATCCGGAACATGCCGAACGCATCTTCGATGCGTTTTTCACGACCAAGACCAACGGTATGGGCATGGGCCTGGCGATATGCCGTTCGATTGTCGAAGCCCATGGGGGAACCTTGTCAGTATCGCCGGGAGTCCCGTACGGTTCTGTGTTCCACATTGTCCTGCCCGGTACTCTATGACACCGCCCCAAGGCACGCGCAGTCAGGCCAAAACCGAGCGTCCCGACACGCAGCCGGTCGTTTTCATCGTCGATGACGACGCCTCATTGCGGGGAGCGATAAGCAACCTGGTCCGCTCAGTAGGGCTGAAGGTCGAGGCCTTTGCGTCGACCGCGGAATTCTTTGCAGCGAAACGGCCAGATGCTGCGTGCTGCCTTATCCTGGACGTCAGGTTGCCCGGCGTAAGCGGACTGGATTTTCAGGCGGAACTTACCAAAGCGCAGATTCAGATTCCCATTATCTTCATAACGGGTCACGGCGATATTCCGATGTCCGTAAAGGCGATGAAAGCCGGCGCGGTCGAGTTCCTCACGAAGCCGTTCCGCGACCAGGATCTGCTGGATGCCATACAGATCGCGCTCGATCGTTCACGCGCCAATTACGCAAACGAGAAAGCGATTTCCGAATTACGCGCGAAATTCGACACACTCACGCCACGCGAACAAGAAGTCATGGCCTGGGTGACCGGCGGGCTCCTGAACAAGCAGGTCGCGGCGGAGATCGGCGTTACCGAAATCACGGTCAAAGTGCACCGGGGTAAGGTCACACGAAAAATGGGGGCGAAGTCGTTGGCCGACCTCGTAAAGATGGCGGACCTTTTGGGGATTCGTCGCACAAAATCCTAGGGAAACTATACCTTAGTGTAATTTCTCGTCTCTTTCCGATAGTTGAACGTTACCATCGGAATCGTGCATAGCGCGGCTCGACGTCTTATTTCTTTCATCATCGAAGGACGCCAACTTGCCGAAGATGCCCGTGATAGCAATTGTAGATGATGATGAATCGTTCCGCCGCGCCACGACGAGCTTCGTTCGATCGCTTGGTTATGGAACAGCCTCTTTTGACTCAGCCGAAGCGTTCCTGAAATCGGAACACGTTTCGGATGCCGACTGCTTGATTACCGACGTGCAAATGCCCGGCATGACCGGCATAGAATTGCAAGATCGGTTGATCGCGCAGGGGCATAGCCTACCTGTCATATTCATTACGGCTTTTCCCGAAATGAGGGCTCGCGCGCAGGCGCTTGCGGCAGGCGCGGTTGGCTTTTTGGCCAAACCGTTCGACGACCGTAACTTGATATCGTGCCTCAACGAGGCACTGGCCCGTACCGTCTGAAGGATCAGCCCCGCTTACGCTGTTGAGCCTGGCCGCGAGCCGGACCTCGTCAGTCATGTTACAGGGCAAAAGTGCGTAGTAGGCCACGGTCTGGCGCGCGACACCTTGGTATAGGGTGCAACTACCTCAGTTCAATGGAGCGATTTGCCGCGCCCGTTCTAATCTCCCCAAACAACAACAAAAAACGACTGTTGGGATCAATGTCATTGCGGGGAGACATGAACATCACTATCAAGCCGTCGAATTATTCCGAGCCTGAGTACGTAACGCCTGTTGCGCCTTGCTTGCCCGAAGAAATGGCAGCGCCGGCCGAATTCACCGTGTTTATTGTTGATGACGATCCGGGGGTACTCAAGTCGCTCACGCGACTCATTAGAGCCGCCGGTTACGCGACACAAAGTTTTTCCTCAGCGCAGCAGTTTCTTGCCGGCCATGACCACGACGTTCCGGGCTGCGTTATTGTCGATCTGCGGATGCCGGGCATCGACGGACGCGAGCTGCAGGCCGCGCTTTGCGACGGCGAGGGCGATCGATCGATTATCTTTGTTTCCGGCACGACGGACGCGCCGACCATCGTTGACGCGATGAAGGCAGGCGCAATCGATTTCCTGATCAAGCCGGTCAATTGTGCAGCGCTGCTCGCGGCGATTGAGACCGCAGTAGAGCGGCAAAAGAAGTCGATGCAAAAACGGGCGGAGCTCGCCTGCATCAAGCAGCGACTGGCTCAATTGACCCCGCGTGAAGCCGAAGTGCTTCGGCACGTGATTTCGGGCCGTTTGAACAAGCAGATCGCGTGGGATCTCGGGACGGTCGAAAAGACGATCAAGGTGCACCGCAGCCGCATCATGGGAAAGATGGGTGTCCGCACGATCGCCGAACTCGTCAGGTTGACTGAGCAGATCGGGCTTCCACCATGCGAGCAGAAGGAAGGCCGCGCCAAAGACGGCCCGGAATTGTTCTTTGAAATCGGGGTTCAGACGGTTCGCCACGCGCTGCACGTCGCCTAGCGCGGAGACGGGCGGCCGGGGCCTGGCTAACCTTTTGTCACGCCTTGCATTCCTGAAATCGCACCTATATAAGCGCCAACATCACTCACGCGGACGCAGGCTTTAGGCCCCGACAATGGGTCAAAAAGGCCGTCCGGTGGCCCAAATGGGCTCACGACCGTCCGCGGCGGATCAACCGGAGAAGACTATGGCGCTTCCTGACTTTTCGATGCGTCAGCTTTTGGAAGCTGGCGTGCACTTCGGGCATCAGGCCCACCGCTGGAACCCGAAGATGGGCTCGTACATCTTCGGCACCCGTAACAACATCCATATCGTCGACCTCGCGCAGACTGTGCCGATGTTGCATCGGGCCCTGCAGGCTGTCAGCGACACCGTCGCAAAAGGCGGCCGCATTCTGTTCGTCGGCACCAAACGCCAGGCCCAGGACGCGATTGCCGATGCCGCCAAACGCAGCGCGCAGTATTACGTCAATTCGCGTTGGCTCGGCGGCACTCTGACCAACTGGAAAACGATTTCGGCTTCGATCGCGCGACTGCGGAAGCTCGACGAGATGCTCAATTCCGGCGAAGCGGCGGGCTACACTAAGAAAGAGCGTCTCACCATGCAGCGCGAGCGGGACAAGCTCGATCGTTCGCTCGGTGGCATCAAGGACATGGGTGGCGTACCCGACCTCTTGTTCGTGATCGATACCAACAAGGAAGACATCGCCATCAAAGAGGCGCAGCGGCTCAACATTCCGGTTGCCGCCGTCGTTGACACCAATTGCGATCCGGCTGGTATCACTTTTGTCGTGCCGGGCAATGACGACGCCAGTCGTGCGGTGTCGCTGTACTGCGATCTTATTGCCAAGGCCGCAATCGACGGAATTTCCCGCGCGCAGGGTGAAATGGGTGTGGACATCGGTGCCGCCGAGAAGCCGATCGTTGCCGAGCCCGTGCCGACAGCGCCGGCGGCCGGCGATCTCGGCTTCGAGCAGTTGCCCGGGCCGCGCGGCGTTGCCGACGACCTCAAGAAACTGCCCGGCATTTCGCCGGCGATCGAAAAGCAACTCAACGATCTCGGCATTTTCCACTATTCGCAGATCGCCGAATTCAACGCGAAGGCCGCGCACAATGTTGGCGAAGAGGTCGGGCTTCCCGGCCGCGTCGACGGCTGGATCACCAAGGCCAAGGAATTGACGGCAGAGTGAGCTACGGGCGCGCCGCCCGAACCAGTATCGGGACGCCCGTCCTGCGGCAGGTTCTGACTTCAAGACGTCGATGGCCGGAACGGGTCCGGCCATCACGGATCAAGGAATACACACGATGGCAAATATCAGCGCCCAGATGGTCAAGGAGCTACGCGAGTCGACCGGCGCCGGCATGATGGACTGCAAGGCCGCCCTGACCGAGACCAATGGCGACATGACGGCGGCCCAGGATTGGCTGCGCAAGAAAGGCTTGTCCAAGGCGGCTAAAAAGGCCGGTCGCGTTGCGGCTGAAGGTCTGATCGGCGTTCAGGTGAAAGGCACGAAAGGTGTCGCAGTCGAGCTCAACTCGGAGACCGACTTCGTTGCACGCAATGACCTGTTCCAGGGTTTGGTCAAGATGATCGCCGACGTCGCGCTTTCGGTCGGAACCGACGTCGAGAAGCTCAAGGCCGCGAAGGCCGGAAGCATAACGGTGTCGGAGTCGATTTCCGACACGATCGCGAAGATCGGCGAGAACATGACGTTGCGCCGGGCCGCCTCCTTGTCCGTCGGGAAGGGAGCGATTGGCTCCTACGTACACAACGCGGTCACCGATGGCCTGGGCAAGATCGGGGTGATCGTGGCTCTCGAATCGAGTGGCAAGACCGACGAGCTGGCTACGGTTGGTCGCCAAGTCGCGATGCACGTCGCGTCCGCGAACCCTCTGGCGCTGGATGCCGCAGCGCTCGATCCGGCAGTTGTGGAGCGTGAGAAGAATGTGCTGGCCGACAAGTTCAAGCAGCAGGGCAAACCAGCTAACGTAATCGACAAGATCATCGAGTCGGGGCTCAAGACGTTCTACAAGGAAGTTTGTTTGCTGGAGCAGCCATTTATTTTCGATGACAAGAAGAGTGTGGCGCAGGCGCTGAAGGAAGCCGAAGCCAAGGTGGGTGGACCGATCAAAGTCACCGGTTTTATCCGCTACGCACTCGGTGAGGGCATCGAGAAGCAGGAAACCGATTTCGCCGCCGAGGTCGCGGCCGCCGCCGGTCAGACGTTATGATCGCCGGCCGGCGTGGCTCGCGGCGATCCCGGCCCATGATCCCGAGAAACGGTCTCCCGTTTTTCGGAAAATCATGCGTGCTGAAGCTGATAGGGGATCGCAACGCATGAGTGGCCCGATCTATCGTCGTGTCATCGTCAAACTTTCCGGCGAGGCGCTGTCGGCCGCAAACGGCTTCGGCATCGATCAGGCAACCGTCGAACGCCTTGCAGCGGATCTTGCGGCGAGCGCGAAACTCGGTGTCGAGCTCGGCGTCGTGGTCGGTGGTGGCAATATCTTTCGCGGCGTAGAGGTTTCCGAACGTGGGGTGCCGCGTTCGGTCGGTGATACGATGGGCATGCTCGCCACTGTGATGAATTGTCTCGTCCTTGAGGCCGCGATCGAACGGGCAGGATGCGAAGCTCGAACGCTGTCTGCACTGGCAATGACTGCGGTCTGCGAAACCTACAACCGTAAACGCGCCATGAAAAATCTCGGCAAAGGTCGCGTGGTGCTCCTCGCCGCCGGCACTGGCAATCCGTATTTCACGACCGATACGACCGCGGTATTGCGGGCAGCCGAGCTTGAGGCGCAGGCTGTGCTCAAGGCCACCAATGTCGATGGTGTTTACACCGCCGACCCCAAAAAAGACCCCAAAGCGAAGCGTTACGACAAAATTGGTCACCAGGAGGCAATCGAGAAGGATCTCAGGGTCATGGACGGCGCCGCCTTCGCGCTTGCCCGAGAAAACCGGATGCCTATCATTGTCTTCTCTATCGCTGAGAAGAGCGCCATAGAGACCGTGCTGCGCGGTGAAGGGCGCGCAACGATCGTCGGTTAGACCGGCCACGATTTTACGCCGCGCTGCGGCGTGCGAGGAATTGGCATGGCAAACGCGAGTACGCATGACCTTAATGAGATCAAGCGCCGCATGCAGGGCGCCAGCGGTGTTTTGAAGGCCGAATTGTCGGGACTGCGCACAGGCCGCGCGTCCGCACATTTGCTCGATCCGGTTATGGTCGACGCCTATGGCGCGCAGATGCCGCTGAACCAGGTAGCCACCGTGAGCGTGCCCGAACCGCGGTTGATTTCCGTCAACGTCTGGGATCGCTCGCTGGTCCATCCGGTCGAAAAGGCGATCGTGAATTCGAATCTCGGTTTGTCGCCTGCAACCGAGGGGCAGACAATCCGCCTGCGCATTCCCGAGCTTAACGAGGAGCGGCGCAAAGAACTTGTTAAGGTTGCTCACAAGTACGCCGAGACCGCGCGCGTTGCGGTTCGTCATGTTCGACGCGACGCCATGGACGTGATCAAAAAACTGGAAAAAGAACACAAGATCAGCAAGGACGATCACGATCGCTTTTCCGGCGAGATCCAGAAAGCAACCGACGCCGGCATTGCCGAGATCGACCACATGTTGGCTGCAAAGGAAAAGGAAATCCTCACGGTCTGAGGTCGTGCCCTATGCCCGAGGCCGAGACCCAGAATAACGCTGCGACGGCATTCGATGTGCCGCGTCATGTTGCGATTATCATGGACGGCAACGGCCGCTGGGCGGCTGCACGCGGATTGCCGCGAGCGGAAGGACATCGTCGCGGCGTCGAAGCCTTGCGCCGGACAATTCGCAGCGCTGGCGAGATCGGCATCAAGATCGTGACGATTTTTTCCTTTAGTGCCGAAAACTGGTCCAGACCCGCCAGCGAAATCGGCGAACTGATGGGGCTGCTTCGACGGTTCGTACGAAACGATCTGGCCGAACTTCACAAAAGCAATGTGCGCGTTCGCGTGATAGGCGAACGGGCGGATCTTGAACCCGACATCAGTCGATTGCTGGTCGAGGCGGAAGAGCTTACGAAAAACAATGACGGTCTCACTCTCGTCGTT
Organism: Pseudolabrys sp.; assembly: GCA_051986235.1. Taxonomy (GTDB): domain Bacteria; phylum Pseudomonadota; class Alphaproteobacteria; order Rhizobiales; family Xanthobacteraceae; genus Pseudolabrys. The sequence continues at coordinate 94,854 of JBPYDR010000064.1, forward strand.
GCTTTTAATTATGGCGCGCGCCAGGAAATCGTGCGCGCAGCGCGCGGAGTGGCCGACGCCGTGAAGCGTGGTGACCTTGACTTGGCCGGTGTCGACATGGATTCGTTCGCCAAATTTTTGGACGCGCCTGATATGCCCGATCCCGACCTCATCATTCGCACAAGCGGCGAGCAGCGTCTGTCGAATTTTCTTCTCTGGCAGGCAGCGTACAGCGAACTTGTTTTCGTGCCGACCTATTGGCCGGATTTCGATCGTGCCGCTCTCGAATTCGCGATCCGTGAATACCAACAACGCGAGCGGCGGTTTGGTGGCCTCGTGGCGCAGACTGGATCGTGAACCCCGTGGTCGATTCGAACCCCGTTTCTCATTCCAACGATACCGGCAAACCCTTGTCCGCAAACAATCTTGCGCTGCGGATCGCGTCTGCCGCTGTTCTCGCCCCACTCGCGCTGGTGACCGCCTATTCCGGAGGATGGCCATTCGTCCTGTTTTGGGGTGCAGCTGCTCTCGCGGTGTTATGGGAGTGGATGGAGCTCGTTGCCGGCAAGGCGCACCGACCGTTGTTCATCTCATGTGCCGGCGCAGTCGCGGCGGCTGGCCTCTTGGTCTGGCTCGATCGTCCAATCTCGGCGCTGCTGATGTTGGGCCTGGGCGCGTTGGCGGCGGCGATTTTCGCGCCACCCGCGCGAAGACTATGGGTGACGCTCGGCATAGGCTATGCGGGCGCGATGCTGCTGGCACCGATCTTTTTGCGACACGATGCCGCCTATGGCTTTGCCGTAATCGTTCTGCTCTTCGCGATCGTGTGGACCACGGATGTATGCGGCTATTTCGCTGGCCGCGCTTTCGGCGGACCGAGATTGATGCCGGTCGTCAGCCCAAAAAAAACCTGGTCTGGCGCTATCGCCGGTACGGCCGGTGCCATGATCGTTGGACCGCTCGTCGCAAGTCTGTTCGGATCGTTCAACACGGTTGCGATGCTGGCGATCACATTCGTACTTTCGGTCTTGGCGCAATTTGGCGATTTATTCGAATCCTGGGTGAAAAGGCAGTTCGGCGCAAAAGATTCCAGCCGGCTCATTCCTGGCCATGGTGGGGTGATGGACAGGCTGGATGGATTTTGGGCTGCAGCCGTCGCCGGCTGCCTGATCGGACTGATGCGTGGCGGCTTCGATGGGCCTGCACGCGGACTACTGATATGGTGAGTGTATGAGTACAGTTGAAATTGCGCGTAAGAGTTCCAAAAGCTCAAAGAGTTCAAGGCCATCTGCCGATGTGCGCGGAATTACTATTCTGGGCGCGACCGGCTCAATCGGCGCCAGCACGCTCGACCTGATCAAACGCGAACCGGGGCGCTACCGGGTGGAATCGATCAGTGCGCGTCGCAATGCAGCCGCGCTCGGCAAGATTGCGCGCGAGGTCGGCGCGCGCCATGCAGTGGTTGCAGATCACGCCGCCTATCGTGAGCTCAAGGACGCGCTGTCCGGTTCGCGCATCGAAGCCGCTGCCGGCGAAGAGGCGTTGGTGGAAGCGGCACAACGACCGGCTGACTGGGTGATGGCGGCGATCAGTGGTTCGGTCGGATTAAAGCCGACGCTTGCGGCCGTCGAGCGGGGCGCGACCGTTGCACTTGCCAACAAGGAATGCCTCGTTTGCGCGGGTGATCTTTTCATGCGGCGTGCAGCAAAGACCGGCGCCACCGTCCTTCCGGTCGATTCAGAACACAATGCCGTGTTTCAGGCGCTCGGCGCTGGCAACCGCGCCGATGTGAAACGCGCAATTCTTACGGCGTCCGGCGGACCTTTCCGAACTTGGTCAAAAGAAGCGATCAAGGCGGCGACCCCTGAACAGGCCTTGCGTCATCCCAATTGGGTGATGGGCCCAAAAGTCACGATCGATTCCGCGACGCTGATGAACAAGGGTCTTGAGATCATCGAAGCTCATCACTTGTTCTCGCTTAAATCGGAGGAGATCGACGTGCTCGTTCACCCACAATCGGTGGTGCACGGGCTTGTGGAATTCCGCGACGGTTCGGTCGTTGCCCAGCTCGGGTCTCCCGACATGCGAATCCCGATTGCCCATTGTCTGGCCTGGCCGCGACGGATCGACGGGCCGGCGGCGCGACTGGACCTGGCCGCGCTTCGGGAGCTGACGTTTGAGGCGCCCGATCTCGAACGGTTTCCCGCGCTCGCGATTGCCCGGCGCGCAATGGAAGCGGGTGGGGCTGCGCCCACTGTGCTCAATGCGGCGGATGAGGTCGCCGTCAGTGAATTCATCGCCGGCAGGATATCGTTTCCGGAGATTGCGGCATTGGTGGAGGCGACGCTTGATGTCGCTGCGGGTCGGGGTTTATTGGGGGAACCGGCTGGAATCGACGCGGCGCTGGCCGTTGACCATATGGCAAGAAGTCTGGCACGCGACCTCTTGCCCGAAATTGCCGTAAAGGCATCCTAGGGAAACATTGGGCGGCACAAAGGCCCTGTAGGGCAGGACGAGGCGACACAATGGGAATGGAAATCATGGGAGGCCTGAGCGCGCTCGGCGGCGGCCTCGTCGGCTATGTAGTGCCGTTTTTGTTCGTTTTGACCATCGTCGTTTTCTTCCACGAGCTTGGCCATTTTCTGATGGCGCGCTGGTGCGGCATCAAAGTGCTGGTGTTCTCTGTTGGCTTCGGTCCCGAGATCGCCGGCTTTTACGACCGCTATGGTACGCGCTGGAAGATTTCGGCCATTCCGCTCGGCGGCTACGTGAAGTTTTTCGGCGACGAAAATGCTGCGAGCGCGCCTGATCAGTCCGCGGCTGCAATCATGACGGAAGCGGAAAAAAGGGACAGCTTCCAATTCCAGCCCGTCGGATCGCGCGCACTGGTTGTCGCGGCTGGCCCTATCGCTAACTTTGTGCTGGCGATTGCGATTTTCGCCGGCATCTTCATGACCGTCGGCAAGCAAACCACCAGCGCCCGCGTCGATACTGTGCAGGCGGGAAGCGCTGCACAAGCGGCAGGATTCAAGCCGGGTGATCTTGTCCTCACCATTAACGGGGAGAAGATTGAAAGCTTCTCTGACATGCAGCGCATCGTCAGCATCAGCGCGGGCGCTCCTCTGACCGTCGAGGTTGAGCGCGACAATGCGCAGGTGACACTCAAAGCTGTGCCCCAGCTTAAGGAAATCAAGGACAATTTTGGCAACGTCCATCGGCTTGGCGTGCTTGGGATCAGCCGCTCAATGGCGCCAGGTGACATCAAGACCGAGAGGGCACCACCGCTGCGTGCGATCGTCATGGGCGCGCAGGAAACCTGGTTCGTGGTGGACCGGACCATGTCCTACATCAGTGGCGTGTTTACGGGACGGGAAGCAGCCGATCAGCTCGGTGGGCCGATCCGGATCGCGCAGGTTTCGGGGCAAGTGGCCACGGCGGGATTCGCCGCGCTCATTCACCTGACGGCAGTACTGTCTGTATCGATTGGCCTGCTAAACCTGTTCCCGATACCACTGCTCGATGGGGGTCACCTTTTGTTCTACGCTATCGAGACGATTCGAGGCCGACCCTTGTCGGAGCGCGCCCAGGAACTTGGCTTTCGGATAGGGCTCGCGATCGTCCTCATGCTGATGATTTTTGCGACCTTTAATGACATCCTCCACCTCGCTACTTCCTGACCGTTGCTGACGGGCAACTTTTTGAGGGAAAAGGGAAACTTTGCGGGGAGTTTCGTTTGCGGCGCGAAGAAAACGCTGTAAAAAGCTCGCCTATGCCAGCCCGGACCGCTTGGGGGCGGCCGCAAGAAAAAAGGGCGCGTAGCGAATGGGACTTAGTGTGAGGAGGGTTCGGGGGCTGGCTCTGAGCTGCCTGATCCTCGGCGGTATCCTTGTCGGTGCTGGCTGCGTGACCCTTGCCTCCTCGGGCCCGGCGGTTGCGCAGACGGTCAGCTCGATTGTTGTTGAAGGCAGCCGTCGCGTTGAACCCGAAACCGTCCGTTCGTATTTCAAGCCCGGTCCGGGGGGTCGGATAGGCCCCGAACAGGAAGACGAGGCGCTTAAGGCTCTTGTCGCCACGGGACTTTTTTCCGACGTCCGCATCAGCCATAGCGGCGGACGCATCGTAGTAACGGTCGTCGAAAATCCGGTCATCAACCGGGTCGCATTCGAAGGCAACAAGAAGGCCAAGGACGAACAGCTTACGGCCGAAGTGCAGTCAAAGCCGCGTGGAACATTGTCAAGGCCGACAGTCCAGGCCGACGTACAGCGCATCATCGAGGTCTATCATCGCAGCGGCCGGTTCGACGTCTCGGTCACACCGAAAATCATCGAGCTTCCGAACAATCGCGTTGACCTCGTATTCGAGATTACGGAAGGCGAGAAAACCGGCGTCAAAGATATTCGCTTTGTCGGGGCGAGTGCCTATTCGTACAGCCGCCTGAAAGAGGTGATCAAAACCTCGGAAAGCAATTGGCTGAGCTTTCTGCAGACGACCGACATCTATGATCCCGATCGCGTGGAAGCAGATCGTGATCTGCTGCGCCGCTTCTATCTGAAGCACGGCTACGCTGACGTGCGCATTATCTCGGCGGTCGGCGAGTACGATCCCGCGCGAAAAGGATTTGTCGTCACGTTCACGATCGATGAAGGCAGCCAATATCGCGTCGGAAACATTGAAGTCATTTCCAACGTGCGTGCGATCGACCCGCAGACACTGCGCAGCCAGCTCAGGTTGAGCACCGGAAGCGTCTACAATGCGGATCTTGTCGAAAAAAGCGTCGAGCTAATGACGGTCCAGGCCGCCAAGCACGGCTACGCTTTTGCGAACGTACGGCCGCGCGGTGAACGCAATTTCGAAACCAAGACAATCAACCTTACCTTTGTCGTCGAAGAAGGTGCGCGCGCCTATATCGAGCGCATCAATATCCGCGGCAACACACGAACCCGCGATTACGTGATCCGCCGCGAATTCGATCTCGGCGAGGGCGATGCGTATAACCGCGCGTTGGTCGACCGCGCCGAGCGACGGCTGAAGAACCTCGGCTTCTTCAAAACGGTGAAGATCACCAATGAGCCGGGTTCGGCGCCCGATCGCGTGGTTATCAATGTCGACGTCGAAGAACAGGCAACGGGCGAGTTTTCAGTCTCGGGCGGCTACTCGACGGCGGACGGGTTCATTGCCGAAGTCAGCATCGCCGACCGAAACCTGATGGGTCGTGGCAACTACGGCAAGGCTTCAGTCACTTATGGACAGCGCACCCGCGGCTTCGATTTATCGTTCGTCGAACCATTTTTGTTGGGCTATCGCATGGCCGGCGGTATCGACGTTTTCGGTCGTCAGAACCTGGCATCGAGCTATGTATCTTACAATAGCCAGACTGTCGGATTTAACCTGCGGCTCGGCTTTGCCTTGACAGAGGAAATCGCGTTCCAGCCGCGATACAGTTTCTATCAGCAGAAGATCACGCTGCCCACATATTTAGATGACTGTCAGTTTTCGAGCAATGCGCTAATCAATGGTGGGCCGGGTGTGACGCCGGGGAATGAGCCGTTCCCCACCGTTCCCCCCGGCGGGCCAGGGGACACGATCGTTAACCCGCCGTTTGGCTGCTACGCCAATGGCGAAGCTTCACTTGCCGTCCGCAAGGAACTGGCGCAGGGCCCCGTGAACGTTTCGATGGTCGGTTACACGACCTCGTACAATTCGCTGGACAACAACAAACTTCCGACCAGCGGTCTCTACGCCGAACTGAGGCAGGATTTCGCGGGCGTCGGCGGCGACGTGAACTTCATCCGTACGAATGTTGAAGCGCGAACCTACTACGAAGTTTTCTCCGACGTCGTTAGCGTATTTAAAGTGCAGGCCGGCAACGTCGAACCATGGGGCGGCAAAGAATTGCGCATGCTCGATCAATTCCAGATGGGGCCGAATCTGGTACGTGGCTTCTCCCCCGCCGGTATAGGTCCGCGCGACCTGACTCCCGGCACGACCAACGACGCTCTCGGCGGTACGCTCTACTGGGGAGCGAGCCTCGAGGCACAGACGCCGCTGTACTTCCTGCCAAAAGACATTGGCATCAAAGTCGCTGCTTTTACGGACGCAGGCAATGTTTGGAATTACAAGGGCCCAACGTTTTGGAATGTGACTGGCGAAACGCTTCAGGTCGGCCTCAACAGCGCATCGTTCATCCGCAGCTCGGTCGGCGTTGGGCTCTTGTGGGATTCGCCACTCGGGCCGCTGCGCTTCGATCTGGCCTATCCGATTACGAAATATTGTGCGACACCGGCACTCGGTGGCCCCCAAGTGTGTGACCGCACGCAATTCTTTCGTTTCAGCGGCGGCACCAAGTTCTGATCTCGGCCACCTCAGGCGGCGCCAGAAATCGGACTGCAGTGTGTATGAGCGAGCCGATCTTCTTACGACAGTCGTCGGGCCTCACACTTGAGGAGATCGCTTCATTGACGGGCGCGGCGCAAGGCTCGCCGGTGCCGCACACTCGTCGTATCGTCAATGTTGCAGCGCTCGACCGAGCGGCTCCGTTAGATCTCACGTTCCTCGACAGTCGAAATTTTGCCAAGGCTGCAGCCGTAACCCATGCGGGCGCGTGTCTGACGACCGCCGCGCTGGCCAAGGAACTTCCGCCGCGGGTAGCGGTCCTGATCGTGCGCGAACCGTATCGCGCCTTTATCATCGCGTCACGCGCCCTGTTTCCGCACGCATTGCGACCATCGTCGCTGTCCAATGCAGGCGATTTTGCTCATGCGCGCTTCGACGCCAGTGCCCGCACCGAAGATGGGGTCAGCATCGAACCAGGCGCCGTAATCGGACCACGCGCCGAAATTGGCAGCGGCACCGTGATCGGCGCAAACACCGTAGTCGGCGCCGATGTGAGGATAGGACGCGATTGCTCGATCGGATCCGGAACGAGCCTGAGCAATGCCCTGGTCGGCGATCGGGTCATCATCCATCCCGGTTGCAAGATCGGTCAGGATGGCTTCGGTTACGTGATGGGCGGTAAGGGACACCTCAAGGTTCCGCAGGTTGGCCGCGTGATTATTCAGGACGATGTCGAGATAGGCGCGGGCACGACGATTGACCGCGGCGCAATTCGTGACACGGTAATCGGCGAGGGGACCAAGATCGACAACCTGGTGCAGGTAGGCCACAATGTCAGCATTGGCCGGCATTGCGTGATTGTTGCGCAGACGGGAATTTCAGGCAGTTCCACTCTTGAGGACTTTGTTGTGCTGGGTGCGCGCGTTGGATTGAACAACAACGTCACGATTGGTGAAGGTGCACAGATTGCGGCGATCAGCGTCGTGCACGGAGACGTGCCGCCGGGCGCGCGCTGGGGCGGCACACCCGCCAAGCCGGTCAAGCAGTGGTTCCGTGAAATGATGATTCTCGAGCGGCTTGCGCGACAGAAGAGCGGCGTCGCCCGCGCGGCCGACGAATGAGAAAGCCGTCATGAATAAAATCGTGAAGACGATCGAGGCCGCTGACATTTTGACCGTCCTTGGAATGCTGCCGCATCGCTATCCGTTTCTGATGGTCGACCGCGTGATCGATATTCGTGGCGATGAACATGGGATCGGCATCAAGAATGTGACGTTCAATGAACCACACTTCCAGGGACACTTTCCCGGCAATCCGGTGTTTCCCGGCGTGTTGATGATCGAGGGAATGGCCCAGACAGCCGGAGTGCTTTGTGTCGCGGCAACCGGAACGCAGCCAACATCCGTTTTCTTTCTCACGATTGACAAGGCCAAGTTTCGCAAGCCCGTTCGGCCCGGCGACACGATCGAGTACCACATGAATCGGATCACGCGGCGCAAATCGATGTGGTGGTTTCGTGGTGAGGCAAAAGTAGCCGGTCAGATTGTCGCCGAAGCCGAAGTCGGCGCCATGCTTTCTGACGCATGAGTGCGCGCATGATCGATCCCTCGGCTCGGATCGAGGCCGGGGCCAAGATCGGGAACGATGTATCGATCGGTCCTTACTGCACTGTCGGTGCGCATGTGAGCCTCGGCGACGGTTGTCGTCTGGTCGCTCACGTCAATCTCACCGGTCATACGACCATCGGTCCGCGGACCGTTATTTATCCATTTGCTTCGCTCGGGTCACCACCGCAGTCGCTCAGCTATCATGGCGAACATACGCGACTGGTAGTTGGTGCCGATTGCGACATAAGAGAGAACGTGACGATGAATAGCGGCACCGAGGACGACCGCGGTGTCACTGAAGTTGGCGATCACTGCTTCATCATGGTCGGTTCACACGTGGCTCATGACTGCAAGGTTGGCAATCACGTAGTCTTCGCCAATAACATTTTGCTCGGCGGACACGTAACCATTGGCGATCATGTTGTTTTCGGCGGGGGCGTGGCGGTACGGCAATACGTGCGGATCGGCGAAGGTGCCATGATCGTCGGATTGAGTGGGGTGCGGGCCGACGTCATACCCTTTGGGACGGCGCATGGTCCCCTGGCCGATCTGATTGGACTCAATGTGGTTGGGATGCGTCGTCGTGGCGTTTCCAAAGCCGACGTTCAACGCGTGCGATCGGCTTATCAGGCGCTGTTTTTCGGAGAGGGCGAGTTTCGGGCGCGCATTGACCGGGTGACTTCCGAGTACGGTGCCGATCCCCTGGTGAACAAAATCATTGAATTTATTCGTGCGGGGAAGCGACCACTGACGATGGCCGTCATGCGCAACACCGCGGACGCGGAGGCATGAGCGCAGTTTCAACGGTCAGTGGCGAAGGCCCCCTTGCAATGCTTTGCGGGGGCGGCAGTCTTCCGTTGGCGGTTGCGGAAAAAGTGACGAAATCCGGGCGCTCGGTGCTGTTGTTTCCACTGCGTGGAGCCGCGGAGGGAACGGCGATCGAGCGGTTTCCGCATCACTGGCTTCATATCGGCCAAATCGGAAAATTCATACGCCTTGCCAGCGCCGCAGGCTGTCGCGATGTGGTCTTCATTGGATCGCTGGTGCGGCCTTCGCTCTGGCAGGTGCGTCCCGACCTCAAGGGGCTCAGCGTCTTACCGCGGGTGATTGCCGCGTATCGCGGGGGCGATAACCATCTGCTGACGGGGATGGGCAAAGTGCTTGAGCACGATGGATTCCGGCTGCTGGGCGCCCACGAGGTCGCGCCGGATATTCTGATACCGGAAGGGAGGCTCGGCCGCGTCCAGGCCTCAGAGCGCGACCGTGCGGACATTGCGCTCGGGCTTGATTACCTGCACACAGCCGGGCAATTCGATATCGGACAGGCGGTGGTCGTGGCCGGCCTTCATGTTTTGGCTGTTGAGGCGGCGGAAGGAACCGACGCAATGCTCGCGCGCGTGGCCGAAATGCGGACAAGTGGTCGTGTGCGGGCACCGCGCGGCACCGGGACTTTGGTGAAGGCACCCAAACCGGCGCAGGATCGTCGTTTCGATTTGCCGTCAATCGGCCCCAGGACCGTCGAGGGCGTCATCGGTGCGGGCCTCGCCGGCATTGCGGTCGTTGCTGGCAGCAGCATTGTGGCCGAAGCGGAGCACTTGGTGAGCGCTGCAGATCGCGCCCATATTTTTGTCCTAGGCGTACCGTCCGGACAGGACAAATGAGCCCTCACATCTTTTTGGTTGCCGGCGAGGAATCGGGCGACCGGCTCGGCGCAGCCCTGATCGCGGCGATCAAGCAGCGCACAAACGGGCAGGTGCATTTTTCCGGCGTCGGCAGCGCACACATGGCGGCCGAAGGGGTACCGAGTCTGTTTCCACTGGGTGACCTCGCGATTATCGGCTTCGCCGCGATTCCAAAGAGCTTGCCAAAGATCTTGCGGCGCATTCGTGAAGCGGCTGATGCTGTTGTATCGGCAAACCCCGATGCACTTGTCATCATCGATAGCCCCGAGTTCACGCACCGGGTCGCAAAGCGCGTGCGGGCGAAGCTGCCGGAAATTCCGATCGTCGATTATGTCTGTCCCTCGGTGTGGGCATGGCGTCCGGGTCGAGCGAGAGCAATGCGTGCCTATGTCGATCATGTACTCGCGCTGCTGCCTTTCGAGCCAAAAGTTTTGGCCGAACTTGGCGGTCCGCCTTGCACCTACGTGGGGCACCCGCTGGTAGAACGCCTCGATGAATTGCGCCCGAAAGATCTCGAAAGAAGGCTGCGTCTTGCAAACCCACCGCTGATTTTGGTTTTGCCTGGTAGTCGGGAAGGCGAGATCCGCCGGATGGCGTCCGTGTTTGGCGCGGCGATTGCGCGCGTGATCGAACAATTCGGTCCGGCTGAAGTGGTCGTTCCGTCGGTATCCCGGCTTGCGCATACCGTGCGGGCAGCCGCCGCATCGTGGCGCGTGCCGGCGCGCGTCATAACGGATGCGGAGGAAAAGGCCGAGGCCTTTCGATCGGCGCGAGCGGCGCTGAGCAAGTCAGGCACATCGACGCTGGAACTCGCACTTGCCGGCGTGCCGATGATCGCCGCCTACAAAGTGTCATTGATCGAGGAAATCGCCGGACGTCTGCTGCTCAATGTTCCGTCGGTCATCCTTGCCAATCTGGTGCTCGGCGAAAACGTCGTGCCGGAATTCCTGCAGCGTGATTGCACGCCCGCGCGACTCGCTGACGCCTTGCTGCCGTTGCTGTCCGATACCCCGGAGCGCCAGCGGCAAACGCAGGCATTCGCACGTCTCGACACCATCATGCAGGTTGGAGAGGGCAATCCAAGCGATCGAGGAGCAGCAATTGTGCTCGATATCGCGCGTCAGCGGCAAGTTAAGGAACGTGAAATACCAGCTATGCTCCAGCCGTCAGTATGACTTGCTGGCAGGTCCCCCTAGGCGTATGTCATTGGATTAAACCGGACTCCAGCGTTTGACCCTTTCCCCCCGAGCCTCGATCACTGCCGTTCACGGCTATTTGCCGCCAGATCTGCTCACCAATGCAGAACTTGCGCGCATGGTCGATACAAGCGACGCCTGGATTATCGAGCGTACAGGGATCAAAGAACGCCATATTCTTAGGGGCGAGGGACTCGGCACCTCTTTTATGGCCGCGGAGGCCGTGCGTGGCCTCCTGGAGAAGACCGGGACGAAGCCGGAAGACGTCGATCTTCTGATTTGCGCGACGACGACCCCGGACATGCAATTCCCGTCCACGGCCAACCTGATCTGCGACATGGTCGGCGTGCGCAACATCGGCAGCTTCGACGTCCAGGCCGCCTGCTCTGGTTTCCTGTACTCCCTTACCATCGCCGCGCAGTTCATTGCGACCGGTACAGCGCGGAAGGTCGTTGTCGTCGGCGCCGACAAAATGTCCTCGATCATCGACTACAGGGACCGGGCGACCTGCGTGCTGTTCGGAGACGCAGCCGGCGCGGTCCTCGTTGAGCCGAATGAAATCGGTTACGGGATCATGGACGCACTGATCCATTCCGATGGCTCTGGAATGATCCACCTTCATCAGAAGGCGGGCGGCAGCCGTATGCCGCCGACCGCCGAGACCGTGGCCAAACGATTGCATTACGTTCATCAGGAGGGCGCGGCCGTCTATAAATTCGCGATAGCGAAAATGGCGGAAGTGTCTGCCGAGATCATGGCGCGCAACAACTTACGCGCGGACAGGATCGACTGGTTGGTGCCACATCAGGCCAACAAGCGCATCATCGAGTCGACCGCCGAGCGGATGGGCCTGTCGATGGACAAAGTGATGGTCACCATCCACAAATATGGCAACACGACCAACGCCACCATTCCGCTCTGCCTCTGGGACTACGAGCCGAAACTGAAGCGCGGGGACCGTCTGGTGCTCGCAGCGTTCGGCGGCGGATTTACCTGGGCCGGTGCCTATGTACAGTGGGCCTACGACGGCGCAACCGCACCGACGCTCAACGGCAAATCCAACGGCAAAGGCAGTTAGAGCGGATTATTTCCGCCGCGAGATCGGCGCGTAATCGCGACGCGTCGCGCCGGTATAGAGTTGGCGCGGCCGACCGATCTTCTGATTCGGATCCTCAATCATCTCTTTCCACTGGGCAATCCAGCCGACCGTACGCGCCACCGCGAACAGCACAGTGAACATTGTGGTCGGGAAGCCCATGGCCTTGAGAGTGATGCCCGAATAGAAATCGATATTCGGATAAAGCTTCTTCTCGACGAAATACTCATCATGCAGCGCGATCTTTTCTAGCTCCATCGCGACATCAAGCAACGGATCATCCTTGATGCCGAGTTCGGTCAGAACCTCGTGGCAAGTCTTCTGCATGATCTTGGCGCGCGGATCGTAGTTTTTGTAGACGCGATGGCCGAAGCCCATCAGCCGGTAGGAATCGTTCTTGTCCTTTGCGCGCTTGATGAATTCCGGAATGCGGCCCACCGTGCCGATCTCGCGCAGCATGTTGAGTGCCGCTTCATTGGCGCCGCCATGCGCGGGACCCCAAAGGCACGCGCAGCCGGCCGCGATGCAGGCGAATGGGTTGGCGCCGGACGAGCCGGCGAGACGGACAGTCGAGGTCGATGCATTCTGCTCGTGGTCGGCGTGCAGAATGAAGATGCGATCCATCGCGCGCGCCAGGACCGGGTTCGGCTTGTATTCCTCGGTTGGCACCGCGTAGCACATGCGCAGGAAGTTGGACGCATAGTCGAGATCGTTCTTCGGATAGACGAACGGCTGGCCGATCGAATATTTGTAAGCCATCGCCGCAAGCGTCGGCACTTTTGCGATCATACGCACCGAAGCAACCATGCGTTGATGCGGATCCGAGATATCGGTCGAATCGTGATAGAAGGCCGAAAGCGCGCCGACACACCCTGTCATGACCGCCATCGGGTGAGCATCGCGGCGGAAGCCCTGGAAAAAGCGGCTCATCTGTTCGTGAACCATCGTGTGACGGGTCACGCGGTAGTCGAAGTCCGCCTTCTGCGCCGCCGTGGGCAATTCGCCATAAAGGAGCAGATAACAGGTCTCAAGAAAGTCGCCGTGCTCGGCCAGCTGCTCGATGGGGTAGCCCCTGTAAAGTAGGATGCCTTCGTCACCATCGATATAGGTGATCTTGGACTCGCAGCTCGCAGTGGAGGTAAAGCCGGGGTCGTAGGTAAACATCCCGCTCTGCGCGTAGAGCTTCGAAATATCGACAACCTCTGGGCCGATCGTGCCTGGGTATATCGGCATGTCCCAGTTGTTGTTGCCGACCGTCAAGGTGCCGGTCTTGTTTTTGGCACTGGTTTTGGCGTCCATGATCGAGCCCTCGAATTGGCCGCGAGTGATGCGCGTGGAACGGTACAGCCGGACAGGCGTGACGCCGGTTTGGCGTTGGGAATATCCGGCCGCTTTTTGCGTATCCCATCCAAGTGTGCGCTGCAAGATAGCGCAAAGTCTTGTACTACCATGCATATAGGTAGGCACCGGATTTTTGCCCGCTATGAAAAGTTTATGCCGCTTGGTCCCGCAAGCGGGCCAGGCTCTCTTCCCGGCCCAGCACAGCCAAAACGTCAAAAATCGGCGGCGAGGTCGTACGGCCGGTGAGGGCGGCGCGCAAAGGCTGCGCAATGGCGCCAAGTTTCAGGCCCGCCCGCTCCGCATAAGGCCGCACGATCGCTTCGACACTGGTTGCGTTCCAATCGGGAACGGCCTCCAACTCTGGTAACAATGCAGCGATCAGGGTTTTGGCCTCGCCGGTGAGCAGGGCTTTGGCCTGATCGGCGATCTCAAGCGGCCGGCTCGTCCACAGGAAGCGAGAAGCTTCGAATAACTCGACTAAAGTCTTGGCCCGTTCCTTCAACCCAGGCATGGCAGCCAGAAGCTTTGCACGGAGCACCGGTGTCATTTTGCTGGCGAGTTCCTGCCCGCCGGCGATGTGCGGCAAAAGCTGCTCGATGGTAGCAATGAGATCGGCGTCATCGCTTGCGCGGATGTAGTGCCCGTTGAGACTTTCGAGTTTCGTGAAGTCAAACCGCGCCGGCGAGCGTCCAATCTGCGGCAGGTCAAAGGCCGCAATCATTTCCTCGGTACTGAAGATCTCCTGGTCGCCGTGCGACCAACCGAGGCGCACGAGGTAGTTGCGCATCGCGGCGGGTAGATAACCCATGGCCCGATAGGCGTCGACACCAAGTGCACCATGGCGTTTCGACAATTTGGATCCGTCTGGCCCATGGATGAGCGGGATATGCGCCATCACCGGGACCTTCCATCCCAGCGCCTGGTAGATCTGGGTTTGTCGGGCGGCATTGTTGAGATGGTCATCGCCGCGGATGACGTGGGTGACGCCCATATCGTGATCATCAACAACGACGGCCAACATGTAGGTCGGCGTACCGTCCGATCGCAACAAGACGAAGTCATCGAGATTTTCGTTCTGCCAGACGACACGTCCCTGGACCTGGTCGTCGACCACGGTCTCGCCCGTGAGCGGAGCCTTGAGGCGGATCACCGGATTGACGCCAGCCGGAACGTATTTCGCATCGCGATCGCGGCAGCGTCCCTCATAAAGACGCGTGCGGCCTTCCGCGCGCGCCCTCTCACGCATCGCGCTCAAGTCGTCCTGACTGCAATAGCAACGATAGGCATGGCCCGCAGCGAGCAGTTGTTCAGCGACTTGCCGGTGTCGCGTGGCGCGGGAGAACTGGAAGATAATCTCCCCATCCCAGTTCAATCCAAGCCAGGTAAGGCCGTCGATGATCGCGTTGATCGCGGCGGCGGTTGAGCGCTCGCGATCGGTGTCCTCAATCCGCAGAAGCATCTTCCCGCCATGCCGTTTGGCATATAGCCAATTGAACAAGGCTGTTCGGCCGCCACCAATGTGTAGAAAGCCAGTCGGGGACGGGGCAAATCGGGTGACAATATCGCCGGTCATATCCGCGTACGATTAAATCCCGCGCCTATGTTCAGTATGTTGCGCCGCGTCCGTGTATCATAACTTTTCGTCCGGTACTCGCAATTTCATGTCTGCGGCGACAAAATCCGGTTGATGAACGGTCGGCGAACGTAATCTGTCTGACGAGCTCGAACAGCACGCCGCTTCAGCTGTTGCCAACAGCTACCGCGTGCGCTCGTGACAGATGGTAGCAGGGCTCTCAATCAAAGTTCAAAATCTGAGGGATACAGCAGCCCTCAATATCCCACCGTACGGTGTAAGCTCGGCCTCGCGCCGGTGCTTTTTGCTGCCATAGTGCGCGTGCAACCGCTTGAGGTGCGCGCCCGGATTTGGCAGATAGGCCGCACGCATGCCGCTCCGGCAAATGCGGAATACATAGAGGCTGGTACGGCATGGCATTGGACCAAACCCAGGTCGCGGAGGCGGGTCACGATTTCATCCGCGATATTGTGAAGTCCGACCTCGAATCCGGCCGGGCCAAAGGCGTTGTCACCCGGTTCCCGCCGGAGCCCAACGGCTACCTTCATATTGGGCACGCCAAGTCGATCTGCCTGAACTTCGGTATTGCCGAGGAATTCGGCGGCCGCTGCCACCTGCGCTTCGACGATACAAATCCCACGAAGGAAGAGCAGGAATATATCGATGCCATCGAGCGCGACGTTCGGTGGCTTGGCTTCAATTGGGGGAAGCACCTCTATCACGCGTCAGACTATTTCGAGCAGCTCTATTCCTGGGCGGAGGATCTGATCCGGGCGGGCAAAGCTTATGTCGACGATCAGAGCCCGCACGACATGCGCGTCAATCGTGGCACGCTCACCGAGCCTGGGAAGAACAGCCCGTTCCGCGATCGCAGTGTTGAAGAGAACCTCGATCTGTTCCGTCGTATGCGAACCGGGGAGTTTCCGAACGGTGCGCGTGTTTTGCGCGGCAAGATTGACATGGCAGCGGGTAATATCAATTTGCGCGATCCGGTGATGTACCGGATTCTCCACGCGACGCATCCGCGCACGGGCACCGAGTGGAAAATCTATCCGAGCTACGACTATGCGCATGGCCAGTCTGACGCCATCGAGCACATCACGCATTCGATTTGCACGCTCGAATTCGAGGATCATCGCCCACTTTACGACTGGTTCATCGCCAATCTGAATGTACCCTCGCAGCCGCATCAGTATGAATTCGCGCGACTCAACCTGACCTACACAGTGTTGTCCAAGCGCGTGCTGACCGAGCTCGTACGCGATGGCCACGTGAGCGGCTGGGACGATCCGCGCATGCCCACGATCGCCGGTCTCCGCCGGCGCGGCGTGCCCCCCGAAGCGATACGCGATTTCGTCAAACGCATCGGCGTTGCCAAGGCCAACAGTGTCGTCGACGTCGGCATGTTCGATTTCTCGGTGCGCGAAGTGCTCAATAAGAAGGCGTTGCGCCGGATGGCGGTGTTGCGACCGCTGATGATCGTGATCGAAAATTATCCCGAAGGACAGGTCGAAGAGCTCGATGCCGCCAATCATCCGGACGATCCGGCAGCAGGGGAACGCAAAATAAAATTCGCGCGTGAGCTTTACATCGAGCAGGACGACTTCATGGAGAACCCGCCGAAGAAATTCTTCCGGCTCTCTCCGGGTGCCGAGGTGCGTTTGCGTTATGGCTACTTTGTCACGTGTCGCGAAGTCATAAAGAACGCAGAGGGTGAGGTGACTGAGCTGCGCTGCAGTTACGACCCGGCAACACGTGGTGGCAACGCTCCCGATGGCCGCAAAGTAAAGGCGACCATCCACTGGGTTGCGGCGGCCCACTCCGTCCCCGCAGAAGTGCGAATCTATAATCCGCTTTTCACGCAGCCCAATCCCAGTGGCGACAATTTCACCGCAGACGTCAATCCGAACTCCCTAGAGGTGCTGACCGGAGCCCGTCTTGAACCGGCGCTCGCTGATGCCCGCGTCGAGGAGCCCGTGCAATTCGAACGGCAGGGTTATTTCTGTCTCGACCGAGACGCAAAGCCCCCAACGCTGGTCTTCAGTCGGACGATCGGACTACGCGACACCTGGGCCAAGGCGAAAGCCACAGGCTAAGCGACTGCCGCCGTCCGTAGGCCCGACGGCCGACTTTCCATTTTGCGCAGTGCCCCGACAGTTTCGCGGTCAAGGAATGGCTTGAGGCAGCGCCGCGATTAGAAACTCTCGAGGCCGACGACTAGTACCTGCGGAACAATCCCACCAGCTTGCCCTGGATACGCACACGGTTGGGCGGCAAGATACGTACTTCGTAGGCGGTGTTCGCAGGTTCGAGCGCGATCGAAGCGCCGCGGCGGCGAAACCGCTTGAGCGTCGCTTCCTCGTCGTCGATGAGTGCGACCACAATGTCGCCCGTGTCTGCTGCCTCGGATTTGCGGATCAGGGCCAGATCGCCGTCGAGAATGCCGGCCTCAATCATGCTGTCTCCGCGAACCTCGAGCGCGAAATGCTCGCCAGCCGAAAGCAGATCCGGCGGCATGTTGATAATATGGCTTCGGGTCTGAATCGCCTCGATAGGGGTGCCGGCAGCGATGCGGCCCATGACCGGAACCGCAACCGGACGGCCTCCCTCATCTTCCGAGGTCGTGCGCACACGACCAAGATCGCCCTCGATCACGCTGGGCGTGAAGCCGCGCGCGCGAGACGAGCCAAGCCCATGACCGACTGAGTCGGGCAACTTGATCACCTCGATAGCCCGCGCCCGATTGGGAAGGCGGCGGATAAATCCGCGTTCCTCGAGTGCTGTGATCAGTCGATGGATCCCAGATTTGGAGCGCAGGTCCAAAGCATCCTTCATTTCGTCAAATGAGGGGGGCACCCCCGTTTCGGTCAGGCGCTCGTGGACGAACCTCAGCAGCTCGAATTGCTTGCGGGTCAGCATCTGGTTTCTCCGCGTCGGCCGACCCCAAAAGGGGTCCAAGCCAGAAACAAATCATGAACGGACACTATCTGTTCGATATGTGTTCCGCAACCACTTAATTTGGAGTGAAAAAAGCAAAAGGCAGCTAAAGGCCTAGCTTAAGGATGACGCATTCTGAACCGGCGGCCGCCGCAGGCGCATGGGGTTCGCGAATCAGCAGGCAATCCGCCTTGGCCAACGGAGCCATCAGGGAGCTATCCTGGGCCGGCAGGGGGGTCACCAGGGGGCCGTTTGGCCCAGCTTGCAGAATGGCCCGCAGATAGTCGGCACGCTCATCGTTCGCCGGAAGACCGCTGCCGAGCCGCGCATTTTCGGGCAGGTGGGCTATGTCCTTTCGCCCGGCGAGCGTCCTTATTAGCGGCACGAGGAAAAGGAAAGCGCATACATAGGACGACACCGGATTCCCGGGGACGCCCAAGACCTGCATGCCCCCCAGACGGCCATGCATCATTGGGCGGCCGGGGCGCAGTGCGACACGCCAGAACGACAGTTCCAAGCCTTCAGTTGCGAGCGCCCGCTGGACCAGGTCGTGTTCGCCGACCGAAGCGCCACCGGTGGTCACGAGAATGTCTGCATTGAGCTGGCGCGCACGGCGCACGGCGCCCGCGATGTCCTCGACGCGGTCCCGAACGATACCGAGTTCGTGCACTTCGGCTCCGTTAAGGCGTGCAAGCGCCGCAAGAGCAAAGCCGTTCGAAAAGACAATTTCGCCCTCTTGTGGCGCGCTGCCTGGCGGCACCAGTTCGTCACCGGTACCAAGTACGGCCACCTTCGGTCGCTTGTGCACGCTGAGCTTGGGGTGGTTCATGGCGGCCGCCAACATGAGGTCGCGGTCGGTCAGGCGGTGCCCCCTACGCAGCAGGTTCTCATCTCGCGTAAAGTCGATGCCCTTGATGCGCACGTTGCGCCCGGCAGCCGTCCCTTTCCGGATCGTGACGCGGTCTGCGTCGTGCTCGGTGAACTCCTGAATCACTACAGTATCGCTGCCGGCAGGCATGACGCCGCCCGTAAAAATCCGCGCGGCTTCGCCCGGCCCGACTTTTCCGGCAAAGGGGTGGCCAGCCGCTACCTCACCAATAACTATAAGTGTGACCGGCGCCCGCGCGACATCGCTGGCGCGAACCGCGTAACCATCCATGGCCGATAGCGCGGCAGGCGGCTGCGTGCGCAAGGCAACAACGTCATCGGTGAGTACGCGCCCAAGTGCCTCATCGAGAGCAACGGTTTCGGCCGGCAGTGGCCTCGCATCAGCCAGCACGCGCTGCAGTGCGTCGGCGACCGCCATCAGCGCCATAGGCTAGGCCTCCGCACGCCACTCACCGGATTTTCCGCCGCTCTTGTGGAGCAGCCGAATGCCTTCAATCCGCATGCCCCGTTCGACTGCTTTGACCATGTCATAGATCGTGAGACACGAGATCGAGACGGCGGTCAGCGCTTCCATCTCGACGCCCGTCTTGGCCGTAACCTTGACTGTGGCCTGCACCAGAAATCCGGGCAGAGAGTGTTCCGGATTGATCTCAATTTCGACCTTGCTGAGCGGAAGCGGATGACACAGCGGGATGAGACCGTGCGTGCGCTTTGCAGCCATTATGCCGGCGAGCCGCGCAGCGCCAAGGACGTCGCCCTTCATGGCATTGCCCTCAAGCACGAGGTCCAGTGTTTCCTTGCGCATGATGACGCGGCCTTCCGCCACCGCTATGCGCTCGGTTGCACCTTTCTCCGTGACGTCAACCATGCGGGCCTGCCCGCGCTGATCGATGTGGGTAAGGGGACTTGCGGCTTGTATCGGCGCAGCGGCGGGAGCCGGGCTGTCAGGCGTCTTCGCCACGACTTTTTCTCTGCGGACGGCTCGTGTGCTTTTTCGCCGCTTCATCGTTCACTCCGCGGCAGTGCGCTGAGTGCCGCGCCCAAGCAAGGCCTTGGTCGCAGCCGCGACGTCCGCTTCGCGCATCAGGCTTTCGCCAATTAGGAAGGTCGAGATTCCAATGCCCTTTAGCTGTGCAAGATCCGCAGGCGCGTTCAGCCCGCTTTCGGCCACCACGATGCGCTCGTGCGGAACCCTTGGCGCCAGCTTCTCACTGACGGCAAGAGAAGTCTGAAACGTCCGCAGATCGCGATTGTTGATGCCGATCAGTAGCGATTTCAGTTTCAACGCGCGGGAAAGTTCAAGTTCATCATGAACTTCAACTAGTACGTCCATACCGAGCGAGAAGGCCGTGCGCTCTATTTCATCTGCCGCGCCGTCCTCGACGGCCGCCATGATGATCAGAATACAGTCAGCGCCAAGCGCGCGTGACTCCACAACCTGATAAGGGTCGTAGATGAAGTCCTTTCGCAAGACAGGCAGTAACGTGGCGTTGCGAGCCATTGCGAGGTATTCGGGCTGCGCCTGGAACGACGGCGTGTCGGTCAGCACGGAAAGGCACGTGGCGCCTCCCGCTTCATAGGCTTTGGCGAGAGCCGGGGGATCGAAATCGGCGCGGATCAATCCCTTCGAGGGACTGGCCTTCTTGATCTCGGCAATCAGCGCGTAATCGCCGAGCGCGATACGCTGCTCGATGGCACGCACGAAACCGCGCGTCGGTGAAGCCGATTTTGCGTCGCTCTCCAGCACAGCCAACGGGCGTCTGCGCTTGGCGGCAGCAATCTCCTCACGTTTATAAGCTTCGATCCTGGCCAAGATATCGGTCATGTGCCTGTGCCTGAGGCCTCGACGCTGTTTGAGACAGCGATCAGCCGATCAAGACGGCCCTCTGCTTCCCCGGATTCGATCGACTTCGCTGCAATCATCGCACCCTGTTTGAGGTCTTTCGCCTTCCCGGCAACGATGAGCGCCGCCGCGCCATTGAGGATTGCGACATCGCGAAGCGGACTTTGCTTGCATTTCAACACATCAAGCAAAGCTTTTGCATTGTGTTCGGCATCGCCGCCACGCAAGGCTTCGGGTTTCGAACGGCTGAGGCCGGCGTCTTCCGGGCTTACCTCGAAGGTTCTAATCTTGCCGTTTTCAAGCGCGGCCACACTGGTCGGACCGGCAGTGGTGATTTCGTCAAGCCCGTCCGACCCGTGCACGACCCAGATGCTTTCCGCGCCGAGGTTTTTCAGCACCTGGGCCATCGGCTCAACCCATTGCTTGGAGAAGGTGCCGATCATCTGCCGCTTGACGCGCGCGGGATTAGAGAGTGGACCAAGCAGGTTGAAGATGGTCCGGGTGCCGAGTTCGACGCGTGTCGGTCCGACGTTCTTCATCGCGGGATGATGTGCCGGCGCGAACATGAAGCCGATGCCGGCATCACGGATACACGTGCCGACCTGATCAGCGGTAAGTTCGATCCTCACGCCAAGCGCTTGCAACACGTCGGCGGCTCCCGATCGCGAGGAGAGGGCACGGTTTCCATGTTTTGCAACGGGCACACCTGCGCCCGCTACAATGAACGCTGCGCAGGTCGAAATATTGAATGAGCCCGACGCATCCCCCCCGGTGCCGACAACGTCGACGGCATTGGGGGGTGCTTTCACACCAAGCATCTTGGCGCGCATGGTTGTTACCGCTCCGGTGATTTCCTCGACGGTCTCGCCCCGCACGCGCAGCGCCATCAACAGCCCACCCATCTGGGAAGGCGTCGCCTCGCCCGACATCATGCGGTCGAACGCGCCAGCCGCCTCTTCGCGGGAAAGAGTAGCCCCTGTCGCAACTTTGGCGATGAGTGCTTTGAAATCGTCGGCCATGGTGATGTCTCAGGTCGCCTGCAGCGCTGATAGCTTGCGGGCTTTCGTCGCGACGCGCCCGCGGTTCCAGGCCGCGGCCAGTTCGAGAAAATTGCGTAGCATCAGGTGGCCGTGTTCTGAGGCAATGCTCTCGGGATGAAATTGAACGCCGTGCACCGGCAGGCTCTCGTGCATCAGCCCCATGACCAGACGATCGGCGGTTTCCGCGTTGACCGTAAGCGCGTTTGGCATGCTGGCGCGCTCGACCACAAGCGAATGATAGCGCGTCGCCTTCAGAGGTCCATTGATACCGCGAAACACGCCAGTGCCCTTATGGCTGATATCCGACACCTTGCCATGCAGGGGAGTTGCCCGCACCACTTTGCCGCCAAAGGCTTGACCGATCGCCTGATGGCCGAGGCATACGCCGAGGATCGGCGTCGTCGGCGAAGCCTTCGCAATGAGGTCAAGGCAAATACCGGCTTCGTTTGGCGTGCGGGGGCCCGGCGATAGCACGATGGCGTCCGGCTCAAGCGCCATAACATCGGCGACGGAGACCTTGTCGTTGCGGTGCACGACAACGTCGGCCCCCAACCCGCCAAGATAATGGAAAAGGTTGAAGGTGAAGCTGTCGTAATTGTCGATCAGGACGATCATGTTTCACCGCTGTAGCAGGGGTTTACGGTGCCCCCTGAGGGGGGTCAAGCAGCCGGGCCTTTACGTGGTTACTGACCGCGTTTGGCGGCGCTGGCGAAGCGTCGCGCCTCGTCCGCTGCGCGAAACAGGGCCTTCGCCTTATTGATGCACTCCTGCTGCTCAAAATCCGGATCGCTGTCGGCGACGATCCCGGCACCGGCCTGAACGTACATCGTGCCGTCCTTGATCAGTGCGGTCCGCAAGACGATGCAGGTATCCATCGAGCCGGCGGCGGAGAAATAGCCGACGCAACCGGCATACAACCCGCGCTTCTCTTTTTCGAGCTCGTCAATGATCTGCATTGCGCGCACCTTCGGCGCACCCGAAACAGTTCCAGCGGGAAAGCCGGCTGACAGCGCGTCCAGCGCGTCGTGATTGCCAGCGAGCCTGCCTTCCACGTTGGATACGATGTGCATGACGTGGCTGTAGCGTTCGACGAAAAACTGGTCGGTGACTTTGACCGTGCCAATAGCTGCAACGCGGCCGACATCGTTGCGTCCAAGATCAAGGAGCATGAGATGCTCGGCACGCTCTTTCGGATCGGCCAACAGCTCTTCCTCGAGCGCCTTGTCTTCGTGCGGTGTCGCGCCGCGGTGTCGCGTGCCTGCGATCGGACGGATCGTGACAACGTGGTCGGATACTTTCACCAGGATTTCCGGGCTTGATCCCGCGACAGAGAAGTCGCCAAAATCCAGAAAATACAAATAGGGCGATGGATTGGTCCGCCTGAGCGCTCGATAGAGCGAGAACGGTGGCAGCGCGAAAGGCGCTTCGAAGCGCTGCGCCAAGACAACTTGAAAGACGTCACCGGCGACGATGTAGTCTTTGGCTTTGCTCACCATGGTCTTGAATTCATCGCGCGTCGTGTTCGATTTTGCCGGTACGTCGATCGGACCGGCGTCGTGCTCCGTCAGCGATTTGTCCAACGGGCGGTCGAGGCTGTCGACCACGTGGGCGAGCCGTTCAATCGCGCGCGCAAGTGCCGATTTCAGGTCAACGCTCTTTTCCGGACGCACTGGCGTCACGACCGTGATCGAGTCCTTGACGGCATCGAACACGACAATGATCGTTGGACGCACCAGGATCGCATCAGGAATGCCGATCGGATCCGGATTGGGTGGTCCAAGTTCTTCCATCAGCCGCACCATGTCGTAACCGAGGTATCCGAACACACCGGCCGACATTGGCGGCAAGCCCTCCGGCAGGACGATGCGGCTTTCGGCGATCAACGCGCGCAGCGCCGAGAGTGGTGGCTCGGGGCAGGGGGCGAACGCATTTGGTTTGCTGCGCGCCGCGCGATTGATTTCGGCTTTGCCTTGCACCGTGCGCCAGATCAGATCGGGATTGAGTCCGATAATCGAATAGCGCCCGCGGACTGCCCCGCCCTCGACAGACTCGAGCAGAAAACTCATTGCCTTGCCTCCGCCAAGCTTAAGAAAAGCAGAGACTGGCGTTTCGAGGTCGGCCACCAGGGTGGTCCACACCACCTGCGGTTCGTCGCGCCTATAGCGTTCGGCAAAGGCGGGTTCCGACGGCTCGATCTGCATGGACGGGGCTACTGTTGGGCGCCGCCGCCGGTCGCCTGGTTGAGGGCGGCTGGGTTCACATTCACGCCGAAATTGTCTTCCAGCCGGCCGATAAATTCGTTAACGATGTCGTCGACGTAGGAATTCTGCAGCGTGTCGTTGATCGCCTTGGTCTGTGGCGATGACGCATCCAGTATCGGATCCACGACGTCGGTTACTCGAAAGATAAACCGCTCCTTGGGCTTTTCGCCTTCGGCGGTGCCTGGCGCTCCCTTTGGCGTCCGAAAAACAACGTCAACGACTCTCGCCGGTACAAAGCCCGCTTGCTTGCCGCGTTGGAGGTCTGTGGCCGTTGCGACCGAGAGACCCGCTTCCTGCGCAGCCTGGGCGAAGGTCGTTCCGGCTTTCAGCTTGCCGACGATATCGTTAGCTTTTGCCAGCAGGCGTTTCGCGACCTCGTCGTCGTGAAATCGCGCTTCGACCTGATCCTTGACCTCTTCGAGTGTGCGTTCGCGCGAGGGGGTTACGCCGACAACGTCGAAATAGAGATAGCCGCCGTTCGGCAACTGGAGCGCCTCAGTGTCGACGCCAACGTCGCTCGAAAAAGCTGCGTTGACGACGTCGGGCGTCTGCGGCAGTCCGGCAACAGGTTGGCCGTCGGGGCCGCGTCCGGACCGGTCGACCGCCTCGATGTTGATGACCGAAAGACCAAATTTCTTGGCAATCTCGGCCAAAGTCGAACCAGCCGCCCGCTCATCTTCGATCTTGTCGCGTAGGGTAGTTACCTCGCTCTTGGCGCGGCCTTCGGCAATCTCGGTTTTGACCTGAGACGCCAACTGCTCGAACGTCTTCTCTTCGCCCGGCTCAATTTTGCCCACCTGCAGCAGGGCGTTTCCGAACCGTCCCTTGACCGGCTGACTAACTTCGCCTTGCTTGAGGGCAAAGGCAGCGTCGGCGATCGCGGGATCGATGATGTCGGCTTTTGCGACAGTACCGAGCACGGTATCCGATTCATTCACGCCGCGCTCCTTGGCTATGTCATCGAAAGTCGCGCCTTTGGCGATGCGCTCGCGTGCGGCCGCAGCCTCTTCCGCATTGGGAAAGACGATCTGACGCAATTCGCGCTTTTCAGGTCGTCCGTAACTGTCCTTGCGCTGCTCGAAATACGCCTTGGCGTCGGCGTCGCTCACGGTGTCGGGTTTAGCAATTTCCGCCGGCGACAAACGCAGCAGCGTGACTTTCCGAAATTCTGGTGTGCGGAAAAGAGCCTTCCGCTCCTCGAAATATTTGCTCAGCACCTCCGGCGTCGGCGGAGAAATTTCGCCGGCCTGAGCCGGGCCGAGCACCACATATTCGATGCTGCGCTTTTCGTTTCGATACTGATTGAGAGCGGTCGCCGCAACGGTCGGGACCTTCATTTCGCCGCCGACACTCTGGGCAATTTGCCGTCGCAACAGCGCGCGGCGCTGGTCGTCGACAAACCGAGCTTCCGTAAATCCCGCCTGACGGATGAGCTGTTCGAAGCGGCTGCGATCGAATTGGCCGCTCGGGCCACGGAATGATGGATCAGCGGTGATCCGCTTGGCGATGTCGGCGTCCGAAACGCCAAGGCGCAATTTCTTCGCCTCCTCGTCGAGGGTGGTTTCGGCCACCAATTGTCCGAGGATTTGTCGGTCGAGGCCGCGAGCTCGCGCGTCATCAGGTGTAATCGGCCGGCCCAACTGGCGCCCGAGTTGCTGCAGGCGGTCGTTGTAGAACTGACGAAACTGTTCAATGGAAATCTCGGTGTCGCCTATGGTGGCTACAGCGTTGCGTCCGAATCCCCGGAAGATGTCGCCAATTCCCCAGATCGCGAAACTGATGACAAGGAAGCCCATGACAAGAGCCATGACGGCTTTGCCGAGCCAGGTCGAAGAAGCTTTGTGAAGACCGCGGAGCATGCGCGTTGTTCTGGTTACAATGTTCGGTTGGTTGCGCGGATGACCGCGCTTGTCTAGCTCAAGCAGGGCGGGGGCACCATAGTGACCGAGCCAACTCGTTGCAACTCAAGGGGGATCAGCTCTTGGAGCGGTGCGCTGGCGTTGCCCGGTCTGGTCTGATACCGCACGCGTAAGGGGATTTCTATGGCGGCGGGCAGCTCAATTCCACTGGTGGCGGGCAACTGGAAAATGAACGGGTTCGCTGCGTCGCGGGCCGAGTTCGCCAAGATCCTGTCCGGCGCGGCGGAGCTGAGAGGCAAAGCCGAATTGATGGTGTGTCCGCCCGCGACCTTGATCCGCGAATTCGCCGCCTCCGCGCAAGGTTCATCTGTGATAATCGGCGGCCAAGATTGCCACGCGGAGCCTGCCGGCGCCCACACGGGAGACATCTCGGCCGAAATGCTCGCCGATGCAGGGGCCGCCGCCGTGATCGTCGGTCACTCCGAACGGCGAACAGACCACCATGAGACCGATGCAATGGTGCGCGCGAAGGCGCAGGCCGCGTTCCGCGCCGGCCTGACGGCCATCGTTTGCGTCGGCGAGCAGCGCGCGGAACGCCAGGCGGGTAAAACGCTCGATGTGGTCGGAACTCAGCTGCAGGGATCCCTGCCTGATGGCGCCACCGCCGCAAAGCTGGTGATTGCCTACGAGCCCGTTTGGGCCATTGGAAGCGGTTTGACGCCCACGCCGGCCGACGTCGCCGAAGTGCACGCCTTTATCCGCAAACGCCTGGTCGAACGTTTCAGCGCGGCAGGAGGCCGCATTCGGATCCTCTATGGGGGCTCGGTTAAGCCGAGCAACGCCGGGGAGCTTTTGACCATCGCAGATGTAAACGGTGCCTTGGTGGGCGGCGCGAGCCTGAAAGCCGCCGATTTCCTCGGAATTGCGGCGATTTACCGCTAGCGGTCACAAGGGTGGAAAATGCCGAACCGATCGTGTAGAGACCGCGGCGAATTCCTATATGGACAGTATGCGCCGCCTGGCGGAAAGCCCGGACCGGCGATGTTTGGACGGGTATTGAACGAATGCAGCATGTGATCATCGTCATCCACCTGATGCTGGTCCTCGCTCTGATCGGGGTAGTGCTTCTACAGCGCTCCGAAGGTGGCGGACTCGGGATCGGTTCGACTGGCGGCTTCATGACCAGCCGGGGAACCGCAAACGTTCTTACGCGCGCGACCGCGATCCTGGCCGGTCTGTTTTTTGTCACCAGCCTGCTGCTGTCGATCCTGGCCGGTATCAACCGCAAACCGACCTCTGTGTTACAGGGCGAGCAAAGTACGCCGGCAGCCCCGGGTGCACCGGCTCCACTCGGAAGTGGTGGTGGAGGCTTGCTCAATCAGCTGCAAGGCGGCACGCCGCCGGCCGCACCGGCGGCCCCCGCGGCGCCCTCCGGGCCGCAGGTGCCACAGTCAAAATGAAGTCGCTAGTGAAGGGCCGGGAATTCCGGCCCTTCACCGTTATGAGACGTCCCGTACGAACTGGAAATCGTCATGAAGATCGTGGCCCAAGCATTTGGAAAGTCGAAAATTTTTCGAACTACTCACAGGCGCCGGACAGCTCTGTGCTTTTCGGGCTCGTCGAATCGATTCGTGGGGGCTAAAGGTTAGGTCCCATGGCGCGGTATATTTTCATCACCGGCGGCGTGGTCTCCTCACTTG
Source organism: Pseudolabrys sp. (assembly GCA_051986235.1). GTDB lineage: Bacteria > Pseudomonadota > Alphaproteobacteria > Rhizobiales > Xanthobacteraceae > Pseudolabrys. The sequence goes on from JBPYDR010000064.1 coordinate 122,189, forward strand.
GCAAGGGTCTGGCCTCTGCAGCCCTCGGCGCGCTCCTGCAAGCGCGCGGGTACAAGGTCCGTCTGCGGAAACTGGACCCCTATCTCAACGTCGACCCCGGAACGATGTCCCCTTACCAGCACGGTGAGGTCTTCGTTACCGATGACGGCGCCGAGACCGATCTCGACCTCGGCCACTACGAGCGCTTTACCGGTCGCCCTGCTACACGCCACGACAACATTACGACCGGCCGCATTTACCAGGACATCCTCACGCGCGAGCGACGCGGCGATTACCTCGGCGCCACCATTCAGGTGATCCCGCACGTCACCAACGCCATCAAGGATTTCATCCGAGAAGGCAATGAAGGCTACGACTTCGTGCTGTGCGAGATCGGGGGCACCGTCGGCGACATCGAAGGCCTGCCGTTCTTTGAGGCGATCCGCCAGCTCGGCAACGACCTGCCACGTCGGCATGCTCTGTACATCCATCTCACTTTGATGCCTTTCATCCCAAGCGCTGGCGAACTCAAGACGAAGCCGACCCAGCACTCGGTGAAGGAATTGCGCTCGATCGGCATCCAGCCGGATATTCTCCTGTGTCGCACCGACAGGCCTATCCCTGAAAGCGAGCGGCGCAAGCTCGCGCTGTTCTGTAATGTGCGCGAAAGCGCGGTGATCGAGGCTCGCGACGTGGACAACATCTACGCCGTACCGGAGGCCTATTCGGCTCAAGGACTGGACGCAGAGGTGCTGGCCGCTTTCGGAATCGAACCGCGTCAGGCCCCGGATCTTGATCGCTGGAGCCTCATCAACGAACGCATCCGTAACCCCGAGGGTGACGTCACGATTGCCATTGTCGGCAAATACACCGGCATGAAGGATGCGTACAAATCGCTGATCGAGGCGCTGTCGCACGGCGGCATCGCCAACAAAGTGAAAGTCAATCTCGACTGGATCGAGTCCGAAGTGTTCGAGAACGAAGACCCGACGCCGTTCCTCGAACACGTCAACGGCATACTCGTTCCGGGCGGATTCGGTCAACGCGGCGCCGAAGGCAAGATCAAGGCGGCACAGTTCGCACGCGAAAGGAACGTGCCGTATTTCGGGATCTGCTTTGGCATGCAGATGGCGGTTGTGGAAGCCGCACGCAATCTGTGCGGCATCGAAAACGCCAATTCAACGGAGTTCGGCCAAACGTCCGAGCCGGTGGTCGGACTGATGACCGAATGGCTCAAAGGCAATGAGTTGCAAAAGCGCAGTGCGAGCGGCGATCTAGGCGGCACCATGCGGCTTGGCGCTTATGATGCGGTCCTGAGCCGCGGAAGCCGCGTGTCGCAGATTTATGGCGCGACTGAAATCTCCGAGCGCCACCGCCACCGCTACGAAGTCAACACGACATACAAAGGCCGCCTCGAGCAACGGGGCATGCGTTTTTCCGGCATGTCGCCCGACGGGATCCTGCCCGAAATCATCGAGTACGACGATCATCCTTGGTTCATTGGCGTCCAATTCCATCCTGAGCTGAAATCGCGGCCTTTCGCGCCACATCCATTGTTCTCGTCATTCATAGGGGCAGCAGTCGATCGTAGCCGGTTGGTGTAGTATCGCAGCGATGGTTCGCGGCCTCGATCATATTGTCCACGCAGTACGCAACCTTGACGCTGCCGCCGACCTCTATCGGCGACTTGGCTTCGCCGTCGGCGCACGCAACAAGCATCCGTGGGGGACCCACAATCACATCGTCCAGCTGCCTGGATTCTTCATTGAATTAGTGACAATGGCCGAACCGGAGAAGCTCGACGCCGACGGTTTCTCCACGATGTTCGGTGCCTACAACCGCGATTTCATCGCGCGAGGTGAGGGATTCTCGCTGCTCATTCTTGAATCGAAAGAGGCAGCGGGCGATGCCGGAACCTTTTCGTCCGCTGGCATCGGTCAGCGGGATGCGCTGCGCTTCGAGCGCGAGGCAAAGCGGCCGGACGGAGCGACGGTGAAGGTCGGGTTCTCTCTCGCTTTTGCCGAAGACAAGGACGCACGCGACATCCATTTCGCGACATGCCAGCAGCACTATCCGGAGAATTTCTGGAACCCGAGCTTTCAGCAACATACCAACGGCGTCTCCGCAGTGGCCGGTGTTGTGGTTGTCGCTGAGCAACCGGAACGGCACCGACGATTTTTTGAGGTCTTTGCGGACGGTCAGGCGACCGCAGCCAAAGACGGCTTTGCCATCGCAACGCACCGCGGAGCAATCGAGGTGGTGACGCCCGCCGCCTTTTTGCGACGCTTCGGTGTCAAGACTCCGGACATGTCGCGCGGAGCACGATTGGCGGCACTCCGCTTTGCCGTGACATCGCCGAGCCGTCTGCAGGCGTTGCCCGAACTTGCCGGCGTCGCAGGCCTCTATGTCGGCAATGATGCAATTATCGGATCGGAAGATGCGATGGGGGCGGTCCTGGTGTTCGAGCCCGCGACACGGAAGCCCCGTTGACCAACAGCTTGCGCCCCTTCATGGTCCGCCCCGCGAGGATTTAAATCTTGGACCAGAAAGCTAATTCCACTGTCGTGGTGGGCGATGTTCGCTTTGGCAACAATTTGCCATTGGCGCTGATCGCGGGGCCCTGCGCGCTTGAGAGCAGGGCTCACGCGCTCGAGATGGCGATAGCGCTGATGGAAATCGCTGCGCGCGTCGGTATTGGCCTCGTCTACAAGACATCGTTCGACAAGGCCAACCGGACATCAGCGAACTCGGCGCGCGGCATCGGTCTCGAACAGGCCCTGCCGATATTTTCCGAGATTCGCGACAAGCTGAAGGTGCCTGTCGTCACCGATGTACACGACGCCGAGCAATGCGAGCGCGTTGCGTCGGTCGTCGACGTCCTGCAAATCCCTGCGTTTCTGTGTCGCCAGACGGATCTTCTTCAGGCAGCCGCGAAAACAGGCAAGACCGTTAACGTCAAGAAAGGTCAGTTCCTGGCGCCTTGGGACATGCGCAACGTCGTTGAAAAAATCACCGGTGCGGGCAATCGCAACGTTCTCGTCACCGAACGTGGCGTGTCGTTTGGGTACAACACGCTCGTGTCCGACATGCGCGCGCTGCCGATCCTGAAGCAAACGACGCAAGCGCCCGTGATCTTTGATGCCACCCATTCCGTGCAGCAGCCGGGCGGCAAGGGCACATCATCCGGTGGTGAACGCGAATTCGTCCCCGTGCTTGCGCGAGCCGCAACCGCAGTGGGGGTCGCCGGGCTATTTATCGAGACGCACCAGGACCCCGACAAGGCGCCTTCCGACGGACCAAATATGCTTCCCGTGAAACAGATGGAGCCGCTCCTGCGCAAGCTGGTCGAGTTTGATCGGCTGGCCAAGAGCTGAGGCGCACAATCGTTTTCCATGGGACGCGCCCTAAATCTTATGGCGTTCGTCATCTTCGCGACGACGCTTTTCATGCGCTCGGTCGATCCTGTCATTCCACAGATCGCGCAGGATTTGAAAGTAACAACAACGACCGCTGCGATGCTCTCGACCGGCTTCACTTTGCCTTATGCGCTTGTACAGCCGGTCCTCGGCGCACTGGCCGACATGTTCAGTAAGACGAGGCTGATAGCGTTTTGCATGCTGATCGTTGGCATAGCAACATTGGCGTGCGGGCTTGCCACGAAATTTGAAACATTGATGGCGCTGCGCGTGGTGGCGGGCGCCACCGCGGGCGGCGTTTTCCCGATTGCACTGGCCGTTGCCGGTGATCGGGTTCCGGTGCAGCGGCGGCAAGTGGCGATTGGTCGGTTGTTGTTTGCGGCGATGAGCGGCAACCTGCTCGGGGCATCGGGCGCAGGTCTGATCGGTGACATCTTTGGATGGCGCGCCGTGTTCTTTTTCACCGGCGCAATTGATCTCGTCGCACTCGCAGTTGCCATTCCCGGATTTCGAAGTATGGGCGAGAAGCCCGGGCGTTTCGACCTGTCGACGTTGATTCCGAACTATCGCGCTATCTTCAGCAACCCGATGGCGAAGTATTGTTTCGGCGCGGTCTTCATTGAAGCTGTGTTTCTATTCGGTGTGTTTCCCTACATGGCGGGATTACTGCGCACCAACGGCGTGGAGCGCTCGTCGGTAGCGGGCGTGGTTATCGCCGGGTTTGGCGTCGGTGGCGTCATCTACACTTTTATGGTCGCCTGGCTGCTCGCGAACATCGGCGAGCGCAAGCTTATGGCAGCCGGCGGCATGACGATGGGGTTTTGTCTCCTTGTGATCGCACTGCGCATGCCATGGCCGGTCGAGTTTGCAAATTTTATTGTCATGGGTTTCGGATTTTACCTGCTGCACGGCTGCATCCAGGTCTACGTCACGGAATTGGCCCCCACAGCGCGCGGTTCGGCGACGGCCGCCCATTCCATGTTCTTCTTCCTCGGTCAGGCAATAGGTCCCGTGGTTTACGGCATCGGGCTCAACAGCATTGGCGTCAACGCTGTGCTGATCGTCGGAGCGGTGGCTCTCGCCGTAACGGGATGGGTCTGCGCCCTGCAGATGCGCCGACAGGTTCCGGCGATCTAGCCGCGGCCACGATAGGGGGCAACGCCTTGGTCCGGCACCCAGACGTTTTTCGGCAACTTGCCAGTCTGCCAGAACACATCGATCGGCATTCCACCGCGCGGATACCAATATCCGCCAATCCGTAACCATTTCGGCTTGAGCAGCGCCGTCAGCTTCTTTCCGATCGCCACGGTACAATCCTCGTGGAACGCGCCATGATTACGGAAGCTGTTGAGATAGAGCTTGAACGATTTGGATTCGACCAGATAGCGCGCGGGCATATAATCGATCACCAGATGCGCAAAATCAGGTTGGCCTGTGATGGGGCAGAGGGTCGTGAACTCGGGGGCTGTGAACCGCGCAATATAGTTCGTGCCCCTATGAGGGTTCGGCACGCGGTCGAGGATGGCCCGGTCCGGGGAACTGGGTATCGGGGTTGGGCGGCCCAGCTGCAGTTGTTTCTTCGCCATTTGTCTGTCGCAGTGTTTTGAGGTCCTTTGGATGCCCGGCTACGATAAGGCGACCTATAGGCAGCGTGTCACCCATTTCACCAAGGAGCTGTCGTTCCTTTCCGAAGAGGACAAGGACTGGGTGATGGGCAAGTCGATCCTCGAACGGCTGAACTGGGCATAGCATTGCTGCAACCGACTGTCTGCTTTTGGGGGAAAGCGGACATACGCAAGTCCGCGATGTCCGCTTTTGGCCCAAA
>JBPYDR010000065.1:0-2375 GCA_051986235.1 Pseudolabrys sp.
CCCGACTACTGCATCGACGAAGTCTCCGATCATGCCATGGCTTTGTTGCTTGCCCTGGCTCGCAAGGTGCCGTTCGCCAATGCGCGCGCGCACGCGGGTCGATGGGAAATGCCGGCCGTGGTTCCGATTCACCGGCTGCGAGGAAGCATCCTGGGTCTAGTGGGCTTCGGTAGAATCGCGCAATTATTGACGCCCAAAGCTCAGGCTTTCGGACTCAGGGTGATCAGCTCGGACCCGCTGGTCGAACCCGACGCCATGACGCGCGCGGGAGTGGAGAAAGTTGATTTTGCCGAGTTAGTAAGGGTTTCTGACTTTATCTCAATTCACGCGCCATTGGTGCCTGAAACTGACCGCCTGTTCGATGGCAGGGTCTTTCGTCAAATGAAGCCATCCGCCTACCTTATCAACACTGCTCGCGGCTCGATTGTTGACGAAGCCGACCTGGCGCAGGCGCTGGACCGAGGACAACTCGCGGGAGCGGCTCTGGATGTCTTGTCCCGTGAGCCGCCCCAAAACTCGCCTTTGCTGGGCCGCGAGAATGTAATTCTTACGCCGCATACGAGCTTTTATTCCGTAGAATCACTCATCGACTTACAAACCAGGGCAACCGAAGAGGTGCTCCGTGTTCTCGGCGGGGAAAAGCCGCATAATGCGGTTAATCCTGAGGCCTTGAAGGTAGGAAGGCACCGAGTGCTCAATCGGGACCACTCAATTCGCGTGTAGTTTCAAGGAAGGAGAATCATCATGCGCTCGAACATTACGCTTTCGATGGTGGCCGCGATTCTGGTCACAACCGGTTGTGTTTTGCTGGCCGGCTCTGCCAAGGCTCTTCCGCCCGGCCCATCCGGCTATCAAGTCGTGAAAACCATTCCGATCGGTGGCCAAGGCAGATGGGACTACTGCGTCGTGGACAGCGCCGCTCGCCGCCTGTATGTTTCACACGGCAGTCATGTGGTTGTCGTCGATACCGACTCGCACAAGATTGTGGGTGATATTCCCCATACTTTAGGCGTCCACGGCATTGCGCTGGCGATGGACTTGGGACGAGGTTTTGTCAGCAACGGTCGTGCCAGCACGGTTACGGTCTTCGACCTGAAAACGCTAAAAACTATAAATACGGTCAAGTCCGGTGGTATCAACCCCGATGCGATCTATTATGATGCCCGGTCAAAACGCGTTTTCGCCTTCAATGGCCGCAGTGCCAATGCCGTTGCCATCAACGCAGCCGATGGTCAGGTTGCCGGCATGATTCCAGTTGGCGGTAAGCCCGAGTTTGCTGTCGGCGATGGAGAAGGTCATGTGTTCGTGAATATTGAGGACAAATCGCAGCTTTTGCAGATCGACGCTCAAAAGCTTTCGGTCCTCAATCGCTGGGCGCTGGCAGGTTGCAAAGAGCCCTCGGGACTGGCGATCGATCAGAAAAATCGGCGTCTTTTTTCTGTCTGCGGCAACAAAAAAATGATGGTAGTGAACGAGGACACCGGCAAGATTGTCGCGACTCCCGCGATCGGCGAAGACCCGGATGCAGCTGCCTTTGATCCCGCTACACAAATGGTATTCAGCTCGAACGGTGAGTCTGGAGATCTGACGGTGATTCATGAAGACTCGCCGGATCAATACAGCGTCGTGGAAAACGTTCCTACCCGCAAATATGCGCGCACCATGGCCGTCGACCAGAAAACGCATGCTATTTTCCTGCCCATCGCCGAATTTGAGCCGGTGACTGCCAAGGGCGACGAGGAGCCGCCCATGAAGCCGAATACCTTCGAGTTGCTGCTCGTAGCCAAGTAAATGCGGGCCCGGTATCGAATCCGGGCGGAGGTGTTGTGAAGCAAATCAGCATTGGAATTATCGGCACCGGTTGGTGCGGAGGGATACGGGCGGAGACTTGTGCCGCCAGTCCCTACGTAGGCGAGCTGCATCTGGCTGAGATTAAAGCGGAACGACTGAAGGAAGTTGCAGCCAAGACCAATGCCGACACAACCACCGCTGATTACAGGACTCTCGTGGCGAACAAAAATATCGACGCCATCGTCATTTCCGCGACCCCGGAAACAACGCATTTTCCCATGGCTAAGGAAAGCCTGGAAGCTGGCAAACATGTCCTCCTTGAAAAACCGATGGCGCTCGCGCTCTCCGAGGCGGACGAGTTGATTCGCTTGGCGGCCGCGAAGGATTTGTTGTTTACCATCGGATATTCGCAGCGCTTCAATCCTAAGTTTGCCTACGTCAAACGCTCGATTGAGGAGGGCACGATCGGTCAACCTGTGAGTGCTCTGGTTAGCCGCCACATCACGCGTAATCTCGGCAACAAAATCGGCAGTCGAATTAGGCTTTCGCCCGCTGCCATGGAGGCTACTCACGACATCGATTTC
>JBPYDR010000066.1:0-3298 GCA_051986235.1 Pseudolabrys sp.
TTGCTCCGGGAAGGTGGAGTTAAAGACGCTAAGGTCATAGCGGAGGAGCTTTTTCAGCCGCTGCGCTCACCCGATGACTGGTGGACCATCGCACTTGGGTCTGGACTGCGTTGGACAATCGATCAAAAGGGTCCGGGGACGGCGGCGCAGATAAAGGCCGACAATGTAGGTTGGCTTAAAGAAAACAAGGTCGATCGCGTCGAGACGAACGCTATCTACGCAATTGGAAGAAAATGATCGTGAAGGACAGCGCGGCGTGCGCAAAGCCGCCCGCCCGTCCGGGGAACGAGAGTTGGTTGGAATGACGTGTAATGATGGGATCGCGTCCCGTTAAACATATGCTGATGGAGCCCACAGGAGACTTCCATGGGAATAATGAGGCTTATCGGAAAGCTATTTGGGGCAGACGCCCCTCCGCCGGATGCCATGAAGCTCGACGGAACAACCGAGGCCACGCTTGCCCGCTCCCTGTCGGCATTGCCGCCTGACAAGCGGGGATGGATCACGTTTGCCGAGGCGCGCATCTTGTTCTCAACCAAGGATGCACAATACGCGTTCGGAGAAACGGATCGGGACGGCAGAAGAAACGTCGAATCGTTCGCGGCGCAGCGCCGGTCCGTCATCAACTTCATGCCGGTCGAGGGGAGGGTCTATTTCGTACGCGATCTGACCGCTGCGACGAGTGTTGCTTAAGATCAGCCTCGTTCTTGAGATGATCCAAACCGATCAAGCGCTGATCAGTGTTACCTCACACTGGTTTGACCGCTACACAATCACGGTGTGACCAGGAACAGCCGCTGCTTGTCCGCTCTGTACGAACCCGAATTAGCAATACTGTCCTATCGGTTGACGATTTTCCTGATCCAGGCACAGGCCGCGCATAGCAGCGCGCAAGTCCTTGTTGATTTTGTCGCGCACGAACGGCCGACATTGCGGCAGCTTCTACACAGCCTGGCCAGTGCGCGGGGTCGAAGTGTTCGCAGGCGACGTCATTCCAATTTCGCGGAAACGCGGTCTGTTCAGAACAGAGCATCAAGGGCACACGCTTCGCGACCACTATCCGCTCGAGCGCCCACCCAGCCAGTTCTTTGCAACGGGCTAGGAGAGCACCGACCGACGGGCGTGCTTGCAGCGGCTCTTTGAGGGCAATCAGTAAACTCACTGCGGCTCAACGTGAATCCAGCAGTGCGGCCACGGCCTGCCGGGCGATCGCGTTTTCGTTCGGCAGCCCGATCGAAATGCGCACCCATGTCTCAAGCGGCGGATAGGCGTGGCCGATGTCGATCCCTCGCGTCCTCAAGGCCGCTGCGACGGTTTGCTGCGGCCGGCCAGCGTCAAAGAAGACAAAGTTTGCGCGCGAGTGCGCGAAACGAAGATTTCGTCTGCGAAACAGCTCGTGCCAGGCATCGCGCTCGGCTGCGACTTGCGCGCGAACCGAGGCGACGTAGCCGATATCCTTTAGGCTCGCATGCGCGGCGGCCAAGCTGAGACGATTTAGATTGTAGAAGGCGCCAATGCCGGATTGTTTCAGCGATGCCGCCAAGTCGCGGGGCGCGAGCGTATAGCCGATGGCGAGACCAGCGAGGCCGTAGATTTTCGAAAATGTGCGGAACACCGCGACCTGTGCGCCGCTCCCGAGCAGCACCGCCACCGTCCGCTTGTCGAAATCGGGCGTAAATTCGAGATAGGCCTCGTCAACGATGACGAGCACACGTGTGGAGAGTTCGCGCACGAAGTCAATGAATTGCCTTGCCTCGCTCACTGTGCCGGTCGGATTGTGCGGATTGACGAGATAGATCGCTCGGGTGCGCACACTGACTTTGCTGGCAATGGCGGGAAGATCGTTTTCAAGGCTGCCGTTGAGTGGAACGCCGACAACGATTCCGCCGGCAGGCGCGACGGCGTTCACCAGTGCCGTATAGCCCGGCTCGGAATAGATGAATTCGCAACCCGGACCGCCGCGAGCTGACAGATAGAGGCCGAGCACGTCGAGGATTTCCCCGAGCACTATCTGCTCAGCTGCAACATTTTCATGCTGCGCGATAGTCGTCGCTAGCGTCGCGATTTCTTCCTCGCCGACATAACGGCTCAAGTCGGCAAGGTTGGCCTCGATCGCCTGCAGTGCTAAGGGCGAGGGTCCGAACGGGTTTTCGTTCAACGACAGGCGAATGCGATCAGCTCTCGGTTTGCCGGAGGCGTGGAACGGCGACAGCCCGCCGACAGCGGCGGTGCCGATCGAGAGCCATTCGCGGCGATTTAAATCCATCAGGGTGTATTGTCCTTACAGTCGCGATAAGGGCTGCTGGGTTGATAGTATATGTGCACGGCTGGGGCGCTCAAGTTGTTAGCGGCCGCGAGGAACTGCGCATAAACGGCGCCGTTGTTGAGGCACGAAGGGACCTAGCCCATTTTGGAACCGACTTCACGTCCAACTTATGGGATGGCGCGCCCCTTTAGGTGCCGAAGGTGTGAGAATAAGCCCGCTGAAATTTATCCAATGCAGCCGTCGCGGTGGCGCTTGAGATCGGCAAGGGTCCCCGCCGAATTCACCGAACGGGGCCTGGCGGAATTGCCGCTATGAAAGCTCTCGTTGGCAGCGAACCCGACGGTTACACACTGGGTCTCGCGACAATGAACCAGGTCGTCTTCGACAGTTATCTGTTTCCAAACTTGCCATACGATCCTCTGAAGGATCTTGCTCCGATTACCCTGCTCGGTTCGAATTCCAATGCAATTGCAGTGCGGAAGTCTTTTCCACCTGACAATTTCGCCACCCTCGTCGCGACAGCAAAAGCCCGATCGGGGACGATCAATATCGGCACTGCGTCCCCAGGCACTCCTCCGCATATTTTCTCGCACGTGCTGACGCATATCATTGGCATCGATGTGTCTTTCGTGCCCTATCGATCAGGTCTCGACGGACTGGCAGGTCTCATGCGTGGTGAAGTCCAGGTGTTCGTAGATGCGCCGGTCATCATGCTGCCGGAAGTCAAGGTGGACGCAATCAAGATTCTTGCGGTCAGCAGCCGCGAACGCGAACACGAACTGCCGAACGTGCCGACGCTTACGGAACAGGGATATCCAGCGCTCGAAGTCGAACCCTGGGCCGCCCTCGTCGCTCCGTCGCATACGTCTGCCGACGTGGTGGCTTGGCTCAACCGCGCGGCGCTGTCCGTTCTTGCGAGTCCCCAAGTTCGAAAACGTTTTGAATCCATTACTCCGCGAGGCACAACGCCCGGGAGTTTCACAGTCTGATCGAGCGCGAGCACGCGCACTGGGGCCCAATGATCGGCGCCGC
>JBPYDR010000067.1:0-2890 GCA_051986235.1 Pseudolabrys sp.
GGCAAGCTCTCGGGATTCACCTTGCTGTTCGAGGCTTTCGTGTTGAAGCTCGCCCAGCATATGACCTTTGCCGCCGTCGCACGCATCGTCGGCGAGAGCTGGCATCGGGTGACAACGGTTTGCAAGCGTTATGTCGATCTCGCCGTTGCCACAACGATCTGTCGGAGACCTCGAGCGTCGTCATCTACGAGACGTCCCATCAGCGCGGGCAGAAGTATCTTACGATCGCAGCATCGTGTTTTCGCTGCCGGCGCAAATCGCTGACATCGCCTATCAGAACAAGGCCGTGATCTACGACATCCTGTTCAAGGCTTCGGCCGAGACCTTGATCACCATCGCGGCCGATCCCAAACACCTCGGCGCCTGCATCGGCATGCTCTCCGTCCTCCACACCTGGGGCTCGGGACTCACCCAGAACCCTCACTCAGATACAGGGCATTATCATCTCCTTGCTTTTCAGTGAGCAACGCAAGCTGGTCCTAGACGCGACCCCCTTGCAGAACTAGCTTGCCGGTGCGGGCGCTCAATAACGCTGCAAATGGGTTCAGCATTCAAATCACGGCGGCTGACCTCCCAAGGTGCACGAGAAGTTATTTGTTCGCGCTTCAACAGGCCGGCTTCAACCAGCCTTTGGAGGGTGTGGTGACTGACGCCGCATATTCGCGCAGCTTCACTCAAACTCACTCGAGGGTAACAAGCACGCCTTGAAACACGGTCATTACAGCCAAGCGGCACGAATGCCAATTATCCCGAGTTCCCGGTTTCACGGGATCAGTTTCGCGGAATCGGCACGGAAAGCCAGCGAAACTTCGCGCACTCCGGCAGGCATGAGCCGGCGCTTTTGCTACAGCCAGCGGCGGACATGCGCCTTGTAGTCCCGGTAAACGTCACCGAAGCGCCGCTCGAGATAAGCCTCCTCGCGCGCGAGCACGCCGTAGCGCATGATGATCGCGAGAGGCAGCGTGAGGATAAGAGTCCACGGGCTGCGTGCAGCAAAGCCGATGCCGGCATAGAAGACAAACATGCCGAGGTAGATCGGATTGCGACTTAAGCCGTGAATGCCGCTTGTCACCAACGTCCGCGCGGGCCGAGTGGAAGGAACCGGCGTAGCCGCGCGAGAAAAGTTGCACACGCCCGCAGCAAAGATCGCGACACCAAGGACGATCAAACCGCCACCTGCCGTCCAATGCGCTAGGCCGGTCTCTGGCAACGCGAACGGGAACGGCAGTACGTGATCAAGCACAAGCCCCAAGATCAGGCAGGCGAGAAAGAGGAGTGGAGGCCGCATTATGGCGCCTGCCGTTGCGGAATCGCGATCCTGTTGGCTGGCAGGGGCCATGTAGTTCCTCCGCGCTTTACCAGGCAATGCCCTTGGCGACAACTTAGAGGTGTCATCTAGGCATTGACAACACGGTTGTCAATTTGTCCATCCCTGCAACCAAGGAGCCGGAGGCGATGGTCACGGTGCGACAGGAGAAAAGGGCGAGGCGGGTTGCCAGCAGCAAGGGCGAAGCGATCGCAGAGCTGATGATCGAGGTCGCGCAATTTTTCTTTCGCCTGCGCGCCGTCGGTCAGAAGACAGGTCACATCACCGACTGGGGAGCCGGATCGTTCGGTTTCATGCGCAGTCTGGCACTGATCGGTCCTCTCACCGTTCCGCAGATCGCCAAGATGCGGCCGACCAGCCGACAGCGCATGCAGCGATTGGCGGACGAGCTTGCGGCCCAGGGGCTTGTGGAGTTGATCGTCAATCCGAAGCATCGGCGATCGAAGCTGGTACGTCTGACGCGCAATGGTGATGAGCGTTATCGCGCGTTGAGCGCCCGGTTACTCGAAATTGCCTCAACCATGGGCGCCGATTTGTGCGAGACAGATATCCGTCAGACCACGACGATTGTCCGGCGACTGAGGGACGAGGCGAGGAGATTGGCGGATGTGCTGCCCGGATCATCGTGATAGCGGCTTATCAGCTTCGCCGCCTCCACGAGCGTCCAATCCTCGTGATGGCCCAGGTTTTCCGGCACACTCCCCGACACATAGGTGAAAACCTCTCGTCCGAGGTCGTCGGTCCCAAGATGACGAGGCGCGTGCTCGAAACCGTGCGCTTCCAGGCGCCGCAAAAGACATCGGACAAACGCAGCATTGGGTCCGGGCGGTCTCCGTACTGTATCGCCGATGCGAACCACGCCCTTCGTGGTCCGACCACCAGCGAGAACCCTTTCTTTGGACGTCATGGCAACTTTTCAGCGCCCCCTTTCCCAGATCGAAACATGCTGGCGGCTCTCGCTCGTGAAGGGTTCCGTGTCCACCCATCCCACCCTCGCGCGGTCGCAGCCCTGCGAGTTGGGCCATCAAGTCTGAGTTCTGCCGGCCACACGTATCGGAAGGGGGTCGATCTGTACTCGCCGCGGCCATCCGGCGAAGATCTCGCAATCTCCCGTTCCTTGACCGCAAGCGGCGCTGGCGCGGCTCCTGCGCAATACTGAGGCTGCTGAACGAACACATCACCGAGGATGGCCGACCGTGTTCGCTCATGCGTGCCAGCTTGGCGCCGAGGGAATCGATATCGAAGAAGATCGATGGCGCCTACCTGTCCGGCGCGTGCCGCGTCTGGATCAAGGCCCGCAATCCCGCGAGCATTGCACGCGGCCAAGTGCAGGAAATCCGACGTGCAAGTTTCATCCGCCCTCGCGCAGACTACGTACATCAATGTCATCGAGAGCAAGCCGCCGCTTAGAAATCCGGCTTGTCCGCGTGTGGGACCTCAGTGTCCTCTCCGGCATAGTATTCATGCGTGTTCTCGGCACAGACAAACTCGTCCCAATCGGTCACCAAAGGGTGCCGATACGTTATGGTCGCCGACCAGGGCGTTGTGAAGGCACCGGCATCC
>JBPYDR010000068.1:0-66059 GCA_051986235.1 Pseudolabrys sp.
GATTTCGCCCTCGACGGTGAGCGGCGACTGGGATTGCCCCCGCAACGCGCAATCCACGATGCCTGCCTGGCGCGATTCCGGCCGATCCTCATGACGACTTTGGCGGCGATGCTCGGCGCGCTGCCTCTTGTCATTGCCATCGGCCCGGGTTCGGAGCTGCGGCGGCCCCTCGGTATCACCATTATCGGCGGTCTTCTGGTCTCGCAGGTGCTCACTCTGTACACCACGCCGGTCATCTACCTGCTGCTCGACCGGTTGCACCGTAAGTTGGGCGGAGCCAACATTTCCTTCATTCGCCGGCGTTCGCCGCCGATGCAGCCCGCGGAATAATCAAACGCCCAGATAGCGGTGCTGCACGTCAGTCGCAGCGGCGAGCTCCTGCGATGAGCCCTTCCACACCACGCGCCCGCGCTCGATCAGGAAGTGCCGGTCGGCAACGCGTATAAGTGCCCCGACATTTTTATCGATCACGAGGATCGACAGGCCTGATTCCTTCAATCGTGCCAGGCAGCGCCAGATCTCGGCGCGGACCAGCGGCGCAAGGCCCTCGGTTGCTTCGTCGAGGATAAGCAAACGCGGATTGGTCATGAGCGCGCGCGCGATTGCCAGCATCTGCTGCTCGCCGCCGGATAGTTGATTGCCCATGCTGGCGTCACGTCCCGCCAGTCGCGGAAACAGCTCGTACACATTATCCAGCGTCCAGCCATCGCCATTTCGCTGCACGGCGGTCGCCTGCAGATTCTCGCGCACGGAGAGGTTCGGAAAAATCTGCCGCCCTTCCGGCACGAGACCAATGCCCCTTTGCGCCACCTTGTATGACGGCAATCCACGTATCTCGTCGCCCAGGAAGCGAATCGTCCCGGCACGAGCCTGTGTCAGCCCCATGATCGAGCGGACAGTTGTCGTCTTGCCCATGCCGTTGCGGCCCATGAGCGTGACCATCTCACCGGAGGCGATGGCAAACGACACGCCGAACAGCACCTGACTCAGGCCATAGCAGGTCTCGATCCCGGTGACCTCAAGGACGCTGTCAGCCATGAACAGCCTCCTGCTCGCCGAGATATGCATCGCGCACCTGGGCATTGTTGCGAATAGCCTCAGGTTTTCCCGAGGCGATAACCCGCCCATAGACAAGGACCGTAATGCGATCGGCGAGCGCGAATACCGCTTCCATGTCGTGCTCGACCAGCAGAATTGTCAGCTCCTTCTTGAGATCGCGCAGCATGGACACCATCCGCGCGGACTCTTCGGGGCCCAGGCCCGCCATCGGCTCGTCGAGCAGAAGCATGCGCGGCCGAGACGCGAGCGCCATTGCGAGTTCGAGCTGCCGATGTTCGCCGTGACTGAGCGCGGATGCGGGCAGATCGGTACGCGCACTCAAGCCGACGCGCGCGAGGGCCGCGCGTGCCGGGTCACGCAGTTCCGGCTCGCGGCGAGCGCTACGCCAGAAGTGAAATGAGTGACCGGCATGGGCCTGGACGGCCAACGCAACATTGTCGAGCACACTCAGATCGAGGAATAGCGAAGTGACCTGAAACGAGCGAGCCAGGCCGAGGAGGCTGCGCGAGGGCATCGACACGCCGGTAATATCGGTGCCACCGAAAAAGATGCGGCCTGAATTGGGTACCAGCTGGCCGCTGAGTTGTGCGATCAATGTTGTCTT
This sequence comes from Pseudolabrys sp., assembly GCA_051986235.1. Taxonomy (GTDB): domain Bacteria; phylum Pseudomonadota; class Alphaproteobacteria; order Rhizobiales; family Xanthobacteraceae; genus Pseudolabrys. The sequence continues at coordinate 1,664 of JBPYDR010000068.1, forward strand.
GCCGGCACCATTCGGACCGATGACCGCGTGCAGTTCGCCCTCGAGAATGCTCAATGACAGGTCATCGGTGGCCACGATGCCGCCGAAACGTTTCGCCAGGCTTTGCACCCGCAGCAATTCAGCCATGGCCGGCCTTCCCGAGCAGACCGTCGATTCCTCCGCGTGCAAAGAGGACCACCAAGAGCAGCAGCGGACCGAGGATGATTTGCCAGTATTCGGTGATGCCCGAGAGCACCTCCTCCAGCACGAGCAGCGCCACCGCTCCAAACAGTGGACCGAAGGTCGAGCCCATGCCTCCGAGCACCACCATGATGATGAGATCGCCTGAGCGGGTCCAATACATCATCGCCGGGCTGACAAAGTCGGTGTGATTGGCAAGCAACGCGCCGGCAAGACCGCACAGCGTTCCGGCAATGACAAAACCGGTCAGCTTGTAACGATAGGTCGGAAAGCCGATGGCACGCATGCGCGTGTCGTTTGATCGTGCACCCTGGAGGGCCATGCCAAAGCGCGAGTTGACCAGGCGCCACACCAAATAGATCGCGCCACACAGCAACCCCAGGCAGATGTAGTAGAACTGCACCTTGTTCGACAGATTGATCGGCGCAATGAACTGGCTGCGTTTCTCGATCGTCAGGCCGTCATCCCCGCCATAGCGCGCGAGGCCAGCGACGATGTAGTAGGCCATCTGTGCAAATGCCAAAGTGATCATGATGAAATAGACGCCGCGCGTACGCAGGCTGAGCGCCCCGATCACGAATGCGAAGAACGCAGACACGAGAAGCGCGACGGGCCATTGCACGAAACCCGTCGTGACCCCCTCGAAGGCGAGCATACCGACGGCATAGCCACCGATCCCAAGATAGGCAGCGTGGCCGAAGCTCATCATCCCGCCATAGCCGAGGATCAGATTGAGGCTCACCGCCGCGAGCGCCAGGATCACGATGCGCGTGAACAGCGTAAGCAAGAAACGGCTACCGGTCAGTTCGACGTAGATAGGCAGGAGCACGAGGGCGAGCAGCAGCAACAAGCCCACGGTCGTTCGCAGATTGAACGTCGGGATCATTTGCTGCTCGCTGGGAACAAGCCCTCGGGGCGAATGACCAGCACGATCGCCATCAGCAGGTAGATCAACATGGACGAGAGCGCCGGCGCTGCGGTTGCAGCCGTTTCCTTGGTGAAGGTAAGCCGCAGCAGGTCGGTGAAATAGGCGCGGCCCAACGTGTCGATGAACCCGACAAGAATGGCAGCGACGAAAGCACCACGAATCGAGCCTATGCCGCCGATGACAGTGATGACGAAAGCGAGAATCAGGATGTTCTCACCCATGCCGATCTGAACCGTCAAAATGGGCGCCTGCATCAGGCCAGCGAGGCCCGCCAGCGCGGCACCGAGACCAAACACAAGCGTGAACAGCAGCTTGATGTTCACTCCGAGCGCGCCGACCATTTCCCGGTTCGAGGCGCCGGCACGGATCAGCATGCCAAGGCGCGTGCGCATGACGAGAAAATAGAGAAAAGCCGCGACAGCAAGCGACACCACGATGATGGACAGCTTGTAGGCGGAATAGTCGAGGCCTGGCAGAACCCGGACCGACGTATTGAGCCACGACGGCAAGGGCAGGCTCATGCCGCCTGCTCCCCAGATCAGCCGCACCAGTTCGTCGAAGAACAGGATCAGGCCGAAGGTCGCAAGCACATGATCAAGATGATCGCGGCCATATAGTCTGCGCATGGCGATGACCTCCACCGCCATGCCGACCAGCAATGTCGCGCCAAGTGCCAGGACCGCACCGAACACGAAGCTGTCGGTCCACGCCGCGAAAGTCGCAGCAAAATAGGCGCCGAGCATGTAGAGCGAGCCGTGCGCAAGATTGACCAGGTCCATAATGCCGAAGACCAAAGTCAAACCGGCAGCAAGCAGGAACAGCAGCAAACCGAACTGCAGACCGTTCAGACATTGTTCGATAAACAGCGTCATGGCGGGCGCCGATCGCTATCGCCGATAAGTAAACGGCGGCGGCGCCATTGCACCACCGCCGTCACAGTCAGCGGTTGATCATTTCATTTGGCATTGAGTGACGAAGCGATCCTGGTTGTCTTCCACGATCGTGGCGACGGTCTTCAGGACGAAGTTGCCGTCCGCATCCTTCACTGCTTCCTGCAGATAGAAATTCTGGATCGGGATATGGTTGGCGTTGAAGCGGAACTTCCCCCGCACCGACTTGAAGTCGGCCTTCTCCAGCGCCTTCTGCACCGCCGTTTTGTCGGACAGGTTGCCGTTGGTCGCAGCGACTGCCGATGCGATCAAATTCGCCGCGTCATAAGTCTGCGCACCGTAAAAGGACGGCCGCAGCCCCGGATACTTCTTGAGATAATCGGCGACGAACTTCTTGTTGGCATCGTTCGGCAGGTCGTTCACCCATTCCTGCGCGCCAGGCACGCCAAGCGCGAGGTCTTTCTGCAGTGGCAGCGAGAGCTCGTCGATCGTAAACGCAGTATAGAGCGGGATCTGCCCCTTGAGGCCGGATTGCGCGTATTGGCTCAAGAACTGCACGCCTGCCTTGCCCGGATAGAAGACGAAAATCGCATCCGGCTTTTCCGCCTTTGCTTTTGCGAGCTCCGCGGAGAAGTCGAGTTGATCAGGCCATTTGGTCAGTTCCTGCCCGACGATCTTGCCTTTGAAAGTGGATGCCACGCCCCCGAGCATGTCCTTGCCGGCGGCATAGTTCGGTCCGATCAGGAAGGCCGTTTTCACGCCTTTCTGGTTCATGTAATGGCCTATCGCCTGGGGAGTCTGGTCGTTTTGCCATGAGGTCGAGAAGATAAAGGGCGAGCACTGCTCGCCCGCGATCTGATGCGGGCCGGCATTCGACGTGATCAGGAAGGTCTTGGCATCGATCGCCGACTTTATTGAAGCCAGCAGCACGTTCGACCAGATGTACCCGACGATAAAATCGACCTTGTCGGATTCGATCAGCTTGTCGGTCTTCTGCTTGCCGACCTCCGGCTTGAAGCCGTCGTCTTCGTATACGACCTCGACCGGAAGACCACCCATTTTGTGGCCCATGTGATCGAGCGCAAGCTCGAACGAGTTGCGCATGTCATTCCCGATGACGGCAACGGGTCCGCTGAAGGTGCTGATGAAGCCGATCTTGATCGACTTGTTCTGGGCCGTCGCCGGACCCGCCGCAAGCAACACGGCTGCGCTTGCAGCTAGCAAGACTTTCCGCATGATTTTCCTCCCAGAGGCCTTTTTCCGGCCCTTGTGTGCAGGCCGCTAATCTACCGGGACCGGCGGCCAAAGGTCCACCGCCGTCAGCGCCGCAGTGCTCAGCATCGTTGAAAAGTCCAGCAATTCCGGCTTGTTGGCCATGCACCCGTGGCCATTGACCGCCGCGCCGGCCGACCGGCAGTGTAGTTAGCACGACGGCAGTCGGTGCAGGTTCTCCGGGGAAACGACCTTTGTCCAAGGCAATCGAAAAAGCTTATGACGGCATCATCATTGGCGCCGGACACCACGGACTGATCCTCGGCAGCTATCTGGCGCGCGCCGGCCTCGACATCCTGCTGGTCGACCGTCGGCTGACTTATGGCGGCGGATTGTGCACGCGTGAGGCCACGCTGCCGGGCTTCTACCACAACCTGCATTCGATCAATCATTTCCACATCAGCGAAGCACCATGGTTCAAGGACCTGAATCTGGACGAGCGCGTCACTTACGTTACGCCTCGCTATGAATTCGGCCAGGCTCATCACGATGGATCCGCACTCGTCCTGGGTCGCGATCTCGAAGAATCGGTCGCCAACATTGCCCGGTTCTCAAAAAAAGATGCGGCGACTTTCCGCGAATGGAACCGCAAAGCAGAAAAAATCACCGCGCAGATTTTCTTGCCGGAACGATATGCGGAGCCCTTGTCAAAGGCGGAGCGCGAATCGTTATTGTCGCGCACGGCGTTGGGACGAGAGTTCATCGAAGTCTCAGACCGCCAGCCGCTCGATGTCGTGCGTGAATTGTTCGAGAACGAACACGTCCGCCTGCTGTTCTTGTTCAAGGTCTCACTGTTCGGCACCTGGCTGGTGGATACGCTCTCCAAGACCTCGCCCATGGGCTCGGTCATTCGCGCTTTCGACCTGGAGAGCGGCTACCAGCTCTGTCAGGGCGGTTCCTTCAACCTGGCGCGCGGATTGATGGAGACGTTCATTGCCGCCGGCGGCTCTTTTCAGCCGCAGGTCAATATCAGTCGCATCGTCATCGAGAACGACCGGGCAACCGGCATTGAGTTGGCTGACGGCCGCACCGTACGTGCGAAACAGTTTGTCGCCTCGACGCTCGATGTGCATCAGACGTTCGAGAGCCTGATCGGGCGCGAGCAGCTGCCTGCCGCGTTTCTCAACAAGCTCGACGCTTTCCAGTACACGGCCTGGAGCCTGTTTGGTCTGCATCTCGCGCTTAACGAAAGTCCAAAGTTTGCTGCCGAAAAATTCGACCCCAACATCAACCGCACGCTTAAATGGAGCATCGGCGCAGAAACCATGGAGGATCTCTTCTCGGCGCACATGGACGTTCAGGCCGGCCGCGTTCCCAAGCTTGTGCAATTTGGGTCCGGACCCTTGAGTTTGCTAGATCCGACACAGGCACCTCCGGGCAAGCACACGACCTACTGCTGGCACGTGATGCCACTCTACCCCGATCTCGGCGGTCAATCTTACGAGTCCTTCAAGGAAGACTTTTCCGACAAGATCATCGAATGTTTTGCACGCTACTGCCCGAACATGACCAGCAAAAATATTCTCGGGCGATACGTCTACACCGGCCGCGAATATGTTCAGGAAATGATCAACATGCGGGGCGGCGACATCTTCATGGGCGCCTTCAATGCCGAACAGGTGATGTACAATCACTTCGGCTACCGCTCCCCGATTCCCAACTTGTACAACGCGGGCTCCGCCGGCCACCCGGGCGGCGCGATTTCCGGAGGCGCGGGCTACATCAGTGCCGACGTGATCGCGCGTGACCTCGGCATCAAGCCGTGGTGGACGCCGTGGGACGCCCGCGCATCGCTTGAGTCTCTGCCTCGATTGGAGCGAGGTGCAGCATGATTCCGCCTTTGCGTCCTCGCAATGCCTGATCCGGACAACATCGTCTTTCCCGGTCTCAAGGATCGCGTCGTCATCATAACGGGCGCCGGCCAAGGCATTGGTCGCGTTCTGGCAAAATCGTTCGCCTCGGCCGGTGCGCGTGCCGTCATCGCCGAGCTCAATGAAGAAATGGCGGCCGCAGTTTCTGAGGAAATTCTCAAAGCCGGCGGCCAGGCGCTTGCTGTCACGACCGATGTTGCCGATCCCGCTTCAATCGAACAGATGGTCGAGGTCGTTGAAGACGAATACGGCCGCATCGATGTCCTGATCAACAATGCGGGCATTTTCTCGACACTGGAGATGCGTCCGTTCGATCAAATTCCGTTGGACGAGTGGGAGCGCGTCCTTCGTGTCAATCTGACCGGACCATTTCTTTGCGCCCGCGCGGCTCTTCCAGCAATGCGGCGGGCGAAATGGGGACGCATCATCAATGTCGGGTCAGGCGCCGTGCGCCTCGGACGGCCGAATTATCTGCACTACATAGCCTCTAAGGCCGCGTTGGCCGGAATGAGCCTTTCCATGGCCCGCGAACTTGGCGCCGATGGCATCACGGTGAACGCGATATTGCCGGGCGCGACTTTCACCGAGATCGAGCGCAAGACCGTGACGCCGGCACAGAAGGAGCGCATTATCGCGATGCAATGCATCCCGCGCGCTGAGGTTCCGGAGGATCTTGTGGGGGCCGTGCTGTTCCTCGCGTCCGAGGCGTCTGCCTTCGTCACCGGCCAAAGCATCAATCTGGATGGCGGTGTGACGGGATCATGAGTGCAACCCCTACTGTTGCTATCGTCGCGCCCGGAAATATGGGTGCTGGCGTTGGGCGCCGACTCGCCGAAAACAAGGTTACGGTGCTGACATCGCTTGCTGGTCGCAGCGAAGACAGTGCCAAGCGCGCGCGTGAGGCCGGCATGCAGCCGGTCGAGGAGCGCGCGCTAGCGGAAGCCGATTTTCTGCTGTCGATCATTCCGCCGGGTGATGCGCTTGGTCTCGCCAAACGGCTTGCGCCCGTGCTGACCGCGGCCAATACAAAGCCCGTATTCGTCGATTGTAATGCGGTGAGCCCGTCGACCGTGCTGAAGATCGCAGACGAGATCGCCGCAACCGGTTGCTCGTTTGTCGGCGCGGGCATCATTGGTCCGCCGCCGAAACCGGGATCGACGAATACAAAAATCTATGCATCCGGTCCCGCCGCCAGAGACTTTGCCAGACTTAACGATTACGGGTTGATCGTGCGCGTGCTCGAAGGGCCCATGACTGCGGCCTCGGCACTCAAGATGTCGTATGCCGGCATCACCAAAGGCTTTACCGCACTCGGCACGGCAATGATGCTTGCCGCGACTCGGGGCGGTTCAGCCAAAGCGCTCAGGGCGGAGCTTGCCGAGAGTCGGCCTGATCTGCTGCGCTACCTTTCGAACCAGGTCCCGTCGATGTATTCCAAGGCCTATCGCTGGGTGGCCGAGCTTGACGAAATCGCCTCCTTTGTCGGCGACGAGCGCGCCGAGCATGAAATGCTCGCTGCTGCTGCTCGACTTTACGAGCGTATCGCCGACGATTTTGAAAAGGATATGAATGAGATCGGCGCGCTCGACCGGTTTCTCAACAAATCATGACTGCCGATAGTCCGATCCTTGTTGATGAGCGTGCCGGTTATCAGGTCATCACCCTGAACCGGCCCGACAAGCTCAACGCCTTCAACGAGGCGATGCACCTCGCTCTGCGAAAGGCGATAGACGACGCTGAAGCCGATGAAAGCTGCCGTGCCCTGCTGATCACCGGCGCGGGCCGCGGCTTCTGCACAGGCCAGGATTTGAGCGATCGGCTTGCCAAGCCGGGTGAGACCGTCGTGCTTGGTGGCGCCCAGGAAGCTTACTACAATCCCCTCGTCCGCCGCCTGCGGAGCCTCCCCTTTCCTGTTGTCGCGGCCGTGAACGGTGTTGCTGCCGGTGCCGGTTGCAATATTGCACTGGCCTGCGACATCGTTATCGCAAGTCTGAAGGCGAAATTCATCCAGTCGTTTGCGCGCGTCGGACTGATCCCGGACTCTGGCGGCACCTGGTTTCTACCGCGGCTCGTCGGAGATGCGCGAGCGCGCGGGTTGGCCCTACTGGCGCAGGATTTGCCAGCCGACAAGGCGGCGAACTGGGGTCTGATCTGGCGCGCGGTAGAAGACGAAGTTCTCATGTACGAAGCAACAAGAATCTGCGAGCACTTCGCGATGGCGCCGACGCAAGGTCTGGCGCTGATAAAACAGGCCCTGAATGCATCCGCCATGAACTCACTCGACGCGCAGCTTGATCTCGAGCGCGACCTTCAGCGGGCCGCCAGCATGACGCCCGACTATGTCGAAGGCGTGCGTGCGTTCATGGAAAAGCGCAAAGCCAATTTTTCCGGGCGGAAGAAATGAGCGGGCCGAAAACCAAAGAGCCGTTGCGGGTGGGCATTGCCGGTCTCGGCGCTGTCGGTCTCGAAGTCGCAAGACGCCTGATCGCCGGAGTTCCGGGCCTCAATCTGACTGCCGTCGCGGTTCGCGACGCCGAGAAAGCCCGCCGTGCACTGCCCCAAGTCGGCGAGAGCATTCCGGTCCGCAAGATGACGGAACTCGCAAATGACTGCGATGTCGTCGTTGAATGTCTGCCGCCGGCACTGTTTCGCGAAGTCGCCCAGTCGGCGATCGACAAAGGCCGCATCCTCATGCCGCTCTCGGTCGCGCAACTGCTGGAGAATGGCGACCTTATCGAACGTGCCAAACGGAAGGGTGCACGCATTCTGGTGCCCACGGGCGCGCTGATAGGCCTGGATGCCGTCCGCGCCGCAGCTGAAGGCACCATTCACTCGGTCAAGATGGTGACACGCAAGCCTCCAGCGGGCCTCGAGGGCGCACCATTTCTCCGCGAAAGAGGGATTTCCGTGAGCGGCTTGAAAGAGCCGCTGAAAGTATTCGACGGCAGCGCACGAGAAGGAGCGCGCGGATTTCCCGCCAACGTCAACGTAGCGGCAGCCTTGAGTCTCGCGGGCATTGGGCCTGACCGGACTCAACTCGAGATCTGGGCAGACCCGAACGTCACCAGAAACACCCACACGATTTCGGTCGATGCAGACACGGCACGATTCACAATGACGATTGAAAATATCCCCTCGGAAAATCCGCGCACGGGCAAGAGCGTGGCGCCCTCGACCGTCGCCGCGTTGCGAGCACTCGTATCCGAGCTAAAAGTCGGAACCTAACGCAATCAGACGCGCAGAAAGACCTTGTTGCGATAAAGGTAACCTGCGAGCGCGATAGCCAGTACGAGCCCCAGCAAATGGGCAACAAAGACGCCCATGCCCGGGGTGACGATTTGATCGAACCAGGCTTTCACATCACCGCCAACGAACCGCAAGGCAAAGGGCTCAAAGCCTGTAATGCCGTTGATGAAATAGATCAGGATGGCATTGGCGCCGATCCACACAAAGATGGTAGCCCATACTTTCCATCCCCAGACATCAATGGCCTGATACATGGCGCCAAGAAGGATCGCACTGTAACCGCCGGCGACCAGCACAAATGACGAAGTCCAGATATCCTTTACGATCGGAAATTGGAGGCTCCAGAGATAACCAGCAGCGACCATCGCAACGCCGCCTCCCATCAACCAGAGCGACTTCTGCGTCGGCTTGACGCGATCGTCCTTGATCAGCAAGCCCGCCAATACGCCAAGCAAGCAGGTTCCAATTGCCGGGAGTGTGCTCAGCAGACCCTCAGGATCGCGGGTCTTGTCCCATAATCGTCCCGGCAGAAAATTCGCGTCGATCCAATTGGCTAGATTTGCATCAGGATCGAACGAGCCCGCGCCTACACCCGGTACCGGTATGAAAGTCATGAGGGCCCAGTAGCCGCCGAGTAGCGCGACCAGCACAGCCGTTAATCCACGCCAATCGAGATTCAAGAACAGGATTGAAGCGAACAAATAACAGATGGCGATCCTTTGCAGAACGCCAACAAAGCGCATATCGCTCCATGGCTCGCTGAATCCGCCGTAAAACACCAATCCCAATGCGTAAAGTAGAAGCGCCCGACGCAGCACGTGCGCGTGCGTGCGGACCATTCCTTCGCGTTCGACAAGCCGGGGCAACGCCAAAACGATCGATACACCGGTGACAAAAATAAAAAGCGGAAAGATCAGATCGTAGAAGCGGAACCCCGCCCACTCCGCATGACTCATCTGCGTGCCGAGGAAACTGCCCACCGAGTTGAGCGCAGGGCCCTTGCTGCGCAGCATCCGGTCGAGCGTCCAGATCGCGCCGTCGGCGCCGATGATCCAGAAAATGCTGAAACCGCGCAGCGCGTCGACCGATACGACACGGCGAGTCTGCAGAGCAAACAGCGCATCTACGTAACGCATCAGGAGCCGGTGGCTGGCATCGTCCGAAGGAAAACGGACTCAATCGAAAAGAGGTTTCGATAAAGATCCACGCAGACTGCGGTATTATCTGGCGACAACGATTCTATGAAATGAACTTATCGTGACGGCGCGGCCGAACAGGCCCGCGCCGACGCGGTATCAAGATGCGATCAAGATCCTAGTGGACCGCCGCCACCACCGGGGTGTCACAGTGGCCAAGCGGCTCCTGAACACGGAAATAGTTCCGGCCGACAAAGGATCGATCATAGTGATCCCACGAGGTCTTATGATCGAGAGCTTGGATACCGGCAAGCGTTACGGCAAACACAGAGCTTTCCATGTCGCGCTGTCGCGCGTCGAGATTTCGCGGCAATCGTGAGCTTGCATAGTCCACGTAATAGACCTTGCGCACACAGGAAAAATTGCTGACCGCATCGAGCGCCGCCTTTGCGGTCATCAGATGATCGGCATGGTCATTCGGATTGATCCGTTTATCCGTTTCCGCGACATTGACCTGAATAAGCCCGGCCCGCCCGCGCTCGTAGACAATGATCGCGCGTAGCGTGGCGACCAGATCGTCCCACCCGTAATAGGTAGCCGAACCATCGACCGCGCGCAGAATATTGTTCTCGCCGCTCGCCAGCCGCTTCAGCGATTGAAAGCCGGTCTCGGGATAGCCCGCACCGGACGCATTGCCATCGGGAACACGGAGGAAATATCCCACGGTGTTGCGATAGCTGACGCGATACACCGAGTGTCCGTTGAACATCATCGGCGCGGCAACACGCTCGCCGGGTGTCGCGTCCGCGTCTGCCATGAACCGGATAGCAGCCTCTGCGCCATTTTCGCGCGCCAGATAGAACGGATGCTTGCGGCCGGCCAAACCGGTACCCAGCCCGGCATCGCCGGCAGTCACATGCACGAATACGGTTTTGGCTGCTCCGCCGATAACGTCCTGAAAAGCGGATGGATTCATGAACAGCTGCCAGTCGTCCTCGTGCGCGGCAAAATAGAACGACACCTTATTTGGCCGCTTGGCCTCGTCAGCCAGCGTCGGGGCGGCCGCCACCATGGCGCCGGCAAAACAGACGGCTGCAATGACTCTCATCGTTTTTGACATCCTTAACCCCCCACCAGCACAGGCGCGTTTGTTTTGCCAGATAGGATAGGAAAGTGCCCCCTGCAATGAAAGGACTGGAATACCGTAGCGTTGCCAGCTCTTTCGGGCCCGGCCGTTTGACAATCCAAGTGCCCGGTTTATCGTTTGTGTACAAATAATTAGCTCCCCGCCCGAGGCTTCCGCCGCATGAAACCCGCGCCCTTCGTTCACCATGTGCCGAAGACGCTCGATGACGCATTGAAGACGCTGGCCGAGGTGGCATCGAAAGACGGCCGTGTTCTGGCGGGCGGCCAAAGCCTCGTTCCCATCATGGCTTTTCGTCTCGCGAAGCCTGCCCACCTCGTGGATATCAATGGCGTTGCCGGACTCGACAAGCTTGCGAGCGACGGGAAAACCCTTTCGATTGGCGCCTGCGTGCGCCATGCCGCATTCCACAAAGTCGTTGTCGCCAATCCGCTCGGACGGCTGCTCACAGTCGTTGCGCGCTATATCGCGCATTATCCGATCCGCACGCGCGGCACCTTCTGTGGAAGTCTTGCGCACGCCGACCCCTCATCGGAATGGTGTCTGGTTGCAGCAACGCTCGACGCCACCCTCGTCGCACGAAGCGTGCGCGGCGCCCGCACCATCGCCGCGAGCGATTTTTTCGCCGGCATCATGTCCACGACCCTGGCGGACGACGAATTGCTCGCCGAGGCACGATTGCCCCTGCTCTCAGATGACGCCAAGTTTGGATTCAACGAATTCAGTCGACGTGCTGGCGATTTCGCCATGGCGGCATCGCTCGCGACTTATCGTGTGCAAGACGGCAAGATCCGCCACGCGCGCATCGGCGTCGGCGGCGCCGAGTCTTTCCCGCGGCGCATTCCGGAAGCGGAAGCCGCGCTGAACGGCAATGGCACGACCGATGCCGCGTTTCGGACTGCGGCGAACGCTGCCGCCAAGGCCATCGATCCGCTCGAGGATCATCAGACCAACGCCGATTATCGGCGCGACCTCGTGCGCGCTGTCGTACGACGCGCTTTGGAGCAGAGCGTCTCGTGAGCGCGCACGGCACCCGCGGCTCCGGAATGACCTGGGTCGGACGCGCCATCCGTCGCCTCGAGGACCCCGCGCTCATCACCGGTCAGGGCCGATTCACGGCAGACCTTCCCGCCATACACTCGGTGCGCTTTGTGCGCAGCCCCGTTGCCGCGGGGAAACTGGCGGACGTCCGCGCTCCAGCCGGAGCAATGGTCATAACGGCGGCCGACCTCGACGGCGTGAAGAAGATCATGCCAATGCTGCACAAGTTTTCGTACAAGCCCGTCGGTCAGGCGCCACTTGCCGACGGCGTCGTCCGCTTTACCGGTGAACTTATTGCAGCAGTCGTCGCGCCGACGGCAGGGGAAGCAGAAGATATCGCGGAGCGTGTCGAGATATCGATCGATGAGACGGTGGCTGTCAGTGACGCTCGTGCCGCGCTCAAATCCGGCGCTCCCCAGATCCACCCCGAAGCACCTGGCAACGTCATTCTCGAAGGAAAGATGAAAACGCCGGATTTCGACGCTGCATGGGGCGCGGCGGACAAGATCGTCACGATGGAGGCACGTTCGCGTCGCCAGAACGCAACGCCGATGGAGGCTCGTGGCGCCCATGCCGCCTATGATCCGGCAACCGGACGCGTCACTCTCAGCTGCACCACGCAGATGCCGCATCTGACACGCACGGCTATTTCCGACCTGCTCGGTTTCCCTGAAACCGATCTGCGCGTGATCGCGCCCGACGTCGGTGGCGGTTTCGGGCAGAAGATGTCCCTTGCGAGCGAATATGTCGTGCTCGTGTGGTTGGCGCGTAAGCTAAAAAGCTCGGTGAGCTGGATCGAGGATCGTCGCGAGAATCTCATCGCCGGCTTTCACTCGCGCGACCAGTACATCACGCTCGAAGGTGCATTCGACAAAACCGGCCGGTTGCTCGCTCTGAAAGCCGACATTGTCGCAAACATCGGGGCATATTCCTGCTTTCCGACCACCTGCGGCGTCGAACCGTTGATGGCGATGGCCGAAATGCCGGGCCCTTACGATGTTCAGCAGTACCAGTGTTTAGCGCGCGGCGTTGTGACCAACACCTGCACAATGGCGCCATACCGTGGTGTCTCTCGCCCAGTGATCACATTCACGATCGAGCGGCTGATGGACAAGGCCGCGCGTGCGTTCGGTATCGATCCGGTCGACATCAGGCGTCGAAACCTGATCGACAGATTTCCCTACATATCGGCGGTGGGCCTGGAATACGACGAGGGCACTTACAAAGAGACGCTTGAAATGGCCGTCAAAGCGATCGACGTGCCTGCTTTCCGCAAGCGTCAGAGCGACGCGCGCGCCAAAGGCCGCTACCTCGGCATTGGATTTGCAACTTTTTCCGAGCGCACCGGTTACGGCAGCCGCGCTTTCGCTGCGCGCGGGATGGAAATCACGCCCGGTTGGGAGACTGTCATTATTTCCCTCGATCCATCCGGCTTCGTCGAAGCTCGTATAGGTTCATCGCCACACGGCCAGGGCCTGGGCACGACGCTTGCTCAGATCATCGCAGATGAGCTTGGAATCGTACCCGCCATGATCAAGGTGGTGCACGGCGACACCGATCGCGCGCCGTACGGTTGGGGCACCTTTGCCAGTCGATCTCTGGTGATTTCCGGAGGGGCAACGCTGATCGCCGCACGAAAAGTCCGCGCCAAGCTGCTCAAGATTGCGAGCCATCTGCTTGAGGCCGCATCTGACGACATCGTGCTTGCTGACGGAGTGGCGAAAGTCGTGGGAACAGACCGGACTATTCCGATCACAAAGCTCGCCCGTGAGGCCTACACACAGACGCATCGCTTCAAGGGAGAGATTGAGCCAGGCATCTTCGAAACCGGCCACTACGACCCTCCAGGCACTTTTTCCAACGCCTGTCACGTCGCGATCGTCGACGTCGACGTGGAAACTGGACAGGTCAAGGTCGAGAAGTTCCTGGTGGCGGAAGATGCGGGCCGGATCATCAACCCCATGATCGCGGACGGTCAGGTGCACGGCGGCATCGCCCAAGGAATCGGCAACGCGTTGCTCGAGGAAATTATCTATGACGAAAACGGCGGCATTCTCACCGCGACGCTCGCCGATTATCTGCCCCCGACGGCGCGGGAAATTCCGGAAATTGAACTTCACCACATTGAAACGCCGAGCGTGAATTCGATCACCAAAGCGAAGGGATTGGGGGAAGGCGGCACGATCGGTGCACCGGCCGCGGTGATCAACGCGATCAATGACGCGCTTTCGCCGTTCCGAGTGGAAATTAACGAGATGCCGGCGACCCCGCAGCGCATACGCGCTGCCTTGCGCAAAGCCGAGAAGGTCGCATGAGCAAGAAAACCGCGATTACGGTCAATATCAACGGCCGCGATCACGCGATCGCCGTCGAGCCGCGGCGTACCTTGGCCGATGCCATCCGTGAGGATTGCGGACAGACGGGAACCCATATCGGTTGCGAGCATGGTGTGTGCGGCGCCTGCACGGTCATTGTGGATGGCGAACCGATGCGCTCCTGCCTGATGTTTGCCGTGCAGGCTGACGGCAAGAAGATCCGGACCGTCGAAGGCCTGGCTGACGGCGGCAGGCTGCATCCAGTGCAGCAGGCCTTCATGGATCATCACGCGCTGCAATGCGGTTTCTGTACACCTGGGTTCTTGATGCTGGCGGTCGGGGTTCTGGAGCGGGATCCGGATATCAGCGACGAGGACCTTCTCGACGTGCTCTCCTCGAATCTGTGTCGTTGCACCGGCTACCAGAACATCATCAAGGCGGTGCGTGCCGCAGCGATTGAGATGCGAAAAGGATGAGCGGCCTCGCTCATGTCCGATAAACGGAAATTCATTGGCCGTTCGGTGCCGCGTCTGGAAGACCGGCCGCTGCTGTTGGGTCTCGGCCGGTATGCAGCCGATATTTCATTCCCGCGCCAATTGCACATGCGCATCGTCCGCTCGGACGTCGCGCACGGGACAATAAGTTCGATCGACGCCGAAGCCGCGCGAGCGTTGCCTGGCGTCCACGCCGTGTGGACGCATGCAGACGTGGCCGATATCCCGCACATTCCGTTTCGGCTGACCGGCCTCAAACCGCTGGAGCCCTATCAGCAGCCGGTCCTGGCAAAAGATGTCGTGCGCTATGTCGGGGAGCCGGTCGCAGCTATTTTTGCCGACAACCCCTACCTCGCCGAGGACGCCGCAGATTTGGTGGCGCTCTCGATCAGGGCGCATCCGGCGACCATGTCGGCAAGCGAGCCGCCCGGCCAGTACGAGCAAGGCCTGACGACAGAACCAGGGGTCGTGCAGAAATCATACGGCGATGTTGATGCAGCGTTTCGCAACGCGTTCGCGAGCGTGTCACTTTCACTTTCGATCGGACGTCACTCCGGCGTCCCGATCGAGACACGTGGGGCCGTCGCTCGGTACGACGAGGTACGCGATGTGCTCGAATTGCATGGCGCCGCAAAGGTGCCGCATTGGAATCGCGACGCGATCGCAAGGTTGTTAAAACGAGCACCGGAGTCCGTACAGCTTTATGAGGGTCACGTCGGCGGCGGGTTCGGTATTCGCGGTGAACTCTACCCCGAAGATCTTCTGGTCTGTGCCGCCGCGTTGAAGTTTCGACGCCCGATCAAATGGATTGAGGATCGCCGTGAGCACCTCACCGCCGCCAATCATTCACGCGACCAAACTCACCACATCCGTGCAGCGATTGACGCGCAGGGTCATATTCTTGGCATCGAAGACGAATTCTTCCACGACAACGGCGCCTATATGCGCACGCACGCGGCGACGGTTCCCGACCTTGCCGCGGCGATGCTGCCCGGTCCGTATCGTGTGCCGGCTTATCGCTCGGTCGGGCATATTCGCCTGACCAACAAGACGCCCAGCGGCACCTATCGCGCGCCGGGCCGCTACGAATCCACCTTCGCGCGCGAACGTCTGCTGGATGCAATAGCCGCGGAAGTTGGAATCGACCGCGTTGAAGTTCGCAGGCGCAATCTGGTCGGCAAAAGCGCGATGCCTTACGCGCTCGGCCTCGACACGCTCGGTACGAAAATCGTCTACGATTCCGGTGATTATGCGCTTCTGCTCGACAAGGCGCTGAAGGCCGCGCGTTGGGAAGAACTTCAGGAGCAGCATCGTGAGCGGCGCAAGAACGGCGAGAAGGTCGGCGCCGGCGTCGCCATGTTCGTCGAGAAAAGTGGGCTCGGCCCATTCGACACGGTTCGAATCGAAGTGATGCCCGACGGTACGCTTGAGGTGGTGACCGGCGTCGCCTCGATTGGCCAGGGCGTGGAGACTGTCATCGCGCAAATCTGCGCCGATACCGTCGGCCTCGATTACACGAACATCCGGGTGATCCACGGCCAGACAGATAGAATCACCCGTGGCATGGGCGCATTTGCCTCACGCGTGACCGTCATGTGTGGTGAAGCCTCGCGCTTGGCTGCGGCCGGACTGCGCGTTCGTGCGCTGGGCGCCGCCGCGGAACTGATGCAGACACAGGCGGAGACGCTGGACATCGTCAATGGGGAAATTGTGCGTGCCAACGCGCCGGGCCCATCGATGCGGCTGGCCGATCTCGCGCGCCATTTGCCCGGCGGTCTGAGCGCCGAGGCAACGTTCGAGTCGACCCACATGGCCTATCCTTATGGAGTGCACATCGCCGCCCTGCGTGTGGACCCGGAAACCGGCAACGTCGAAATAGAACGCTACGTGATCGCCTATGACGTCGGAAAGGCCGTGAATCCGAAGCTGGTCGAGGGCCAGATTGCCGGCGGCCTGGCCCAAGGCATCGGCGGCGCGCTTCTGGAGGAGTTCCAATACGACGCGTCGGGCGAGCCCCTTTCGGTAACATTCGCCGACTATCTGATGCCGACCGCCCGCGAGGTACCGGAGATCTTGATTGTGGTGTCCGAAGATGCGCCGAGCCCGCTCAATCCTCTGGGCCTGAAAGGCGCGGGTGAAGGCGGCGCCAATCCAGTCGGCGCGGTCATTGCCTCAGCAATCGACGACGCCCTTCAACGTCCCGGCACGGTGACGCAACTTCCGGTCACACCTCAGCGGCTAAGGGCCCTCATATAAGATTATCTATCCGTCCCCCGTGCCCTCGATTACAATTCCACACGACCCGCCCAGGGTCGCGACAAACAAAAAATATCGGGGTAGGAACAATGACGATCATTAGCAGATGGGGCCTGGCGCTCGTGGCCGGCGCCCTGGCCGTGTCGTTTAATGCCAATGCCCAGGAGCGCCACTACCGCTTCGCGCACGATCAGCAACTCAATTCAGGCTACAGCGTCGCCTATGACATCTTTTCAGCGAAACTCAAGCAATTGAGCGGCGGCAAGATGTTGGTTGACCAATATCCCGGAGCCCAGCTTGGACAGGAGCCGCAGCTTCTTCAGCTGGTCAAATCCGGCGATCTCGATTTTGCGATCGTTTCTTCTGCGAACACTGCGACGATCTCGCCGCAGGCGGGAGTTATGTCCCTGCATTTCCTGTTCCGCGATGAAGATCACATGGTCAAGGCACTGGCCGATCCGAAAGTGTTCGAAGCGATCCGCGACATGATCGACCAGACCGTGCAAGGCATTCATGTCATCGGCCTTGGCACGCAGGGCCTTCGCAACATGTACAGCAAGCGAGAGATTCACAAGATTGACGACATCAAAGGCTTGAAAATCCGCGTGCAGGCGACTGCGACCGAGGACGCGACCTTCGCCGCCTACGGCGCCCAGACCGTTCATATGCCGTTTGGCAGTGTTTACACCTCGCTTCAGACCGGTGTCGTCGACGTCGGCGAAAACTCGGTCAACGTCTACCTCATCAACAAGCATTACGAGCCTGCGCCCGTACTCTCGATGACCCAGCATGAAGCCAACAACGCCATCCTCTGGATCAGCGATAAACTGTGGCAGAGCATGAATGACGACCAGAAGAAATGGGTGCTCGAGGCTGGTCGCGACGTCACGACGCAAGAGCCGAAGAAAGCCTTCGATCTCGAGCGCTCGGCAGCGGACAAACTCAAGGCGATCGGTATTAAGATCGTAACCGATGTCGACAAGTCAGGCTTCAGCAAAATCTCGGATCCGATGCTCGACAAGCTTGCCAAAGAGCTCGGACCTCACGCCGACAAGATCAAGAACCTGATCAAATCAATTCAGTAGCGGTCCACAATCGGATCGAACCATGGAGAGGCCGGCCGTGCCGGCCTCTCCAGTTGACGGATGTCTGTGATGAGCATCGCCGACAAGCTGGTCCTGCAGCGTCAGCGTCACCTTAAATGGCGTGCGCTCGATCGTCTTGAGCTGATCTTGATGATCATCTGCGGCCTGACGCTGTTCGGATTTTCGATGTCGGTTTGCGCCGATGTCACCACCCGCATCATTGGCCGCCCCTGGCTCTGGCTCCAGGAGGTCACGTCCACACTGTTCATCTACGGAATTTTCATCGGCGCGGCGGTCGCGACACGCCGTAACGATCACCTCTACCTCACTGCAGTCGCAGAATCGATGCGCGGCAGGTCACGTCTGATCGCCGAGCTTGCCATCCGACTGATCGTGCTCGCGGTGGCCTTGTGCCTCATCTACTACGGTTACATCAATTACCTGCGTGGTTTCGGCAGCTTCCGCCTGCCGTCGAACACGCCGATCGCGTCGCTCTATGCCGCGATTCCTATCTGCGGCGCGCTTATTGCTTTGTTCACCATCGAGCAGATCGTCAACGGCTACCGCAACGGATTTGATCATCCGGAGCCGCAGGAGCCGGAGCATTCAGCCGCCTTCGGTGCATCGAGGCCGGAGGCAAACCCGTGAGTGCGCCGATCATCCTCGCGTTGATGACGACCTGCTTTCTGTTCTTCGGCTATCTCGGCGTACCTGTGCCGTTCGCCTTGCTGGGAGGCGTCTTCGTCGGCGCGCTGCTTGCTGATGTCTCGCTCGCAGCCATCATTCAGAAGGTCTTCGACGGGGTCGATAACGAAGCTCTGCTTGCCATCCCGTTCTTTCTTCTGGTTGGCGAGCTGATGAGTTCGGCGAACGTGGTCGTGCGCATCGCAAATCTGTCGATGGCGCTGGTAGGCCACATGCGCGGCGGGCTGTCCCAGGTCGTCACGGTCTTCAGCATGTTCTTTTCCGAAATGTCGGGTTCAACCACCGCTGACGTCGCCGTGATGAGCCGCGCACTCGGCGGCCCGATGAAGAAAGAAGGCTATGAGGGTCCATTCATCGCCGCAATCATCGCCGCGGCATCGACAATCGCTGCGCTGGTGCCACCGAGCATCACCGCCGTTGTCTATGGCGCGACCGGCAACGTATCGATTGCAGGACTTTTCATGGCGGGCTTCATGCCCGGATTGATGATCGGCTTTGGGTTGATGACCTATTGCTACTTCTTCGGGCCGATCGGATACAGGCGGCCGCGCGCTTCGTTTGGAATGATTGCACGTGCGACACGCGAGGCGGCGCTCCCCTTGATGATTCCGGTTATTCTGCTTGGCGGCATCCTGACCGGATGGTTCACGCCTACTGAAGCCGGCGTCGTCGCGACGGCGTGGATCATCATCGTCGTCATCCCCGCCCTCAACCCCCGGCACATCTGGAACCTGCCGTACGATTTCTGCCTTGCAGGTCTGATTTTCTCGCTGCCGCTGATCACGATCGGAGCCGCCAACGCGTTCGGCTACCTGCTTGCCTACCTGCGCGGAGCGATCGTGATTTCGGACTGGATCATCGGCATCGCCGGCACTGATCCGCATCTCATCATGCTGCTGATGGTGCTGCTGTTCACAATCGTCGGCGACTTCATCGAACCGGTTCCGACCATCATCATCTTCATGCCGTTGGTGAATGCGCTAACAACGGCCGGCCATATCAACCCGGTGCACATGGGTGTCGTGCTGATTGCAACGCTTGCGTTCGGCCTGATCACGCCGCCTTACGGACTTGTGCTGCTGATGGCTTCCAAGTTCGTCGGCGTGCGCTTCTCGCAGGCGTTGCGGGCGGCCGTGCCGATCTACGTTGTCTTCTTCGCAACGATTGCGTTCTGCATATACTTTCCCGATGTGGTGCTCTGGCTGCCCAAGCAAGTCTTGCCGACTTCGGTTGGATGCTTCCAGAACCCAAGCGGAACAGGGCTGATCTGCCCACAGGGGTGACCGTGCCAATTGACAGCGACGTGAAACCAAAACTGAAAGCGCCTGCGGGTATCTGCGACACCCACATGCACGTCTATGATGGAAGCTATCCGACCGCGCCAACCGCGAAATTCGTACCGCCGGATGCGCCTGTTTCCGCCTATTTGAAGATGTGTCGTCGGCTCGGCATCGAGCGCACCGTGGTCGTGCAGCCCTCGACCTATGGCAAAGACAACCGCTGCACTCTCAAGGCGTTGACGGACATCGGCCCAAATGCACGGTGCATCGTGGTTGTCGATGAAAGCGTCTCAGACGCGGAGTTGGACCGACTAACGAAGCTCGGCGCTCGCGGTATCCGCTTTTTCATGCTGCCGGGAGCTCCGCTGCCCTGGGAGGTTCTCGAAACAATGTCGGCGCGGGTGGCGCCGTTCGGCTGGCACGTGCAGCTCCAGCTCGACGGCCGCAGCCTTCCGGACCATGAGAGCGTGCTCAAGCGGCTGACCAGCACTCTCGTCGTTGATCACGTCGGGAAATTTCTTGAGCCGATTCCGCTTGACCACCCCGGATTTCGCACGCTTCTGAGTTTGGTCGAGGGCGGCCGTACGTGGGTGAAGTTGTCGGCCCCCTACGAAGTCTCCAAGGTTGGTCCGCCGCACTACGACGACGTCGGCAAGCTCGCCAAAGTCCTTGGCAGGACCGCGCCCGAACGAATGTTATGGGCATCCAACTGGCCGCATCCAACCCCTGGCGTGGCAATTCCGGACGATGCCTGGATGCTCGATATGCTGCTGGACTGGGTTGTGGACGAGCGCGCGCGCAACAAAGCGCTGATCGACAACCCCGCCGCGCTTTATGGATTCTGATCAGGGCGCAAAATCCGGCCGATACCCTTTTCCGGTTGCCACGATGCGGCCGGCAAACGGCAGGCCCACGTGGCCCGGAAATACCAACGCGCCGCTCGAGGCGCAGTAATCCAGCACTTTACGACGGCTGACCTTCGCCTGGGCGGCGTCTGAATTCTTCGGGAAATTCCAGTCCGGATAGTGGACTTGCAGCAGATGATGCCACACATCGCCGATGAAGGCGGCGCGTTGGCCTTTGCTTTCAAGCTTGAAGAACACATGCCCGGGAGAATGGCCCGGCGCGGAATCGATCTCGATAAACTCGTTGAGCCGATGCGGGCCGCCGCTGATCAGATCGGCCTTCTCATGCTCGAGAATGGGGACGACGCACTCGCGAAATGTGCCGAGCTCGGCCGGACCTTCTTTCGGATCGACATCAATCTTGGAGAAGTAATCGACATCCGGCTTGGAGAACACGTAGCGGGCATTGGGAAACGTCGGCACCCATTTTCCGTCCTTCTGCCGGGTGTTCCAGCCGACATGATCGTGATGCAGATGCGTGCACATCACGAGGTCGATTTCCTCCGGCCGCACGCCGGCAGCGGCGAGCCGATCGAGATACGGCAGGTTGAGCATGTTCCAGAAGGGCCGCCCCGGCTTGATTTTGTTGTTGCCGCAGCACGAGTCGATCAGGATTTTCTTTCCGCCGACCTGCAACAACCAGCTGTGAACGGCGAGTCTGATCCGGCCGGATGCGGCCTCGTAGTGATGTGGCGCGAGCCATGCCCCGTGCTCGGCCAAGTGCGCATCGGTGAATTCCGGAAAGATTTCGCGGAGCGGATAAGTCGGAAGGTTTGTTTCCTCGACGCGAATAATGGTGGCATCACCGACGCTGAACAGCATTTCACCCTCGTATTAGCCTAACTTGCGCAGCAACTTAGTGATTTGCCGCTGTTCGTCGGCCCCGAGCGGCCCCAGCGTGGCGGTGGTGATATCGGACGCCACCGCCATGGCCGCCTCCGTCACGGTTCTTCCCCGCTCCGTGAGCGCAACAGCCCGCCGGCGGCGATCCTTCGGATCGTTGAGGGCGGTAACGAAGCCGCGCAAATGAAGCCGATCGACGACCCCTTTGATGGTTGCGGCGTCGAGATAAATCAGCCGGCCGAGATGGTTCTGCGAGCAGGGACCAACTTCGTAGAGCTTCGCCAACGCGGCAAACTGGGTCTGCGTCAGCCCCTCGATCATGCGTGAGGTGAAGATCGAGGTATGCCGCTGCATCGCGACGCGCATGAGAAAACCAGCCTGATCATCGAGGACATAGCGGCCATCCGATGCATCCGTCTCGGCTACGACTTTCAGTTTTTCTCTGTGCAACGTTTTCATGCGGGCACCATGCTACACCGTCAGATAAGTTCTTTGAACCTCGGGGTTACGGTCCAGTTGTGCGACAGAACCCTTCCATTGAATCTGACCCTTCTCCAGCACATAGACGCGATCCGAGACAAGCCGGGCGAAATGAATATTCTGTTCGGACAACAAAATCGACAAGCCCTGTTTCTTCAGCGCGAGAATGGTGTTGGCCATCTGCTCGACGATCAAAGGTGCCACGCCTTCGGACGGCTCGTCGAGTAGCACCAGCAACGGATTTCCCATCAGCGTGCGCGCGACTGTGAGCATCTGCTGTTCGCCGCCGCTCATGCGCCCGCCGGGACGATCGGGCATTTCGGCAAGATTGGGGAAAAGTGTGAACAACTGCTCCGGTGTCCACGACGGCGCCGGCGTGCCGTCAGCAAAACGGCGAGGCGGCTGGCGGCCGATATCGAGATTTTCCATGACGGTCAGATCGACAAAAATGCGACGGTCTTCTGGGGTGAAGCCGAGACCGCGGCGAGCAATCTCGAAAGGCTTCCGGCCTGAAATATCCTCGCTGTTAAAGCGCACCACGCCTTTTCGCTGGGCGAGGAGACCCATGACCGCCTTCATTGTGGTCGATTTACCGGCGCCATTGCGTCCCATCAGCGCCACCACCTCGCCGCGGCCGACGTCGAAGCTCAGGTCATACAAAATTCGCGCCGCGCCATACCAAGCGCTGAGGGATTCCACGGTCAGCATCGCTTCGCTCACTGTGTTGCTCCCGCAAACGTCTTGCCGGTGCCGAAGTAGACCTCACGCACCTGCTCGTTATCCCGGATCCCCGCGGGATCGCCATCCGCGATCAGGCGGCCCCTCGCCAGCACAATGACCCGATCGGCGAAGGCGAACACCACGTCCATCGAATGCTCGGTAAAGAGAACCGAAGTACGACGCTCGATCACCAGCCGTTTGACCAGCGCAATGAGTTCATTGCGCTCCCGCGGTGCCATGCCGGCGGTTGGCTCGTCCATCAGCAAAAGGCGCGGCTGGTTGGCGAGCGCGATGGCAAGTTCGATGCGCTTGATATCCCCATATGCAAGCTCACGGCTTGGACGATCGGCGGCTTCGTGCATACCGACCTGCGCCAGAAGTTCGAGCGCGCGATTGCGGTGCAGTTCAGCTGCAGCACGCCAGAGCTCGTAAGTCTCTCCTGCGTGCGAAATCAGCGCCATTTGCACGTTTTCGATGACCGTCATCGAATTGAACGTGGCGGCGACCTGGAAGGTCCGTCCGACGCCCTGCCGCCAGATCACCCGTGGTGCGAGCCCGGCAATGTCCTTTCCCTCAAAAACAATCTGGCCCGAATCCGGCTTCAATTGACCGTTGATCATGTTGAAGCAGGTCGACTTGCCGGCCCCGTTCGGACCGATCATGGCGAGAAACTCACCTTCACCGATCTCGAAGGAGACGTCATTGACGGCGCGCACGCCGCCGAATGCCTTGGATAGCGAGCGGATCGCGAGAACACTCATGGTTTCGCTCCAGCCCTGCGCCACATGGCGGAAAACGCGCCAACAATCCCCTGCGGGAAGGCCAGCACCAGGATCAGGATGATGATGCCAAGCAAGGCGCGCCAGTATTCTGTCTGCCGCATGACCGTATCCTGCAGTGTGGCGAATACCGATGCGCCCACGATCGGCCCGGTGAGCGTCTGGATGCCGCCGAGCAGCACCATGACCAGCCCGTCAATCGACCGCCCGACATGAATCGTTTCCGGCGAAATCGAACCCTTGGCAAAAGCAAAAAGTCCACCCGCCACACCGCAAATGCCTCCGGCAATCGCGAATCCAAGCCAGTGCACCCGTTTCACATCGATGCCGATAGCCTCCGCGCGCAGCGGAGAGTCGCGGCCGGCGCGCATGCTGTAGCCGAATGGCGCAAACAGGAAACGTCGCAGCAGCAATATGGCGATCGTCGCCAGCATCAACGTCAGCAGAAAATAGACCCAGGATTTGTCGAAAGGCGTCGGCGGCCAGATACCGATCACACCATTGGATCCGCCGGTGAGCGCCTCCCACTGAAACACCAACGCCCAGACGATTTGCGCGAAGGCAAGGGTCAACATTGCGAGATAGACGCCGGAAAGGCGCACAGCGAACCAGCCAAACAGCAACGCACCGGCGAGTGCGACAACGGGCCCGGCGATCAGCGCCAGGCCCATCGGCACCGCCAGCCATTTGACGAGCAAGGCCGCGCCGTACGCGCCGAGGCCGAAATATGCCGCGTGCCCGAACGAATGCATGCCGCCCGGTCCCATGATGAAATGCAGCGAGGTCGCAAAAATGACCGCGATCAGAACGTCGATGCCAAGAATGAGGAGATAAGGCGAATTTTGCGCCAGGAGCGGCAGGCACAGCAGCAACGCGAGAATGACGACACCGAACGCTTTGAGCGCCGGCGTCGCCGGCCGGATTGGATCCTCAGGATCCGCCATGGAACGCACCTGGCCTTGCGGCCGGCCGAGCAACCCGTAGGGCCGAACGATGAGCACAATTGCCATCACCAGGAATTCCGCGACCAGTGTGAGCTTGGAAAAATTGACAGTTGCAAAACCGAAATCGACCACACCAATGCCGATACATATTGCCTTGACTTCGGCGATGATCACGGCGGCCAGATAGGCACCGGTTATCGAGCCCATCCCGCCAACCACCACGACCACGAACGCGTCACCGATCGCGACCAGGTCGGTGGCGAGGTTCGCGGGCTCGCGTGCGACCTGGAGTGCGCCGCCAAAACCGGCAAGCGCAGCACCGAGTGCAAAAACAGACGTGAACAGGACCGCCTGGTTGACGCCAAGCGCACCGACCATTTCGCGATCCTGCGTTGCGGCACGCACCAGTCGGCCGAAGCGTGTGCGGGCAAGCGTGAAATGCAGGACGAGCAGCACCAGCGGGCCAATGAAGATGAGGAACAGATCGTAAGTCGGCAGACGACGGCCAAGAATTTCGATTGATCCGCGCAGACCCGGTGCGCGTGGCCCAAGCAGATCTTCTGGGCCCCACAGCCAGAGCGCGGCATCGTTGATGATCAGGACAAGTGCAAAGGTCGCAAGCAGCTGAAAAAGTTCGGGCGCACGATACACGCGTCGCAGCAGCAGAACCTCGATCAGCGCCCCCAGAGCGCCCACAATGAGTGCAGTCGCAACAATGCCGCCCCAGAACCCAAGGGTTCCGCCGATCTGCGTTGCAAATGAATAGGCAATATAGGTCCCCAGCATGTAGAGGGACCCATGCGCGATATTGATGATGCGGGAAACGCCGAAGATCAGCGATAGGCCAACCGCGACGAAAAACAGGCCGGACGCGGTTGAAAGGCCATTGACCGCCTGAAATAGGAACGCGCTGAAAGTCATGAGTCTGACGCTGCGAGCTCTCTGACCCTCTCCGCTTGTGCGAGAAGGCGGCTCGCGCCGGCGATGACCGCCACGAGCTGGGTTAAGAGTTACGTAATGTCAGGCTAACACGCCTCGTCCACAAATCGTTGGCTTCGCCCGGCGCCAACGACCCTGGTCCAATCGCGAGGGTCTTGGCGCAGGTCGAGATTACATCAGTTCGATTCCGCGGGCCGCAGCTTGATGACTTCGGCGTCCGGTGGAAGCACGGTCTCCCCATCGACGTATTTGAAGTCCGCCATGGTCCCCTTCCCGCCTTCCAGAGCGATCTTGCCAACATAGGCACCCATCGTGGCCTGATGATCGCTTGCACGATACCGGAATGGTCCAAACGGACTGTCGACTTTGAGGTCCTTGAAGGCCTCGACCAGCTTCTCCGTATCCGTCGACTTTGCTTTGGCGATGCCGGCAGCGAGCGATTTCATCGTCACGTATCCGACGATCGAGCCGAGCCGGGGGTAGTCATTGTATTTCTTTTTGTAGGCATCGACGAAAGCGAGATGCTCCGGTGTCTTGATCTTGTCCCACGGATAGCCGGTGACAACCCAGCCGACCGGAGCCTCGTCCTTCAAGGGATCGAGATACTCGGGTTCGCCTGACAGCAGACTCACCACTGTTCGGTCCTTGAACACGCCGCGCGTATTGCCCTCGCGCACGAACTTCGCGAGATCACCGCCGAACAACACATTGAAGATCGCATCAGGTTTCGCATCGTCGATCGCCTGCGCGACCGCGCCGGCGTCGATCTTGCCGAGCGGAGGAGCCTGCTCGGTGACGAACTCCACATCCGGCTGCGCCTTCTTCATCAGCGTCTTGAAGTTCTCGGCGGCCGACTGCCCGTACTCGAAGTTCGGATAGACCAAGGCCCATCGTTTCTTCTTGGCGGCGATCGCCGCCGGCATCAGCATCGCCGTCTGCATGTAGGTCGTTGCGCGCAGGCGATAGGTGTATTTGTTGCCGTTCTGCCAGGTGATCTTGTCCGTCAGCGGTTCAGCGGCGAGAAAGAACACTTTCTTTTGGCCGGCGAAGTTCGTGACCGCGAGACCGATGTGCGAAAGGAAGGTGCCGGCGATCATTGCAACACCTTCGCGCGTAACCAGCTCTTCGGCGACCCGCACGGCTTCGCCCGGATTGGCGCCGTCGTCTCGGGAGATCACCTCGAGTTTCTTGCCGAGCACGCCGCCCTTGGCGTTGATTTCCTCAATCGCCATTTCCCAACCCTTCTTGTAGGGATCGAGAAATGCGGGCTGTGCTTTGTAACTGTTCAGCTCGCCGATCTTGATGATGTCCTGCGCCGATGCCGACGACATAAGGGCGGCAGCGAAGAAGCCAGCAACCGTGAAATATTGCATATGACGCTTGATCATGACTTCGTTCCCTTCATGGCGATAGCCGCGCGGCACCGGCGAGACCGCGAATACCTACAATCCTCACCTTTGCGTCGCCTTCGGCTGGCGAACTTGTTTGTACGCAAATAGTCCGACCGCGGGCCCAAGGTGTCAAGACACGCGTCTTGCACGAGTGACCTCAACCGCCCGGCCTGTCGCGGAATCGATCCATCAGCGGCTTGTCTTGTCCCCCATCGATTTCGATCATGGTTCCGTTGACCATTTCCATGAGCGGCGAGGCGAGCATGACGACGAGGTTCGCGACCTCATCCACTTCAACAATGCGACCCATCGGGATCGAGGCGGGTGCGAGCTTGTCCGCCTGCTCGTACGAAATCTTCATGTCGCGCGACATGGCCTTGACGAGGCCCGCCCAGCGCTCGGTTCGGACCGGCCCAGGATTGACGGCAACGAAACTGATGTTGTGCTTGCCATACTGGCCGGCGAGGGAAAGCGTAAGGTTCTGGCCGGCCGCATTGGCGGCGCCCGGGCAGATTTCCCAGTACGACGGTTTCACGCCGTCATTGCCGATCAAATTGACTATTCGGCCGCCGCCCTGCTTGACCATGATGGGGAGCACGTAGCGCAGACAGCGCACGTAGCCCATGAACTTGAGCTGAAGGCCTTTCTCCCAGTCGTCTTCGGTCAAATGTTCGATCACGCCGCCAGCGGCCGAGCCCGCATTGTTAATCATGATGTCGACGCGACCGAGCGCCTTGGCACCCCGCTCAATGAAACTCCTGGCATCCTCGTCCTTCCGCAGGTCCGCGGATATCGCCACGATCTTGCGCCCCGTTTCCTTGGAAATTTCATTTGCTGCGGCTTCGAGTGGCTCCTTGCGCCGGGCGCAGATCGCAACGTCGACGCCTTCCCGCGCCAGCGTGCGGGCAATGCCCTTGCCGATGCCTTCGCTGCCGCCAGTGATCAGTGCGGTCTTGCCCTTGAGCTTGAGGTCCATTCGCTTCCTCCAGAAATTATTTTGGTGCTTTGTGCGCGAGCCAGCGGCCGGCCTCGGCCGCTGCAAAGAGATCGGCGAGCGCCGTGTTGAGGGCCATCGGTTCCTCGGGAACAAGCGTGTGGCCCGAACGTGGGATAACCAGGAGACCTGCCGTGGGTACCGTGCGCTTAAGGAATACGCTGCCGTCGAGTGCCCAGTCGTCCTCGTCGCCGACAATGATCAACAACGGAACGGAGAACTTTTTCAGGTCGGATTCCATCTCTTGAAGTGTCGGTCGCTTGGCCTGCAGATTGATCATTGTGAGCGCGTGACCCGTCGCCGAATGTTCGCTCAACATTCTGGCAAACTCGGCATAGCCGCGCGGATCCTTGTTCTTGTGCGGCTGGCGCTGCGGACCGTCGGCATACCGCGCACTTGTAACGGCCATTCCTTCCGTTGCGAAAGCTTTGCCGATCTCGCGTGAGACCGCGCGCATCTCCTCGACTTTTTTTGGATCGGCGCTCGAACCATAGCCGCACCCGGCGGCGGTTACGGAGATACAGCGCTTTGGATAACGAATACCGACATGGAGTGCGGTCAACGCACCCATCGAGTGACCGACGATATGCGCTTTATCGATCTTCAGCGCATCCACCAGCCCGATCACGTCATCGCGCGCGATATCCTGACTGTATTTCTCGCCATCATCCGGAATATCGGATGGTGGATACCCGCGCTGGCTATAGGTGACGCATCGATGCGCGCGGGAGAAATATCGCATCTGCATCTCCCACGTGCGGTAGTCGCCGGCATATTCATGGACGAAAACAACTGGAGTCCCAACGCCCGCTTCTTCGTAGTAAAGCCTGGTGCCGTCCCGTGCGGCGATGTGCGGCATCGCGCCCTCCGCTACTCAGCGCGATTATTTGCACGCAAACGAAAGCGGAGTAAAGTCGCATTCGAACGACGTGACGCGCAAGATCACCGGTCGAGTGACCACGAGGGGGAAGTGTCCATGTCCAACTTGTCTCGCCGCGGCCTCGCCGCGCTTACAGTCGCTTTCACGATCGCAGCCATCGGCACTGCATCGGTACCCGCGCACGCCCAGAAAAAGCCGGTGATCAGAGTTTCCAGCCTGACGCTGCCGGTGTTCAACCCATTGGTGTGGAACATCATGAAGGCGCGCGGCTTCGACACCAAGAACGGTTTCGAACTCGACGCCAAAGCCTACCCGTCAATCTCGGCTTTCTATGCAGCGTTCGCAACCGGCGAGACCGATGTCCTCATCGGCGGTCCGACGATTCTGCAGAAGCTTTACCAGGAAGGCGTGCCGGTGCGGATTATCGGTACCGGTTTCACTCTCGCCGACCTCGTCATTTTCACCAAGAACGACAAGATAAAATCTTTGGCCGATATGAAGGGCAAACAGCTTGCCGTCGATATGGGCGGCTCGCAGTTCCAGGTGACGAAGATGTACACGGCCGCCAAAGGCCTCGATCTCGGCAGGGACATCATCGTCGTCAATGCGAATTTTGCCGTTGCGCGCGCCCAGCTTGAGGCTGATCGCGTCGACGCGGCTTTGGTCATCGAGCCGCTCGCCAGCATCATTCTCAAGCAAAATCCCGACTGGAAGGTGATCTTCAACGGCGCGGAAGGCTGGAAGGAAATCACCGGTCAGGAAGGCTGGGAGATCGTGACCGCGATGCGCGCGGACGCGATAGCGAAAAATCCGGACGCACCGAAGATGCTGATCGCGGCGTTGCAGGATGTCGCTCAATTCATGAAAAGCGACACCGCGGAGGCTGACAAGATTGCCAACGAGACCCTCAAGCTTCCGCCAGGCATTCTGGCGGCCGCACTCGGAAGTGGCCGCTTGCAAATGGTGATCCAGCCCGCCTGGGATCCGACCGTCCGCAAGTCGATCACCGACATGATGGAGCGAGCGGTGAAGGCTGGTTTCTACGAGAAAATGCCAGACAAAAAGATCATCTATTCGCCGTAACACTTCAAACGTGCATTTCCAATGACTGAGGAGTATCGCGAGTCTGTCCCGGTCCTGACTTTTCCGCGCCAGACTTTCGTCTCCCTCCTTGTTTTCGCGCTTGTCTGGGAGGCCCTTTCGCACCTGGCGCCTTATCTGGGGATTCCGCCATTCGCAATTCCCAGCTTTGCGCGCATCGCGAAAAGCGTCACGACCATTACACCGATCGACATCGCCGTGACATTGGCACGCGTGATTGTCGCCCTCATCGTTTCGTTTCTGCTCGGTGTAGCGATGGCGATCGCGATGTACCGGTCGGACTCGCTCGACAAGTATTTGCACCCAATGATCCGCCTGCTCATGGCGGTGCCGGTGGTGTCATGGATCCTGTTTGCGGTGCTGTGGTTTCCGGGCGTCGAATTCCGTATTGTCTTCGTGCTCGTGGTTGTTTGCGGGCCCGTTTTCCTGATCGACACGCTCGATGCCATGCAAGGTGTGCCGCGTGAACTGCGCCATATGATGCAGTCGTTCCGGCCCACCACGTGGCAATATTTCTTCAAGCTGATGCTGCCGGCGATCCTGCCGACCATCTTTACCAGTTGGAAGGTGAATATCAGCCTCGCCATCCGTGTCGTGACCATCGCGGAACTGGTCGGCGCCGTGACAGGCATTGGACATCAGCTGTCGGTCGCTCAGGAGCTGTTTTCCGTATCCGATGTATTCGCCTGGACGCTTGTGCTCGTCGCACTGCTGTTCCTGCTTGAAGCAGTCGTCGCGCGGGTGGAAGCCCGCGTATTGCGGTGGCGCGCATGAACAGTCCGCCACCCATCGAAGTCCGCGGCCTGCGCAAGATTTTTCGCCAGACCACAACCGGCCAATCGGTAATCGCGATCGACCGCCTTGATCTCGATATTTCCCCGCGCGAGGTGGTGGCGATCGTCGGGCAGACCGGTTGCGGGAAATCGACTTTCTTCGATCTGATGATCGGTCTCGACGCGCCCACCGAGGGTTCGATCCGCATCGGCGATAAAAGCCCGCATTCCGATTTTGATCATTTCCGCGGAAAAATCGCGACCGTCTTCCAACAGGACCGCCTCCTTCCGTGGCGTTCGGCGCTCGACAATGCCCGGCTTCCACTCGAGCTCATCGGCTTGCTGGAGCCCGAACAGCGCGAGCGCGCCCTCACCTGGCTCGAACGACTTGGGCTCGGCAATTTCACCAATGCTTACCCGCACGAATTATCCGGCGGCATGCGCCAGCGCGTTGCTATTGCCCGCGCCTTCGCCGTCGAGCCTGACATACTTCTCGCGGATGAAGCGTTCGGCCATCTCGATGAAGTGACGGCGGCGGAATTGCGCGAGACCTTTCTCAAGCTCGCGCGCGAGTGCGGCTCAACTGCAATCCTCATCACGCATCAGTTGGAAGAGGCAATCAGCGTCGGCGACCGCATTGTGGTGTTCGGAAAATCGGCGAAATTGCTGGCCGACATCCACGTGAACCAGTGGAGCAAGAACAACCATCCACTGCTACGCGAAGCGATCCAGTCAACACTGCAGAACAATCACGCCGATCCGCGCCTCGCCAACGTGCAATAACGAGGCGAGGTGCGGCGGCCGTCAATGTCGCACGGGTGCCGGGCTAGTAGTCCGAATAGATCACGCCGTAGCGAGGGGTGTTGATCGTGTAAGGGCTGTTGACAGAGTAGCCGTATTTAGGCGGCAAATAGCCGCCGATCGGAGGCCGCGCTATATAGAGCGGCTCGCCCACGATGACGGGTCCAGGTGCCGTCATAACTGGCGCAGGCGCCGAATAGATCGGCGCGGGTGCCGCATAGACTGGCGGCGCGACATAGGCGGGCGGCGCGACATAGGCGTACGAGTCAGCGACGTAGGGATCCGCGATGTAAACCTGCGCGGACGCACTGGTCGCACCGACGAGAGAGATCGCTGCAGCAGCGGCGAGAATCGCGGGTTTCATTGTTCGTCTCCTCTCGGATCATCGCCCCGAACTTCAATGAGCGTGCGCCAGCAACGGTTCCTGCCGCATGTTGGGCATTAGATTGACATTTGGGGGAAGTCGGAACAGCGCGAACGAGTGCTAGAAAATGGCTTTGGCCGCGTCACCGACAGCTTCCACCGACATATCGGTGTCGAGGAAGCAGACAATGCGGCAGGGACACCCTTCGAGCCCCTCGTAGCGCCAGGGAAATGCGCCAATCACGCAACGCTTGCCAAGCATCATCTCGATGTCACCGCCGAGATTCTCCGCATGCAGCAGGCCTTCCTGGAAGGCCCAGCTGTGGAACGGGAACATATCCTGCTGCACCCTGCGGCCGGACTTCTTGTGCGTGTATTCGAACGTGCCAAAGTACTCCGCCGGTGTCTTGCCGTGCTTTCTCGTAAACTCCTCGGCGAGATCGGGTCGCATGCGACGAATCGATGTGTTCATGGCGTGATCGCATGAACCTGTGTCCATGCCCCACCATCTGATCTTTTTTTTCAGCATCCAGTGCAGCGTGTCGAGATTGGGCCCCGGGTGGTAGCAGAAGTACTTTACCAGATCCTGCTGCGGCTGACCCTCGTAGTTCTTGTGCCACCCCGTGTGCAAGATAAGGATGTCGCCCTCGCGAATATCGGCGCCTGAACTCTCGATCATCTGTGGCGTGATGACCGCCCAGTCGTGCATGTGTTTTGAGATATCGACCACCACGCCTCGGTTGACGAGAAAGTCGAGCGGCAAGGAGGCCATGTCACCCTTGCGGTTGTCGGTTGCATGCATCGCTCCATCAAAATGCGTGCCGACATGCAGCGCCGTATCGATGCGTTGGGCCACGATCATCTGCGTCTGCAGATTTTGCGCGTAATACATCTTGTTGCCGGCATAACCGACCCAGCCGGGCGTGTGCACATTCATGACATGGGAGAGGTCGACGATCTTCATCGCACGTATTCCTGATTGATCAGCTAAAGGGCGCCTAATCGATCACAAGAGCCCGCGCAGCGCCAGATGCAGGCCGAGCAACATCAGTCCGACAGAGAAACACAGCCGGAAGGTCTCAGCCTTGATTTTGCCGCGCGTGAGTTGTCCCAGGCCCATCCCGATAAGCGCCGCGACGAGCGCGATAATTGAAGGCCAGGCGAGCGATGTTTGCACGTGCCCGGTATAGGCGAGTGCCGCTGCAAGGGTGATCGTTGACACCGTGAATGACAGGCCGAGCGCCTGCACCAGCGTATCACGGTCGAATTCCATCGATTGGATGTAAGGTGTTCCGGGCATGACGAAGATGCCGCTCGCAACCGCAATCGCGCCCGTTGCAGCGCCCATCAGTAATCCGAGCCATGTCTCGGCATGACGCGGCACGGAAAACTCGACGTTCACCAAACCAAGCGCGGCGTAGATTGCCAGTGCCAGTCCCAGCCACACGGTTGCGCGGCCATTGTCGTCACGCGGCAGGAGCGCCACACTCACGGCGGTCCCAATGCAGACTCCGGCAAGCAGCGGCCACAATCGCCGCGCCAGCGCGAGAAGACCGCCGCCGACCGCTGCTTGCCAGATATTTGTAACAAGAGACGGCACTACCAGGATCGCCGCTGCTTGTGCCGGCGTCATGAGAAGCCCCAGCAGACCGATCGATACGGTCGGCAATCCGAGACCGATAACGCCTTTGACAAGACCCGCCAGCAGGAATGCGCCCGCGATTGCGACAAGAGTTGAGGCGGAATCCATCCAGCGTCCCTTCGAATGCGCCGAACCTTGCTGGATACCACGCACTTAGACAATGCGGATCACGGCAATCCTCGTTCTGATTTTCGCGAAGGCCGCTTCGTTGCCGCGCGGTGCTGTTCGGTGCCATACTTTCGTTCGTTCAAACGAGCGTCCAAAAAGCAGGGCCTGAATGACGGAACTGTTTGTCGCCAAAGCCTCGCAATTTCCTGACGGCGAACGCCGCATCGTGGCATATGGGGGCCGCGAAATCGGTGTGTTTCACTGGCAAGGCAAGTTCTACGCGTATGAGAATCTATGCGTCCACCAGGGCGGACCGGCCTGCGAGGGCATTATCATGCACAAGGTTGAAGACGTCATTGGTCCCGATCGCGGCTGGGTGGGGCAGAGATTTTCCGACTGTGAAATTCACTTCGTCTGCCCATGGCATGGTTACGAATATGATCTCAAGACAGGTGAATGCGTTGCCGATCGCCAACTGAAGCTAAAAAACTTTGAAGTCGTCAGGCGTGGG
Source organism: Pseudolabrys sp. (assembly GCA_051986235.1). Classification (GTDB taxonomy): domain Bacteria; phylum Pseudomonadota; class Alphaproteobacteria; order Rhizobiales; family Xanthobacteraceae; genus Pseudolabrys. The sequence continues at coordinate 35,681 of JBPYDR010000068.1, forward strand.
GAGGACATCTATGTCGTCGCAAGCTGAGATCGTCGCACCGGCGAACGAAGGCCTGAGCGACTCGGACATCCAGAGCAACCTGGCAAAGGCCATTCGCCTCTATGCAGAGCGCGTAGCCGAGCGGGACGGCGCCCTGCCCGCTTTCCCGGCCGACGCTGTGACCGCCACTGACGTGATGGTAACAGCCACTGCCATGCTCAAGGCCGTGAACCTGCAGCTTTTCGAGCTCGGCATGTGGCAGGCCTGGTCAGGCCGACAAGTGGGCGGATAGGCCGATGGATCTTCCGCTCAGTGATTTTCGCCGCATGGAGGTCGAGGAATTCGACACATCGAAATTGCTCGCGCATGCAAGCAAACAAGCGACCGAGCGCGGCTACAAGAACTTTCCGATCGTCGATGTGGATTCACATCACTACGAAAGTGAATCAATCGGCGAAATTCTCGATTACATGGACGATCCGGTATTGCAGCAGCTGGCGCGCAGTGCGCGGCAGGCCAATGCCAAGGGTGTCGGCATGTTGCCGGCTGGAGTTGGCTATCAGGATATGGGCGGGCGTGTAATGCGCTACGCAGTACGCGGCCTCGAAAAGACCGAACCCGGCGTGCAGCGAGACATTGCGTTGACACGAAAGTGGATGGACGCCATCGGAATAGACGTTGCGGTGATGTTTCCCACGCCGATGCTTCAACTTGGACTCCATCCTCAGGTAGAAGTCGAAGTCGCGCTCGCCCGCGCCTACAATCGTTGGCTCACCGAACGTGTACTCGCGCAAGAACCTCGCATCCGCTCGATGCTATATCTGCCGTTTAACGACGCGGAGGCCGCGTTCAGGACGGTGCAGGAATTTGGCCAGGCGAAGGGTGTGGTCGGCTTCATGGTCACGTCCGCGCGCTACCGCCCGGTGCACCACAATTCGTATATGAAGACCTACGCCTTGCTGGAAGAGATGAACCTGCCGCTCGCGTTTCATGCCGGCTACAATTGGGGTGACCAGACCGTTGGTACGATGAATCGCTTCATTTCCGTGCATGCGCTCGGTTTCGTTTTCTACAACATGGTGCATCTCGCGAACTGGATCACCAACGGGCTGCCGGAGCGGTTTCCAAAGTTGAAAGTGCTGTGGGTTGAAAGCGGTCTCGCCTGGGTGCCATTCATGATGCAGCGTTTCGATAATGAGTACATGATGCGCTCATCTGAAGCGCCCGCACTGAAGAGGAAGCCGAGCGAATACATGCGTGACATGTACTTTTCCTCGCAGCCGATGGAGATGACCGACATGGCCGCGCTGGAGCAGACGTTCCGCATGATCAAGGCGGAAACGCAGTTGCTCTATTCATCGGATTATCCGCACTGGGATTTTGACCTGCCGTCGACGATCTACGATCTTCCGTTCCTGAACGAGCAGGCAAAGCGCAGCATCCTGGGCGGCAATGCCATACGGCTGTTCAATCTGAATTTGCCGTCGCAAAAGCTGGCGCGCGTTGCATAAGACAAAGGCGCAAGGGAGGAGACCGAGTGCGCGCACTGTTCGTTTCGATCTCGGCGATGGCGTTCCTGGCGTCGACTGCGCTCGCGCAGGATTCCGCGGCCAATTTTCCAAACAAGCCGATCAAGATCATCGTCTGTGTGCCGGCCGGTGGCGGCGTCGACACTGTGACGCGTATCGTTGCTGAAGGCCTTCACCAGAAACTTGGTCAACCCGTCATCGTCGAAAACCGCGCAGGTGCCGCGGGCAATATCGGGGCCGAGGCAGTTTTCACGTCTGATCCCGACGGATACACGTTGCTCGCCGCGCAACCAGCGCCGCTCACGGTCAATCCCCTGCTCTACAAGAAGATGAATTTCGATCCCACGCAGTTCGAGCCGGTGGCGATCATGACCTCGATTGCCAATGTGCTGCTGGTCCGTCCCGATTTTCCAGCCAAGACGCCTCAAGAGTTCGTTGCTTATGTCAAAGCGAATCCCGGAAAGGTCAATTACGCCTCGCAAGGCATCGGTACCACGTCGCACCTGACCGCCGCTCTGTTTGAGCGCGTCACCGGCACCAAGCTCGTGCACGTTCCTTACAAAGGAACTGCGCCTGCTCTCAACGACATCATCGCGAGCCACGTCGATTTCATCTTCATGGAGCTCGCTTCCGCAATCAAACTGCACCAGGCCGACAAGGCGCGCATCCTTGCTGTCGCAACCGACAAGCGCATCTCCAGTCTGCCGGACATTCCTACGCTCGCCGAAGCCGGCGTGAAGGACTTCGAATCCGGCACCTGGAATGCAATGGTCGCTCCGCCGAAGACACCGGCCGCGATAGTTGCCAAGCTCAACAAAGCCGTAAACGAGGTGCTGCAAAGTCCCGAAGCGCAGGAGCACTTTGCCCAGATCAACCTGCGCGCCGCCGGAGGGACCTCGGCCGAGGCCGCGGCGTTCATCAAGAAAGAGACCGAAGTTTGGGGGGCAGTGATCAAGGACGCCAACGTCAAGGCTCATTGACGCGCCCCATTTCCTGCCTGCCGACAACGCCGCCGACAAGGCCTATAATCAATCGACCCTTCCGGCGATATAGCCGGTTTCAATACCGCGTAAGGAGACGACCATGGACGAGAGAACCCGCGAGCCGGTGAAGATCACCGCCGAAGACGTTAACCCCCGCTACAACTGGGGCCGGCACTTGCCGGTGCTCGGCACCATGGGCGTCGATTTCGAGGAGCGTGTGGACTACCGCCGCATGCATCGGTATCGCCTCGGCCGCGCACAGGCCGCGCTCGAAGCGTCCGACCTCGGCGCACTGTTGCTGTTCGATGACAACAATATCCGTTACGTCACGTCGACAAAGATCGGCGAATGGGCGCGCGATAAGCTGTCACGCTGGGTGCTGCTGACGCGCGGTGGCGACCCGATCCTGTGGGATTTCGGCTCGGCCGCGGTGCATCACAAGCTCTATTCACCATGGCTCAAGCCTGAAAACTGCAAAGCCGGCCTTGTCGGTTTGCGTGGCACCGTCGATCCGGCCTTCGGACTCATGAAGCGTCATGCCGAGGAAATGGCTTCAATCATCAAAGCCGCGGGCGTAGCCAAGATGCCGATCGGGGTCGACATTATCGAACCGCCGATGATGTTCGAGCTGGAGAGGGCCGGGCTTAAAATCAAGGACGGCCAGCAGACCATGCTGAGTGCGCGCGAGGTCAAGTCGTCGGACGAGATCGCGCTGCTCAACCGCGCCGCTGCAATGGTCGATGGCGCCTATGACGTGGTCAATGAAATGCTGCGGCCAGGCGTTCGGGAAAACGACATCGTTGCCGAGGTGAACAAGTTTCTGTACACGCACGGCTCCGACGACGTGGAAGCGGTCAACGCCATTTCCGGCGAACGCTGCAATCCGCATCCGCACAATTTCACCGACCGCATGATCCGCCCGGGCGACCAGGCGTTCTTCGATATTCTGCAGTCGTTCATGGGCTACCGTACCTGCTACTACCGCACCTTCAATGTCGTGCGCGCGACGCCGGCACAGCATGACGCCTACAAGAAGGCGCGCGAATGGCTGGACAATGCCATCGCCCGCATCAAGCCTGGCGCCAGTACCGCACATATCTGCGAAGTTTTTCCGAAAGCCAACGAGTTCGGCTTCCCGGACGAAATGGCGGCGTTCGGCCTGCAGTTCGCGCACGGCCTTGGCCTGAACTTGCACGAGCGGCCGATCATCTCGCGTGTCGTGTCCATGGACCACCCGACCGAAATCACGGAAGGCATGGTCTTCGCGATCGAGACTTATTGCCCAGCCACCGACGGCTTCTCGGCTGCGCGCATCGAGGAAGAGGTCGTCGTCACCGACAAAGGCTGCCGCTTGATCTCGTTGTTCCCTGCGGAAGAACTACCGATTTCGGCGAAGTATTGAACGAAAGAACCGAAGCGCGGTTACGCGCTCCGGTTCGCCATCTGACGCGCAATCAAAGTGATGCTTTTTCCCGTAGATGCGGGAAGCGTTCGCTCAACAGCGACCCATGATAGAACGTTGGCCAGAAGGCCGGATGCGCGCGCATATTGTCGAACCAGGTCGCGACACGCGGCAGGTCCTGCCAGTCCGGCATGCCCAGATCGTGTATGCGGACCATTGACGGCATTACAGCCACGTCGGCCAAAGTAATTTCTTTGCCAAGCAACCAGGGCCCCCCGCTCCGCTTGATTTCAGCGTCCATGCGATGATAGGCGCGGCGCAGACGGCCGAGTGCCGCATCCATATCCGCCTTGGGAAAGCCGGTCTGTCCCATGGTGAGCATGAACTCGCGTCGCAACGGCTTGCTCTCAGCCATTTCCACGAAAGCCTCGCGTGTCATCTTCTGAAAGCTGGGCAGAAAGGCCAGATTGAAGGTTGGCACTCGCACCGCAGGCGCGGGCATCTCATCTATGAAATGCATGAGCGTGCGCATGCGCGCGCGCTCGACCGGATCTTCCGGCGTAAAGCTGCCGTCAGGTGATATCTCGTCCAGGTATTCGGTGATGACCGTTGAATCGATGATGATCGCGCCATCATGATCGAGCGTGGGCACGACCCCGTTAGGATTGAGCTTGAGGTATTCGGGCTTGAGCTGGTCCCCTTCGAGCAGATTGAGCTTCACCTCTTCGAAAGGCAGACGCTTGGCATTCAGCACAAAGCGGACGCGTTGACTGCACGTCGACTGCGGGGCGTTGTAGAGCGTGAATGTCATTGAGAGCTCCGGTTTCCGGCTATTACCACTCGAACGGGGGAGGCGTGACATGTCTATTCTGCATAACCTCCATGAAATTTATGTCCATTTTACTTGAGATAGACGCGCCATGCGATTTGAGTGGTGACGTGCGCAGCCGCCGTTTTCCTCCCTTCAGGCTTAGACGGTGGCGTGAATCCTCCACCTTATGCACACAGGGCCCCGCAAGGGGCCCTTTTTTTGTTTCAATGCGCGCGTTGAGCCTTAGCTCTCGAGCCCTGTCGGCACATTCTTGTTTTCGGGCGTGAGCTTCATGCCGGCCGCGAGAGCCATCGTCTCTATTAGCGCCGCGAAGTCTTTGTTGAGATAGGCCTGCGGATCCGGCTGAAGGGTGGCATGGCCAAAGTGGCCTTGCAAAACCTCGCGCGTGGCGGCCGTAACCGGCATTGGCACATCCATTTCGCGGCCGAGTTCGAGTCCGAGGTCGAGATCCTTGCGCAGCAATTCCGGTGTGAACGTCGTGGTCCAGTCCAGATTGACCAGCGCCGGCGACTTGTAACGCGTGAACATCGATCCCATCACGCCGTTGTTGAGGAAGGCGAGAAAAGCGTGGCGTGGCACGCCCATCTTGTTCACGAGCAATGTGATTTCGATCAAGTTTTCGATCACAACGCCAAGCATGACGTTGTGCGCAATCTTGCAGACGCGCGCGAGCTCGCCATCACCGACATATGAAACACCCTGCGGAGCGATCACCTCCATAAGTGGAATGATCGTCTTGCATGCTACCTCAGGTCCGGAAACAACCGACGACAACCGTCCGGCCTTGATCACCTTGGCATTGCCCGAAACGGGCGCCGTAACGTAATCGGCGCCGCGCGCCTTCAACTTCTTGCGGACGTCGGCCGATTCCTCGACGGAAATTGTCGAGCAATCGACGAAGACAGCCGGTGTCTTGCCCGATCCGGAAACGACACCATCCTTGCCGAAGAGCACCTGCTCCAGGTCCTTACCTTCGGACACGATCGAAAACACGACGTCGCAGGATGCCAACTCGGAGAGCTTGTCGACGATCTTCCCGCCTTTGGTGGCAAGTGGTTCGGCCTTCGCTCGAGTACGATTCCAGATGGTTACATCGTGGCCGGCCTTGAGCAGGCGTTCCGCCATGGGCAAGCCCATGCGGCCGGTTCCGATCCAGCCGATCTTCAGCGCATTCTTCGACATCCCGAAACTCTCCCGTTGAAATCCTGGCGATTTGAAAGTGCGTGTGCCGGGCTTTAGCCGTTCTGCCACAAATGCGCCAGTGGCGCATTCCGCGCGTCTGCGCCGCACGTGCTTGTGGTAGGCGTTCAAAGCGCACTATCCTTTGACCAAGGCCGGCTACAAGGCCGAAAGAGGCCCACGCTCAGGCGCATGTGGTCCAGACCGTGGGAGGAACACGGGCCCAGATGCAGGACGCCGTAACTGCCATCACTGCTGATCATGCACCCGGTCGATCGCAGGGCGGCGAACGCCTGCGGTTGGTCTGGCGAAATATCTTTCCGTTCGTTGTCGTCGGGGCAATCTGGGAGATCATCGCCTGGAGCGGCATTTTTCCCCGCAGGCTCTTTCCGACGCTCGAAGACGTGGCCGCCTCCTTCGTCAATTTGACGATTACGGGCATCCTGCCTCATCACGCCATCGACACGCTCATCCGCTTGCTCAGCGGATTTACCCTCGCGGCTATTGTCGGCGTCACCGTTGGCGTGCTCATGGGCCGCTCGCGACGCGCCGAGGACATTCTCCTGCCGCTAGTGTCGATCGGCGCTCCCATCCCCGGCCTCGCCTATGCGCCGCTGTTCCTGCTTTGGTTCGGGCTCGGCAATCTCTCGTCCGTCCTCCTGGTCGGCTTTGTTTCGGCCTTTCCCATCATCTTCAACAGCTGGACCGGCGTCAAAGCCGTGAAGGAAATCTGGGTTCGTTCGGCACAAGCCATGGGCGCCGATGACCGGCGCCTGTTCAGGCACGTCATTTTTCCCGGCGCGCTGCCCTATATTCTGACAGGCTTGCGGCTCGGGCTTGCGCAGGCGTGGCGCATCCTTGTGGCCGTCGAGATGCTGGCCGCCGTGCCGTGGGGGCTTGGCTGGTTGATTTTCGGTGCGCGCAAATTTCTCAACACCGATACGATGATGGCCGGAATCGTGGTGATCGCCCTCATCGGGCTTGCGCTGGAAAAATTCCTCTTCCAGAAAATCGAGAACTACACCGTGGTGCGCTGGGGCATGATCTCGTCATGACCGAACCAGGATCAAGTCGACGGTCCCTCGCACGCGGCACGCTATCTTTGCTCGTTACAGCCGCTGCCTATGAAGCGCTCGCACGCAGCGGCTATTTCGCACCGGCTTTGTTACCGACCCTGCCGACAATCGCACATACGTTGTTTGCCGGACTGGCAGACGGCAGCCTGATCGAGCACGCCGCCTTCACGCTTTATCGCGTCATGTTCGGTTTCGCTCTCTCGGTCGTGGTCGGTCTTCCGCTTGGAATCCTGATGGCCCGTTTCCAGAGCGTGGAGAACTTCTTTCTGCCGCTTGTAAGCGCGATGATGCCGATCCCTTCCTTCGCACTGGTGCCGCTCTTCATGCTCTGGTTCGGCATTGGCAATCTGACCACGATTCTCATCGTCTTCTATGCAGCGACCTTTCCGATGATCTTCAACACCTGGTCGGGCGTACGTTCGGTCAATCCGCTTTGGCTACGCGCGGCGGGCGCCATGGGCGCCGACGAGCACAGGCTGTTTTGGAAGGTCATCATTCCGGGCGCCTCGCCTTTTATTATCACCGGCATGCGGCAGGCGTTCCTCCGCGCATGGATCGCCGTCGTGGGCGCCGAAATGATCGCCGCCTCCGATTGGGGGCTGGGCTGGGTCATTTTCGATGCGAAAGAGTTCCTCAACACGGACACTATGCTGGCGTCGTTGATCGTGATCGGCATAATCGGCTTTGTGTTCGAGCGTTTCGTTTTCGGATCGCTTGAGCGTACGACTGTGATGCGGTGGGGCATGGTGCGCGCGGCGAAAGGCTAGCGCGATAAGGCAGCAGGTATGGTCCCCATCGAAATTCGCGAAGTCTCGCTGATCTACGACACTCCCGGCGGAAAAGTGCCGGGCGTCAAAGATGTGACACTGAACATCGATGCGTCGGAATTCGTATGCATCGTCGGCCCGTCCGGCTGCGGCAAGTCCACGCTTCTCAACATTGTCGCAGGGTTTCTTGCTCCGGCGGCTGGAGAAATCCGCATCGGTGGTAAAAAAGTCGACGGACATGGAATGGACCGCGGCGTCGTATTCCAGGATTTTGCGCAGCTTTTCCCGTGGCGAACCGCGCTCGGTAATGTCGCGTTCGGCCTCGAGATGAAAGGCGTGCCAAAGAATGAAAGAGAGAAGATCGCGCGCGAGCAGTTGCGTCTGGTGAGGCTCGATAAATTCACCGGGTCGTACCCGCATCATCTCTCCGGCGGGATGCAGCAGCGGGTCGCCATTGCGCGTGCCCTTGCCTACAATCCCTCGGTTCTTCTGATGGACGAACCGTTTGCAGCGCTCGATGCCCTGACCCGCGACGACATGCAGCGCCTGCTGGCGGATGTCTGGCGGGAAACCCGCAAGACTGTGATATACGTGACGCACAACGTTTCTGAAGCAGTTTATCTCGCCGATCGGGTCATCGTGATGACGCCGCATCCCGGCACAATAAAAACCGAAATCCGAATTCCGCTGCCGAGGCCGCGTGACCCCCTCAGCGTGGAGTTTCTCGATTTTCAGAAGATGCTGCTGCGCCACCTTGGTCACGAGACCGGCGTAAACGAACCTACAAAAGCCAATGGCAAGGCAAACGCATAAGGGAGGATCAACATGACCAAAAGAGGCGGACTAACACGCCGTGACTATCTCGCAGCGACTGGCGCCAGCGCGCTCGCAGCGACCCTCGGCGTAAGGCCGGCAGCGGCTTTGGAAACAGTGCGGCAGGGCTATCAGACCAATATGTGGGGCATGCCGACCTATTACCTGCTGCGCTCGGGGCTGCTGGCAAAGTACGGTATAAAATTCGAGGAATTCGCCGTCCCGTCCGGCAATCTCACGATGCAGCAGATGGTGGCCCGCCAGGTCGACATGGGTACCTACGCCGGGCCTTCCTTTGCGATCGGCCACGACAAAGGCGGCCTGCTCGCCATCGCCATGATCGAATATGTCGGAAAGACCGCGCGGGTCATGGCGCGCAAGGATCTCAACATCACCAAGGTCGAGCAGTTGAAGGGCCTTAAGGTCGCCAACCAGACCGGCTCCTCCACCGGGAATATCTTCGTAGACCAGATTGCGCCGAAGGCCGGCCTCAAGAAAGGCGATTATCAGGAAGTGCGCATGAACGTCGATGACATGGTGGCGGCATTGGCGGCAAAGACAGTTGACGCAATGGCGAACGTCGAGCCGTACAACGCAATCGCGGAAGCAGACGGGTTGGCGGTCACGCTTTCCGAGTACAGCCAATTCGACAAGTTGCCGGTGTTCATGGCTGCGACTCCGGAACTCGTGCAAAAAAGCCCGGAAACCATCGTCGCCTATCTCAAGGCCTGGCTCGAGGTTGCCAAGGACTTCAAATCGCAGCCGGACCAAGTCGCCGATACGGTTTATTCATTTTTCGAGTCAAAAGGATTCAAGATGTCGAAAGACACCTTTGCCAAGGCATTGGCACGCGTTGAAGTACAGCCGGGATGGCCGTCCGATCTCGTGCCCTACATGCAGGAGCAATCCGAAATCCTCTTGAAGGAAAACAAAATCAAGGCGGTGCCTGACTGGACCAAGGCGCTTCGCACTGAGTTTCTCAAGCAGGCAAGCGCGTAACACCCCCGATGTCGGACTAGTGCCCATTGTAGTAACCACGGCCGGCGCAAATTGCGCCGGCCTTTCCGCATAACCAAGCCACGGAGACGTGAATGTCCACCGCCACCAGCCCGCTCAACAAAAGCGCGGAGCCCACCACATGGAATTTCAAACTGCTCGCGCAAAACGATCTCGGCGGCTTCGGCGGCATGGGCGAAGGCATGTCGGTCCAGATCGCAAAAGACGGACGACGCATCATTTGGCTCGCGCATGAAAGCGCACCGAAGAATTTCACCGCGGTCGATGTTTCCGATCCACGCAACCCGAAAGTTGTGGTGCAGACCGACCTGCCCAAACCGTATATGCGATCCAATTCGCTAGAACTGTCCGGCGACATCATGGCAGTCGCCTACCAGACTCAGAAAGTGAACCAGCAGCCGGCTGGGCTCGAGGTGTTCGACGTCTCGATGCCGGAAAAGCCTCGATCCATCTCGTTCTTCGATTGCTCGGGGGCGGCCTCGCGTGGCGTGCATCAATTGTGGTTCTGCGATGGTGAATATGTGCACATGGCGTCCGGCGCACCGGACTTTGTGCCGAGCCATCCGAACGACGACCAGTTCTATCGATGCATCGATGTGCGCAACCCGTCGAAGCCGGTCGAGATCGGGCGTTGGTGGATGCCGGGAACCAAAAAGGGCGAGACGCCCTTACCCCGGCACAAGCTCGACAAGGGTTATCGCGCACACAACACCAACGTCTACAAACAACGCGCCGACAGGCTTTACCTTTGCTACATCGATGGCGGCATGTTCGTGATGGACATTGCCGACAAAACGAAGCCAAAGCCGATTTCGCACTGGACCAATTCTCCGCCTTACACGGGCTTCATGCACACCGCTGTTCCGCTGTTCGAGCGCAACCTGCTGATCGTCACCGACGAGTCTACCGAGAACAAAGCCGAGGACTGGCCCAAGCTTGTATGGGTCCTGGATGCGCGGGACGAAAAGAATCTTGTCTCTATTTCCACCTGCCCGCTGCCGCCCGTCGACGCCTATGCCAATCGCGGCGGGCGGTTCGGCGCGCACAATATTCACGAGAACCCATCGGTCCCAACCGCCTGGCAATCGGACCAGATCGTGATCGGCACTTTCTTCAACGGCGGCATGCGCGCTTACGACATATCCAATCCGTATCAGCCGAAAGAGGTCGCGACCTTTGTCCCCCCGCCGCCGAAAGGCACACCGGCGGGTGCGGTTCAGCTCAACGATGTGTTCGTGGACGAACGTGGCATCGTCTACACTGTCGACCGCCATACAGGCGGGCTGTACATCCTGGAGATGGATTTCTGAACGAAGTCTTCCCCTCACCCGCCGCCGGACGCTTCGGCCGCAGAGTCGGGCGCGAACGCGGGGCGCGCGTTCCTGTAATCGTATTCACCGGTTTTCTCGGCGCGGGGAAGACAACGCTTCTCAAGCGTTTCCTTGACACGCCGGAGGGCAACGGTACCGCGGTCATCGTCAATGAATTTGGCGCAACCGGCATCGACGACGCGCTGGTGCGGTCGAGCGCTGACGAGACCGTCCTGCTCGGAAATGGCTGCCTGTGTTGCATCACGCGCACCGATTTGCAGAAGGCGTTACGCCGCATGGTCGTCGAGCGCGAGCGGGGCGAATTGCCGGACTTTCGCCGCGTTGCGATCGAGACCAGCGGACTGGCCGATCCCAGCCCCATTCTCCAGACTTTCGCGACCGATCGCGCCCTTGGCGGCGCGTTTCACGTCGAAGCTGTCGTCACTGTCATCGACGCCGTTACCGGCGGTGACACGCTTGAATGGTCAGCCGAGGCGCGCAAGCAGGCGATCCTCGCCGATCGTCTCATCATCACAAAGACTGATATTGCCGGCGACAGCGCGCTGACAATACTGACCTCTCGACTGCGCGCTCTCAACCCCGGGGCGGAGATCCTGGAGGCAGTCAATGGTGAAATCGATCCGCAGCGCCTCATCGAACCGGCCGCCGATCAACGTAACGCGTTCGTTGCGGAGACCGCTCACAGCGATGGTATCGGCAGTTTTGTTCTGACCGAAGAGACGCCGATGCCTTGGCCCGTTTTCGCTCGCTCCATGGACGCTCTGATGCAACTGCGCGGGCCAGACCTGTTGCGTGTCAAAGGCTTTCTCGATGTTGAAGGCTGTAAAGGACCTGTGCTGGTGCAGTTCGTGCAGCACCTCGCGCATCCACCGGTCGAGCTACATGAATGGCCGGACGCAAACCGGCAGAGCCGTGTCGTCTTCATCACGCGGAATATTCCGGAACGGCAGGTTCGCGCGCTGTTTCAAGCAATCAAGGCTCTGGCCTGAAGGCTTACTCTCTATCTCGCCCCGCGATCTCCGCCTGCCACGGCGCGACCTTGCGCTCGACGAACCCGATCAGCCAGTTTAGTCCAATCGCCATCACCATCAGAATGATGATCGGGACGAACATTGTGGCGGTATCAAAATTGTTCGCCGAATTGATGATGACGGCGCCCAGCCCCGAGATAGTCGTGAAGAATTCCGCAATCACCATTGCAACAACTGCGCGACCCACCGCAAGACGTATTCCAGCCATGATGTAGGGCAGCGTTGCCGGCAGGACGATGCGGCGAAGAATGACAATGTTGGGAGCGACGAACGATTTGCCGACCTCGATCAACGTTTTGGGCACCGCTACGACGCCAAGCCATGTATTGATGCAGATGGGAAACAAAGCCATCAGGAATACGACCGCGACTTTGACCGCGAAGCCGAGGCCAAGCCACAGGATCAAAAGCGGGACCAACGCGACCAGCGGCATTGCGTAGCCGGCTGTGACATAGATGCCGAGCGCTGCTTCCGCGGCGCGGAACCCTCCGATCAACAGACCGAGCGGCACGCCGACAACGATTGCCAGGGCGTAGCCAAGCAGAAATGGCCGCAAGGATTCATAGAGCGCCGACCACAACTGGCCGGAGGCCGCCAGGTCCCAAAATGCCACAGCTATCGCCGACGGATAGGAACCGAAAACCGGATTGATACGCCGGCCAAAAATCTCCCAGAGGATCAACACGAAAGTGATCGAGGCCAGCGTGATCACCCAGCGAGGAAATGGGCGCTGCTCGGGCGGATCAGATGCCGGTGCTGCGGTTGTCTTTGTGGTGTCGGCGACGTCGACCATCAGTGCACCACGGCGCCATCGTGTATTGTGCGCCAGACCCTGTAACGCGTTTCGGCAAATTCCGGCGTTCCACGAACGATGCCGAGATCGGGGCGTGGTCGCTTGAGCGGTACATCCAATATTTCCTGCACACGACCATGTTTCATCACGACAATCCGGTCGGCGATCAAAACCGCCTCATCCAGGTCGTGCGTGACAAAGAGAACGGTCTTGCAGGTACGGGCATGGATATCGAGCAGCTCCGCCTGCAGCGTTTCCCGCGTTTGTGCGTCGAGCGCACCGAACGGCTCATCCATCAATAGGACCTTGGGATCGATGGCAAGCGCGCGCGCAATGCCGACACGCTGTTTCATGCCTCCGGAAAGCTGATGCGGCCGCCGATTTTGCGAGTCTTGCAGACCCACGAGCTGAAGATACTTTTCGGCCGCCTCGCGCAACGGCGCGCCACGCATACCTTTCATTTCCAGCCCGAACATCACGTTCTGCATGGCGGAAAGCCACGGAAGCAGTTCGGCGTGCTGAAACACCATGCCACGATCATGGCCGCAGCCGTGCACCTCTCGACCATCTACCGTGACCCGGCCGGCACTCGCAGCATCGAGGCCCATCGCGACCCGCAGCGCCGTGGTCTTGCCGCAGCCGGACGGACCGATGAGTGCAACAATCTCGCCATCCTTGACCGTGAAGTTGATGCGGTCGAGCGCCTGCACATGATGAACCTCGCCGTCCACGCGCAAGGAAAAGCGCTTGGAAACGTCGAGGAAGGTCACCTCACCCATTCATTTCTCCAAAACGTGCCCAGTCAGTGGCCCACGACCTGCAGCGCCTTTTCGCGATACTCTGGCGCGGTCACGGCGTTCAGGTCGAGCGGGGCTTTCAAGCGGCCTGCCTTCACCATCTGATCCTGGATCCATTGAATCTTCGCTGCCGGGAGAGGCAATGTCGGATCCACGGCATTGTGCTGGACAGCATCATCGTACACGAAGGCGGGGCGCGGATCGTTAGGTTTGGCGCGGGTAATCTCGCGGGTCAATGCGATGGTTTCATCCCTGTGCGATAGCGCAAACCGTAACGCGCTCATCTCAGCAGCAAGAAATTTCACGGCGTCGTCGCCACGCTCAGCGAGCTTCTTTGCGGTCGAGACCATGCAAACGCGCAAGAAGTTCGGTACGGCGTCACGACCGGCGACCAGAAGATGGATGTTTTTCGGTGCAACCGGCTGATATTCGTTCGACACGACCGCAGCGTCGACAACACCGCCGACAAGCGCCTGGTAACGATCGTTGTCCCCACCGATTGCGGCGAGTTTCACCTCGGTATCGGCAACGCCGAATTTCGCCAGCGCGGACCGCGCCAGCATATCGGGCATGGAATTTGGCGCCGATACCGCGATCTGCCTGCCCTTGAGATCCTCAACCTTTGTCACCTTGTCGGTGGCAAATATTCCATGCGGAACCACAACCCAATGGCACCCAAGTAGCTTGACGTCACCGCCCTTGGCGTCCGCTGCGAAGACTCCCTGCGGTCCACCCTCGAAGCTGTCGAGTTCGCCGGCAATCAGCGCCTTCAGGGCAAGCTGGTCGTCCTTGAACTGGGAAATCTCTATCTTGAGACCCTGTTTTTTTGCGAAATCGCGGGTTGACACCATGAGGAAAATGCCGGCGTCGGACTTGGTATTGATCAGGCCATGCTTCCAAAGCGTTTCCTGCGCGTCAGCCTGAGTTGAAAAAAAAGCCACGATCGCGGCGACTACCAAGGGTCCAACAGCAATCTTCCCGGCCGGGTTGCGCATAGCGAAGTTCCTCCTCAACGCAAGTTCCTTGAGGCCTCTGATCGGGCCTCTGTTTCACTGATGGTAACACCAAATTTATATCGGCAGGTGTTTCCCAAGCTAGTCTGTGGGACTAGCCTTTCAACCGCAAGCGTCGGCACAGACGCGTCTGCAAAGGGCACGGTCAGCCGTAAGCAACCGGGCCTGCAATCTTGTTCAGGGAGCTGAACGTCATGAGCCAACGCTTCACCATTTCCGTCAACGGCAAGTCCCATACCATAAACGCCGACCCCGACATGCCGTTGCTCTACGCCCTGCGCGACGAGCTTGGGCTTAACAATCCTCATTTCGGCTGCGGGCTCGCGCAATGCGGTGCTTGTACCGTTCATCTGGATGGACAACCGACCCGATCCTGTATCACAGCGATGTCGGCGGTGGGCGACGCCAAGATCACGACCCTTGCGGGTCTCGGTACCCCTGAAAAACCACATCCCTTGCAGACCGCATATATCGAGGAGCAGGTGCCGCAATGCGGATATTGCATAAACGGCTGGCTCATGACCGCCGCGGCATTTCTCCGCGACAAGAAGAAGCCGACTGAGGCCGAGATCAAGGATGCCCTCTCAGGCCTCAAGTGCCGTTGCGGCACTCACATCAGCATTTTGAAGGCGGTCAAACGTGCCGCCGAGATGATGAGTTGAGGGAGAGTGACATGACAAAATTCGAATACGGCTCTGCCTTCACCCGTCGCTCAGCGTTGCTCGGCGGCGGTGCGCTTGTCGTCTCCATAGGGGCCTCCGTGTCCTTCGACACAGTCCTGTCGCTCCAATCCGCATACGCCGAAGGCGCGAAACCGCCGCTGACGCCGGACCAGCTTTCGTCTTACATCGCAGTCAATGCGGACGGCAGCGTTGCGGCCTTCTTCGGCAAGATGGATATGGGCCACGGCCTCACCGTCGCGATCGCACAGATTGTCGCGGAAGAACTGGACATTCCGTTCAAGCGCGTCAAAGTCTTCATGGGTGACACCTCCAATTCCGTGAATCAGGGCGGCGCTTCCGGTTCGACCGGCATTCAGTACGGCGGCAAGCAAATGCGCATGGCGGCGGCGGAAGCCCGTCGCGTCCTGGTCGAAATGGCAGCCGGGCTGCTCTCTACGCCAGTCGATCAGCTCGCGGTCAATGACGGTGTCGTGAGCTCGCGCGCCGATGCCACGAAACGGATTTCCTACGAGCAGATGCTTGGCGGAAAATACTTCAACGTTCAGCTCGACTGGAACAAGCAGTTCGGCAACACGCTCTACGCGCCCGGCAAGGCGCAACCCAAAAGTCCGAGCGAACACAAGATCGTCGGTCAGCCGATCAAGCGCGAAGACGTTGCACCAAAGGTTTTCGCACAAGAGGATTTCGTAACTGACGTGAAAGTGCCTGGCATGGTGCACGGACGCATGATCCGCCCGGACGTCGCCGGCGCTGTGCCGGTGAAAATCGATGAAAGCTCGATCAAGGATATTCCTGGCGCAAAAGTTGTTTGGGACAAGGGTTTCCTTGGCGTCGTCGCCAACAAGGAATGGGACGCGATACAGGCCGCGCAGAAGCTCAAGGTCGAATGGTCCCAAGTTGATCCGCCGTTCCCCGAACAGGCTTCGCTTTACGATCACATTCGCAAGGCGAGCGTGCGCAAGCGTAGCGTCGACAAGGAAAACGGGAACGTCGATGAGGCGTTCAAGAGCGCGGCGAAGGTCATCGAGGCTGAATACGAATGGCCATTCCAGTCCCATGCCAGCATGGGGCCGGCGTGTGCACTCGTCCAGATCAAGGAAGGCCAGGTGACATGCTGGAGCGGTACGCAGAAGTCTCATTTTGTCCAGGAAGGCCTTGCACTCACGCTCGACCTCCCGGTCGACAAAGTGCGGGTCATTTACACGACTGGGCCGGGTTCCTATGGTCGCAATGACGCGGACGATTGCGCCATGGACGCCGCGATACTGGCGAAAGCAGTCGGCAAACCGGTGCGCCTGCAATACATGCGTGAACAGGGGACCGGGTGGGATCCGAAAGGTCCGGCATCGATCCATAGGGCACGTGCCGCACTCGATGCGACCGGAAAGGTCACCGCCTACGAGTTCACCAGCAAGGGCTTCTCACGGGTCGATGTGAACACCAATGGCGGCAAACCGCACGATACGCTGTGCGGACAGACGCTCGGCGTTGCGCTGAAATCAGGTGACGGCTTCGGCGTGCCGGCAGAATCCTATGCGTTCGACAACAAACGCTTGGCATGGGAGACGATCCCGCCCCTGCTCGATCGATCCTCGCCGCTGCGCAGCGCGCATTTGCGTGATCCGGTCGGTCCGCAGATCCACTTCGCAAGCGAATCTTTCATCGACGAAGTGGCGGCGGCGGTGAATGCAGATCCGATCGAGTTCCGATTGCGGCATATTAAGGAGCCCCGCGATATCGCCGTGATCAAAGCGGCCGCGGAGAAAGCAAAGTGGGAGACAAGACGTTCGCCTCGCCGCGACCAAAGCGGCAGCAAGGTGTCGGGCCGCGGTATCGCCTATTCCCAGCGGAACGGCACTCGCGTCGCCATCGTTGCCGAAGTCGATATCGATCGCTCGACCGGCAAGATCTGGGCACGCAAGTTTACGGTGGCGCACGATTGCGGGCAGATCATCAATCCGGACGGATTGGTGAAATGCATCGAAGGCAACATCGTACAGGGCGTCAGCCGTACTCTCTGGGAAGAAGTCACCTTTGACCGCAAATCAGTGACGAGCATCGACTGGCTGACTTATCCGATCCTCGATATCACGGAGACGCCGGCCGAAGTGCACGTGGTGCTGATCAACCATCCGGACCTCCCGCCCACCGGTGCCGGTGAGCCGTCGATCAGGCCAGTAGCAGCGGCCATTGCCAACGCGATATTCGACGCCACCGGCGTTCGAATTCGCCGTGTGCCGTTTTCTCCTGAGCGCGTGAAGTCAGCGCTGAGCTAAACAATCAGGCGGGCGCGAGTCGGCTGATACTGGCTCGCGCCGCCTTGATGACCTCGGGTACCACGGCATCGTTGCCCGGCGCCATGATATGGACGCCAGCGACGTACGGAACGTCGGCTAATTCCTGCACCAAGTCGACGCAAATACGACGGCCTTCAGCGACCGGATCAGCAGCCTGCGCTATGCGATCGATAATGGCGTCGGGGATCACCGCGCCGAAAAGCTTCTCCTTGATCCAACGCGCCGATTTGGCCGAACGCAACGGCACGACGCCGATGATGACCGACAGTCGCTCGGCTATTCCGCACTCCGCGAGCCGCGCCATATAACGGCGCACGACACCGGCATCCATACAGAATTGCGTCTGCGCAAATTGCGCTCCGGCTTCGACCTTTGCCTGCAAACTGGTCGGCTGCCATCCTGGCGGCGGGTCGATCGGATTGTCCGCACTTCCGAGAAAAAAATCGGCGCGGCCTCCGATCTTGCGGCCTGTCGGCAGTTCGGCAACGTCGCGAAGACGTCGCGCGGTAGTAAGAAGCCCACGCGGATCGAGATCAAATACCGGCTTGGCATCCGGTTGATCGCCGGCACTCGGATCGTCGCCGCGTAGCATGAGCAGGTTGCGTATGCCCGCTGCCGCGGCGCCGAGCAGATCGCTTTGTACCGCGATGCGGTTGCGGTCGCGGCAGGTGAACTGCAGGATCGGTTCAATAGCCTGGTCCACGAGCATTGCGGCCGCAGTAATGGCGCCGAGGTGAGGTCGCGCACCGGCGCCGTCGGTAACGTTTACGGCATCGGCGAGGCCCTTCAGCGGCACCGCTTTTGCCAAAAGTTCGGCACGGTCGGCTGACACCGGCGGAGTGACTTCCGCGGTGATTACAAATCGCTTGGCGCGCAGCTTGTCTTGCAGAGTGGCAGGCATCCAACCCAAGTCGCAAAATCCAGTGGACGTTGCAAGTGAAACAATGGGAAAAATGGCGGCGGCTTTGATGCCGCGCAACCTCGCGGACCGCCATGTTTCAACTGGCGAAATCAATTGACGAAGCAATCGCGCCGATCACAAACGGTTGCTTGCTGGTCGTGCCGCGCGAGGTATCAGGCGTTCCAATGGCAGCGACACGCGCACTGATCAGGCGCGGCGTGAAGCAGCTCTATCTCCTCGCCCTACCGACATCCAGCCTGCAGGCAGACCTCTTGATCGGCGCCGGGTGCATCGAAACATTGGAGACAAGCGCGGTGAGCCTCGGCGAATTTGGTCCCGCTCCGCGCTTCACGGCCGCTGTCATCTCGGGGACCATCAAACTGAAAGATGCAACATGTCCGGCCTTGCACGCAGCCTTGCAAGCCTCGGAAAAGGGCGTGCCGTTCATGCCGCTGCGCGGACTTGTCGGTTCGGACATTTTGAAATACCGCGACGACTGGAAACTGATCACCAGTCCGTTCGGCGATAACGACCAGATCGTGCTTTTGCCGGCGATCAAACCGGACGTCGCGCTGATCCACGCGCCAATGGCCGACCGTTTCGGCAACGTCTGGATCGGACGTCAGCGAGAGCTGGCCACCATGGCACACGCCGCAGATAAGACGATCGCAACTGTCGAGAGAATTCACGACGGAAACTTGCTCGATGACCCGACGCTCGCCGCCGGAACGCTCCCGAGCTTTTACGTGGAGAGCGTGGCTGTTGCCGAGCGCGGCTCCTGGCCTCTCGGGCTGCCTGATTTTTACGGCGCAGACGCTGACCATCTCGCGGAGTACGCGCGAATGGCGGGGACGACTGAAGGTTTTGCGGAGTACCTGGACAAATATGTGTATGAGAAGCGAGCGGCGTGACAACTCGCCCGGGAGCCTCACGTGAGGCGACCATCGGAGTTCCGAGATGAGGAGTTGCTGGCCGACGTCATCGCCCGTCTGATCGGGGATGTACGTCACGTGGCAGTCGGCAACGCATCACCGATTCCGGCGACCGCGGCCCTGCTCGCGCGCGAACGCGGTCGAGGCCGGCCTTACGTTTCATTGCTGCAAAGTCGCAAACACAATTTCTTCACCGACGGCGCGCGCGAGCTTTTCGACTGTGCCGGGCAAGGTCGCATCGACGTTTTTTTCCTGTCAGGCGGACAGATCGACGGACAGGGCAACGTGAACCTCGTGAGTACCGGCGACTATGCGCACCCGAAGGTGCGCTTCCCCGGCTCCTTCGGATCGGCCTATCTCTACTATGTGGTTCCGAAGGTCATTCTTTTCCGCACAGAACACTCGCGCCGTACGCTCGTCCCCAAGGTCGATTTCATCAGTGCGCCAGGCACAAGCGCGGGCAATGTCTACCGTCCGGGAGGCCCGATTGCACTGGTGACCAACCGCTGCCAGTTCGGGTTTTCCAATGGGCGCTTCATGCTAGCGAGCGTGCACCCGGGCCACACGGTCAACGAGGTCAGCGAAAACACAGGATTCGATTTCGATACACCAAAAGACGTCCCGGAAACGCCGCCGCCATCGACCGAAACCCTGAAGGTGCTTCGCGAGGTCGTCGCACCACAACTGGCCGAGGTTTATCCGCAGTTCGCCGAACAGGTTTTCGGCAGCGCCGGCGCTCAAGGTGCTTTCGCACGTTGAAAAACCACGCTCTTTCGGGCACGACACGCGTGAGCTACTCTGCCGCCCGCGCGGCCGGCCGGCCGCAAGCCTCACAGGAAATAGAAGAAGGAAGACGTCTGGTGAAAACGGTTGAAGCCGCGGTGATTGGTGTCGGTTGGGTCGGGGGCACGCGCGCGGACACGCTCTCTCGCACTGCATTGGTGGACAAACTGCATCTGTGTGAAATTCGGCCCGATCGTCTGGCCGAAGTAATGAAGCTTTATAAGCCGGCTACCGCGACGCTCGACTACAACGACATCATCCGCAACCCGGACATCTCCGTTGTCTATATCTCGACCACGCCGGAGTCGAACCACTATCCTATTTGCCGCGACTGCCTGAAGTCCGGAAAGAATGTGATGCTTGAAAAGCCGATCGCTCTCGAATTGTGGGAGGCGGACGAGCTCATCCAGCTTGCTAAGCGGAACAACCTGAAGTTCACCATCGGCTATTCACAGCGCTTCAATCCGAAAATCGCCTATGCCAAGAAAAAGATCGTCGACGGCACGCTGGGCAAGGTCGTCTCGGTGCTTGTAAGTAGGCATCTTTCACGAAGCCTCGGCAAGAAAATCGCAAGCCGCGTGAGGCTCTCGCCGGTCGTCATGGAGTCGACCCACGACCTCGATTTCGTGCTCTGGCTGCTGGAGCCGGCCAAGCCCATTCGTGTTTATTCGCAGGGCGCTTACGGTTACATGGAACCTATCAATGGCTCCCACGACGTGATGTTCACGACAGTGACCATGGACAATGGCGTCGCAGTGATGATCGGCGGCGGCTGGAATTTGCCGCCGAGCTATCCGAACTACTGCGCAACGTGGATCGAGATCACCGGCACTGAAGGTTCCTTGTTTCTCGACGACACGCAGCGCGACAACTGGCTCAACACGCAAAAGGACGGCCAGCAGTTTCCAATGTCCACCATGCCTGGCGAATGGGTCGACAACGTATTCGCCGGCGGCATGGGCCCTGAAACCATCCATTTTCTGGAAGCCTGCATCCGCAATACGCCGGTGATGGTGACTCCGGAAAGCGCACGCCGCGTGATGGAAACTTACAGCGCCGCAGACCTTTCCGCCGATCGCAATAAGCCGGTGGATCTGCCTCTTACCAATGAGAGCATTTCAGCCATTGCCGAGTTCAAGCAGAAGATCCGCGCGGGAGTAAACCAATGAGAGGACGCGAAGCCAGATGAAGAAATCGGCCAAAGGCGTAGGCCTCGCGATCATCGGAGGCGGCCGCGTCGGACTGTTTCGTGGCGAGGTGGCAGCGCGTCACCCGGCTGTGCAATGGATCGGGCTTGCCGAGAAAAACCCGAACCGCGCCGGCGAAGTCGGTCCGAAGATCGACGCGGATTTCGTGACGCAAAGCCATGTCGAATTGCTCAAGCGGCCAGAGGTCACCGCCGCGATCATCTGCACCGACGAACATCTGCACGTTGATCCCATCATGGCCGCTATCGAGCGCGCCGTTCCCATGCTGATCGAGAAGCCGCTTGCCACGAATCTTGCGGAATCCGAGCGCGTCCTGAAGGCGATCAAGGCGGCAAAGCTGGATGCAGTCGTCGGCTACACTCAGCGTTTCCGCCGCCGGTGGCTGGCAGCCAAGGAGAAATGCCGTACAGGAGCACTCGGCGACGTCACGATGGTGACGTCGCGGGCCTTCATGAACCGGCTCGTCGCAATCGATAATTACAAACGCACCGACGACCCGTCGACGATTTCCCCGATGGTGATTTCGGGCACACACGCGCTCGATATCTGTATGTGGTGTCTGGAGGGAAAAACCGCGGTCGAGTGCTACGCGCGTTCGGTCGACAAGGTTCTTGGGCCCTCGTACAAGGGCATCGACGGCACCGCCGGCATGATCAGTTTTTCCGACGGCACCATCTATCACCTCAACATGTCCTGGGCCCTGCCCATAACTTGGCCGGCCGCGGTCTATTCGCTTGAAGTCGGTATCGTCGGGACGACCGGAGTGCTCACGATCGACGACACGCACCGCGACATCGTGCTGGCGGTCTCCAAGCCCCAGTCGGAGGGTTACAACCCTGATGCGTCGCGGCTTGTCGATTTCTTGGGCAGCTATCCGCCCGGCGATATGGCACTCGGCGAATTGCGTGGGCCGATGGCGGAAGAAACCGATTCATGGCTCAACCGCGTAGCCCTCGGCCTGCCTACGGCCGCCGCCACGGTCGAGGAAGCTCATCGCAACCTGATGTTGACGAAAGCGCTCGACCTATCGGCCAAGCGCAAGCAGCCGGTCAAGCTCCCGCTCGATCCCGACGAAGTTTGCGCCGCCGCTTGACGTAATTACTATTGCGTTCGCTTACGCGGTGCCGGCCCGGGCGCGGCCTGCGCCTCGCTGCTGCTGCTGCCGCCACCACCGAACAGGAACCGCTGCGGATTGTGCGCCAGATCGGTGATCGCCTTGCCGGCAATGTCTATCTGTCGCGTTGCAGTTGCGGTCATCTTGTTGATCCCAATCGTGATGTCATTCGTACGCTTATCGAGGTTTTCCATCAGTGTACGTGCCGACGCAGTCGCTTCCTTGGCGCTGCTCATCGTGTCCTTGGCGTCCCTCACGATCGAATCGACGCTGTCGGAATTGCGCGCAAGTGAAGCACTGAACGTCGCGATATCTGCAATTGCCTGATGCAGCGCTTCCTGATTGGCGGTGATGACCTCTTCAGCCTTGTTCAGGACCTCGCGCGCGGCCTGCATCATGTCCTGGCTCGCGCTCGGATCGGCCCGCAAGGTCGGCGGCTCGCCTTCTTCCCGCTCGATCAGAGGCGTCTTCGCCGAAACGCCCTTCAGCGATACCGCGGCGACGCCGGTCAGGCCTGCAAACTCAAGACCAACACGAGTGTCAGAGCGAATTGGCGTCGACTTGTTGACCGCCAGCATCGCCACGACCTCGTTCGGCTTGTCGCGATCGAGTCGCAGATTGGTGACCTCGCCTACACGAATGCCATTGAACAAAACGTTTCCGCCGACCTGCAATCCGGACACGGAACTGTCGAAGATCACGCGATAAGCGACGGCCTGTTTCTTTCCCGAAGAGTGGTGCAGCCAGAAGATGAAGCCAAACGCGCCCGCAACCACGGCGAACGTGAACAACCCGATCAGTGCGTAGTGCGCTTTTCTCTCCATCACCCTGCTCCGTTAGTTCCTGGCCGCAGCTTTGAGCCCTGTTCGGGCACGCACGCCATGGAAATAGGCCTTAAGCCACGGGTGCTGCGAGGCCAGCATCGTATCCATACTGCCGGCTTCAATGATCTTGCCGTCGCCGAGAACAGCGATCCGATCGCAGATCGTATGCAAGCTGTCGAGGTCATGGGTTACCATAAAAACGGCCATCGGCGAAACCCGCTGAAGGGTCAATATCAACTGGTCGAAATCGCCGGCGCTAATCGGATCAAGGCCCGATGTCGGCTCGTCCAGAAAGAGAATTTCCGGATCGAGCGCCAGTGCCCGGGCCAGTGCGACGCGCTTAATCATGCCTCCGGAGAGTTCGGAAGGGTATTTCCGGTAGACGTCCGGCTTGAGTCCGACCATTTCCAGCTTGGTGATAGCGATTTCGGTCATCAGGCGATCGGACAAATCGAGATATTCCCGGATCGGAAATTCGACATTCTCTCCGACAGTCAACGACGAGAACAAAGCGCCCTGCTGGAATAGGATGCCCCAACGTCGCTCGATCTCCTGGCGCTGCAGTTCGCCAGCCTCGTCCAGATTGACTCCGAAGACGCTGATCCGTCCCAGCTGTTTGGGCAACAGGCCGAGGATCGTGCGCGTCAACACGGATTTGCCGGCTCCAGAAGCTCCGACGAAGCCGAGGATCTCGCCGCGATAAACATCGAGCGTAACGCCATTGAGAATCCGGTTGCCTTTGAGCTCGACGACCAGATCGCGCACCTCGATGACAGGATCTTTTGCCATTTCACATCCCGATAGAGGCGAAGAACATGGCGAAGATACCGTCCAGCACGATGACAAGGAAAATGGACTTTACCACGGAGTTCGTCGTCTTCTCGCCGAGCGATTCAGCGCTGCCTTGCACTTGCAATCCCTCGACGCAGGCGACGATGCCGATGACGAGTGCCATGAAAGGCGCCTTGATCATTCCCACTTCAAATGTGGTGCTGGTGACGGCCTCGCGCAGCCGCGCGAGAAAGACCTCCGGCTGAATGCCGCCATAGAGCCACGACACGAGTCCGCCGCCGTAAAGGGCCGCCATCGATCCGAGAAATGTCAGGATCGGAACGGCGATGATGAGAGCTATGACGCGCGGCAAAATGAGAACTTCGACCGGATCAAAGCCCATCGTGCGCAACGCGTCGACTTCCTCGCGCATACGCATGGCGCCTAGCTCGGCCGTATATGAACTGCCTGATCGCCCGGCAACCATGATGCAAACAATTAGCACGCCGACTTCACGCAGGACCAGAACGCCGACCATGTCGATGACGTAGATGTCCGCTCCGAATTTGCGGAAATGGAAAATGCCCTGCTGCGCGAGGATCGCGCCGATCAGCACGGTGATCAGGAGGACGATCGGCACCGCACGCCAGCCGACGCGCTCGAGCTGATGCACCATCGAGGTGAAGCGAAAACTCGTCGGCCGCAGCATCACGCGCTTGACCGCGACCAGCAACGATCCAAGCATTTGCGCCAGCATCACAAGATCGGCGCCGACCGACGCCATGGTCATGCCGACGCTTTCCAGCGTTGCGATGATGCTGTTCCGTCTGGGAGGCGGTGGCGAGAGCGTCTGCGTTCCGGAGTGCACCTTGTCGAAGAGACCTCGGTAGTCCTCACGCAGGCCCACGAGGCGTGCGTCGCGCCCCTGGCTCGTCCAATTGCGCAAAGTCCGTTCGATGAGCCATGCGCCATATGTGTCGAGATAGTCGACGCGCGCGATGTTGATCGCAACGCTGCGCGCCGTGACCCCGCGCGTCGCGGCATCGACCTGAGGCTCGATCGCACCAGCGTACTCGGCCGTCCAAGACCCGGCAGCGCTGAGTTCGACTGAATCGCCCCGCGTTTGGCTACTGAGCAAAATCCCTGCCGTCACTGCGCCACTCCCTCGTTGAAACAGCGTCGCACGCCCACTCTCGACCCTCGGCAGGCGACGAGTCGAAACAGGACCGGATGCGTTACGGCGGGACCCCTCGGTTGCGCCGCAGGCCGAACGGCAAGCGATAGCGGCGCCCGAAAAGGCCGCTTAAGTGCAATCGGACATCCCGCCCCGTTAGCGATAAAGGTTAACAAATTGGAGGTATTCGTTAAATCTCGTTTACCTTTTTAGGTTAATAGTCCAGGGAACTTCTTCAGATTCCCCTTTTTTGGCGGCCATTTGGGCGCCCACTGGTCAAGCGCCGCACCTTCAAAGCGAATGGAACCCGTGCTCGCGCCAATGGCTAGCAGGGCTGAACGCCCGAGCAAGCGGCATTGGTGTCGTTGACCGCGAACAGACTTTCCACGACCGGCCGGCGATCCTTTATCGGCGGAATCGACAGGACTTCCATATAGACGGTGCCCAGCCCCCGCAGTCCCAGCAGCGTGCCGGCACCAAGACTCAAATCCAGATCGCGATTCGCGACGAACGGACCTCTGTCGTTGATTGTCACGTTGATTGAACGGTGATTCTTCGGATTCGACACGCGAATGAGTGTACCGATCGGCAATGTCTTGTGAGCCGCGTGCCATCCGATGGGATTGAACGCTTTACCGGTCGAAACAAGTTTGTCTTCCCAGTACATCGACGCGACAACCCACGATCCCGCCTGGATTCGATCCAAAGAATTCTCGCTCGAGACGCTCGGCATGGGCAGCACAGAAAACAGGCCGCCGAGCGCGAGAATAAAACTCGCGTGCGCCAGCTTCCGGGCAACCCATCGCACAATTTTTTCGGATTCGATCAGCTTCATCACTCTGATTTGACAAACAATTTGCGCAAGCAGCGCATCGGGTAACCTCGCGCTGACCGAGAGCGAGGCGCTCCGATTTGTTTCTTGAGCGCTACAAATGAGGCCGTTCTGTGATTCTGCTATGCAGGCTAGGAACGCTCGCGCAGCGTTTTTATCGACAGCTCGACCGCCAATTTGTCGAGCTGCATCAACAGCTCAGGCGCAAGCGCCAGTCCATTGCGTTGGCGATCAACGCGACGCTGCGCCCGCTGCTCGCCGGGCAGACGAACACTTTGACCCGGCAGCGCTTTTGTGTTGCGCATCTCCCGAATATGCCGGTCGACTTCTGACTTGAATTGATCGAGCGGCTGAAATCGGCTCGGATCGAGCGCGAGCACGAACTGACCGGTATTGGTGACCTTGTCAGGTTCAGCGTTGAAATCGACGCAGTCGCGACCAAACAGCGCACCGTTGAGCGTGCCGGCGAGAAGGCCGAACGTCAGCGCGAGCCCCGCGCCCTTGTAGCCCGCCATCGGCAGTAGCAGCGCTTCGGCGCTCTTGTGCGGATCAGTGATCGGTTCTCCTGTTTTTGGATCGATCATCCAGCCGTCATGCAGCGGTTTGTTCTGCAGGCGATGGTTCTTGATCGTGCCGTACGAAACGATCGAGGTGGCAATGTCGAGTACAATCGGCGCTTCTTTGCCTGCAGGGATTGCAATCGCCAGCGGATTTGTACCGAGCAACGGCTCGGCGCCGCCGGCAAGCGGCATGTGATTAGCATTGGCGACCGCGGAATACAGGCCAACCATGTCGGCCTTGAGCGGCAAAGCTGCATAGACACCGGCAGCGCCGGCATGACCCGACATGCAGCAGCCGACCCAGGCGACGCCGCATTCGCGCGCGAGTTCGATCGCGGTCTCTGCGGCGCGCGCGACAACCAGATGACCCATGCCGTTGTCACCATCGACAAGCGCCGTTGCCGGGGCGGTGCGCTTCACAGTGATGTTCGGTCGCGGATTTGTTGACTTGAGCTTGAGCCGCTGGACATATTGCGGGAGGCGAAACACCCCGTGCGCGTCGGCGCCGATCAGATCCGCTTCCAGCATGAGCTCGGCGATCTTGCCTGCGTCATCTTTAGCCACGCCGGATTTGCCCATGGCATCAACAATCAGACCCGTAACGGCGGCTGTTGGAATTCGCACCGCTTTGGCGGACTGGACGTTCATGATTTCCCCGATAGCAATGCTTCCGCGCGCGAACCGAGAATGATCGCCTTGTCCGCGTCCGAAATCTTCAACGACCGCACGTGATTCACGCAGTCCATCATGCCCATGTCGTAAGGATAGTCGCTGCCGAGCATCACGCGATCGGCGCCGACATGTCCGATCATGAACTCCAGCACCGGCGCAGAGTGCAGAATCGTGTCGTAATAGAAGCGTTTCGCGATATCGCTCGGTCGGTGAGCGATGTTTTTCTTGGGCTCGGGTCGCACGTCCCATCCATGTTCCCATCGCGCGGCCTGGTAGGGCGTAAAGCCACCGCCATGAGCCAACACGATCTTGAGTCGCGGATGCCGGTCGAGAACTCCGCCAAAATAAAGACAGGCCGCACCAATGGTGGTGTCGAGTGGGTTGCCGATCAAATTGTTCAGGTAATAGGACTTCATGCGATCGGCGCCGGCCACATTATTTGGATGCACGAAGACGAAGGCGCCAAGATCCTCGGCGGTCGCCCATAAAGGCTCGAAGCTCGGATCGTCGAGATTCTTCCCCATGATATTCGATGCGATCATTGTTCCGCGCAGGCCAAGCTTCGTGACCGCGCGTCTGAGTTCGCCGGCGGCTTTTTCTGGCGCCTGCATCGGCAACGTCGCAATTCCCATGAATCGTTGCGGATTCTCCTTGACTAGTTTAGCGATCTGATCGTTCTGGATCGTCGCGGTGGCGGCGCCTAACCCTGCTTCCTGATTGTAGAGATAAGTTTGCGGAGTGGCGGAGAGAACCTGCACATCGACACCAGCTGCGTCCATGTCGCGCAATCGATGCTCAATATCGAACCCACCGCGCGGATAAGGTCGGTAGGCAATTCCGCCAACATCGAGCGTTGCCGACGACTCATCGATCGGCGTGATCGTCACCGGAACCCTCGGAGCCTCCTTGCGCAAAAGCGCGGCGGTCGCCTGGGTCAAGACATGCGTGTGAGTATCGATAGTTCGCACTTTGCACATTTCACCACCCGAAATGCGCCGCACGTTGTGCGGCAACAAAGGCCTCAGTGCCGCAGCCCGCTGACGGACGCAAGCCCCTGTTGCACCCTGCGCTTTCGGCTATAAACGAGACCCCGCAAGCAATACCGGACCACACATGACCGCAAGCCCCTTCGATCCGAGCCACACACCGCGCGTTGAAGACGATGCCCTGGTGCGCGGAGCGGGCCGTTTCATGGATGACCCCCGGCTGCCCAATACCGCTTTCGCCGCTTTCGTACGCTCGCCGCACGCGCACGCACGTGTGGTTTCGGTCAAAGCGGATGAAGCGCGCAGGGCGAAGAAAGTTCTGGCCGTGTTGACCGCCGCAGACATGAAGGCGGCGAATGTCGGCAGCGTGTCACGACATCCGCCCGTCCCGGGCCGCAACGGCGCGAAGATGATTATGCCGTTTCGGCCGGCGCTCGCGGGCGAAAAGGTCATGCATGTCGGAGACCCGGTCGCAATGGTGGTCGCCGAGACGATTGGCGCTGCGCATGACGTAGCGGACCTCGTGCAGGTCGAATACGAAGAATTGCCGGCAGTCATTGATCTGCATGACGCCATGAGAAAAGACGGCACTCAGCTTTATGCCGACGCGCCCGGCAACCTCTGCGTCGACTGGCCCGGCCCGGTGCCTGACGGAAATAATGAGCGTGATGTCGCAGAAGCTATCGCCAAGGCACCGCATGTCGCCAAAGTCAGCGTTGTCAATCAGCGCATGGTCGTCGCATCGATGGAGACGCGCGGCTCAACCGCCGTCTATGACAAGGCAAATGACAGCTATACGCTCTACGTCTGCTCGCAGAGCGCCGACTCCCTGCGCAATCTGGTCGCGGCCGTGATGAGCCTTCCATCTGAAAAGCTGCGTGTGATTACCGAGGATGTCGGTGGTGCCTTCGGCATGAAGACGCCGCCCTATCCCGAATATCCGGCCTTGCTGGTGGCGTCGCGCCAACTCGGCCGTCCCGTGCATTGGCAGTCCACCCGTTCAGAAGCTTTCCTGACCGATACGCAGGCGCGCGACACGGTGACCGAGGCCGAACTGGCACTCGACGAAAAGGGGAAATTTCTGGCAGTCCGCGTGCGACATCTGTGCAACCAGGGTGCCTATGTGAGCACCGCGGGCGTCGGCATCAACACCAACAATTTCGCGCGTTGCCTGCCCGGCATGTATCGCATTCCAAAGATCGATGTTTCGGTCGCCTGCTATTTCAGCAACACGGTACCGATTGGTCCCTATCGAGGCGCCGGCCGGCCTGAAGCAAATTACGCCCTTGAACGCGTCGTAGAGGAAGCTGCGCGCATTACCGGCATCGATGCGGTGCGGTTGCGCAAAAAGAATCTCATCCCCGCATCGGCCATGCCGTTCAAGACCCCGATCAACACGTATGACAGCGGCGACTTTCCGGCGATCATGGACAAGGCGCTGAAACTTGCGGATTTCGAGAATTTCAACAAACGGCGGCGTGAATCGGCAAAGCGCAAAAAACTTCGTGGCATTGGGATCTCCTGCATGCTCGAGCACGCCGGTGCAATGCCAATGGAACAGGCCTCTGTTTCGTTTCCCGGCGACGAGCAGCTCATTCTCGGCTGTAATGTGCAATCCACCGGCCAGGGGCACGCGACTGTTTTTCCGCGACTGCTCGCCGGCAAGCTCGGCATCGACGCCGCAAGGATTCAGCACCGGCACGGCGACACGGCGCAGGGGCTGACCGGCTTCGCATCGGTCGGCTCGCGCTCTGCCATGTGCGCGGGAAGCGCGATCGTGCACACCGCCGACGTCATGCTGGCAAAAGGCAAAAAAGTCGCTTCGGCTCTGCTGGAGGCTGCCGAAGCGGATATCCAGTACCGCGATGGAAGTTTTGAGGTCGTCGGAACCGACCGCAAGATCTCGTTATTCGAAACCGCAAAGCGCGCGCACGAACTCGGCGAGAATCTGGACACCAAAGAAAAGGCCGAGGCTCCCCTCACATTTCCCAACGGCTGCCACATCGCCGAAGTCGAGATTGACCCCGAAACCGGTGTCGTCGACCTTGTCACTTATACGGCGGTTGATGATCCGGGAGTGATGCTCAACTCGATGATCGT
>JBPYDR010000069.1:0-2605 GCA_051986235.1 Pseudolabrys sp.
ACGGCCACCCGGCCGCGAGGAAAAGGTGGACGCTTGCTGACTACGCCAAATGGGATAGCGTCGTCGTTTCGCTCACCGGCGATGGTATGAGCGACATCGACGCCCGACTCGCCAAGGCTGGCATCGCGCGTCGCGTGGGACTGTCTACGCCGCACTTCATGGGTTGCCTTGCCGCGGTTTCGGCGACCGATATGATTGCAACGACTTCGCACTTATTTGCCGCGCGACATGCCAAAGCCTATCGGCTTGTCATCAGGAAGCCGCCATTCCCTGAAGGCCGGTTCATCAACACCCTCATAGGTTCCGCCTCGCGAATGAACGATCCCGTCATTCGCTGGTTTTGTGCGCTGTTCAAGGATGTTTACGAAAACCTGCAGCGTAGGGTTTTACATGGCCAGGAACTGCGATGAAAAAATATTCAAATTCTTCGGTAAGCGCCGTAGGTGGCCGTCATCCACACCAATCCCCCTACTCACACTCGATTATTTTTAGTCATCGTAACGCGCTGATTTTTCAGCGCAATTTGTTTCTGCGCACGGCAAAGAACCGACACCCAATCCGTCAAAAATTCGGGCTCTTGAATGCAAAGGCGAATTTCGCCGATTCGAACTCTGCTCGGTTTCAAGAACTATCGATGACAATCGGCCGATTTTGAGGACCAACACCACGACATGCTCGTCAGGTTCATCGCGAAAAATACGTCAGCCTTGGCTCGAGCGCAATCACGCTACTGAAGAAGAAGAACTTCACGAGCGCTGCGATGGCGAGGACGAACACGACGATGACGATCAGCCAAACCCGGCCCATGCCCACCTCATGCCTGTCATGTCGCGCATCATCGCGGCGGTTGCGTCGGTGAGTTGGAACACGGCGGACAATTTTTCAAACGAGAACCAGCGGCGTCGGGCTGAATTTGACCGAGATGAAGCCTCGCTTCACGAGTACCGTCTTTTCATTTACAACCAAGCTCACAGCGCTCACAATTTGCGCAGCCAGTGACCAAGAGGCTACAGCAAAGGCCGAAGCTACTCCCGGTTCATTGGATGCTGAACTACCGAATCGGTACAGTATGCAGATCGTACGACGCTTTTCGCGAAGCTGGGAGTAAGCCGCCGCCGAAAGTTCAGCCTGGGGTAGAGTCTAACGCGGCGCCGCCTCGAAGGCGTCGAGCACTTGGACGATGCCAACAGCCGACACCAGTCGATCGCCTGTGGCGCCCGGCGCCGCAGCTCGGCGAGCAGCGTCAGGTTTGCCGTATTGACCCGATGCTGCGGCCAGTCCTGCCAAGGGTGAGCATAATGCGGGGTTATCTGATCAACAGTGAACGGCATACCATCGAAGAAATCGACTTCGGCCCTGACCTTGACGATATTTGTCGCGTGCTCAATTGCCGGAAAATCGCCAACTGCTCGCGGTCGTTGCGCGGCAACATGACAGAAGGATTCGACTCGATCTATGCCAGCGACGATTATCTTGAAGACCACCCGCTGTTCGGGTTTCAGGTTGACACCGATCGCACACCGCCGTCGTCTTTCCCGGTCGCCGGCAACGGGCTCGTCCACGGTGTCGACGAAGAGGGCCATTTGTGCGACATCAAGATCACGCTCGACGAAGTTCGCGCTCGCATCACATTCACCCGGATCAAGGACGGCAAGGACTTCTCCCGCGTCGAGCGCACGCACCGCACCTTGATCGCGAAATGGACTAGGCAAGAGCGGAGGGAACTCTACGACCGACTCAAAAAGGAGTTCAGCTGAAAATGGATGATGTCCATCGCACGGCTTGCCGATGGACGAGACCAGGCCCTCGGCGAGGCCTACAACCAAGGCCTCGCCGGCGCACCCACGGGTAATTTCCAACAGCGGGACTTCTATCAAACTGGCATTGGGGCTGATGGCTATGGGATGGGATATGCAATCATGTGTCTTGCTGAATATAGACGGTTCGCTAGTAAGCCCGGCACCGGCCAGGCGGCGCGGCTGGCAATCCGGCAACGGTCGCAGGTGCTCGGCTGACTGAAGCCTCGATCAAAATGGGCTATCATGGCGGCACTAAATCGGGTGGAGACGAGAATGACCGGGAAGACGTTCGATCGACGTGACGTCGTCAAGCTGATAGCGGCCACGGGCGCCACGATGCCGGTCGCACGCACCTACGCGGCTGCCACGGCCTATGATCCCGCTGCCAAATTCGAGCTCGAGGTGAAGGAAGTCGAGTTCCGGCGCAACGCTGCCGGCCGGATGCTGATGGCCCGCATCTACCAGCCGAAAGCGCCGGGGCCCTATCCGACGGTCCTCGATCTGCATGGCGGCGCGTGGAACAACAAGGATCGCCACGCCGAGGAGCCGATGGATCGCGCGCTAGCGGCGAGCGGCCTCCTGGTCGTCGCGATCGACATGACGCTGGCGCCCGAAGCCCCCTACCCGGCCTGTGTCGAGGACGCGAATTACGGGGTGCGCTGGCTGAAGGCGAATGCCGCAACCTGGAACGGCGATGCCTCGAAGCTCGGCATCTATGGCTCCTCGAGCGGCGGTCACGTCGCGGAGCTCTTGGGGTTGCGCCCGCACGATGCGCGCTACAATGCGATTCCGCTCGCCGGGGCGCC
>JBPYDR010000070.1:0-58055 GCA_051986235.1 Pseudolabrys sp.
CCGGCGAGCAGCCGACGGCGCCAGTGTTCATCGACGGCAAGAAGGCCGCCACCCTGCGCGGCGCGACGCTGAGCGCGGATTTCAAGCAGATGGTGATCGACTATATCGAGCGCCGCTGGGGCCAGGCCGCGCGGGCAGCCGAGTAGACCGACCGGGTTGCGCGCGACCGCAGCCGCGCTACCATCCCGATAAAGACAGCACGCAAAGGTGCGCCATGAGTTCCTTGAGCGGAAAAGACGGTCCTCGCTATCGGCACGCTACGGACGGGTCTGCGCCTTATGAGACGATCGGCGTGGAGAAACTGACGCCGATCATAGGTGCGGAAATTGAAGGCGTCGATCTCGCGAAACCTTTGTCCAACCGGACAGTGGATGAGATTCACCGGGCGCTGGCTGAGAACATCGTTATATTTTTCCGCGATCAGCACATCACGCCGCAACAGCATCTCGCATTCGGGCGCCTCTTCGGAGAATTGCACGTGCATCCCGCTGCACCGCATGAGCCAGGCGAACCGGCGCTGATGAAGATCTATGCCGACAAGAGCAGCCCGCGGGCGAACGGTGAGGGGTGGCACACGGACGTGTCGTGCGACCTTGAGCCGCCGATGGGAAGCATTCTCCACATCAAGCAATGTCCGCCCCACGGCGGCGACACCTTGTTCGCCAGCATGTACGCGGCCTACGACGCGCTGTCAGACCGGATGAAAACCTATCTTAACGGGCTTACGGCCGTGCATGATGGAGAGCCGGTCTATCGCGGGCTTTATGCGAACACAGGCGTTGCCGACAAGCCGTCCTATCCGCGGGCCGAACATCCAGTTGTACGAACGCATGCAGTAACGGGAAAGAAAGCGCTGTACGTCAATCGCGGGTTCACACACCATATCGTCGGCATCCCGCGCGACGAAAGCGATGCCATTCTAGCCTATCTCTATCAGCACGCCGAAAATCCACTTTTCCAATGCCGGTTTCGCTGGACCGAAAATGCGATCGCCTTCTGGGACAATCGCTGCTCGCAGCACCGGGCGATGTGGGATTACTGGCCGCACACGCGGTCGGGCAACCGGGTGACGGTGAAAGGCGAGCGTCCTTTCTGACGTGGCCAGAGTCCTGAGCTTTCGCTTAGCAAACGGCTATATCCAGCCGCCGCCATCCTTGCCGCGGTTCGCAACGCTCGCTTCTTCCAGATCCAGCTCATATTCGATGCGACGGCGCGCTTCATCGGTAATCTTTCCTTCGCGCAGGAGCTGGTAGATGAAATCGCGTTCGGTATCGATCAGCTCTTTCTTGAGTGCGGCGCTCTCGCGCATGTGGTCCAGCGCGGTTTCCAGGTCGTTAGGCACGATCTGCCGCCGGCTCTGGTTGCGCGTGCGCAAAAGATCGACGACTTCGTCGTGCAATTGGCGTTCTTCGATAAGCTTTTCGAATCGTTTTTCCACTTCATCAAGAGCAGACATTCGCGCGTTCAATTCGGATTGGATGGCACCGGCCTGTTCTTCCTTGCCGAGCTGCGTCAACCCAATCCAATGCACGACGAACGGAAGCATAAGGCCCTGGCCGATGAGGGTGATGATGATGACGCCGAAGGTTATGAACAGAATCAAGTCGCGGTGCGGAAACGGCTCGCCGTTGTTGAGCGCGAAGGGAATTGCGAGCGCAGCGGCAAGCGAAACGACGCCACGCACGCCAACGAATCCAATCGTAAAAGGCCCCTGCCATGGCGGAGAGGGATCGCGCTTGGCGAGTGCCGGGCTGACCCAGCGCGGAAGATAGGTCGCCGGAAAAATCCAAATGAACCGCGCTGCAATCACCAAGAGCGTAATTCCGAGGGTCGCAACGACCAATTCGCGAATAGAGAAGCCGTGAACACGGTCGATCAACGCGCGCGCCTGCGATCCGGTCAACAGGAACACAAGGCCTTCCACGAGATAGACCAGCAAATTCCAGAAAAAGATGCCTTGTAGCCGTGTGGCTGAAGAAATGAGGCGTGGGCCGTTCCAGCTGACGTAGAGGCCACATGCGACCGTGGCCAGCACGCCAGATCCGCCGAGATGCTCCGGTACCCAGAATGCGAGGTAGGGCGTCATCAGCGATAGCGTAATTTCCACTCTTGGCTCATGTGCCCATTGCCGCAGCCGAAGGCTTAGCCAACCGACTGCAATACCGTAAATAATCTCGCCGACGACAATCAGCGTGAAAGTCCCCGCCGCTTCTGGCAGCGAGAATGCACCGGTGGCGGCTGCGGCGACTGCAAAACGATAGAGGATCAAGGCCGTTGCATCGTTGGCCAGACCTTCGCCCTCCAGCACCACCAGAAGCCGTCGCGGCAGCGCGAGCCGCCGCGCGATCGCCAGCGGGGCAACTACGTCGGGTGGCGCGACGATGGCGCCAAGCACAAAGCCCGTCGCCCAGCTGAAGTTCAAAAGATAGTGCGCGGCGATCGCCACGGCGCAGGTCGTGAATACGACGCAGCCGAAGGCAAGCAGAGTGATCGGCCGCAAGTTAAAACGGAACTCTCGCCAGCTCATTGAGACACCGGCCGAATATATTAGCGGTGGAAGAATCACGAGCAGCACGACTTCTGGCGCCAGCTGAATGCGTGGCAGGCCTGGCATAAGGGCCATGCCGATGCCAGCCACCACCAGCACAATTGACGGTGCGGTTTTCAGGCGCTCGGCAATGACCGCCGCCGCGGCCAGTACCGCAAGCATGAACAGCAGCGTACCCATGATCGCGGTCATATGAGGTTCGCCACCATATTCACCGTCAACGCGAGTACCACGAGGTTGAAGAAGAAAGAAAGGACTCCATGAACCGCCGCCATGCGCCTGATGACCTTGCTGGTGACTGCCACGTCTGAAACCTGTGATGTCATTCCGATGACCAAAGAAAAATAGAGAAAGTCCCGATAGTCAGGCTCGCGATCGTCGGGGAAGCGCAGCCCGCCAATGTTTCCGTCACCGCCCTCACCGTAGTACTCGTGCGCGTAGTGGAAAGAAAATATCGTGTGTACGAACGTCCATGAGAGCAGAATGGTCGCGAACGCGAATGCAACGCTCAACACAGTGCTGCCTTGTGGTGCCTGCTTGGCGCCGCCAAGGGCAAACACCACGGCGATAAGGCTGGCAAATGTGGCAATGATTGACAGGATTAGAATGGCACCGGCGCCCTCATCCTGTTGCGACGCGCGACGACGTATGTGTGTAATATTCGCGCGCCACATCAGGGGCAACGTCAGGCTAAGGTAGACGACAATCCCCGCGTCCCATCCGGCGAGCGCGCGCGTTCCCCACTCAAGCGTAACCGGTTTGATTGCTATCGTGACCGCGATGCCGACCAGGATGGCAAGCGCAAGTTTGGAGTGGAGTCCGACCATTCGCAGCGGCAGCGATGAGGGCCGTCGTTTGGCGCTGGGCATCCTTGTTCGCCCTCAGGTTCTCCGCTCTGCAACGAAACGCGCGGCGGCACGCAAAGTATCGGCTTTTGTACCGAACCGACCCAGCGCGCTATCGGACTCGGTCACCAGTTCCTTGAGGCGCGCACGCGCGCCCTCAAGACCGAGGGCTGCGACAAGCGTCGCTTTGCCGGCCGCGGCGTCTTTGCCCGCGGCTTTGCCGAGCGTCTTGGTATCACCTTCAACGTCAAGCAAGTCGTCGGCGATCTGGAACGCCTGGCCGATCGCAATGCCATAGCGATCGATATCGGCGAGCGCGGCCATGTCGGCTTTTCCGAGAATCGCGCCGGCCCGACAAGCGACGCGGATCAACGCACCTGTTTTCATCGCTTGCAGTGTGGCGATCTCTTTATCACTTATGGTGCGCTTCGGCTCGAAGCGGCCTTCGGCAGCGAGGTCGAGCATCTGCCCTCCCGCCATTCCGCCGAGGCCAGATGCGCGCGCGAGCTCTGCCACGAGCGCGATTCGTACCGAGGGATCGGCATGCACCTGGGGTCGTGACATGACGTCGAACGCCAGGGTAAGAAGTGCATCGCCAACAAGGATCGCAGTGGCTTCGTCGTAGGCCTTGTGCACCGTCGGTCGTCCGCGCCGCAGATCGTCGTCGTCCATTGCCGGCAAGTCGTCGTGCACCAGCGAATAACAATGCACGAGCTCGAGTGCAGCGCCCGCGGTCAGTGCACCTGAGCGCGAGGCCCCGAATGCAGCGGCGCTCTCGACCAGCAAAAACGGGCGCAGGCGTTTGCCGCCATCGAGTGCTGCATGGCGCATTGCGGCGATAAGCCGTGCCGGCCGGAAGATCTCCCCGTCGAGGGGTGCGTCGCCCAGCAGTTGCTTGAGCAACATCTCGGTCTCGGCAGCAATCGAGGCAAGCCGCGCCGGAAAGTCGGTGATACCCTTGTTCATTCCTACATTGTTAGCCGCTGTGAATGATCTGGCAAAGTGGAGCGTATAACACCGGATCGGATAGGTTAATCTCCTAGGGTGAAACAGCCCGGCCTCAAAGGACACTCTACGCTGTGGCGAGTGCTGTGCATCGTCATCCTTGTGCTGATCGCTGTGGTGTTGCTGCCGTATCTGATCACACCGCTCTACGCAGTGGTCGATCCGGTCTCGACGAGCATGCTCTGGCGGCGCCTGAGCGGGGCGCGGGTTGAGCGTCAGTATGTCCCCATTACGCGTATCTCGCCGTACTTGTCTCTTGCGGTGATCGTCGCCGAAGATGGCCGCTTCTGCAGCCATCATGGTGTTGATCTCGCGGAACTTCGGGAGGCT
This sequence comes from Pseudolabrys sp., assembly GCA_051986235.1. GTDB lineage: Bacteria > Pseudomonadota > Alphaproteobacteria > Rhizobiales > Xanthobacteraceae > Pseudolabrys. The sequence goes on from JBPYDR010000070.1 coordinate 4,729, forward strand.
TTCGCCGAGGCCGACGATATAGATGAGATGCGGGGCGGCTCAACCATCACGCAACAGGTGGCAAAGAATCTGTTTCTTTGGCAGGGGCGCAGCTATGTACGCAAGGCGCTGGAATTTCCACTGGCGCTTTGGATCGATCTTATTCTGTCGAAGCGGCGGGTGCTGGAAATTTACCTGAATATCGCGGAGTGGGGCCCCAACGGTGAATTCGGCGCCGAAGCGGGAGCGCGCCGCGCCTTTGGCAAATCGGCTCAGGACCTTTCTCGTTATGAGGGGGCCCTGCTGGCCGCAACCCTGCCAAATCCGACGATCCGCAACGCGCGCCGTCCGGGGCCGGGTCTTCAGCGGCTGGCTGGCCTTTATGTGGCCCGGGCCGCAAAGTCGCCTGCTGCGGCCGCCTGTCTGCGTCGAAGCCACTAGCGTTGGCGCGAGCCTTCCTCTATAAGCCCGGCTTCAAACTGACATATCGTGACTTTCAGGAGTCCCTCCCATGGCTGTGCCAAAAAGAAAAACCTCACCGTCGCGCCGCGGCATGCGCCGCTCCGCTGACGCGCTAAAGCGCCCGGCCTACGTTGAGGACAAGGATTCAGGCGAGCTGCGTCGTCCACATCATATCGACCTGAAAACCGGCATGTACAAAGGCCGCCAGGTTTTGAAGTCGAAGACTGAGGGTTAGCGCGACGGGACCAAGGTAAGCTGCGCCATGTTCATGCTCGGCTTTCCGCTCCTGCTGATTCCATTCGCGATCTACAACATCATCGCATTCCTCATGCCGGGCGTGGCGTGGAGCAGCGTGGTCTCCACGGTTCACATGATGTCGGGTGTAGATTGGACGATGACGACGGGTGACGTGCTCGTCGCGCTCGCGATCCTGCTGCTCTGCGGCGAGGTGATGAAATCGTCCCGCATCAGCAGGCGCACCATCATCGACCACGGGTTGTCGTTAATTCTTTTCCTCGGCATGTTGATCGAGTTTATTCTCGTCAAGCAGGCCGCCACCGCAACATTTTTCCTGCTCCTCGTCGTGGGCTTCATCGACGTGCTCGGCGGCTTTGCGGTTACTTTACGCTCGGCGCAGCGAGACCTTACGGTTGAGGGTGTCGAGCGCGTTTCGCCCTGAGCAAGTCAAACCTTCGTCTGAGTCTGTCATGAGCCGCGATTTCCAGCTCCCCGGCCGCTCGCCAGTGATTGCCCGCGAAGGCATGGCGGCGACCTCCCATCCGTTGGCGACACTTGCTGCGATCGACACGCTCCGCGCGGGTGGCACGTCAGCCGATGCGGCGGTGACCGCGGTCGCAATCTTGTGTGTTGTCGAGCCGCACATGACGGGCATCGGAGGCGACTGCTTCTCCCTGGTGTCCCGGCCGGGCAAGGCGGTCTGGGGTTACAACGGCTCGGGCCGTGCGGGAATGAACGCGTCCGATCAGGCGCTGCGCGCGAAGGGTCTGGCTGAGATTGGCAACTCAATCCATGCGGTCACCGTGCCTGGAGCAATCCAAGCTTGGGAGGAAATCCTGAAGGCGCATGGCCGTTTTGGTCTCGACCGCGCGCTGGCGCCAGCGATCAAATATGCCGGGGGCGGATTTCCCGTCAGCGCGCGCGTGGCCTGGGACTGGCAGAGGCACGTCGCCAAGCTCAAGGCCGATGCCGGAGCGTCCCGGCATTACCTTTTCAACGGCGGAGCACCCAAGGAAGGTGACGTCATTCAGTTTCCGGCGCTTGCGTCTACGTTGAAGGCCATAGCTACGAAGGGTGCTCGTGCTTTCTACGAGGGCGAAATCGCGGAGGACATGACTAGAACGCTTGCGGCTCGCGACTCCTTCCTAACTATGGAGGATTTCACGCGCCATTGCGGCGACGCGGTTACGCCGATTTCGACCAATTATCGCGGGCTCGACCTGGTGGAGATTCCTCCGAATGCGCAAGGGCTCACTGCGTTGGTGATGCTCAACATCCTGGAGAACTTCGACGTTGGTACGCTGGACCCGCTTGGCGCGGACCGGTTTCATCTGGTGCTTGAGGCCGCGCGGCTAGGTTATGCCCTGCGCGATACTCATATTGCGGACGAGGCGCATATGCGCACTTCGGTCAAGGATCTGCTCGATAAAAAGTTTGCCAAGAAGCTCGCATCCCTTATCGACATGAAGAAGCGCGCGAAATTACCAGGCGCGCCCGCACCCGGAAACGACACGGTCTACCTGACGGTCGTTGACCGCGACCGGACCGCTGTTTCCTTGATCAATTCTCTGTATTCCAGCTTCGGCACCGGAATCTGCACGGAGAAGACGGGGATCATGCTCACCAATCGCGGGGCTTGCTTCACGCTGGAGCAAGGTCACCCGAACGTCTTCGGTCCGGGAAAGCGCCCGATGCATACGATCATTCCAGCACTCGCGATGCGTAATGGTCGCTGCGACATGAGCTTCGGCGTCATGGGCGCGCACTACCAGCCGATGGGTCACGTTCAAATCATCCTCAATATGCTCGACTACGGCATGGACGTGCAGCAGACGATCGACGCGCCACGGTTTTTCTTTGAGGGTGAGAAGACCGACGTCGAGCATGGCACGCCGACAACGACGATCGATGGACTCAAGGCCCGTGGACACAATGTGGTAATGTCGAGTTCACCCTGGGGTGGTGCACAAACCATCAAGATCGATTGGGATCGCGGCGTGCTGATCGGTGGCTCGGAGCCGCGCAAGGACGGTTGCGCACTCGGCTATTAAAGTGTGTCGAGCGATGCCCGTCCTTGGTCGCAGCAAGCCAGAAACGGGACGTGGTAATGGGGCGTTTCCCTGGCTCGAATGCCTGAGGGGAGCGAGCGAGCACAACTACGGCACGTGTCCCGGCGTGTTAACCGTCACTCGTCGCATCGGATTGGCACACCGTTGCATCGCTTTCGTCATGCCGCATGGGCAAGGCGCATGCCCCCGGCGTTAATTGCCAGGACGCCCAATAGGTCCACCATTTTTCGGTTTGGTAAACGCCGATCGCCGGATGTGCGCCGGCGTTCGCGGAGGGACGCTATTCCTTCTCGCCGAGCTTATCCAGTCGCTTTTGCATCTCATCGAGCTGGCGCTTGAGTTCGTCCATCTCGCTGCCTGAACCCTGCGGGTTTTCCGACGGTTTCGCCTGACCGCGTGCAAACGGAGCGAACATGGCGAAAGTCTTTTCGAACATTTCCATGTTTCGCCGGACCTGATCCTCGAGCGGCCCAAATGCACCGACGCCAAAAGCTTGCGCCATCTGTTCGCGGAATTTGCCCTGCTCCTTCGATAGCGATTCAATCGAAGCTTCCAAAAAACGGGGAACCAGCATCTGCATACTGTCGCCGTAAAAACGGATCAACTGCCGCAGGAAGGTGATCGGCAGGAGGCTTTGCCCTTCCTTGTTTTCCTGTTCGAAGATGATCTGCGCGAGCACCGAGCGAGTGATGTCTTCGCCGGTCTTGGCGTCGTAGACGATGAAATCCTCGCCATTCTTGACCATGGCGGCGAGGTCTTCGAGTGTCACATAGGTACTGGTTCCGGTATTATAGAGCCGCCGGTTCGCGTACTTTTTGATTGTGACCGGCTCTTTTTTTTCCTCTACCATGTGGTTCACACGTTTCCCCTGCCCAGGCTTTGAGCATAGCCAATTTCCCCTTATATGGGCCACCGTTTTGTGGCACCGCGGCAGCGCCATGGACGGCGCGGCGTCCCTTGCGGAAAGGCCGAAAAAGCGCCAATTGTCGGCAATATTCGACTGACAGGTCATGTTGACAGACCCGCATGGCCTGCCGAGGATGCGGCAGTGCCAAATATCTCCGCCTGCCCCCGAACGCGACGCAACAGGAGTTTCGCATGAAAGACGACATCGTCATCGTGAGCGCTACCCGCACCCCGGTCGGCGCATTTAATGGGGCATTTGCCAACTTACCGGCGCATGAGCTGGGCAAAGCGGCGATCAAGGGCGCGATGGAGCGCGCGGGCGTGGAAGGAGCTCGCATCAGCGAAGTGATCTTGGGCCAGATTCTGACCGCTGGTCAGGGCCAGAACCCAGCGCGGCAGGCTTCGATCGCGGCCGCCATCCCGGTCGAAACACCTGCGTGGGGCGTAAACCAGCTATGCGGTTCGGGCTTGCGCGCGGTCGCACTCGGCTATCAGGCGATCCTCAATGGCGACAGCGACATCGTTGTTGCGGGAGGCCAGGAATCGATGAGCATGGCACCGCACTGCCAGCACCTGCGCAACGGGATAAAGATGGGCTCGTTCGAAATGATCGACACGATGATCAAGGATGGGCTTTGGGATGCTTTCAATGGCTATCACATGGGTACTACCGCGGAGAATGTTGCGAAGCAGTGGCAGATCACCCGCCAACAGCAGGATGAATTCGCCGTCGCCTCGCAGAACAAGGCCGAAGCCGCGCAGAAGGCCGGCAAATTCAAGGACGAAATCACGCCGGTAACCATTAAATCGCGCAAGGGCGATATCGTTGTGGATACCGACGAATATCCGAAAGCCGGCGTGACCATGGACTCGATCGCCAAACTGCGTCCGGCCTTTGACAAGGAAGGAACGGTCACGGCAGCGAACGCGTCCGGAATCAACGACGGCGCTGCCGCTCTTGTTCTGATGAAAGCGAGCGAGGCCGCCAAGTTGGGCAAGACGCCGCTGGCGCGCATCGTGTCGTGGGCGCAGGCCGGTGTCGATCCTGCAATCATGGGAACGGGGCCAATCCCCGCTTCGCGCGCCGCTCTCAAGAAAGCCGGTTGGAAAAAAGAGGAACTCGATTTGGTCGAGGCGAACGAGGCCTTTGCAGCGCAAGCCTGCGCAGTGAACAAGGATCTCGGCTGGGACACCAGCAAGGTCAATGTCAACGGCGGAGCGATCGCAATCGGCCATCCGATTGGCGCCTCGGGCGCGCGCGTACTGGTGACGCTGCTTTACGAAATGCAGAAACGTAATGCCAAGAAAGGGCTGGCGACCCTCTGCATCGGTGGCGGAATGGGCATTGCCATGTGCGTCGAGCGGTAGCCGGTTCGGCGTTGATTTAGGTCATGGCCGGGCTTGTCCGGCCATGATGTTTTAAGAACATGTGTTTCAAGAAACTTTTTGAGGGAGCAAACCCATGACGCGCGTTGCATTGGTAACGGGGGGAACCCGTGGAATCGGGGCTGCAATCACCAAGGCGCTGAAGGCAGCCGGTTACAAGGTCGCCGCAAATTACGGCGGCAACGACGAAGCTGCGCAGAAGTTCAAGGCCGAGACCAGCGTTCCCGTTTTCAAATGGGACGTGTCGTCCTATGACGCCTGCGCCGAGGGCATCAAGAAGGTGGAAGGCGAAGTCGGACCGGTCGAAGTGCTGGTCAACAACGCTGGGATTACCCGCGATGCCATGTTTCATCGCATGAAGCCCGAACAATGGACGGCCGTCGTCAATACGAATCTCGGTTCGCTGTTCAACATGTGCCGGCCGCTCATCGAAGGCATGCGCGACCGCAAGTTCGGTCGCATCATCAATATCTCTTCGATCAATGGCCAGAAGGGCCAGATGGGGCAAACGAACTACTCGGCCGCAAAAGCTGGCGAGCTCGGCTTCACCAAGGCCCTGGCCCAGGAAGCGGCACGATCCGGCATTACGGTGAACGCAATCTGCCCAGGCTACATCAACACCGAGATGGTGCAGGCCGTGCCGAAGGACGTTCTGGAAAAATCGATCCTTCCGCAGATTCCGATCGGCCGTCTGGGCGAGCCCGAGGAGATCGCGCGCTGCGTGGTGTTCCTCGCGTCTGACGAAGCGGGCCTGATCACCGGCGCGACATTGAGCGCGAACGGTGGGCAATATTTCGTCTAGCCCCGGTCGTCGAATCCATGAAGAAGGCTCTGATCGCGATCGTCGCTGTCTGCTTGTTCATGCCAGCAGCGGCGATGCCTGTTGCCGCACAGGACGTCGACGCGCGTTGCAAAGATGTCTACGACAAAGTCGCCTGCGGGTGTGCCGTACAGAACGGTGGGCAAATCATTCCCCCGCCGAGTGGGGTTAAGCGCGAAGGGCTGAAGCTACGGCCGACGGAGGGCCGTGAAACAACCCAGACGCTTGATGGAGGTCGCGTCGCATTTCCAAAGTACTTCAGGCGGGACGGACTCAAGATCCAAAAGAGCCGTGCTCTCGAGGGCTATGTGGCGTGCATGCGCAGTAACGGCCGCAAGTAGCGTGAACGGGAGTTTATCGCCGCGCTTGGCTGCGCGGCGACCAGTCCCCAGGCGCCACTTCGAATCCGTCGAATGAGAAACCGGGTGCGACAGTGCAGCCGGTCAATGTCCAGGGACCGAGGCTTTCTGCTGCTTGCCAGGCGCGTGCCGGCACCGTCACCTGCGGCGCCTCGCCCGCATGGATGTCGGCGCCCAGGCGGAAGATCTCTTCCTTAGGACCATCGACAACTTCGAGCTTGAGCGGCGCGCCCGCGTAATAGTGCCAGACTTCGACCGCGTCGACCCGGTGCCAGTGCGAGCGCTCACCGCTCGCCAGGAGAAAGAGAATCGCGGTGGAAGCCGGGCGGCCTTCAACCTGCCGCGGGTCGCGGAAGGTTTCGCGATAGTGCCCGCCCTCCGGGTGAGGCTTGAGCCCGAGCGCGCTTATTATTTCGAGAGCGGTGGGAGAGGACATGGATGCCGTCAAAATTTGTTCTTGCGCGCCCGGATTTCCGCGAAAACCTCAGCCGGTGGCCGACCAGCCATGCCTATTCCGGCGGCTACACCGGGCAGATCGGCGCGCAAGAAAGGGTTGGCTTTCTTTTCCTCGCCAATGGCGACCGGAATCGTCGGTTCCTTTCGTGCAATTTCCTGCTTCGCCTGCACCTCACGGGCGGCAAGCGCTTTGTTGTTCGGCTCGATCGTGCGCGCGAATTTGATGTTCGCCTCGGTGTACTCGTGACCGCAATAAATTTCGGTGTCGTCTGGAAGATCCCGCAGCTTTACGAGCGAGTGCCACATCTGGTCCGGTGTTCCTTCGATGACGCGACCACAGCCGATGGAAAACAACGTGTCGCCGACGAATGCGAGCTTGTCTGCATGAAACCAATAGGCGATGTGGCCTAGCGTGTGGCCCGGCGTTTCAATCACATTGGCTGACAAGGTTCCGACTTTGACCTTGTCGCCTTGGCGAACGGTTTCGTCCACTGCCGGAATTTTGGAAGCTTCGGCCGCAGGTGCCACGACGCGGCACTTGTATTTTTCCTTCAGTGGCTTGATGCCGTCGGTGTGGTCGGCATGATGATGCGTGACCAGGATGTCGGTCAATTTCCAACCTGTGGCCTTTAGTGCGGCCTCGATGGGCGCTGCCTCTGGTGCGTCGATACTGGCCGTGGCGCCGCTGGTGGGGTCATGCAGCAGCACCCCAAAGTTGTCGGATCGGCAGAGAAAAAGACGTGTTTCCGCTGGCATTGGCGTTATTCCTGATTGACGTTCTGAGCAGAAATTAACCGTACCACGCCGATGAATGAACGTGCACCTCCGTTCCTCGCGTTAGCGTTTTGCTACGGCGTTTCATGATAGTTTTGTGGCATGTCGATCGACGTCGTTGATCTTCGTAATTTCTACGGCCAGCGGCTGGGGGTTGTTGCCCGCCGCTTCATCGGCCGCGGCATCCGCTCGTTATGGGGCAACACCGCGGGCCAGCGCGTGCTCGGTATCGGCTATGCCACGCCGTACCTCGGTCTGTTTCGCGAGGAAGCCGAACGCTGTTTCGCGCTCATGCCGGCGGGGCAGGGTGTGGTGAAATGGCCCACGTCGCGCCCTGCTTTGTCGGCGCTGGTCGATGAAAACGAATTGCCGCTCGCTGATTCAGCAATTGATCGTGTGATGCTTGTGCACGCGCTTGAAATGACCAACGATCCGGGCGCGCTGCTGCGTGAGGTGTGGCGGGTGCTCGCTTCCGGGGGACGCTTGCTCGCGGTGGTGCCGAACCGGCGAGGCTTATGGGCGCGAATGGATACGACGCCCTTCGGACACGGTCGGCCTTATTCGCGCAGCCAGATCAATCAGCTCTTGCGTGAGACCTGGTTTACGCCAACTGGATGGAGCGAAGCTCTTTACGTACCGCCCGTTGAACGCGGCTGGTTCCTGCGGTCGGCCGTTGCGTGGGAGCGAACTGGTGCGACACTGTCCGCGCCGTTTGCGGGAGTGCATCTGGTGGAAGCGACCAAGCAGGTTTATCGCGCGATCCCGGCACGCCGCGAAAAGCGACGACTGGTGCCCGCGCTGGAGCCGGTACTGGCCCCGTCACCAGGCGCCTAGAGCGCATCATCATCGGTGTTGCAGACGGTCGTGCTTGCGCGGGAACAAGCGGTGGTCGTCGGCTTACTCAGGCTGACGTGGCTCGTCACCACCGCCTTCGTCTTGAGCCGACTGCGGGGCCGCGCCTTGCTGATGGCCACCGCCATAGTCAGGCCGATCCGGGCGGTAACCACCACCACCACGGTGGCGGCGACGACGACGATGCATGCCGTAGCGGTCTTGGTTGCGGTCGCCTTGGTTGCGGTCGCCTTGGTTGCGATCACCCTGGTTGCGATCACCTTGGTCGTGACCGTTCTGCCCTGAGTTTTGTTGTGGCTGACCGCCGCCGGTTATGAATGCCGGCAAGACACCGACATCCTGCCCGCCTTCATGCCCCCCTTGATTCGGATGATACGGCTGCGGCTGATGCTGCTGGCGATTGTGGACTTGTTGGTCGCGAGGTGGAAAAGGTTGAGCATCGCGAGGGAGGTACGGCTGCTGCTGAGGTTCGCGCGGCGCGTAGCTCGGTTCATTCTGGCCCATGAACGTTTGGCCATCGTCATCGTCGCCGTCAAAGCTTTCGTCGTTCCCCTGCTGGTGCTGACCGCCAGGTACGCCCTGCTGCGGTTGCTGATTGTAGTAGGGGTTCTGCTGGCGGAACTGTTCCTGCGCGGCGGCAATGAGACGGAAATAATGCTCAGCGTGTTGGTAGTAATTCTCGGCGGCAACCGGATCGCCCGAGCCCTGAGCGTCACGCGCAAGCTGGATATATTTTTCTGCAATGTGCGAAGCCGTGCCGCGAATTTTGACGTCGGGGCCGTTTGATTCGTAAACGCGCGTCAGCGGATTTTGGCTTTTGCGGTGGTTACCGCGTCCCCGCATGCGCTTCTGACCGTTTCTCATGTGCCTGTTATCGCCTTTTGCCTGTCCCAGCGTTACCGCCGATCTCAACCCGATTTGCAAGTCCATACAATCTCATTGCGCGGCCGGACCCGCTCGTTGTCCGCGCCAATGCTCGAACCGTTGTGCTTCTTTATCGCGTTAGTCGCAGCAACCCCTTAGCCGCGATACTTCCGCGGCGTTGCCAACCTCTCGTTACGCGCATCTTCCCAGGTTTCGAAAAATGATGCGCCCAACCGATGAAGCGTCCAGACCCATCTCTGGCGAATGTGTTTGCCGTCTATGCGAAGTCGGCTCTTCGTCATCCGCCTTGCGCCGAGCCACACAGAACATCAGCTCTGGGGCTCACGGCGATGCAACCGTAACGGGTCGATTCCGTGACCGCAAGCTAGTCGTTTCCGTGGAATAATCCAAGAGGTTTTTTCAGAATAACGGAGGTCTGCAATTTTCATCGGGTGGGAATGCAACTCGCTCATGGCACGAAACCTGCGCCGAGTACACGTGGCGTTCCAGCCAAGTCATTACGTGCAACCCCGACCGCAAGTCCCGCATTGGTAAATAATTTGCGCACGGCGGGTTCCTGTCCTGCACCCAACTCCACGAATAGTCGTCCGCCTTGTGCCAAAAGCCGTTTTGCATCCGCTGAAATGGAACGGTAGGCAGCCAAACCGTCGTCGCCGCCGTCGAGTGCCATTATTGGGTCGTAATCCCGCACCTCCGGCGCGAGAGACCTAATGTCGCCGCGGGCGACGTACGGAGGATTTGAAACCACCAGATCGAATTGACCCTGGACGCCCGCAGCCATGTCGCAGGCAATCAGGCTGCATCGGCTTTCAAAGCCGAATTGGGTGACATTGATCCGTGCCGCTTCCAGAGCCGCGGGGCTGATATCGGTGCCAATTCCCGTAGAGTTCGGAAGTTCATTCAAGAGCGCCACAAGCAAAGCCCCCGAGCCGGTGCCGATGTCGAGAATGCGCAGCTTTTCCATGCGCAGACCGCCGCGCACGACGAAATCAAGCGCACCTTCGACCACGGTTTCAGTTTCCGGTCGTGGCACCAGAACGTCCGGCATTACCGCAAGCGCAAGACTCCAGAATTCCTTTCTTCCAAGAATACGCGATACCGGCTCACGTTTCAGTCTGCGCGCGGCGAGTCCGGATATGGCATTGACTTCGCGAGCTTCCAAAACGCGATCCGACTGACTGATCAAGCGGGCACGGTCGAGATGCAGCGCGTGACCGGCGAGCACACGTGCGTCGACATCAGCATCCTCGATGCCGGCAGCACGGAACGTTTGGGCAAGAAGCTGCAGTGCCTCGGAAAGAGAGGCTCCGTCCTTCAACCCTGGAATTCTCACGCCGAGCCTTCGGCCGCCAGCAACTCGGCCTGGTGCTCGGTGACCAGCGCGTCGATGACCTCATCGAGCGCTTCGCCTTCGATGATCTGCGGCAGCTTGTGCAGTGTGAGATTGATCCGATGATCGGTGACGCGGCCTTGCGGGTAGTTGTAGGTCCGGATGCGTTCCGAACGGTCACCCGAACCAACCTGGCCGCGTCGCTCGGCCGCGCGCGCGGAATCGCGTTTGGTTTTTTCGATGTCATAAAGTTTTGCACGCAGCATCGTCATCGCCTTTGATTTATTTTTGTGCTGCGATCGCTCTTCCTGCACGAATACAACGATTCCGCTCGGCATGTGCGTAATGCGAATGGCAGATTCGGTCTTGTTGACGTGCTGCCCGCCTGCACCCTGCGCGCGCATGGTGTCGATCTTGAGATCGGACTCGTTGATATGGACGTCGACATCCTCCACCTCTGGGAGCACAGCGACAGTTGCCGCCGAGGTATGGATGCGACCCGAGGCTTCAGTATCGGGTACGCGTTGGACCCGATGAACCCCTGACTCGAATTTAAGCTTGGCAAACACGCCACGGCCGCGCACCTCGGCGACGATTTCCTTGAAACCGCCTTTCGTGCCTTCGCTCAACGAAAGAATTTCCGTCTTCCAACCCTGCTTGCCGGCATAACGTTCGTACATACGGAAAAGATCTCCGGCGAATAGCGCGGCTTCGTCGCCGCCGGTACCCGCGCGAATTTCGAGAATCGCGTTGTGATCGTCCATCGCATCTTTCGGCAGCAAAGCGAGACGGATCTTTTGTGTCAGGACTTCCTTGCGTTCCTGCAATTCGTGTCGCTCGTTGTCGGCAAGTTTGCGCATCTCCGCGTCGGTGCCGGAATCATCGATCAGCGCGGAAAGCTCAGCGATTTCCTTGTCGGTGCCGCGATAGGCTTTGATCGCTTCGACGACTGGGGCGAGTTCAGCGAATTCTCGTGACAACTTGACGTAAGCGTCCGGGGACAATCCGCTGGCGAGCTCGCTTTCCACCAAAGCATGGCGGGCAAGCAATGCGTCCATCTTCTGTTGCGGCAGGACCGTCAAAGCTGAAATCCCTCAGCGGCAGCGAAAGTCTCGAGCTTGTGGCGAATGGAAACGCTGCCGACCGGCTGTTCAAGACACGGCAGGAGGATCTGTTCACCCTTTCGGCAATCGAGATCCAGCAGAAGCGCTTTCACCGGCCCGACGGCGGAGGGAGAGAGGGACAACGTGCGATACCCGAGAATGGTCAGCGCCAGAGCGCCGATCGGCTGCGAAGCGAGCTCGCCGCAGAGCGTGACCGGCTTGCCGTACTTCTTCGCCTTGTCGGCGATGTCCTTCAGCGCGCGCAAGACCGGCGCTGAAAGCGGATCGAATCGTTCGGATACCCGCGGATTGCCGCGGTCGGCCGCGTACAGGAACTGCATCAGGTCGTTGGACCCGACGGAAAGGAAATCGACCCGCTCGAGCAATTCATTGAGCTGGAACAGGAGCGATGGGACCTCGACCATCGAGCCGATCTCGACCCGTTCGGGCAATTCGTGCCCGTGCCGGCGCAGGTGGGTGAGCTCGACCTCGACCAGCGACTTTGCCTTGTCGAATTCTTCGACGACGGCGATCATTGGAAACATGAGCTTGAGGCTGCGTCCGCTCGCCGCACGCAACAAGGCACGAACCTGGCTGCGCAACAAACCTGGCCGATCGAGGCCAAGCCTGATCGCCCGCCAACCCAACGCGGGGTTCTCTTCGTCGATGTTCCGCATGTACGGCAATACCTTGTCACCGCCGATGTCGAGGGTGCGGAAAGTGACTGGCTTCTTTCCTGCGGCATCGAGAACCGCGCGATAGAGAGCGAGCTGTTCGCCGGTGCGCGGCAAAGTGGTCGCGACCATGAACTGCAGTTCAGTGCGGAACAGGCCGATACCCATTGCGCCTGTATCCTCGATGTGCGGGAGATCAATGGTTAGCCCTGCATTGATCATCAGCGATATCTTCTCACCGTCCTTGGTAATGCAAGGTCGGTCCCGCAGCGCGCGATATTGTGCTTGCCGGCGCGCGCGAAGTTTCACGCGCTCACCATACGAAGCCTGGATGTCCTGCGGGGGGCGCATATGCACATGCCCGGTCGAGCCGTCGACGATAATGGCGTCGCCGGGCTCGACCAGCCCGGTGGCATTCTCGATTTCGCCCACAGTCGGAATTCCAAGCGCGCGCGCCACGATCGAGACGTGCGAAGTCGGCCCACCTTCCTCGAGAATCAGACCGCGCAGCCGCCTGCGATCGTAGTCAAGAAGTGCCGCGGGTCCCATGGACCGCGCAACGACAATCGCATTTTCCGGCATCTGCTCCTTCGTCGGAGCGTGATCCTGTCCCATCAGCACGCGCATCAGCCGGTTCGCGAGATCATCGAGGTCGTGCAGGCGGTCGCGCAGATAGTGATCGGAGGCTCGCAGCATACGTGCACGCGTATCCGATTGCACCCGTTCGACGCCCGCTTCCGCGGTGAGGCCGGTCATGACTGCCTCGCGAATTCGATGCAACCAACCCTGATCGTAAGAAAACATGCGGTAGGCTTCGAGCACGTCACGATGCTCACCACCGTCAGCGATGTCTCGATGCTCGACCAGCCGGTCGAGATCTTCGCGCAAGGTAGCAATCGCGGCGTCGAGCCGCTTGAGTTCGTGCTGCACGTCGTCGGCGATGACGTTGGTGACGACAACGCGCGGCTCATGCAGCACCACGTGACCGAGTGCGATTCCGTCGGACAATGAACTGCCCGTGAGATGCATCGCGTGCCGCGCGACCGGTTCCGCGCCCGGGAGGGCGAGCGAGGACAGTTCGCCCGATGCAATCATCTCGGCGAGCACCATCGCCGTTGTTTGCAGGGCCTCTTCTTCTTCCTCGGTATAGGTACGGCGCGCGCGGTTTTGCACGACGAGCACGCCGAGTGTGTTGCCGGCCCGCAGGATCGGCACGCCCAGGAACGAATGGTAGATTTCTTCTCCGGTTTCCGCCCGATACGAGAAGGCCGGGTGTGCCTGTGCGTCGGACAGGTTGATCGGATTGGCTTCGCTGGACACGAGGCCGACGAGACCCTCGTCCGCCTTCAGGACCGTTTGGTGGACGGCTTCCCGCTTGAGGCCTTCGGTGGCGTATAACTCAAGTGTTCCGTCTACGCGCAGAACGTAGACAGAGCACACCTCGGCCACCATGTTGGCGGCGATTAGCACCACCACCTTGTCGAGGCGATCCTGCGCGCTGACCGGCTCGGCCATAACCTCGCGAAGCCGGCGTAACAGCACGCGCGGACCGCCGAGCGCGCCACGCATTATTGAGGTCCTCTGGCCGCAGCGTTCTTACGGTCAAATCGTGCACGATGGCGACCGTACGATTATGGATCGGCGGGCCGCCTACGCGTCAGGCTATAGCCAATGGGCCATGCAAGGGGCAAGCCAAAGCGCCGTCAGGTTTGGGCACGTGCACCCCTGAGTCGGCCCCGCCATCCCAATAAGGCCGCCCAGACACTGTCCCGCCCAGGTCACCCAGAGCAGGATCAGTAGTGAGTTCGCTGGCAGAGCAGGACCCACCCCGGCGGCAGGCGGGTATCAGGAGGGCCCGACAACTGCGTGCGCCTCACCGGCGCAGGCAACTCGGCCATCGCTCAGATCTTATCCAGTCCGTAGAGCGTATGCAGCGTGCGTACCGCCAGATCGGTCTGGGTAGCTTTGATCAGCACAGAGAATTTGATCTCTGACGTTGTGATCGCGAGGATGTTGATCTTCTGTTCGGAGAGGGCTTTGAACGCCTTTGCCGCGACGCCGGCGTGGCTGCGCATGCCGATTCCGATGACGGACACCTTGGCGACATCGGTCGCGCCATCCAGCCGTTCAAAGCCGATGGCACTCTTTGCCTTGTCGAGAGTGACGCGAGCGCGCTCGTAGTCGGCGGATGGGACCGTAAAGGTCAAGTCAGTTGTGGCGCCATCCGCGGACACGTTCTGTACGATCATGTCCACGTTGATATTGCTGTCGGCGAGCGGACCGAAAATCGCGGCAGCGACTCCCGGCTTGTCCTGCACCCGACGAAGCGAGATCTGCGCCTCGTCCTTGGAAAAGGCGATCCCGGTGACGACTTGCTGTTCCACGATGTCTCCTTCGTCGCAAATGAGCGTGCCTGACGGCGGCCTTGTGGGGTCGATATCCTCCGGCTTGTCGAAACTTGAGCGCACAAAGATCCGCACATTGTGCACCATCCCGAGCTCGACCGAACGCACTTGCATGACCTTGGCGCCGAGAGACGCAAGCTCGAGCATTTCCTCATACGCGATCTTGTCCATCCGGTGGGCCTTGGGAACGACGCGCGGATCGGTCGTGTAAACGCCGTCCACATCGGTGTATACGTCGCAACGCTCGGCTCCGATGGCGGCCGCGATCGCAACGGCTGACGTGTCGGAACCGCCGCGGCCAAGCGTGGTGACGCGCCCGGTTTCCTTATTCATGCCCTGGAAACCGGCAACGACCGCGACTTGGCTATGGTCCTTGAAGCGTTTGATCAGTTCGGCACCATTAACATCAAGGATGCGAGCCGAGCCGTGTGCGTTGTCGGTCAGGATCGGCAGCTGCCAGCCTTGCCAGGAGCGCGCATTGACGCCCATTCCCTCGAGAACGATTGCAAGAAGCCCGGCGGTGACTTCTTCGCCGGTGGCCACGACTGCGTCGTATTCACGCGCGTCATGCAGCATGGCTGCCTGTCGGCACCATTCAACCAGTTGATTGGTGACTCCCGCCATCGCGGAAACGACGACAGCCACATCGTAGCCGGCATCGACCTCGCGCTTGACGTGCCGCGCTACATTGCGGATGCGGTCGAGGTCGGCGACGGATGTTCCGCCGAATTTCATCACCAGTCGAGCCATGACAGTCCCGGATGCGCCGAAAGGCGTTAACAAACAATCGGTGCAAGCGCGCAAGGCCCGAGCGCCGGCCCGAAAAGGCGCGTATACATACCGGCCGTGTGGGACAACCGCAACATCAGCGCTGCGGCGACGGTCCAGCCACGAAGAACATAGCTAAATGACGCGATACATCGATCATATCCTGCAGCCAGGCGAGACGGTGGCGTATACGACCACTTTGCACTGGGTGGTGTATCTGCCGGCGATAGGCCTCTGGCTGTTGGCCTTCATTGCCTTGACGGTGGGTGGCGCTCTCGGTCCGGTCTCGCTATTGGTCGCATTTGTCTGCGCGCTGGTTGGTCTTGGCCTGGCCTCCAGCGCGTGGTTTCGACGCTGGACAACGGAAATCGACGTGACCGACAGGCGTATCGTGTACAAGCGGGGCTTTATCCGCCGGCACACTGTCGAGATGAACATGGACAAGGTTGAAAGCGTGGATGTTGACCAGTCGATACTGGGACGCATGCTCAATTACGGCGACATCACGATCCGCGGAACGGGCGTGGGCATCGAGCCGCTGCACAATATCGACGCACCGCTCGAATTCCGGAATCAGGTGACGGCCCGCTGACGTTGCGACGACCGGAGAGAGTTATGACAGATAGACGTCACGCGCCGTCGATCGATCAAGTCGAGGTCGAGCGTTTTGCGCGTCTCGCTGCGGATTGGTGGGATCCGCGCGGGCCTATGGCCCCGCTGCATAAGTTCAATCCCGTCCGTCTTGCCTACATCCGCGATCAGGCCGCCGCCTGCTTTGATCGCGATCCCAAGAAGCTCGACTGTCTCAAGGGACTGCGCATTCTGGATATCGGATGCGGTGGTGGCATCTTGTCAGAGCCGCTTGCGCGGCTTGGCGCGGAAGCCGTTGGCGCCGACCCATCGGAGGAAAATATCAATGCCGCTCGTGCGCATGCTGAGGATGCGGGCGTCACGGTCGACTATCGCGCGACGACCGCGGAAGAACTGGCCGCTGCGAACGAGCGCTTTGATGTCGTGCTGGCGATGGAAGTGGTTGAGCATGTCGCTGACTTGAACGCGTTCGTCGCAACCTGCGCGACCATGGTAAAACCCGCCGGCCTAATGATCGCCGCCACTCTCAATCGTACGCTGAAAAGCTTCGCACTCGCCATAGTCGGCGCCGAGTATGTGTTGCGATGGCTGCCGCGCGGCACGCATCAGTGGGACAAGTTCGTCACGCCTATCGAGCTGGAATCCGCGATAGAGAGCAACGATTTGCAGGTGATCGGAGAGCGCGGTGTGATCTACAATCCATTTGCCGACCGGTGGCAGTTATCGTCGGACATGGATGTCAATTACATGCTCGTTGCGCGGCGGCAGAAATAACAGGAGAGATCGAAATGATTCTCGAGCTGGTTGAATTCAATTCTCCGAAAGGATGGAGTCGTCAGCAGGTCGCCGAGGAAGCGCGCAACGTTATTCCAAAGTGGCGCGACAACAGGGAATTGCTGCGCAAGCACTTCCTCCTTGAGCTCAATGGCAAGACCGGCGCGGGTGTCTATATCTGGCCTTCGGTCGAGGCGGCGAGAAAGGCGCACAACGAAGAATGGCGGCAGTCGATCATCAAACGTACCGGTGGTGCTCCGACGATCCGGTATTTCGACCTGTTCCTGCTTATCGACAATGAAAAGGGCGCCGTGACGGAATTTCCCGAGGCAGCGGAAATCCGGGCCAACGCCGCGTAGCGAATACCTGTCCCGGCCCTCGACCCCTTGTTAGGGAGACGAGCACGTGGATGCCCGGCGCATGGCCGGGCATAACTGTGTAAGAGACCGACGAAATGCTATGGCCCGTCTTTACGCTGATTGCCGCGGCGGCGCAGACCGCGCGTAACGCCATGCAGCGCGAGTTGACCGCAACGCTTGGGACGGTCGGTGCCACTCACGTCCGCTTTCTCTTCGGTTTTCCATTCGCGCTGCTCTTTCTCGCCGGCGTATTAATCGCAACGGGCGAGGCACTGTCGAAACCGCCGAATGTGTTCTGGCCCTGGGTGATTGCCGGCGCTTTCACTCAAATCGCAGCGACGGCGACGATGCTTTCTGTGATGGGCCAGCGCTCGTTCGTGGTGGCCTACGCCTACATCAAGACCGAGCCCGTGCATGTGGCCCTGTTCGGGTTAATCTTTCTCGGGGACAGGATCACGCCGCTTTCAGCGGTTGCAATCCTTGTTGCCACAGCTGGTGTGATCGTCATCTCGCTCAAGGGTGGGATCGACGAAAGGCCCACGGTGCGCTCAACCGTCATTGGCCTCGTGTCGGGCGCGCTATTCGGGCTTTCTGCCATTGGCTATCGCGGCGCCATCCTATCGTTGCAGTTACCGGATTTTGTGCTGGCGGCGACATTTACCGTTGCAATTGGCCTTGTGGTCCAGGCGGCGACTTTGTCGCTCTATCTCGCGCTGCGTGACCCCAAGGTTCTGCGGGCCATTGCCGGCGCGTGGCGTCCCTCACTTTTAGCCGGGTTCATGGGCGCGTTTGCATCGGAATTCTGGTTTCTGGCTTTCGCCATTACGACTGCAGCCAATGTGCGCACGCTGGCACTGGTCGAGGTCTTGTTCGCGCAAGGGGTGAGCCGTTTTGTCTTCAAGCAGGCAACCACGCAACGCGAGGCTTTCGGGGTCGTGCTCGTCGTGATCGGTGTCGCGCTGCTCGTATGGCAGCGTTAGTTCCGCTCGTCGGGCAAAACCGGCAAGGGATGGAATTCGACGCCTTCCTCCGAAAGCTCCTTCGCTTCCTCAGGCGAGGCAACACCATAGATCGAGCGGTGCTCGATTTCTCCATAGTGCATTTTGCGCGCTTCCTCGGGGAATTTCGCGCCGACATTGTCGGCGTTCTTGGTGAGGTGTTCGTGCAATTCCTTGAGCTTAATGCGGAATTCCTGCTCCTGCGGGGAAATCATCGCGACAGGAGCGGCCGGCACAGGGGTCGCAAGGTCTGCCGCGGGAGCCGGCGTTTCGACGAGCGCGCGCTGTTTTTTCGCGTGCGCTGACAGGCGCGGCGCCATGATTGCCTTCTCGACCCTGGTCGAGCCGCACTGGGGACAGCTCACGAGGGCGCGTTTCGCCTGTCTGTCGTAGGCGACGGAATCCTGAAACCAGCTCTCGAATTCGTGGCCGCGGTCACAGACAAGCGCGTAGCGTATCATTCTGCCCCCCGCACGACGTGCAAATGGGCAGGTTCTGCCATCGGTTCCACGATTTCAAAGCGGCGGCCATGCTGCAGCGACGGAATGCGTGCGCGCGCATTAGCCATTTCCGCGGGATCGATCCTGGCCATCACTACCCCCGGCTCGGTGCCGCCTTCCGCAACGATGCGCCCCCAAGGGTCAACGATCAGGGAATGGCCATATGTATCGCGGCCGTTCTCATGTTTGCCGCCCTGCGCGGCAGCGAAGACGAAGCATCCATTTTCGATGGCACGTGCGCGGACGAGCACATGCCAATGCGCTTCGCCGGTTTGCTTCGTAAAGGCTGAGGGGATCGCCAGCATGGTAGCGCCGGCTTCGGCCAACGCGCGATAGAGGGCCGGGAAGCGCAGATCGTAGCAGATCGTCAGTCCCAATCGTCCCCAAGGAAGGTCGGCCAGCACCGCTAATTCGCCAGGTCGGTAATTGCGCGACTCCCGATAACTCTCGCCGCCGGCGAGATCAACGTCGAACATATGGATTTTGTCATAGCGCGCCGCGATTTCACCCTTTGGGTCGATAAGAAAAGAACGATTGACAGCTTTATCGTGCGAAATTCTGATCGCAAGGGAGCCGACGTGAATATAGATACCGAGCTGCCGCGCCAGGTCGCGTAAAGTTGCGAGAGCCGTGTCCGATTCTTCATCGTCGACCACGTCGAAAAGCTGCTCGCGTTTGGCCGCCAGAATGTTCGTCATTTCCGGCGTGAGCACATAGTCGGCACCGGCCTCTTTCGCCTCGCCGATCATGCGCACGGCGTCGTCGATGTTTTCGCCCGGTTTCAGGCTCGAACGCATCTGGATCATTGCGGCGTTGAAGCTGCCTGTGGTCATGCGGATGCCCCGTCGTCCATCAGGAGCGGTTCCAGTTTGCCCGCTCGTTCAAGTGCGTGCAGTTCGTCGCTGCCGCCGACGTGAACGGGACCAATGAAGATCTGAGGCACTGTCATACGTCCGTTCGCGCGCTGGACCATTTCGTTGCGGCGCTCCCAGTCGTGGCTGATATCGATCTCGCTGTAGGTCGCGCCTTTGCGCTTCAGCAAAGCCTTGGCGGCGTTGCAATACGGGCAATAAAGGGTCGTGTAGATCTCGATGGCCGGCATAGCGTTTCTGCGCTTTCGAACCTTCTATATGGGACTTCGCGCTCGCGCCACAACTACCAGCACATCGACCTGTGCAGCGCCCGCCCGCAACAATGTGCGGGTGCAGGCGTCGACCGTGGCGCCGGACGTCAGCACGTCGTCGACCAGTACCAGGCCCTAAGACCCTGTATTCAGGCGGACAAGAAAATGCCCTCTGGACGTTATCGGCGCGCTCGGTTCGAGACCGGCCGACCTGCTGCGGTGTGGCACGGATACGTTTGAGCCGCCGTGCGTGATAGGGAACCCGCAAATCGCCGATATTGTGCGGGCAAGAACGGCCGATTGATGTATCGTCGTGCCCATCGCCTTCGCCAATGCGCATCGGCCATCATCGGTGAAAGGTCGAGCCGGTCGCTATATTTGAGGCCGTGTACCAGGGTGCTGGCTACATCGTTGTAACGGGCGACGGCACGCACGGTTGTAAGCCGGTGGATTGGCGATCGCTGACAGCAGGCCAGGCCCAGGGTCATAGGCAAATGGAATACCCAATCGCATGCAGTAAGGCTCGATGAGCGAGAGTTTCGACCAGCACGGCGCGCAAAGCCCTTTGCCTTCGCTGACTGGCTCACGGCAGGAGGGACAAAGCTGCGGTAAGGCAAGATCGAGGACGACCCGAAGGGCTCCGCGCATGCTTTCGCGAAAGCGAGCACCGTACGATTCCGGTCCGTCCGTCCTTGCCGATACAAGCTCGTCCATGCTGGAACCGTAGCATAGTCGCGCTTTGCCCTGACACGATCACTGTCGCGCTATCGGACAAGACAATGTCGCCAGGCCCCAGCCTATTTGACCGACAGCTCCTCCGCGCGCGGCAAGCGCGGGCGCGCACGCTTGGCCCGGCAACTTTTCTGCTTGATCGCACTGCGTCCGAATTGGGAGAGCGTCTTTCTGCCGTTCTGCGCCAATTCAACATCGTGATAGACCTGGGTACTCCGACCGATGCAGTGCGCCAGGTTCTTGCAGCAAGTGGGAAGGTCGGAACGATCGTCGCGACTAGCGTTCACCCGCTCGCCGGAGATTTTCCATTCCTGCATGTTGCAGCCGACGAAGAAGCGTTGCCATTTGCCAACGCGTCGGTGGACCTGGTCGTGTCGGCACTGGCGCTGCAATTTGTCAACGACTTGCCGGGAACCTTGATCCAGATTTGCCGCGCACTGAAACCGGATGGCTTGCTGCTGGCGGCACTTGTCGGCGGCGAAAGTTTATCGGAGCTGCGCGAGGCCATCGCAGCTGCTGAGATCGAGATTGAAGGCGGAGTCTCGCCGCACGTTGCTCCATTTGTCGATGTCCGCGAGCTCGGCACGCTATTGCAGCGTGCAGGATTCGCTCTGCCGGTTATCGACAGCGAACGGCTGATCGTACGATACGATTCGATATTTGCCTTGATACGCGACCTTCGTCACATGGGCGCGACCAATATCTTGAATGAGCGCAGACGAAAGCCGCTCAATCGCGCAACGGTGCAGCGCATGGCCGAGATTTATCGCGAGCGGTTTGCTGACGAAGATGGTCGCTTGCGTGCAAGCTTCGAGATCGTCTGGTTGTCCGGGTGGGCGCCGCACGAGGGCCAGCAGAAGCCGCTCAAGCCCGGTTCGGCGGGACGGCGACTTTCCGATGCTCTGAACACGACCGAAATATCGGCCGGAGAAAAGCCAGAGCGATTGCGTTAGAGCAAGGCCATCAGGTGCGCGACCAGGGGCACGTCGGCGGGAGGCATTTCGTACGCTCGCAACCTGTTCGGCCTCACCCAGGCGAGTTGCTGACCTTCGGTGGCGATGACGGTGCCTTCCCAACGCCGGCAGACATACAACGGCATGAGAAGATGAAAGTCCGGGTAGCCGTGGCTCGCAAAGGTGAGGGGGGCGAGGCAGTTTTCGCTAACGGTTATTCCCAGCTCTTCTCTTAACTCGCGGATCAAGGTGTCCTCTGGACGCTCGCCACTCTCGATCTTGCCACCGGGAAACTCCCACAAACCGGTCATCGGCTTGCCTTCAGGCCGCCGCGCGATCAGCACGCGACCGTCAGGATCCACGAGGGCGCAGGCGGCCACCAGAACGAGCTTGATAGCCACAGCCTCAGGCCCTGCCATCGTCACGATCGATAGTCGCCATTGATTGCGACATATTCCTTGGTCAGATCGCATGTGAGCACGCGATCGCGGCCCTTGCCCATTCCAAGCGCCACTTTCAGACTGATTTCCGGCTTCTTCATTGCCGCACTTACGGTGGCCTCGTCATACCCCGGGTCGCGGGCGCCTTTGTACGCCACGCGAATTCCGCCAAACCAGATCGAAAGCCTGTCGCGGTCGGCCGGTTCACCGGCCTTGCCGACAGCCATGACGACGCGGCCCCAGTTGGCGTCTTCGCCGGCAATCGCCGTTTTCACGAGCGGGGAATTGGCAATCGACATGGCGATACGCCGGGCTGAGACCTTCGAGACCGCGCCCTCGACCACGATCTCGACCAGCTTGCGAGCGCCTTCGCCGTCACGAGCGATCTGTTCCGAGAGATTGGCAAGCACTGCATGTAAAGCCTTCTTGAATCCTTTGAGGCGCGGGTCCGCTGCTCGCGCGATGCGTGGCGCGCCCGCTTTGCCGGTTGCA
The DNA here is from genome assembly GCA_051986235.1 of Pseudolabrys sp. Lineage (GTDB taxonomy): Bacteria > Pseudomonadota > Alphaproteobacteria > Rhizobiales > Xanthobacteraceae > Pseudolabrys. The sequence continues at coordinate 27,156 of JBPYDR010000070.1, forward strand.
AACGTCATCAGTGTATCCGACGTGGACGTATCGCCGTCGATCGTTACGGCGTTGAATGTATCGCCGGCGCCATCTTTCAGCAGTGATTGAAGAGCAGGCGCTGAAATCGCCGCGTCCGTGAAAATGAAAGACAGCATTGTCGCCATGTCGGGAGCAATCATGCCGGCGCCTTTGGCGATCCCGTTTATCGTTACACTTGCCTTGCCGATTTTTGCCGTCGCAGTTGCGACTTTCGGAAACGTGTCCGTGGTCATAATCGCGCGCGCCGCGGCGATAAAATCGCCAGCGTGTGCGCGCGCAACAAGGCCTTCCATCACGCCTTCGAAAGCCTGTGCCTTGAGCGGTTCGCCGATCACGCCTGTCGATGCAAGAAAGACATCCTCCGGTTTGCAACCAGCAGCACGAGAGGCGATTTGAGCAGTGAAGTTGCAGGCGTCACGTCCGCTCTTCCCGGTGAAGGCATTGGCATTTCCAGAATTGACGACGAGGACGCTCGCCTTTCCCTTTTTCAGATGTGCGCGGCACCATTCGACCGGTGCTGACGGGCACTTCGAGCGCGTGAACACCCCGGCCGCGACTGTGCCCGCGTCAAAAAGGGCAAGCAGAACATCCGTGCGTCCGGCATAGCGGATGCCCGCGGCGGCCGTTGCCAACCGGACGCCGGCAATTGCCGGCAGGTCCGGAACATGGGTGGGGGCGAGAGGGGAAACGGCAGTCGACATGGCGATCTCCGGCGTCGTGACCGGGGTTGTCCCGGGCATCCACTCGAAGCATCGGCATAAAAGACGTCAATGGCCGGGACAAGCCCGGCCATGACGAAATCATTTGATGAGTCTGATCCGCGCTATTTCTTTGCGGGCGCAGGCGCCGCCGGCTTGTCTTCGGCCTTGGCTGGTTTGTCCATGCGCTCGATTTTTGCGTCGGCACGCAGTTTGGTGACCAGCTCTGCCTGCGCTTTGCGGACGACAAAGTTCTCGATCTGCGGCTTCACGTCCTCGAACTTGGGAGGCTGCTTCGCGCGCTTGTCCTCAACCTTGATGACATGCCAGCCAAACTGGGTTTTGACGGGATCAGAAATCTGTCCCGCATCCAGTTTGAATGCAGCTTCTGCGAATTCCGGCACCATCTGGTCTTTCGTGAAGTAGCCGAGGTCTCCGCCGTTAGCCTTTCCCGACGGATCTTCGGTAACCTCGCCGGCCACCTTGGCGAAGTCCTCACCTTTCTTCAGCCGCGCAATCACGGCTTTGATCTTGTCTTCGGCTTCCTTGCTGCCCTTGTCGTCGCCGGCTGGCGTGCGGAACAGGATATGGCGGGCATGCACTTCCTTCTCTTCACTGGCCTGCTTGATAGCTTCATCATAGACCTTGTGCATTTCAGCGTCGGTGAGCGCTTCCTTACCGACCGACTGCAGCAGTCCTTCCATGAGAAGCTTCTTGCGGGCGAACTCGAGCTTTCGCTTGAAATCGGGCGTGTCGCCGAATTTCTTGTCCTGTGCGGCCTTGGAAACGAGGATCATATCGGCGACGAACTGCACCAGATAATCCTGCTTGGCCTCCGGTGACATCGGCGGAATTTGACCGGCTTCTTCCTCCGCGACCGCGAGGTCGCTTTGATGGACTTCGACGCCATTAACTTTCGCGACAAGGGGGTCCTTGTCCTGGGCGAAGAGTGGCCCGCTCGAAAGGACGAGCAGCGCCAGAATGGGGGCAACAAAGCCGGCCGGGCGTAGGCGGATCGGAAAGCCGGCGGATACAGAAATCGTCATGGCGTTGTCCTTGGATATAGGTGCCGCCCCTGGTTCAGACGGGCGGTGCGGGCGACTATTCGCCTAACAACCGTGGCTTTGCAATGGCCGACCAAAGGATGAGACTTAACGTCCGCGTGACCTGACGACCGTTAAGTCATTGGTATCTCGCCGATTGACAACAATCCGACCCCCTCATATCTCTCGCACGGCTTCGTCCGTTCGTTGTCCGCCCAATTTGCCCGAAAAGTGCCGCATTCCGGAGTGCCGGAGGCAAATCCGGCCGTTGGCGGCGTGATATAAGTCCCCGGCCCACGTTAGGAGCTCCCGTATGATCGGCGCCGTTGCCCGCAAGCTGTTTGGATCCGCCAACGAGCGACGTATCCGCAGCTATCTGCCCCGGGTTCGCGAGATCAATGAGCTCGAAAAGGAACTCGAAGCGCTTTCCGACGACGCGCTGAAGACCCGCACCGAAGAATTCAAGAAGCAGGTCGCTGCAGGCGCCTCGCTTGATGAGCTGGTGGTTCCTGCCTTCGCTACGGTCCGCGAGGCCGCGAAGCGCACGCTCGGTCAGCGTCATTTCGACGTTCAGCTGATCGGCGGCATGATCCTGCACGAGGGCAAGATTTCGGAAATGAAGACCGGCGAAGGCAAGACGCTGGTCGCAACTCTTCCGGTTTATCTCAATGCCATCTCCGGCCGCGGCGTGCATGTCGTCACGGTCAACGACTACCTGGCCAAGCGCGACGCCGAGTGGATGGGGCAAATCTACAATTTCCTCGGCCTTTCCGTTGGTGTCATCGTGCACGGGCTCGATGATGAGCAACGCAAGAAGGCTTATGATTGCGACATCACGTACGGGACGAATAACGAACTTGGCTTCGACTATCTGCGCGACAATATGAAGTACCGGCTGGAGGATATGGTCCAGCGTGGTCACATCTATGCCATCGTAGACGAAGTCGACTCGATCCTGGTCGATGAGGCGCGCACGCCGTTGATCATATCCGGTCCACTCGACGACCGGTCCGAATTCTACAACACCATCGACAGCTATATTCCGCAGCTCGACAAGAGTGACTATGAGGTCGATGAAAAGCAACGAACCGTTACGCTGACCGAAGCCGGCATGGAGAGACTTGAGCAGCGGCTGCGCGACGCCGGCCAGCTCAAAGGAGATTCCCTCTACGACGTGGAGAACGTTTCCGTCGTCCACCACGTCAATCAGGCGCTCCGCGCACACAAGCTTTTCCAACGCGACAAGGATTATATCGTGCGCAACGGCGAAGTCGTCATCATCGACGAATTCACGGGCCGCATGATGCCGGGTCGCCGATACTCGGAGGGCCTGCATCAGGCATTGGAAGCCAAAGAACACCAGCCGATCCAGCCCGAGAACCAGACGCTCGCTTCGATTACGTTTCAGAATTACTTCCGCATGTACGAAAAGCTCGCCGGCATGACCGGGACGGCGCTCACCGAAGCCGAAGAGTTCATGGATATCTACGGCCTCGAAGTGCTCGAGGTGCCGACCAATATGCCGCTAGTTCGTCTTGACGACGACGATGAAGTGTACCGCACTGCGGCTGAAAAATATCGGGCGATCATCACTCTGATCGAGGATTGCAAACAGCGCGGCCAGCCGGTTCTGGTTGGTACAACTTCAATCGAAAAGTCGGAGCAGCTCGCTGAAATGCTGCGCAAAGCCGGCTGGGAGCAGCACGATTTCTCGGATCCTAACGCCTTTGCTGCACTCTATTCCGGCGATGATGGCGCTACCAAGACCAAAGTGTTTGCCATCCTCAATGCCCGCTACCACGAGCAGGAAGCGTATATCGTTTCCCAAGCGGGCGTGCCGGGTGCGATTACAATTGCCACGAATATGGCTGGCCGAGGCACCGATATTCAGCTCGGCGGCAATGCCGACATGCGTATTCGACAGGAAATCCCGGAGATTGAGGACCCGCGTCAGCGCGAAAAAAGTCCAAAAGCTGACGAGATACGCCGACAGGTTGCGCGGCTTAAGGAAAAGGCGCTTGGCGCCGGCGGGCTCTTTGTGCTCGGCACTGAGAGGCACGAAAGCCGCCGCATTGATAACCAGTTGCGCGGTCGCTCGGGCCGCCAAGGCGATCCGGGTCATTCCAAATTCTTCTTGTCGCTTGAAGACGACCTCATGCGGATTTTCGGATCCGACAAGCTTGACGGAATGCTGCAGAAACTCGGCTTGAAGGAGAACGAGGCGATCGTTCATCCCTGGATCAACAAGGCGCTGGAAAAGGCGCAGCAGAAGGTCGAGGCGCGCAACTTCGACATCCGCAAGAACCTGCTCAAGTTCGACAACGTGATGAATGACCAGCGCAAGGTGATTTTCGAGCAACGTCTCGAATTGATGCGCGACGAGACCGTGGACGAAACCATCGGCGATATGCGCCATGCGATGATTGAAGACCTGGTCGCCAAACATGTTCCCGAAAACGCCTATCCTGAGCAGTGGGACACGGCTGGTCTCGATCAAGCCTTGCGCGAAGTCCTTACTTTGACTTTGCCTGTTCAGGATTGGGCAAAGGAAGAAGGCATTACACCTGATGATGTGCGCGAACGCATCACGCGCCGCGCCGACGAATGGATGGCGAGCAAGGTGGCCAAGTGGGGCCCCGATGTCATGCGCTACGTCGAAAAATCAATTTTGCTGCAGACCTTGGATCATCTGTGGCGCGAACACCTGGTGATGCTCGAGCATTTGCGGCAGGTCATCGGTCTGCGCGGCTACGGTCAGCGCGACCCGCTGAACGAATACAAAGCGGAAGCATTCTCGTTATTCGAGGCCATGGTGGCGCACCTGCGTGAGGCGGTGACCGCGCAACTCATGCGCGTCGAAGTTGTTCAGTCGCCGCCGGCCGAAGAACCTTCAAAGCTCCCATACATGGAAGCGCACAAAGTCGATCCGATGACGGGCGACGATGAAATGGCGCCTGCGCTGGCGCCCGCGCTGGTCGGCAACGGAAACGAAGCGCAGGCAGAACGCAAACCGAACGATCCGTCGAGCTGGGGCAAGGTCGGACGCAACGAGCTCTGTCCCTGCGGGTCGGGCAAGAAATTCAAGCACTGCCACGGCAAATTCGGCTGACGCCGTTCAGGGCAGCACGATTTCCGTAAGGACGCCGCGTACGTCCATTTCATAGTCGAGCACGTCCACGGGCGGACGACAAAACTGCCAGGTCAATCCTGCGCTTGCGGCGCCGCGGCGGACGATCTCATCGACCATGATGTGATGAATGTCGTAGACCGTGTAGAGATGCGTAGCGGTTGAATCGGTCCAAGTGACCCCGAGCGCCGCCATCCGTCGCTCCATCTCACGCATGACCCATTGCGCTTTCTCGCGGATCGCGTCTGGAGAGTGTTCCCCGATGCGTACCGCCCTCTCACCGTAAGTCTTCCGACCTTCCGGTGCTTCGCCGCTGCCGGCAACGACGAAAGTCGGGGCGGCGAACGCAGTTCGCACGGTATAGGAGAATGCATAAAACGCCGGCTCCGAAGGCGGGTTCACTGCGGGACAAACATTGCTGCGGGCGATCGGATTTACGTCGTCCTTGACGAGGCCCCATCGTCGCAACGGTTCGACGTAGCTTTTATTGAACACAAGAAAGCCGGCATCATCGAAGGGACGCGGCGAACGCAGTTCGCACGCACAAAAGGCAAAAATCGGCCGGCCCAAGCCGGCAAGATGCGCCTCGATCCGCTCGAAGCCTTTCTCGATCGGTACAATCTTTGCGAAGCGCGCGCGGACGATCTCAAATCCGGGTTCGGCGGCAACGCCGGCCGAATATTGGAACACGCCATTCACAAAGCGGTATCCGCCCTGTGTGAATTTTGAAACTGTGGGCCCAGCCATTCTATTGTACCAGAGGATTCGACTATTTCATTCCCAGCGCCAGCTTCTTGCGAAAATTGCGATCACGCTTGAGATGCCACTCCCGACTCATTGCGTGGCGTTTGCTGGCGCACCGCTCGGAGTAAAGCAAAACCCATGTGCGGCCGCGTGTCGAACGTGCACCCTTGCCGGCATTGTGTTGTGTAAGGCGGCGCGCGACGTCGTCGGTCCAACCGACGTAAGTCAGATGGCGGTTATGTGTGACGGTGCCGAGAACATAGACATAGCAGTCCATGTTTCGTCCATCTTGCTGCTGAGAGGACTATCGGAAGCTGTTGAACGAGCCAACCGGTACGACCGGCTGGGCGCCTGTCAGCATCCCGTTGTTGCTTGCGGGCGGCGTCGTATACGCGGTCCGGATTTCCGATTGCTGTGGCAGCTCGGCCTTGGCGGATTGCACCGCTGGAGCTGCCGGCGCCGCTGTCCGGACAGCCGGCCAGGCCGCAGCCGGCGGCTCTGCTGGCTTCGGCCAGGCATCGCGTTGCTTTGTCGGCGGAGCAGTCTGCGCACTTTGCACCGGTGCCGGAGTTGCTGTGCGGACCGGAGCGGCGCGCTTCGGTTTTGTATCCGTGGCGGTGCTGCGCGCGGCCGGCTGTTCCTTATCTGGTGCGGCGGCGGGGGTTTCGGCTTTCGAGCCGCTGAACCAGCCGCCGATCAAGCCCGCAATCGTAGTCGGCTTGCGCTCGGGGGCAGGAGTTTCGTCCGGCTTAGCCTGCGGCGCCGTCTGCGGCATCGGCACGCTTGCCGTCGCGGTCGGTTCGCTGGTCTTCGCTGGAGCAGAAATCTTGGTCGAACCAGCAGTCTTGGCCGGAGTCTCTGCAGCCGCAGCCGGCGGTGTGGTGTCGCGTGGCAGCGCGCCAGGCGCGGTCTCAACTCGCGGCAGTGCGCCAGGTGCAACACTAGCTAACTGATAGCGACCGTTGTTGTCGAACCCACTCTGCGCCGAAAGCTTCGCAACGAATACGGGATTCATGCCGCCATCAATGCCGGCGCGTGACGGGGCAGTTGCAACACCGCTGGCGATGTACTCCGCCATTTTGTACTGCTCTTGCCGCCGATGATCGAGCACTGCGTCGGCAACCGTTTTGTCGAGCTGATAAGCGGGGCATGCGCCCTTCGGGTTGAACGAGAGTGCTCTGTTGGAATCGTCGGGCGCCACAGCGTCGAAAACGTAGTGCCGATCGCAAACCGCGACCTTCGGTTCGCGGTGCGTGGCGTTGAAATTGTCGTAGCCCTCTTTCAACATTTTCCAGAACGCGAAGTTCGGATTGTTGCGGTGCTTCGCCATGTTCAGCGGCGTCATGCGGAATGGAAACGCCTGCAGCTGGAATGCCTTTTGCCCGCCGAAGAACGACTCGCGAGCCAACGCGTAGATTTCCTGGATCTGTTCATCTGTCATGGCGTAGCAGCCGCGCGATGAACAATCGCCGTGCACCATCAGTTCTGCGCCGGTGTAGCCCATTGCACGGTCGTAGGCGTTTGGGAAACCGGTGTTGAAGGCCAGGTAATAGCTGGAGTTCGGATTCATCTGGCCGGGCGTGATCGTGTAGAAGCCCTCTGGCGCCTGCCGGTCGCCTTCTTTTTTCTTGGGGCCGAGATCGCCGGACCAACGGCAAATCGGATAGGTCTTCAGCAGCACGAACTCGCCATCGCGGTTCTGCTTCCAGATCTCCATCTCCGACTCTTCTTTGAAGATTCGGCCGAGAATCGGAGACTCCTTGTCCATATTTTTCGCCGCGAACTCGGCGACCATCTTTTCGGACAAGGGCGCCTTTGCCCGGCCCGTGGGAGAAATGCTCTCACCGTCACAACCAGCGAGAGCAATCGCAGCGGCAATAGCCGCAGACGCCAGCAGCGCGCGAGCGAAGGGTCGTTTCAAACCTGGTACTCCCCGAAGCGGCGGGTCCCTCAGAACCCAATGGTTACCCATAAGATGTGGCATCCGCAAGGCGTTCCCCACTATCCCCGATTACCGCTAACCCATGGTAGACAAAAGTAAATTGCCAAGCCGTTAACCGCCGTTACGGCCCATTGCGAGGAATTTCTCCCGCCGTTGCTTGCGAATAGCCTCGCGATCCAGTCCCTGCAGGTCAGACAAGGCATTAGCGATGGCTTCCCCAGTCAGCGCTATGGCCGCCTGTGGGTCACGGTGGGCCCCTCCGGTTGGCTCCGCCACGACCGTATCGATCACGCCAAAGCGGACCATATCTTGGGCAGTAATCTTCATGCTGGTCGCCGCCTCCTGCGCCTTGGCCGTATCACGCCACAGAATGGATGCCGCCCCCTCGGGTGAGATGACGCTGTAGATAGCGTGCTCCAGCATCAGGACGCGGTTAGCCGTGGCAATCGCGATTGCACCACCGGAGCCACCTTCGCCCAGGATAACTGCAACGTTCGGGACACCGAGGGAAAGACACGTTTCGGTCGAGCGCGCAATCGCTTCAGCCTGACCGCGCTCTTCGGCGCCGATGCCGGGATAGGCGCCGGCGGTGTCCACCAACGAAATCACCGGGATGCCAAAGCGGTCTGCCATTTCCATCAACCGGACTGCCTTCCGATAACCCTCTGGACGTGCCATTCCGAAATTATGTTTGAGGCGGCTCTCTGTGTCCGAGCCTTTTTCATGGCCGATGACGCAGACGCTTTCCCCGTGGAAACGCCCGAACCCACCCACAATTGCGGCATCGTCGCCGAACTTGCGGTCGCCGGCGAGCGGAATGAAATTCTCGATCAGCCCGGCGATGTAATCGAGACAATGTGGTCGTTGCGGATGTCGAGCGACCTGGGTCTTTTGCCAAGGCGTGAGCTCGGCATAGAGCTCTTTCAGCGCAGCCGCTGCCTTCGACTCCAGCCGACCGATCTCTTCGCCGATAGCGACCGCATCGCCCGTCTCGCCCATGGCGCGCAACTCTTCGACTTTGGCCTCGAGTTCGGCCACGGGCTTTTCGAAGTCGAGGTAACTGCGCATTGGGTCCGTGCAAAAGGTGCTTTTTCTGAGCGAAATGACGCGGGCAGAGCCCTTTAGTCAAGCAAACGGGTTAATTTGGCTTTTACCGATGTTTTTTGCGAGTCTCGGCCAAAGGGTGCAGGTCACGCACCAGCGACTTGAGCCGTTCTTCCAGCACGTGTGTGTAGATTTGTGTTGTCGAAATATCCGAGTGCCCAAGTAGCGTCTGCACCACCCGCAGATCGGCGCCATTGTGCAGAAGATGACTGGCGAATGCGTGCCGAAGCACATGCGGGCTCAAGCGATCGGCTCGGATGCCACATGCTTGCCCGAGTGCCTTGAGCTCGCGCGCAAAGTGCTGCCGGGTGAGGTGACCCTGGGCGCCGAAGGACGGAAACAGCCATTTCGATTTGGCGTCGCGCTCGGATGTTGCGCAAAGCTCCAGATAGTCGGACATCGCGCGTTTGGCCTTCGCATTGAGAGGCACGAGCCGTTCCTTGCCTCCCTTGCCGCGCACAACCAGCATGCGCTGGTCGCGTCGCCCCGCGGATGCCGGCAGTGTCACAAGTTCCGATGCACGCAAGCCGGTGGCATAGACGACTTCCAGAAGACATAGCAGACGCGTGGCCCGCAAGCGTTGCGCAAGCGGCTGCTTGGCGTTTTCGCTGTTTGCCTGCGCCTTTCTCAGAAGTGTTTCGACATCGGCGATCGAAAGCACCTTGGGCAACGGTCGTCCGCGTTTCGGCCCCTCAAGGACTGCGGCGGGATCGTCGCTGCGTCGCCCTTCCGCATACAAAAATCGGTAGAACTGCCGGGCCGCCGACAGGCGACGCGCAAGCGATGACGCCTTGAAGCCGCGCTCGGACAGGCTGGCGATAAAGTCGCGCAGATCGTCGGTCGTCGCACTGGCCATCGTGTGACTAGATGCGCGCATGTGCGCCGAGAGATCTTCCAGGTCGTTGCGATAGGCGGCAAGCGTGTTTGCGCCGGCGCCGCGTTCGGCTGCGAGCATGTCGAGAAACAATTCGACCAGCGCTTCGTCAGATGATCGTTGCCGGCGGGTCATCGCCACGCGTGTGTCCGGCGTTAGTGGTTCTTGAGAAACTTGTCGGGCGGAATTGTCACTATGATCTCGCGCGGCTGATATTTGACAAAGTTGGCCAGCGAAAACACCGCGCCGTAACCGAGCCCGACAAGCAAGCCAAGGAAAATCAGAAATCTAAACAGACTCGGCATGATCAAACCCGGCAAGTGTCCGTGCCCCAGCGCCTAGCGATTTTAGGCGAGTTACGACCACGTTCCCTAACCGCTGGCAAGACTGCCCTCGCGGTTGGCGTGATTGCTGGTATATGGAACCGTGGATTCGTCTTGGAACTATAGCATGGTTAACGGCGCCGTCCAAAAACCGGCGGAAAATGGTCCGGAATCCGCGGTCGTCCGCGCGCTTGGCAACCGCTCGATCGTGCTCGTCGGTATGATGGGCGCCGGCAAGTCGTCGATCGGCCGGCGACTCGCTGCCCGACTTGGTATTCCGTTCATCGATGCCGACGCCGAAATTGAGAGTGCGGCCGGGATGACCATTCGAGAAATTTTCGACAAGCACGGCGAACCGTATTTTCGCTCGGGTGAAGCGCGTGTGATCGCAAGATTGCTCGACAACGGTCCGCAGGTATTGGCAACGGGCGGCGGTTCCCTGATGGACGCACAGACACGAGCGCTGATCGGGGAAAAAGGCGTCTCGATATGGCTGAAGGCGGATATCGATGTCCTGCTCAAGCGAACCAAACGTCGCAACGATCGCCCGTTGGCAGAGAAAATCAAAGACCTGTTGCCGATACGCGAGCCTCTCTATGCTCAGGCGGACATTGTTGTTCAATCGCGCGATGAACCGCACGACACAATAGTCGATGAAATCATGATGCAGTTGCCGAGGCGTCTTGGTGTTGGCGCGGAGAAACCATCGTGACCGCACCGCTACGTCAAACCGACCCAAACGTCGTGAAAGTCGCGCTCGGGGCGCGCGGCTATGACATTTTAGTTGGTCGTGGGTTGCTTGCGGACCTGGGACAGCGCATCAAGGGGTTGCGGCCGGGTGCACGATGCGCAATCGTAACTGACGAGACAGTTGGGAAGATTCATCTCGGTGCCGCCGAGGCGGCGCTAAAGTCGTGCGGAATTGACAGCGCACGCATCATTGTGCCGGCCGGCGAGAATTCAAAAAACTACGCGACGTTCGAGAAGGTCTGCGAGGCAATCATTGCCGCTCGTCTCGAACGCAATGACCTTATCGTAGCGCTTGGCGGAGGTGTGGTCGGCGATCTTGCCGGTTTCGCTGCGTCTTGCGTGCGTCGCGGCCTCGACTTTGTACAGGTGCCGACGACGCTTCTTGCGCAGGTCGATTCCTCTGTCGGCGGCAAGACTGGAATCAATTCGCGTCAGGGAAAGAATTTGATCGGCGCGTTTCATCAACCGGTCCTGGTGATTGCCGACAGCGGCTTGCTCGACACATTGTCAAAGCGGGAATTTCGCGCAGGCTATGCCGAGGTTGCCAAATTCGGGTTGATTGGTGACGGCGCGTTCTTTGCGTGGCTTGAGAAGAATTATGAGGACGTGTTTGCAGGCGGTCCGGCGCGTGAGCACGCGATTGCGGTCTGTTGTCGTGGAAAGGCCGGCATCGTTGCGCGCGATGAGCGCGAAACAGGCGAGCGTGCACTGCTCAACCTCGGCCATACATTCGGTCACGCGCTGGAGGCCGGTTGCGGCTATTCCGACCGGCTGCTGCACGGTGAAGCAGTAGCGTTGGGCATCGTGCTGGCATTCGAATTTTCCGCGCGCAAAGGCCTGGTTGCGGCTTCCGAAGTCGGCCGCGTCATTACGCATCTTGCGGCGGTTGGTCTGCCCACACAAATAAAAGATGTGCCTGGAGGTGTTCCGGGCGTTGACGTCTTGATGGATCTGATCAGCCAGGACAAGAAAGTAAGGCGCGGAACGCTCACCTTCATATTGGTGCGCCGTATCGGCGAGGCGTTCATTGAAAATAAAGTCGATGCCGCGGAGGTCCGGCCTTTTCTCACCGAAAAACTTGCAAATGCATGATCCCGAGAGATGGGACCGGATGCCGCATAAGATCATGCGCAAGATAATAGTCCGATGACCGCTTCCGATTGGCTGTCACTCGTTGTCGTCCTGCTCTGCCTGCTGATTTCGGCATTCTTTGCCGGCAGCGAAACGGGATTGACCGCGTCCTCGCGTGCGAGGATGACGCGGCTGGAGAAACAGGGGAACCGACGCGCCGCCATCGTCAATCGCTTGCTGTTGCAACGCGAGCGACTGATCGGCGGGCTGATGCTCGGAAACAACCTCGTCAATATCGCTGCATCGGCACTCACGACCGGAGTACTGCTGGCATGGTTTGGGACGGCGGGGGTTGCCTACGCCACGCTGATCATGACCGTTGTGGTCGTGGTGTTCTCAGAGATCCTGCCGAAGACGGCCGCATTTAACGCGCCGGATCGCACGGCGCTCATGGTGGCGAGGCCGATGTCTATCGTCATCAAGGTGCTTGGACCGGCCTTGATGGCGATTGAAGCGCTGGTGCGTTGGCTGCTTAAGCTCGTTGGCATGAATGTGGGCAAGGACCAGGCGGTCCTTTCGGCGAGCGAAGAATTGCGCGGCGCGGTCGATCTGCTCCATCGCGAAGGCGGTGTCGAAGCGTCTGATCGAGATATGTTCGGTGGTGTGCTGGATCTGCGTGAACTCGCCTTGTCCGATGTAATGATCCACCGCACCAACATGATCACGCTCAATGCCGACGATTCTCCGGAAGATGTGGTCAATGCTGTCATTGCCTCGCCAGTTACGCGAATTCCGCTGTGGCGCGAAAATCCGGAAAATATTGTCGGCATCCTGCATGTGAAGGATCTGTTGCGGGCATTGCATGCAGTCGACGGCGATGCCGCCAAAGTCGACATCGCCTCGCTGATGACGCCGCCCTGGTTCGTGCCCGACACGCGGTCGGTCTCCGAACAGCTCAAAGCGTTTCGCCGTCGCAAAACGCCCTTCGCTCTTGTCGTGGACGAGTACGGCGAAGTCGAAGGCTTGGTGACATTGGAGGATATTTTGGAAGAGATCGTCGGCGACATCACCGATGAGCACGATGTCGCGATGCCGGGTGTCCGGCGTCAGCCCGATGGATCAGTCAACGTCGATGGCGCCGTACCGATCCGGGATCTCAATCGCGTCATGGACTGGAATTTGCCGGACGAGGAGGCGACGACGATCGCCGGACTTGTGATCCACGAGGCGCGTTCGATTCCCGAAGTGGGCCAGAGCTTCACGTTCCATGGATTTCGTTTCAGGGTGCTGCGTCGTGCACGCAATCGCATCACGGCATTGCGCATACAACCACTGCCGCGTGCGCAGGCAATCAAGGCGTGAGTTTAGACTCCGTTTTCTCCCGGCGCGGTCGCGTGGATGGCGAGTGCATGAATGCGGGCCGCGAGTTCGGTTGCGAGCAATTGATTTATCATGCGATGGCGCTCCAGCCGGGTCTTTCCTTTGAAGGCATCAGACACAATATGAACCCGGAAGTGTGTCTGTCCGCCCGGCCGGTGCCCGGCATGGCCCTCATGCTGGTGCGATTCGTCCAGAATCTTGAGGCTTTGCGGCGCGAAAGCCTCGGTCAACTTCTTGGTGATCAGGTCGACGGTTCGCATGCTGGCCTCGCTTAGGGTAAGAGCAGGCCGCCGGTCAATGGTTCGCCGGTTGTTGCGAAAAAGTCTTGAAGGCTTCACCGGCAAAAGCGCATAATGTTCGGTCATGAAATTCGACTCACCCTTATTTGACCGTATCCGCGTCAAACCGGAGAAGGACCGCCGCCCAAAAACCGGCGGTCCCAACTGCGAATGGCACGGCTGCAAGGAAAAAGCCACGCACCGTGCGCCGAAGGGACGCGGGCGCGAGAAGGACTACTGGCGTTTTTGCCTCGATCACGTGCGCGAATACAACCAGGCCTATAATTTTTTCGCCGGAATGAGCGATGCGGCGGTGATGGCCTACCAGAAGGATGCCCTTACGGGACATCGTCCGACCTGGAAGATGGGAACCGGCAAGGGAACGGTTCGGCCGGATGTGCGTGCTTTTGGCAGCCACGCTGATCCGTTCGAATTGTTTGGAGAAGGATTGCGTGCGGAACAGAAGGCGCGCGCCGAAACTCGACCGATCCGCAACGCCGAGCGGAAGGCTCTGGACACGCTCGGGCTGGAGGTCGGAGCCACTTCGCAGCAGGTGAAAATGCGCTTCAAGGAACTGGTGAAACGGCATCATCCGGATGCCAATGGCGGCGACCGCTCAACCGAGGACCGGCTGGTGGAAATCATCCAGTCCTACAACTACCTCAAATCGGTCGGTTTCGGCTGACTTCAGATTCCGGTACGAACAACCCTGCCCCGCCTTTCGCACAGGGCTGATCGTGCCTATCTCATTGAAATAATTGATGGTGCTATTGGCCGTAGCGGGTTTTTTGCCGCGATTGGCTCTGCTAAGTTGCGCCCGCCATCAGCCGGACCGTATGAGTCGGACCGCATAGGGCTTCGGTGTTCCGAAGCCACGGAGGATCAATGACCGCTGCAGTGCAAGAAGTCGCCGGGACACCTGACATGAAAGTGTCGGTCCGGCAGGTTTTTGGAATCGACAGTGACCTTGAAGTGCCGGCGTACTCGCAGGCTGATGAACACGTTCCGGATATCGATTCTGACTACCGCTTCGACCGCCCGACGACGCTTGCCATACTTGCAGGCTTCGCCAAAAACCGTCGCGTCATCGTCACCGGTTACCACGGTACCGGCAAGTCCACGCACATCGAGCAAGTCGCTGCGCGGCTCAACTGGCCGTGCGTCCGCGTAAACCTCGACAGCCACATCAGCAGGATCGATCTGATCGGCAAAGACGCCATTGTCATCAAGGACGGTCAGCAGGTCACCGAATTCCGCGAAGGCATTCTGCCTTGGGCGCTGCAAAACAATGTCGCGCTCTGTTTCGACGAATACGATGCCGGCCGCCCGGACGTCATGTTCGTCATTCAACGCGTTCTGGAAGCGTCGGGACGGCTTACGCTGCTCGACCAAAGCAAAGTGATCAAGCCGCATCCTTCATTTCGTCTGTTCGCAACGGCCAATACCGTCGGGCTCGGTGATACCTCGGGCCTCTACCACGGGACCCAGCAGATCAATCAGGGCCAGATGGATCGATGGTCGATCGTCACCACGCTGAACTATTTGCCGCACGACAACGAAGTGGAGATCGTGCTTGCCAAAGCGAAGCATTATCGCAACGAGCAAGGCCGCGACATCGTCAACAAGATGGTTCGCGTCGCCGACCTCACCCGTAATGCTTTCATGAACGGCGATATCTCCACCGTGATGAGCCCGCGCACCGTCATTACCTGGGCTGAGAACTCCGAGATCTTCAACGATATCGGGTTCGCCTTCCGACTCACCTTCCTCAACAAGTGCGACGAACTCGAACGTCCGATTGTCGCCGAGTTCTATCAGCGCTGCTTCGGGGTTGAGCTGCCGGAATCCTCGGTGAACGTGGCATTGTCATGATTTTTACCTCTCTCGCTCGCGAGCTGAGGGGGAATGCGTGATGGCCTCCAACATCAAAGCCAAGCCGTCGCCAAAAGAATCGCCAACCGAGCCGTTCAAGCGGGCAGTAACCGGTTGCCTGCGCGCCTTGGCGCGCAAGCCGGAACTCGAGGTCGCATTCGCGGCTGAGCGACCCGGACTGATGGGTGGAAAGGTCCGTCTGCCGGAACCGCCACGCAAGCTCGGCAAGACCGAGGCGGCTATCGTTCGCGGTCACGCCGATTCGATTGCGCTGCGTCTTGCGTGCCATGATCAGGCCTTGCATCGTCGCCTTCAGCCGGCTGGCCAGCAAGCCCGCGCGGTCTTCGAAGCGGTGGAGCAGGCGCGCGTCGAAGCGATCGGTGCGCGACGCATGAACGGCGTCGCGCAAAATCTTACGGCGATGCTCGACGAGCGCTTTCATCGCGGCAAGTTCGACCAGATTACGGAACGTGCTGATGCGCCGATCGAAGACGCGCTCGCCCTCATGGTGCGCGAACGCCTGACCGGGTTGGCTCCGCCGCCCGCCGCCAAGCGGCTCGTCGATCTGTGGCGTCCGCTGATTGAAGAGCGCGCGGGGCGGGATCTCGATCGGTTGGAAAACCTGGTCGAAGACCAGCGACAATTCAGCGATGTCGTCCACGATCTTCTGGATGCCCTCGAAATGGGCGAGGATCGCAGCCACGACTCCGAGGATGAGGAAGACGAAGGCGAGGAGGATCGTCGCAAGCAGGAATCCGGCGAAGATGGCGATGCGGCTGATTCCGACGAAATGCAGCGCATGAGCATGGAGGACACGCAGGTGTCCGCCGAGGACATGCCTGATGCTGCGGCCGAAGCCGTCGACGCGCCCACCGCCGACATGGCCGATGACACGGACATGGGCGACGCCGAAACACCCGGCGAACCGCAACGGCCCCGCCATTTCGGCGCAAACGAGCCGCGCGGGCCGGACTATCGCGCATTCACCACCAAATTTGACGAGACAGTTGCCGCTGAAGACCTCTGCGAAGCGGAGGAATTGGATCGCCTGAGGGGTTACCTCGACAAGCAGCTCTCGCACTTGCAGGGCGTTGTTGCGCGTCTCGCCAACCGCCTGCAGCGGCGATTGATGGCTCAACAGAACAGGTCCTGGGAATTCGATCTGGAAGAGGGGCAACTCGATCCGGCGCGGCTGTCGCGTATCATCATCGATCCTTTGCACCCGCTTTCGTTCAAAGCCGAAAAGGATACTGAATTCCGCGATACGGTTGTGACCTTGCTGCTCGACAATTCCGGTTCGATGCGGGGTCGTCCGATTACGGTTGCCGCCACTTGCGCCGATATTCTCGCGCGCACACTAGAGCGCTGCGGCGTCAAGGTCGAAATCCTCGGCTTCACGACGCGCGCATGGAAAGGCGGGCAATCGCGCGAGCACTGGCTGACGGCCGGCAAGCCGACAAATCCCGGCCGGCTGAATGACCTGCGCCATATCATCTACAAGTCGGCGGATGCGCCCTGGCGCCGAGCACGCAAGAACCTTGGCCTGATGATGCGCGAGGGCCTGCTCAAGGAAAATATCGACGGTGAAGCGCTCGATTGGGCGCACAAGCGTCTGTTGGGTCGCACCGAGCAGCGCAAAATTCTGATGATGATTTCCGATGGTGCACCGGTTGACGATTCCACGTTGTCGGTGAACCCAGGCAACTATCTCGAGCGTCATCTGCGCTGGGTGATCGAGGAGATCGAAACCCGTTCCCCGGTCGAATTGATAGCCATAGGTATCGGTCACGACGTGACGCGTTACTACCGCCGTGCGGTCACGATCGTCGATGCCGAAGAGCTCGGCGGTGCGATGACCGAGAAACTTGCCGAATTGTTCGAAGAACACGCTGCGATCGAATGGCGGAGTCCCAGCAGGCGGAGACGCGTCGCTTGAGCCTTTTGCGCGGCCGTCCGCTGATTGTCGGAATCGTGCTGTTTGTCCCGGCTGTCGTCGTTGCCGTTGCCGCGCCTCCTTATTCAACCGGGCCCGTGCGCATTGTCATCGACGCAACGCCGATAGCCTCGTTCGACAATCGTGATTCATCAAAAGTGCGTTTTGGCAATCTGGAGTTCCGCGGAGGGCTGGCGCTCGAGTCGAGACATCCGGCGTTCGGCGGGATTTCGGGGCTCCACGTAGAACCTGGCGGCAACCGGTTCATCGCAGTCACCGACAAAGGCTCATGGCTCCGCGGCCGAATTATCTACCGCGACGGCCGACCGGCCGATATCGCCGACGCGGAAATGGCGCCCATTTTGGGCAAGACGGCAGACCGCTCGCCGCACGTGGCTGGTACGACACCGAGTCGCTCGCCGAGCGCGACGGCGTTCTCTACGTGGGCATCGAGCGGGTCGAACAGATTGTTCGATTTGATTATCGTCGGGACGGTTTGCTTGCTCGTGGGCAACCGGTCAGCGTGCCGGCCGACTTCAAGACCCTCACATACAACAAGAGCCTTGAATGCGTCGCGGCACCCCAGCAGGGTCCGTTGGCGGGCGAGTTGATCGCGGTTTCCGAGCAGAGCCTCGACGCAGCCGGCAATTTGCGATCGTTTGTGCTCGGCACGGACCGCGTCATGCGTTTCAGCGTCAAGCGGACCGACGAGTTCGATGTCAGCGATTGCACCATTCTCCCGCCTGACGATATGTTGCTGCTCGAGCGGCGCCTTTCCCTCGTGCGCGGCATCGCGATACGCATTCGTCGCGTGCCCCTCTCAAGTCTCAAAGAGAGTGCGGTGGTCGACGGCCGCACAATGGTTGAAGCTGATCTCGCCGATCAGATCGACAACATGGAAGGAATTTCCATCCACCGCACGGCGGGCGGCGACACAATCATCACGATTGTATCGGACGACAATTTCTCTGTTCTCCAGCGCAATCTGCTTCTGCAGTTTGCGGTGGTGGAGGAATAGACGCCCGAGCCGCGATCGCGAGGCCAAAATGTGCATTCCCGGCACGAGGCCGGTCATTGCCGATCAGTCGCTCTGAAAAAGATCATCAGCCCGCTTGCGCAGCGGAACGCCTCTTCATGATCTGCCGCTTTAGGTCGAGCACCCGTGGGGCCAGCTCGTCGTCGTTTGCCTTGAGCAAAAACGCATCGAGCCCACCCCTATGGTCGACCGTCTTCAGGGCGTTCGCGGAAACGCGCAAACGGATCCTGCGGCCGAGAGTGTCGGAGATAAGTGTGACGTTGCGCAGGTTCGGTAGGAACCGACGTTTGGTCTTTATATTGGAGTGGCTCACTTTGTGGCCGACCAGTGGCCTTTTACCGGTCAGGTCGCAACGCCATGACATAGCTTAGTCCTCAAGAACCCCCGGCACGAAAACGTGCCAGTTCCGATCAAATCGTCTGGTTAAGATGGGCGGACGTATAGAGAGCGACGTTAGGTGCGTCAAGCCAAGCTATTGGACGGCATTCAATGGGATTTCTATGCAATCACCCTCGGCCGGCCGCTGCGAGCGAACACAGTTTCGACGAAATCCGCGCCGACGTAATGACTGTACCAGGCGTTCAGTAATTAACTCTGTGGCCCGCTACCGGCCAATCCCGCGTGGTGGATTGCTCCGTGAGTGATATTGTGCCGGGGCCTCAATCGCGGAACGTCACCGGTGCTGGCGCGCGGAAGGATCACGTCTTGCGTCCACTGACACAGCGTTTGCTCCTTGCGTCTGCCACGGCGGCTATAGCCGTTACAGGCCTGGTCGTGCTGGCGCACGCACAAGCGCGTCTCGAAGCTCACTACACGGCGACAATTGCCGGAATTCCAATCGGTACCGGCAGCTGGGTCATCGACATCAGTGAAGCGCAATATAGCGCCGCCGTCAGCGGGCAGACGTCAGGACTGTTGCGTGCATTTACGGGCGGCCAGGGTAACGCCACTGTGCGCGGCACGCTGAATGGCGGGCGATCCTTGACCTCTGTCTACACGGCCACCATCAACGGCCGTGGCAAAAGATTGGACTCGATCCGCATCGCCATCAGCAACGGCAACGTGAAAGAGTACAAGGTAGACCCGCCGGCCGACGACGACCCGGCGCGGGTCCCGATCACCGAGACGTCACAACGTGGTGTCCTCGATCCAATCACCGGCTCGATCGTGCGCATGGCGGGAACCGGCGATCTTCTTGTGCCCGAAGCCTGTCAGCGAACGCACGAAATTTTCGACGGCCGGCTGCGTTACGACATGCAGTTTGCCTTCAAGCGCATGGAAAAAGTAAAAGCGGTAAAGGGCTATTCGGGCCCGGTTGTGGTTTGTGCGGCGTATTTCACCCCTGTGGCGGGCTTTGTTCCGACGCGAACGGCGATCAGATATCTCGCCAAGCAGCGCGACATGGAGGTCTGGCTCGCGCCCGTCGCCGGAACCCGCGTCCTCGTGCCAATCCACGCGCAAGGGCCGACACCCATTGGCCAGGCGGTGCTTGACGCCACAGAGTTCGTTTCGACCCCGATCCAGGCCGGCGCCAACGGCATGAAGACTCAATAGTCCCTCTTGACTCTTCGGCTCCGGGCACTTCCAGATCCGCGTTAACCTTTAAAGGGGCTAAAGCGCACTTGAATCGAGGCCCTGCTACTCCATCTTGTGGTTGCGCCGCCACTGCTCTCCAGATGTCGCCGTGAACGAAGTCATACAGCTTCGGAGTCAGTGATTCGGGCGCCTTTCGTTCCAGACTCGTTCTAAAGCTTAACCACGCACATGCTTGTCGTCGCATTGTGATACAGGGAGGCCGCGAGAGGGCCCGCTCCAAGGCTCTCTCGCCAGTCCGGACGCGTAATGACCATCAGTTTTTCCCAGCAGCCTGCCCGCGCATCGCGAGCCCGCGGCGCCGGTGTCACGGCGGTGCTGGGTCCTACCAACACCGGAAAGACCCATCTCGCCATCGAGCGCATGCTTGCGCATTCCAGCGGCGTTATCGGACTGCCGCTGCGGCTGCTGGCGCGCGAGGTCTACAACAAGGTTGTCGATCGTGTCGGCAAGGATTCGGTTGCTCTCGTCACCGGCGAGGAAAAGATCAAGCCGCCGAATCCGCGGTTCTGGGTGTGCACCGTGGAGGCGATGCCACGCGATCTCGACGTCGCCTTCCTTGCGGTCGATGAAGTCCAGCTGGGGGCCGATTTTGAGCGTGGCCATGTCTTCACCGATCGCATGCTCAATGCCCGTGCCCGTGAAGAGACTTTGGTGCTTGGCGCCGCGACCGTTCGGCCGATGGTCGAGAAGCTGCTCCCCGGTGCGCATGTTGTCAGCCGGCCACGCCTTTCAACGCTCACATATGCTGGCGAAAAAAAGCTGACGCGGCTTCCAGCGCGATCCGCGATCGTCGCGTTTTCGGCCGAGGAAGTTTACGCCATTGCCGAGTTGATCCGCCGCCAGCGTGGCGGCGCAGCGGTCGTGCTTGGGGCACTTTCGCCGCGCACGCGCAATGCGCAAGTAGCGCTGTACCAGTCCGGTGACGTCGACTACCTCGTGGCGACCGATGCGATCGGGATGGGCCTCAACCTCGACGTAGATCATGTCGCGTTTGCCTCGGACCGGAAATTCGATGGCTATCAGTTCAGAAAGCTTAACCCGGCCGAACTCGCCCAGATTGCTGGCCGCGCCGGGCGCGCCACACGCGACGGGACATTTGGCACGACCGGCCGATGCGACCCCTTTGAGCCTGTACTCGTGCAGGCGCTCGAAAGCCACAACTTCGAACCTGTTCGGCTGCTGCAGTGGCGCAATACAAATCTTGATTTTGCCTCGATCGGTGCGCTGCAGGCCTCGCTTGCGGCAACACCGAGCGAACAAGGGCTGACACGCGCACCGATTGGCGAGGACATACTCGTCCTGGAACACGCAGCGCGCGACGAAGATGTTCGTGGTCTGGCGCGCGATCGTGCTGCCATCGCGCGGTTATGGGATGCCTGTCAGGTTCCCGACTATCGAAAGATCGCGCCTGCAACCCACGCCGAATTGGCCGTAACCCTCTATGGATTCCTGATGCGAGAGGGTAACATCCCCACGGATTGGTTCGCTCGTCAGGTTGCTCATGCCGACCGGACCGACGGCGACATCGACACTCTCTCCAACCGGATCGCGCATGTCAGGACCTGGACTTTCGTTGCCAACCGCCCGGATTGGCTTGCCGACCCGGACCATTGGCAAGGCGTCACGCGCGCGGTTGAGGACAAGTTGTCCGACGCGTTGCACGAACGTTTGGCCGAACGGTTCGTCGACCGCCGCACCAGCGTGTTGATGCGGCGGCTTCGAGAAAACGCAATGCTAGAAACTGAAATCGGAAAGTCTGGCGAAGTGACCGTCGAGGGCCATGTCATCGGCCGGCTCGACGGGTTCATGTTCGCGCCGGACGCGTCAGCCGCGGGCTCGGAAGCCAAAGCGCTCAATGCCGCCGCACAAAAGGTGCTGGCCGGAGAGATCGAGGCGCGCGCCACAAAGATTTCGCAGACATCGAACGATCAGATCGTACTAGCGGCCGACGGTGCGTTGCGCTGGACCGGCGATCTCGTCGGGAAATTGACCGCCGGCGACGACACCTTGCGTCCCCGTGTCCGAGTGATCGCCGACGAACACCTCACAGGTCCGGCACGCGAGCTGGTTCAGACACGGCTCGATCTTTGGCTGAAGACCCACATCGAAAAATTGCTGGCGCCACTATTTTCGCTGACCGCGGCCGACGACATCACCGGCGTTGCGCGCGGCGTTGCGTTTCAGCTCGTGGAATCGCTTGGCGTGCTGGAGCGGCAAAAGGTTGCCGAGGAGGTCAAGGGATTAGATCAACCGGCTCGGGCTACTCTGCGAAAGTATGGCGTGCGCTTCGGCGCCTATCACATCTATTTGCCGGCGCTGCTGAAGCCGGCACCGCGCGCGCTTGCGACGCAATTGTGGGCGATAAAGCACGAAAGCCCGGAAGCGAAGGGGGTCGGCGATTTGCTGCATCTTGCAGCAAGCGGTCGTACATCGATCCCGGTCGACAAAGACACGCCCAAGGCGCTTTATCGGACTGCCGGCTATCGCATTTGCGGCGAGCGTGCGGTGCGCGTGGACATTCTGGAAAGACTCGCCGATCTCATCCGGCCGGCGCTCTCCTGGCGCGAAACCTCGCCGGGTCCCAAACCCGACGGCGTATTCGACGGACGCGGCTTTCTGGTGACCGGTGCGATGACCTCGCTCACCGGCGCATCTGGCGATGACTTTGCGTCGATCCTGCGCTCACTCGGCTATCGGATGGATCGCAAGCCCAAGCCGGTCCAGCCCGTTGCAGCGGCTCCTGCCGCTGAACCGGCCGCCGTCAGTGACGGTGCGCCCGCGACCGCAGAAGCGACAGCTGACGCTGGTTCGTCGTCAGAAAAACCCGAACCGGTCGCGGGGTTGCAATCACGCTCATTGCTGCCGGAGCCTGAGCTCGTGACGCCCGAAACTGCGCCGGAGACTGTGCCTGGTGCGGACGCATCTGGGCCGGCCGCCGAGCCCGCGGCTGAGGCGGCTGCTGCGAATGATACGGCGCCTGTGCCGACGGCCGAAAACAAACCAGCGGAAGAACCGGCGTTTGTCGAAGTGTGGCGCCCGGCTGGTCGACCCGAACGACGACCACATCGGCCTCGCCGTCAACGTCCGCAGCAACCGCAAGCCGTTGCCGCCGACGCTGCCGCCGCGCCGGCCCCCACGTCGGACGAGGGTGCCACATCAGCTCCTTCCGGCTCCACTCAGCCGTCGCGAGGTCCGCGCCGCCCGCGCCACGATCGTGGCGAGCGCCCGGATAGGGAGAAACGGCAGGAACGGCATGAACGCCAGCAGCGGATGGAACGCCAAGGTGAACGCGCAGACCGGCAAGGTCACGCAGCTCGCCGCGAACGACCGCGGCGCGAACGTGGTGAGCGTGTCGAGCGGGCCGAGCGCGAACAGTACTACGCAAAGCCTTTCGGCAGCGGCTCAGGTGGGCGCGACAAACAACCGGATCCGAATTCCCCGTTCGCCAAACTTGCTGCGCTCAAACAGCAGCTAGAGCAGACCAACAAAGAGCCGTCTTGAGCACTAGCACCAAGGAATTGGAACGTCAGCGCATCGACAAATGGTTGTGGCATGCGCGGATGGTACGGACGCGGACCGATGCAGCCGCGCTTACAACAGCAGGGTTTGTTCGCCTTAATGGCAGGCGCATGACGGCCGCCGGCCATCCGGTACGAGTTGGTGATGTGGTTACAGTTGCGCTTGACCGGACCGTCAGAGTAGTCCGAGTCGAAGGCCTTTGCGAACGGCGTGGGGGCGCGCCTGTTGCGCGTGCACTTTACCGCGATTTGACCTGAGAATCCGCGAGCGGGGCCTTCTTTGCCATTGGATCAGGCGGTTAGGTCGGGTGGGTCGTATCCACGCTGGTT
The DNA here is from genome assembly GCA_051986235.1 of Pseudolabrys sp. Taxonomy (GTDB): domain Bacteria; phylum Pseudomonadota; class Alphaproteobacteria; order Rhizobiales; family Xanthobacteraceae; genus Pseudolabrys. The sequence goes on from JBPYDR010000070.1 coordinate 50,796, forward strand.
GCAGCTTATCTGGTGTTGGTTTAGGCAGCGTTGCGAGTTGGTTTGCCGGAGTGGGGAATGACTTACGTCGTCGTCGAAAACTGTATTAAATGCAAATACATGGACTGCGTAGAGGTGTGTCCGGTGGACTGCTTCTACGAAGGCGAGAACATGCTCGTCATTCATCCCGACGAATGCATTGACTGTGGCGTGTGCGAGCCGGAATGCCCCGCAGAGGCGATCAAGCCGGATACCGAAGCCGGTCTCGAAAAATGGCTCGAACTGAACGCCGAGTACTCAAAGACCTGGGCCAATATCACGGTCAAGAAAGAGGCACCTCCCGATGCCAAGGATTGGGATGGCGTGTCGGAAAAATTCAAAAAGTTCTTTTCTCCCCAGTCCGGAACCGGGGATTGAAGTTAATTTTGCTGCCATCCTCGGCTGTAGGGCTTGTTACTTTATTGCGCAACGTTAACCGATTTAGCCAAATTTCCCTGAACGGCGCGGGGAAATCGCCATTCTACGTCGCCATAACGCTTTGATTCCGCCTAAAAATGTGCTATATATAGAAAAAATGGACAGGAACGACGTTGCTACCGGTGCGCTCCCCATTCGGGAGCCTTATTTTTCGGTGGTTGAGTTCCCCGGTTTCCAGTTTAGAGGGCGTGCGATCCACGCGTGAGCAGTGGCAGGAAAAACGCGTCATAAATCAAAGAAGGGCTCCTCCGGCATGAGCCGGGGACCAAAAAAGTCTGCTGCAGTGCGGCGGACCACCCACGCCTCTCGCGGTGCCGTCCGCGGTGGGGCTCCCGCAGCCAAGGTGGCCGGCAGCCGAAAAGGGCCCGGCGAAGGAGTCATGCCCGGAATGACTAGCAATAAGAAGACTACACAACGACAAGGCTTCAAGACTAACGAGTTTATCGTTTACCCGGCCCATGGAGTTGGCCAGATCATCGCCATCGAGGAGCAGGAGGTTGCGGGCGCCAAGCTCGAACTGTTCGTCATCAACTTCATCAAGGACAAGATGACTCTGCGGGTTCCGACCGCGAAAATCGTATCCGTTGGCATGCGCAAGCTGGCCGAGGCACCGCTGGTCAAGCGGGCACTTGAGACGCTTAAGGGCCGCGCGCGCATCAAGCGCACCATGTGGTCCCGCCGGGCGCAGGAATACGAAGCGAAGATCAATTCCGGCGATATCGTCGCTATTGCTGAGGTCGTGCGCGACCTGTACCGGTCGGAGACCCAGCCCGAGCAGTCCTATTCGGAGCGGCAGCTTTACGAGGCTGCTCTTGATCGGCTCTCCCGCGAAATCGCGGCGGTTCAGCGCGTGACCGAGACCGAAGCGATCAAGGAGATCGAAGCGGCTCTCGCCAAGGGCCCGCGCCGCGGTCCGAAGCCGCCCGAAGAGGCCGGTCCTGAGGAAGGCGTCGAGGAAGAGGCGGCCTGAAGATAGGCGCGCAAATATCATTATCGAAGGGCCCGGCCCAGCGCCGGGCTTTTTGTTTTTTGATCATGTCGCGCACGGCTTGAACCGGTCGTTGTCCATCGTAGGCAAACTGTAAGCGTGTCGACCGAACTTCTCGGACTGTCTTGGGACTGCTCTGTATCACGGCGGGCTCATCTGCAAGTGCCGCCGATGACGTTGCGCCCACAGTGGTGGGCAGCGACGGCAGTTGCTCGCAACGCGTCTCTGGCTTATATGCCGGCCAATCACCCCTGCAGAAGTCAAGGGAGTTAGCAATGACCGCTATTCGCGGCTATGTCGCGCCGACCACCGAAACCGATGCCCTCGGTGTGCACTCGCTCGACCAATTCGTCCTCGCGGTTCCCGATGCATCGGTCGCCCAGGATTTTTACGGCAACTTCGGACTCGATTTGCGGCGCGACGGTAACGTGCTCGCTATTAAGACATTTGGCCACGACCACCGCTGGGGTTCGGTCGTCGAAGGCACCAAAGCCAAAGCGCTGCACCATCTTTCATTCGGCTGCTATGCCAACGACCTTCCGCGACTGAAGGCGCGCATCGAAGAGCAGGGGGTCAAACTTATTGACCCGCCACTGGGCTTCGAGAGCAATGGTTTCTGGTTCCGTAACGACGAAGGCGTGTTGATCGAAGTGAAGGTCGGACCCAAAGTGTCTCCCGACCGGAAATCGGACAGCCAGTGGATCTCCGTTCCCGCAGGAGCCGCCGGCGCAACGACGCGAGACAAAGCTCCCCCGGTGCGCCCGCGCCGGCTCTCGCACGTTTTGATCTTTACCCGTGATGTCTCCGAGTCGATCAAATTTTACGAGCGTACGCTTGGTCTTCGGCTTTCCGATCGTGCCTCCGACATTGTTGCTTTTATGCATGGGATTCACGGCAGCGACCATCACCTTCTGGCCTTGGTGAAGTCCAGCGCGCCGGGTTTCCACCATTGCAGCTGGGATGTTTCCAGCGTGAATGACATCGGGCTCGGCGCGATGCGGATGCATGACAAAGGTTGGACCAAGGGGTGGGGCCTCGGCCGCCATGTGCTCGGCTCGAATTATTTCCACTACGTGCGCGATCCTTGGGGGAGCTTCGCCGAGTACTCCTGCGATATCGATTACATCCCGAAAGAAGAGCGTTGGCCGTCGGGCGACCACAAGCCGGAGGATTCTTTTTACCTCTGGGGTCCGGACGTGCCGAGAGAATTCACGATCAACTATGAAGGCGGCGAGAGCTGAACTCCACCGAAGGTCTCTTGTGATGGTCGGGACGCGTCCCGGCCATTTCGTTTTCAGGAGAAAATGAAGTATCGATGCCGAGTCATGCGCGCGCGTCACTCAACGACAACCTTGACATTGTCGCCCGGCTTCAGCCTGTCCTGGTGCCCGATGCCGTTGAGCGTCCGGAACCTTTCGAGGGAGCGGTCGGACATTGCCATGCGGTGTGCGAGTTTCTCGACAGTATCGTTTGGTCCGACAGTCACGATTTTCAGACGAAGCGGCCTGACCTGCTGACTCTCCTTCAAAGTCATACGGCGAAAGCTCATGATCGATTCGCGAAAAGCGAGATCGACCTGCGTCGACCGCGCTTTGGCAGCGAAGATAAAACGGTAGACCTCGCTGCCGAAGCGCACGGCGTACAAACGGAATGACCAGTTGCCGCCTCCGGCCGCAGCGGTTGCCGCCGGAAAACCGTTGACCGAGAACTCTTCGACGCTTGTCGGATCGACATTCTCCATCCAGCCCGACTTGAGGTAGTCCGGCAGGGACTGCTCGGCCGGCACGGCCACGACATCGAGACGCAAGGCTTCGCCGCCGCCTTCCTTGAGTCCGAGCACTGCTTGCGCGGTATTGTCGAGTGTGAATCCCGGCGGTGCGGCAAACGTAAAGCCGAGCTTGGGGTGGAGAAAATGCCGCCCGCGGGCGAAACCTTCGCTCGGATCTTCGCCGTAAACCATTCCGTCGAGATTGCTCAGGTACTCGCTGCGGTCACGTTCTCCAGGACCGGGACTGCTGAATTGACGCGCGTTCGCAAGTGCGTTTTTCACGCGGTCGGGAGTTGCGGGATGGCTGGACAGAAAATCCAGCGCGCGGGGGTCGGCTCCGCCGGCGGACGCCTTGAAATCCGCAGTTCGCTGCATGTCGGTCAAAAACCGGGAGGCCCCATAGGGGTCAAATCCCGCGCGCGCCGAAATGCCCACGCCGATTCCATCAGCTTCGAACTCCTGCGCACGCGAAAACGCCGCGAGCGTGAGCTTCGACTTGGCCAGCGCGAGAGCTCCGACCTGCGGGTCGCTCAGTACGTCGTTGACCACGTGATTGATGATCGCGACCTGGCGGGCCTGTTCCTCTCGAATTGCGGCGTGACGCGCGATCACATGGCCCATTTCATGCGAAAGGACCGAGGCGAGTTCGGCCTTGTCGTTGGCGAGCGCAATCAGTCCGCGTGTGATGTAGAGCTTGCCGTTCGGAAGAGAGAAGGCATTGATGGACGGCGAGTTGAGAATGACGACCTGGTATTTCAGGTCAGGACGTTCAGACGCGGCAACGAGACGCTCAACGATCTTCTCGATCATCGCGTGCAGACGCGCGTTGTCGTATTCGCCGCCATAGGTCGCAAGTATGCGCGCCTGCTCTCGTTGCGTTGCCGGCTCGAGTTCGGTCGCAGAAGAAGTTTGCGGCACCGGCAAGGAAATCAGACGAGTGTCGGACGTAGCGGTGCACCCGGCCAAAGCCGCAGCAAGAGCGACAAGCAGCGCTCGACTTGCGAACCCGGATTTAAGCGTACCCATACCCGCCCTACGCATTTTGCTCGACGCGTTCGATCTGCTCAGGGGCCACAACATCAATGACCGGGCCGCCACGCTGCTCGACCCAACCGCGCACTCGAATTGGACGCCCCTCCAACCCCTTCGGATCGATGCCCGCCGCGGCGAATTCTCGCCGATGACGCTTAAGAATCGTTACCGTAAGATCGCGCCTCCACCGCCGCCCGAAGTTCAAATATATTGTGGCGCCGCTTTCGCGCACCGACAATACCTTGCCCTCTACCAGTGCAAATTGGCCCGCGCGGCTGCAACCCCTCGAGATGTTCCGGCCGCAAAGGGGCGAAATTGGGGTCTGTCCAGACACCGCGCCGGGCACGCGCAACCCGTTCTGAACGCAACAAGATATCGGCCCACGCCTTGTCGCCGATCCTTGCTGCGACCCGTGTCCTGCTCGACCAGTATTTCCTGGATCGGCTGTTGACTGTCACCGATGCGAACGAAGGCGACCACGAGTCCATATCGATCCTGGTCAGAACCAACACGCATAAGGTGCAGGTCACGGCCATCCACGAGCGATTTCAGCGCGCCGCGGCCGCTGTCGATTACTTCGATCGCCGCCGGCCGCACTTCTCGGTCGTCGGTCAGTAGCACCGTGCGCCCGTCGCGAACGCTTGCGACAGTGCCTCTTCCGGCGGGCGACGGCTTGCAGGATTCCTGTGCCTTTAGCTCGAGGACGGAAATACGCAATGGACGAGACTGCAAGAAATGTCGCGAACGAAAAGTCCTTCGGCAAATCTCTAGACCCGCAATAAAGATGGCGGCTGGCCGGCCACGCGATAGAATGCCTGAAAGCCAGCAGACGTTATCAAGAAACGCCGGGAGGCCGTCAATGCAAACGCGTCGCACTTTGCCAAGCCGCCGCGAGGTCCTGACATCGATTGCTGCTGTCAGCGCAATGGCTGTGACTGGAGCGCATAGTGAAGGCGCCCGTTGGCCTGATCATCCGGTGCGCATCATCGTCCCCTATCCGGCGGGGGGCTCGACCGATGTGCTGACTCGGATTCTGGCGGAGCGGTTTAAGGACATTTTTGGCCAGCCTTTCGTGATTGAGAACCGCGCCGGCGCCGGCGGCAATATCGGCATCGCGGCTGTTACCGGTAGCGCGCCCGACGGCTACACGATTGGCGCCGCGACTATCGGTCATTTCGCGATCAATCAGTATCTCTACAACAAGATGCCTTACGATCCCGAACGCGACCTGGTCCCGGCGTCGCTCACCTGGGAGTTGCCCAACGTCTTTGTCGTTCCGACTGATCATGTCCCGGCAAAAACCTTGACTGAATTCCTGACCTGGGCAAAGCAAAAGGGGCGCGTTAGTTATGGCAGCCCTGGTGTTGGCACCTCGCCGCATTTGTCCGGCGTGATGTTTGTCAAGCAAACGGGAATCGATGCAATCCACGTCCCATTTCGCGGGGCGGCGCAGACCATACCGGCCATGCTCGCGGGCGACGTCAATTTTGCGATCGACAATCTCGCTTCATATGTGCCCGTCATCCAGTCGGGAAAAATGCGCGCGCTTGCCGTGACCTCCGCGCAGCGCTGGCCGACGCTGCCGGACGTTCCCACCATGGATGAATCGGGAATAAAGGACTTTGTGGTGACATCGTGGGCAGCTTTCGTATTTCCGGCGGCAACCCCGCGCCCGATCGTCGACAGGTTTTCCGCGGCCCAACGGCAGATCGCCGGCGAACAGGCAATCCAGGAACGGTTTCTCGTCGCCGGTGCCCGAGTTCTTTCCAGCACACCTGAAGGTGCGATTGCGTTCGCTGCGAAGGAACGAACGATGTGGAAGGATGTCGTCGCCGCGTCAGGCGCAAAGGTTGACTAGCCGAAGCGATGCGTTAGACCCACGCCTGTGCTACATCGTCCCTGATGGTCCCGTAGCTCAGCAGGATAGAGCAGCGGTTTCCTAAACCGAAGGTCGGAGGTTCGACTCCTCTCGGGACCGCCACCCGGGATAATTTATCTTTATTTGTCAGTGGGGTTGCCAATTCGGAGCGGCAGGCCACTTGTTTGTTCGCGGCCTGTTTCTCTATCGGGCTGGCGTTGAGGGCTTCCTGCGACGCGGCCCGCGTATAGCGCTCGATGTCCGAAAGGGTCTTGTGCCCGTCACTGCCGCGATCTCGTGCAAGCTGCATCTGGCTTCCGCTAATCGACGGGTGGCGGCTTTGCGCAGACCGTGCGCCTTGCAATGCGTCGGCAACCCCGCTTTACGAATCGCGTCGGCAACGAATTGGCCAAATCCCTTGACCGAAAACGGCCGGCCGTAAGCCGTAGCAATCGCGGTAACGTGACCGCTCGGACAGGCATCAAGGGAGTCCACGACCTACGTCACTCGATTTTCTTCGCGCCTGATCTCTTCTGCTGGTCGGTGTCACCCATGACAAAAAGTCACGGCAGAATAGGCGAAAGAGGGCGACCCGCTGTGCTTTGGTCAACACGAGCATTAGTCCAGTCTTTCAGAGGCTTAAGCACGGGACCCGACAAAACGAGTCACATGACTCGGGGGTGTTTAGGAATTGGCCGTCTCCGCGTAAAACCCGGTACTTTTTCCACCGGGAACTTTGACGCGGTGGCGATAATTGTGGCCGAATTCGAATGCTGACCGAGCGACCAATATGCCCAGCAAAATGCGAGTACGTACCCGTTGGCTTGTAGTCGCGGCTGTTCTGGCCATAGCCCAGTCGGACAGCGTGGCCGTTCAAGCCCAGTTTTTCTGGAACTGGAACCAGCAGGATCAGCACAATAGGCAGCGGTCCCGGCCGCAGTCGGGCGGCATGTTCGATTGGTTCGGCGGCGGCCAATACAATTCGCGACCCCGCAACGGCGATTCCTACAGTCCGCCGCGCCAGTGGCAATATCAACACACGCAACAACAGCCCAGCGAAAGCTCGCGTGCACCGCCACCGAAAAAAGCGGAGGCGAAAGACGAGCAGACCGGGCCTACGACTTCGATAGTCGTAATGGGCGACGACATGGCCGACTG